>NZ_CP034683.1:1462500-2062500 GCF_003990335.1 Rheinheimera mangrovi | reverse complement strand
ACAAGGCTATAGCCAGATTGTCGTCATACTCAGCCGGATCACCATAACGCCATTTATTGGCACTCAGTTCCAGATAAAGGCTTGCATCCCCGACCAAAGGTAAATCTGTGATGGTGCTGTGATAAGGTCTATACGCCAGTCGTATACCCGTGACATCGCCCTCACCTTTGAGTAAATCAATCGCCATTTCATCAGCAATGGCAGCTGAAGTGCTACCTAATCCCAATAACAATGCCATGATTAACTTTTTCATACAGACCTCGACTTTTACCTATGTTCTGAATTGCTCGCCATTTTATAAACAATTAAATAGAACCAATAATGCTTTTATGCTGATAAAATGTTCTACATTTCAGAATGAAGCCTCCCGTAGGAGGCTTTGGGCTATAACTCAGGTTGCTATTAGTTCAGGTGCTTTTTCAGTGCCTGACCTGCCTGGTCCATCGCGGCTTGTGTACCTGGTACATCGGAGAGCACGTTCAGCAAACCAAAGTCGTGGATCATGCCGTTGTAGCGCACTGAAGTCACAGTCACACCAGCCGCATCCAGTTTGTTGGCATAAGCTTCACCTTCGTCACGCAGTACATCTAATGCTGCGGTTTGTACCAGCGTTGGTGGTAAACCTTTTAACTGCTCAGTCGTTGCACGCAGTGGTGACGCATAAATCTCGTTACGCTCTGCAGGGTTAGTGGTGTAGCTATCCCAGAACCACTGCATCATGTTTTTGGTCAGGAAGTAGCCGTCTGCAAACTGGTTGTACGAGGTGTTTTCAAAGTTCGCATCAGTTACAGGCCATAACAGCAACTGGAATTTAAGTGCTGGTGTGCCAGCTTCTTTGGCTTTTAACGCCACTACTGCCGCCATATTGCCACCGACACTGTTACCTGCTACTGCTAAACGTGAACTGTCGATGTTCAGCTCTTTACCATGCTCGGCCACCCATTTGGTTGCGGCATAGGCCTGGTTAATAGCTGTAGGGTATTTGGCTTCCGGTGATGGTGTGTAATCCACATACACAGCAGCTGCACCAGAGCGGCTGACTAAGTCACGGATTAAACGCTCGTGGGTTGGGAAATCACCCAAGACCCAGCCACCACCGTGGAAGAACATAAAGGCGGGTAATACACCTTTGCTGCCTGCAGGACGAACCACCACCAGTTTTAATGGTTTGCCATCAATCGTAATGGTTTTTTCACTGACATCAGCGGCTGGTAATTTGGCACCGGCCTGAGCACCTGTTAATACAGCGCGGGCATCTTTTGGCGACAGTTGCTCTAACGGCTTACCACCGCCCTGAGCCAGCGCATTTAAAAAGCCTTGCGTTTGTTGTTCTACACCTGGACCACCAGCGGCAAATGCACTGTTGATACCTAACGCTATTACTGTAAAACCTACAACTTTACGAAATGTGTTCATCATCATTCTCCACTGGCCTCTTGGCCTTTGTTCAGGGGCAACAACAGTGTATTTTTTTAATCAACACTGCCGCTATTATCTAAAGGTTTAGTCTGGTTATCTGATGGTATGGCGTCATAGAGCCTTAGTTCAGTACCACTAAACGCACGTCTATGTTGCCGCGTGTTGCGTTGGAGTAAGGACATACCTGGTGAGCTTTCGTCACTAAGTCTTGCGCTACGTCGTTGCTTACACCTGGCAGACTGATTTGCAGTTCGATATCCAGACCAAAACCACCAGGGATTTGACCTATACCCACTTCAGCAGTGATTTTTGCATCGTTACCAATCAGCACTTTTTGCTGTGATGCGACATATTTAATGGCACCTAAGAAACAAGCTGAGTAACCAGCGGCAAATAACTGCTCAGGGTTAGTGGCTGCACCACCAGCGCCACCTAATTCTTTAGGTGTGCTTAATTTCACATCCAATACGCCGTCTGAAGAGACTGAACGACCGTCACGACCTGAAGTTGAAGTGGCTGTTGCTTTGTAAAGTACTTGCATGATGTATTCCTCTGTTAAGTTTATTTATTTGCGATATGTGTTATCGCGATAACTTTATAGTTTAAAAAAATGGGTGAACTCACCCGGTTTTACTATTGTTACTGCCAGTCCTTAGGGACCTAATCTGTACAGTTTAAAAACTTTTGCTACCTGCTATATCCGGTCGTTTTACTGCAGTTGAACCCGCTGTTCAACCTGATGTGCGATTATATTATTGCGATAACTGTTATTTCGCAAGTTTATTTTTTAATTATTTTGCAGATATTCTTTATGTGATTGTTTTTTAGGCATTTAAACTTAGTGCGTCATGAAGTTAACGGCATAAAAAAAGAGCCATCAAGGCCCTTTTTCTGGTAACTAAAGACGAATCAGCGTTAGAGTTTCTTGCTTAACTGCGCTCTTAACTGCACCAGTTCCTGCCGTAATGCATGGATCTCAGGCTCAGCCATGCCACAACTTAAACCTATAGTTTGATTCACCTGAACAGCTTGCTCACGCATAGCCCAGCCTGCTTTAGTTAAACGAATTTCCAGAGTCCGCTCATTCTGTGGATTACGGGTACGGATCAATAAACCCATAGCTTCCATTCGCTTAATCACAGGAGTTAAAGCGCCTGAGTCTATTTGTAGCTGCTCACCCACGTCTTTTAACGCCAGGCCATCGTTTTGCCACAAAATCAGCATAATTAAATACTGCGGATAGGTCAGACCCAGCTTGTCCAGTAAAGGCTTGTACACCTTGGTCATCGCCAGTGAGGTGGAATACAAAGCAAAACACAGCTGCTGATCCAAATGTAAAGCTTTCAGGCTTTTAGGATCCAAAGTGTTCGTGGTCTGGTCTGAAGAATTCGCCATGTTAATAGTGCCTGCCTTAGAACGAAGAAACCGCAAGGTTAATCAGCAAGTAGACAAAGGTCAACTTCTTATCTGTTTTTCCCCCTCAATCATTGTTTTTCCATCTTGTTTTTGTTTGTCATAAATTTTTTATAGTGCGCTCTTGATATCTTTTTTTTTGTCACAACTTATGTACCGACTGTTACATAATACATATTTATTAACCCCTCCAGCATTTTTGTTTTATGCCTATGCAAAATAAAACGAATCAGGATCAGGTAATAGCTATGAGGTTTTAGGTATTTATCCACTGTAAAGCCAAGAGTAAAACAGGCAAAACATTATGGTGGAGTAAGGCGGGACATTGATGAAAAAAATTCTTCTGGTACTAAGTTTTATGCTGCTGAGCCTACAGGCTTATGCTCAGGTTGTCGCTTTGGATTTAGTCAAAGGTGAAGGCGAAGTTTTAGGTTTACGTGTGGGCTACAGGCCCACAGAATGGCATCTGGCCGAATTACCAGTGCTGGGTGATGCTCAACTGTATATGGAAGTCAGTGCCAATCTGTGGCGTTACGGTGAAGAGCCTGAATATGAAAGCAACCTGGCTCTGGCTTTATCTCCGGTACTAGTGAAGCAATTCACGACCTTGTACGGCAGAGCTTTGTATTGGGAATTTGGTATAGGTTTTAGCTTGTTAAACAAACAACGTTTTGCTGGTAAAGATTTGGGGTCGCATTATCAGTTTGAAGACCGGATAGGCCTGATTTGGCAGTTGCACAGTAAAGCTCAGCTGGCATTACGTTATATGCACTATTCCAATGCAGGTTTGCAAAAACCCAACCCAGGACTGGATTTCTTAGCCTTGTCCTATGCTTATCGATTCTAAAATGCCTTTAGAGCCGGTAGTTTTATGCCGCTGTATCCTGCGTTTTGCGTTCCAGTTTGAGGCTTAGCCAACGATACAGCTGCTCGAACCACCATAGCTGGCTGGTCTTGTAAAAATACTGCACACACAGCAATTGCAGCATGATAACGATCAAAGCAATAGTCGTCAGAGATCCCCTGCCCAACATACCAAACAACTCCGGATACACCCAGCGAAACAACAACACCATGGCCACCGACTGCCAGAGGTATAAAGACAATGAACAACGGCCACAACGTCTGAGCAGATTCAACAACTCCGGGAACAAAGGAATAACGCTGAGAAACAACCGGATGTAGATCAGCGCAAAACAGAGATCGGAAATCATGCGAAGAGGATGCAGTCCGGTTCCTGCAACATTAAATCCAGTGCCAAGTATTGGCAGTAAGCCACTACCTAAAGCAATTAGCAGCAAAGTAACAAAATGCGTTTTTAATAGCTGTTGCCAGTCCGATTGCATAGCCCACATAGCTAGCAGCATGATGCCACCAAACCACCAGTAACTGACAAACAACAGATCAAACGCAACCAAAGCAAGATACTTTGTTTGATGCCACAGCTGGTCATGATATGGCCCTGTATATAGCGCAATAAGCTTTGCCGTATCAGCTTGATCTGCTACTTGCCCGGCAGGAAACAACCATACCAAAGCAGGTAATACCAAACCTGCTGCCAGATAGTGTCTGGCATATCGCAGTTGATGCTCTGGCGTCCAGTGCAGCACCCGCTGCCACAAAAGAGCTGATGCCACTGCGGCATACATCAGCAAAACATCACCATACCAAACAAAGACTGCATGACAAAAGCCAATCAGCAACAAGGCTGACATTCTGGCTTTAAGCCGGTTTTCAGACATCTGGCTCTGCTGCCATAACAGATACAAACTGGCACCAAATAACAGCGTCAACAGACTGATAAACTTGCCGCGGACAAACAGCTGATACAGTTGATGCTGTAGCTTCGACAACAACGACATAGACTCTGAGAGCCCGGCTTGTTCTGCGATTTCCAGCGGATAGCCAAAAGCAAAAATATTAGCAAATAGAATCATAAGTACAG
This sequence comes from Rheinheimera mangrovi, assembly GCF_003990335.1. Taxonomy (NCBI): domain Bacteria; kingdom Pseudomonadati; phylum Pseudomonadota; class Gammaproteobacteria; order Chromatiales; family Chromatiaceae; genus Rheinheimera; species Rheinheimera mangrovi. The sequence continues at coordinate 2,057,723 of NZ_CP034683.1, read as the reverse complement.
CGACACCACGCAGCGCATCCAACTGATGCACTCGTGGTGTCACCTGGGGTAAAGCATCCATGCAAACTACCTGTAGTTATACTTTAAAGCGGGTAACCAGAGCATTTAAATCCACAGCTAAACGGGATAATTCATGGGCCGATGCACTGGTCTGATTAGCCCCTGCTGCAGTTTGAGCAGCTAAGTCACTGATATTGACTATGTTGCGATCAATCTCACGTGCTACTTTGGCTTGTTCTTCAGCAGCGCTTGCAATCACCAGATTACTGTCACTGATTTTATTAATACGCTGAGTAATGATGGTCAAAGCTTCTCCAGCAGCTTGAGCCACTGTTAACGCGTGGCCGGCTTTATCACTGCTATGCTTCATTGCACTGACAGCGTCCCCTGTACCACTGCGAATTTTGGCTATCATTTCTTCAATTTCACGGGTAGAGGTTTGTGTACGATGTGCCAGAGCACGCACTTCATCTGCAACTACAGCAAAACCACGGCCTGCATCCCCTGCCCGAGCAGCTTCTATCGCAGCGTTCAGTGCCAGCAAATTGGTTTGTTCAGCAATAGCGCGGATCACATCCAGCACCTTACCTATATCCTGAGATTGCACAGCTAAACCCTGGATCAGCTCCGAGGTCAAAGCCACATCCTGATTCATATCCCGGATCGCTTTGACTGTTTCATCAACCTGCTGCTGACCCTGAACCGCCATTTTCGCCGATTCAGTTGATTGCTCAGAGGTTTGAACTGCGGTTTGTGCTACTTCATCCACGGCAGAACTCATTTCTGTAATAGCAGTGGCGGCCTGTTGAATTTCATCATTTTGCTGTTGCAAACCACGGGATGAATCTTCGGTCACTGAGTTCAGCTCTTCAGCAGCGGACGCCAGTTGATCCGAAGAATTCGAAATATGGCTCATTGCATCACGCAGGTTTTGCTGCATTTTTTGCAGAGCGTTCATCAAACGGCTTGCCTCATCATCACCACTGACAGTGATTTTTTGCGTCAGATCACCAGAAGCAACTGTTTCGGCCACAGTCACGGCTTCGGTCATAGGCGCAGTGATACTGCGGGTCATCCACAAGGCGATGAAAATACTGACCGTAATACCAACCACTATGGCACTAATAACCAGAGTTTTACTGACGTCATAATTTTCAGCAGACAGCTTTGTTTGTTCTCTGGAGTGGTCACGATTTAGCTGAGCCAACTGCAGTAAAGCTTTGGTCATTTTATCGGAATGCCCCGTTAACTCTTCATTACTGATCCGGGCAGCCTCCGCTTTATTTCCCTGCTCCAATGCCTGCAGCAGCAGACTTTGACCAGCAAAGTAATCCTGTTGGGCAGCTGCAAATTGCTGATAAACGGCTCGTTCCCCATCAATAGAAATCAATTTTTCATACTTCTGTTGATAGTCGGTAACTTCTGTCCGTACCTTTGCCAAAGCAGCCTGATAATCCGCTTTTTGCGTATCGGTTTCAGCCAGCATCAGACGAAAGGTAAAAATCCGTACCCGCATCATGCTTAAATTCAGCGCAGCGAGATTATCCAAAGTAGGGATAGTATTGTCTTCAATTTCCGCTGACACTGTGCGCATTTCAGCCATATTCATCAGCGCCATACTACCCTGTAACACCACCAACAATCCCAATATCGCAAAACCAGCTAACAAGCGGGCCCCAATTTTATAATTCCTTAACAACATAACTATCCCTTCCTATTTATTTGATTTTTATAACAAGTACTCTGTTTCAACCTAAAAAGCATAGGCGACAATGAATAGAAAACTTAAACTTTTACAGATGATTAGCCACTAATAACTGTATTTATGTTCACTAAACAACTGCTGTGCCTGTAACCATAGCGGGCCAGGTTCAGAGTTTCCAATAGCCTGCCCATCGACTTCAATGACAGCTGCTATTTCCTTACTGGAGCTGGTCAACCAGACTTCATCAGCGCCAAGCACTTCGTCTTTACTAACTGGCCGTTCTTCCACCTTCAGTGGGCTGTGTTGACGCAAAATACTCAGCAGTAACTGACGGGTAATGCCTGGCAGAATTTTATGGCTTAAAGGCGGAGTGATCACCACAGCCTCTTTAACAATAAATACGTTGGTTGAGCTGCCTTCAGTTAAAAAGCCCTGCTCATCAAATAAAATGCATTCGTTCAGGCCCAAAGCCGCCGCCTGCTGGTGATGCATCACATTACCAAGCAAGGCGGTAGATTTGATATGGCAGCGCTGCCAGCGTAAATCTGTTGCTGTGATCACTTTATAACGGGGAGCTTTATTCACATCGGCTTTTGGTTCTGCAGCTATTTCAAAGCAATAGGCAAAGACAGTGGCTGGAACATTTTTCGGATAAGCATGAGCTCTTTTGGTGTCAGTGCCACGACTAAGATGCAAATAAATGCCCAAATTGCCAGCGCCGTTTTGTCTAATCAATTGCTGTACCAGTTCGTACCAATCTTGTTCTGTCAAAGCACAGTGAATTTCTAAGGCCGCTAAACCTTGCTGTAAACGCTGAATATGAGCGGCAAAGCCCACACAACGCCCGCCATAGGAGGGGATCACTTCGTAAATACCATCACCAAACAAAAAGCCTCTGTCCATAGGCGAGATTTTTGCGTCCTCTGCAGGCATAAATTGCCCGTTTAAATACACCACACTCATGGCTTTTCCTATCAGTTCTTATTTCTTAAAACAAAGTTGTTGTAAGTCGTGGATCAACTGCATTGCATGTTCGGGCGGCAAACTGTCTTCTGTGATGCTGGCAAGGCCAGTGACACCATCTACACAACCCCGATTGACTAAATACTGTAAAAGCTCAGCAGGCTGACAGTCGAGCAACCAGCCTTGCCCTGTTTCTGCATCCTTTAAGCTGGACACCAAGGCCAGTAAACCATAGGCAGCCCAGTTCGAGACATCGGCCAGTAATAATTCATCACAGCAAGTCACAGCTGGAGTGATTGCCAGTTGCGACACCGCCTGATAAAGATTTCCCATACCTATTTCATTGCCACCATCCCCTATAGCTATAGTCGGACAGGATGCCTGTTGAAAAAACACATCAAAATTGGCACAACGAGCACTGATATCCACACCCCGCATATTGTAATAGCGACCATCAGCAGCCAAACCTGGTCTTTCTATCGAAATAATAAGTTCAGGGCGTAAGCGCAGCAAAGATTGACGGGCGAATTCGGCGGCATCGGCAGCGTTGACAGGCAATTGCAGGCACGAGTAGTGGTCTTTTAAAGCGGAAAATAACGGATCGCCGCAACAGATCAGTGCTGTAGCCCCCAGTTTTTCAACCAATTGATACAAGACCATAGCGCCAACAGGACCATCGGTTTCAAAACTATCCCCGACAGGAAACCCCGTGCCTATCAGCACCAGGCCTTTAGTTTGTGCGATTAACCTTGCAGCCCTTAAGTAACTCCCCGCTTTCAAATGCGGTAACAGTAGTGCCATACCGCGCAGATTGTTCCTTACCAGCATCTGCTCTATTTGAGTACTGAGATCAAGTAAATCCATTAGCGCAGACTCCGGAAATCCATTGGCAGTTCAGCCCAATAACGCTGCTGCTCCTGTTGATAGGCTGCAAGCTGTTCAGACTCTATGCGATAAAATCTGATGGAATGTCCTTGCGTGCACTGTGCTAACGCCGCTGCATGGCGCGCCAGGATCGCACCAGGTTTAGGATAGCCACCTAAAGTTTGTCTGTCGTTTAACAGCACTATAGGTAAACCATCAGGTGGCAATTGCACAGCCCCATAACTGATACCTTCGGACAATAAAGCCTGGCTTTGGTACAAAAGCGGTTCACCTTGCAGGCGATAGCCCATACGGTCATACAAAGCAGACACCTGATAATCAGTACCGCACAGCTGTTGCCATTGCGCTTCGTCAAACCAATGCTGTTGATAACCTGGCACTAAACCAAGCTGCAGTGGCGTGGAAAAGTCAGGCCAGAGCTTTTGCGGTAAAACCCAAAGCAGAGGCCGGTAAGTTGAACGTACAGGTAAAAACTGGCCTTGCTGTAATGCAGCGCCCGCTATACCCCCCACTTTTTCCCGCAGCACTGTGCTATTACTGCCAAAGTCTTTTGGTAATTTAAAGCCCCCTGCAACGGCCAGATAGCAGCGCAAGCCGGATTTGGCAAAACCCAATTCAATCACATCATCTTTTTTGATGCGATGGCTGTGCCATAAACTTTTAGGTTGACCGTTTACTGTCAGGGGCATTGCTGCTCCAGTGACACAAAAAACAGTATCGGTTAACGCCAGTACGCTTAACCCACCGACAGAAACCTCTATCTGGCAACTAGGGCTTTGGTTTTGCAGCAATAAATCAGCGATGCGATAGCTGGCATAATCTGCCGGCCCGCCTTGGCTTAAACCCAAATGCGCATAACCAAAACGCCCCTGGTCTTGTAAGGTCGACAGCACCCCTGCTTTTAACACCACAAAAGCGGACATCAGCACAGCTCCTGTGGCAACTGGCCACCCAAAGCTACAAACTCATCCCGGCTGATCGATTGAAAACGCACTCTGTCACCCACGCTAAAAGGCATCAGAGCTTCTGAGGTTCCGGCATGTTCTGGTTTAAACAAAGGAATTGGACATAAACCCAAAATATTCCAGCCTCCGGGCGATTCAGCCGGATAGACCGCAGTTTGCCGATCGGCTATAGCCACAGCCCCTTTGGGTACTTTCTCGCGTGGGCTTTTTAAACGTGGTGTGGCAAGGCGTGCATCCAGTTCTCCGAGATAAGCAAAACCCGGTGCAAAACCTATGGCATAGACCCGGTATTCCATAGACTGATGCAGTTCAATCACCTGTTCTGTGCTTAAATCGGCCCGTTCGGCCACAGCATCTAAATCCCATGCATTGTGGTAGTACACCGGCAATAGCACTAACTGCCCTTGCTGCTGTGACACTGTAGCGCCTAAGGTCAGCTGCTGCTCTAGCATAGCCTTAACGGCCAACACTCCTGAATGTGCAGGTTTTAATACAATCAGCAAGGACGCATAGGAAGGCAATAACTCCTGTAGTTGATCTGCAAGTAGCAGACGGATCTGCTGTTGCAGCTGCTGAAGCTGGTTAAGATTGTTAGCAGAGATCTCTGCAGGCAAATACAAAATCAGAGCGTTTTCACCCGCCAGTTCCAGTTGGATCATGGCTTTACCAGCAACTGGCGAATGGACTGCACCAATGCCACTGCGGCCGGATTATCACCATGTACGCATAAGGTATCAGCCTCAATAGTCACGCTGTTGCCTGTATCACTTTTTACCGTGCCGTTTTGTAGTAACTGCTGAACTTGCGCCAGTGCCGCCTGATGATCCAGCACACTGCCTGCTTGACTGCGAGGTGTTAAAGACCCATCGCTTTTGTAACGCCGGTCGGCAAAAGCTTCAAATAACAACTCCAGCTGATGACGCTTCGCCAGCAGCCGATGCTCTGCGGCAGAACTTGTGGCCAACAGCATCAGCTTTAAAGGTTTATGGTAACTGGCAACAGCCTGCATCACGGTTTCAAGTAAGGCCGGACTTGCCATCATATCGTTATACAAAGCGCCATGAGGCTTGACGTAACTCAGCTCCACACCAAGGCTTTTTGCCACCCCATCCACTGCTGCTATCTGATACCAGAGTAAATGCTTTAGCTCATCTGACTGCATTTTTACAGAGCGGCGACCAAACCCCTGTTTATCGTCATAACTTGGATGCGCGCCAATCTCAACCTGATAGTGTTTGGCAAGAGTTAAGGTATTGACCAGTACGGTCGGATCGCCGGCATGAAACCCACAGGCGATATTGGCCTGATCAATCAATGGCATCACTTGTGCGTCCAGCCCCATCTGCCATGCACCAAAACTTTCGCCTAAGTCGCAATTTAGTTTGATCGAGGATTTTATTAAAGGGTTCATTAAAAACTCGCTAAAGAAGAATTCAGCAAATCAGTCACCAACATATGCCCTGGACTGTGCGTAATACAAAAATCAGGCTTAGCCTGTTTAATCACGGCTTGAGGTGTAACGCCACAGGCCCAGAATACCGGTACTTCACCCGATCGAATGTTGACGGCGTCACCATAATCCGGTGATCGGATATCAGAAATGCCAATAGCGGCCGGATCACCAAAATGCACAGGCGCACCATGCACAGCAGGAAAACGACTGCAAATTTGAATAGCGCGAATTGCATCAGCAGGTTTCATTGGCCTCATACTGACCACCATAGAACCGGAAAAACGACCTGCACTGACGCATTGCAATGTGGTGTTGTACATAGGGACGTTTTTGCCTTCTGTGATATGGCGTATTTCCAGCCCTGCCGCCACCAATGCCTCTTCAAAGGAAAAAGAGCAACCAATCAGGAAGCTGACTAAATCATCCCGCCATAAAGCACGGATATCCTGAACTTCATCCACCAACTCACCTTGTTTAAACACACGGTAAGCAGGTAAATCAGTTCGAAGATCTATCTCCTGCCCAAGTTCAGGCAGCAAAAATTGCCCGGGTTCAGCAACTGCCACTAAAGGGCAAGCTTTGGGATTACGCTGGCAAAACAGTAAAAACTCAGCCGCCCAGCTTTGTGGCATTATCGCCATATTGCACTGCACATAGCCAGGCACCAAACCGCTGGTCTGACTGTTGAACTGGCCTGATCGTATCTGCGCTCGTAACTGGTAAGGCGTTAGCTGATCCATACTGAAGTTCTTAAAAATAGCGGAATAAAGTCATACTAGCGGATTTAGCTGTCTTTCCCAACTCTCTGTGACAAAAGCACAATTTGCTCAGTTGAACACAACAGGTCCACTTTTTTTCTGCCAAAAACAAAGGAGCACCTCAGTGCTCCTTTTCATCAAACTAAACCTCTTATTTAGAGATCAGCGGCTCGCCATAACTTGTCGGAGCTGGTTTTCTGTTACGGCCAAGTCTGGCTTTCAGTTTGCGTTTAAAGGTCTCCAGACTGTCGTAGAAAGTTGGCACCACCAGCAATGTCAGTACAGTGGAGGTTAATACCCCACCTATCACTGAAATACCCAAAGGTTTGTAGAAGGCAGCCCCTTCGCCAATACCAATAGCCACAGGCAACATACCGGCAACTAAGGCAAAAGTCGTCATCAGGATAGGACGTAACCGCTCACGACCAGCTGCTATTAAGGCTTCTTCCAGACCTAAACCTTCGCTTTCTTTTTTGCGGGCACAGTCAATCAACAAAATGCCGTTTTTCACCACTATGCCCATCAGCATGACGACACCTATCAGACTCATCAGGTTTAAGGTGGCCCCCGTGACAAGCAAGGACAACACCACACCAATCAAGGATAAAGGCAAAGACATCATGATAGACACTGGCGCCAGAAAACTATGGAACTGCACTACTAATATCAGATACATCAGCATCACAGCTAAACCAAGGGCGCCAAAGATACTGCCAAAGACTTCTTCCTGATCCCGGCTTTGTCCACCGCGAACTACATCATAACCAGGTGGGAATGGAATGGTTTTCAGCAATTTCTTCGCGTCGGCATCCACTTCACCAAAACTGCGGCCTTGTACGTTAGCGCCAACGGCCATCATACTTTCACGGTCTAAGTGCTCTATCACCGCAGGCCCTTTGCCTACTGTCACTGTGGCAATTTGCTCCAGTGGGATCATGGCACCGGTGCGGCTGGACAACAGCGGTAGACGCTCTAAATCCTGCACTGTCATGCGCTCTTCCGGTTTGATACGGACATATACATTACGGGTTTCCCCTGTTGGATCGATCCAGTCGCCAATCTCAGCACCAGCAAAAGCTAAACGCAGCGCACTGGCAGCATCATTCATCGACAAGCCTAAACTCGACGCCAAACCACGGTTAAACTCAATTTGCAGCTCAGGTTTAGGATCCTGAGAAGATAAACCCACGTCTACAGCCCCAGGTATGGTTTTTAATTTCTCCATAAAATCCATGACCAGACCTTCCAGCACACGGCTATCCGGGCCACGGAACTGAATTTGCAGTGCTTTACCACCGCCGCCGCCGTTTAAATCAGCAGACACTGTGTACTCAGCGCCAACTAATTGCTGCACTTTGGCTCTTAATTCAGCGGCAATTTCACGCGAGTTACGGCTACGCTCCATTTCTTTGGTTAGCCTGACAAAAACCTGCGCTCTGGTAATATTGCCCTGCGTACCTACTGTGGTTTGGGTATACAACTGTTCAGGAATTTGACGGGCAATAGCAGCGGCTTGCTCCGCTTTAATGCTGGTGTATTCAAGACTGGCCTCTGAAGGCGCGCGTACTGAAATCACTATACCGCCATCGTCAGTTTCCGGCAGAAAACCTGAGCCACCGTACATATCCTGCAAGGCGATAGCGCCAAAAAATGAGCCAAAAGCCAGGATCCACATCGACTTACGGTGTTTTAACGCCCAGCCAATCAGCTTGGAATAACGCTCAGCCTGATGATCAAACCAGATATTAAAGCCTTGCAACACTTTACCCAGACCACGGCGTTTGGCATTTTTATCATGATCCGGATCGTGCCAGTAGGCAGACATCATAGGGTCGAGCGTAAAGGAGATAAACAACGACACCAATACAGAACAGGCCACTGTTAAACCAAAAGGTTTAAACCACTGACCGGTAATACCATCCAGAAAGGCAATAGGAATAAACACAGCCACAATAGACATAGTGGTCGCAATAACGGCCATACCAATTTCACGGGTGCCGTCGCGGGCCGCCGTCATATTGTCTTTGCCCATTTCCATATGGCGCACAATGTTTTCCCTTACCACTATGGCATCGTCAATCAGAATACCTATAGCCAAGGACAAGCCCAGTAACGACATAAAATTCAGTGTAAAACCACAGGCCCACACCGCAATAAAAGACGCCAGTACTGAGGTAGGTAACGCCAGCGAAGTAATTAAGGTGGAGCGCCAGGAATTCAGGAACACAAAGACGGTGACAATGGTCAGTAAGGCGCCCATGGATAAGGCTTCTGTCACGTTGCGCATACTGGCGGCGACGTCTTCACCTGAATCACGCACCACCACCAGTTCAAAATCAGCAGGTAAAGTTTTCTTCAGCTCTTCAATTTTTACTTTGATGTCGTCCGTCACGCTAATGGTTGACGCATCACGGGCTTTAACTACATCTATACCCAATGACGCCACGCCATTAAAAATGGATAAACGGCGCTGCTCAGCGGCCCCATCCACTACATCTGCAACCTGCTCTAAACGAATTGCCTGATCACCACTACGTTTCACCACCATTCGTTCAAATTCACGCACATCGCGCAAGCGGCCCTGAATACGAATACCCTGCTCTTCCATGCCATTAACCACACGGCCGACCGGCGCGGCCACGTTTTGCGCCCGTAATGCATTCACCACATCCATAGCGGACACATTGGCTTCACGCATCGCATTGGAGTTTAAGAACACCGTCATTTCCCGCTCTTGTTCACCTTCCAGGTTTACCAGCGCCACCCCCGGCACAGAACGGATTTCGCGGGCGATCTGATGCTCGGCTAATTGTGATAATTCAATAGGGTCCATAGAGGTTGAAGACAACGCCAGCGACATAATGGGCTGAGCATTTGGATCTTCACGGCGCAAGAAAGGCTCTTTCATTTCTGTTGGCAGCTTGTCACGCACCACTGCCACTGCATCGCGCATTTCCTGCGAGGCTTCAATCAAGTCTTTATCAAATTCAAAAATTGCCACTATCACTGCATTAGATTCGCGGGCATAAGAACGGAGCTCACGCATGCCTGTGATAGTCGCCATCGAGTCTTCTACCCTGTTCAGGATTTCCCGCTCTACAGTTTCAGGGGAAGCACCAGGGTAAGGAATGTTCATCACCAATACAGGTGGTTGCACATCAGGGAATTGGTTGGTTTTTAAATTGGTCATCGCAAAATAACCAAAAATCATCATGGCCAGGGTAACAGCCACCACCACCATAGGGCGTTTGATACTAAAATCAGATAAGAACATGGCTTAGTTTCCTGTGCTGACTTTAGCTGCGGTTTGATCCAGCGTTGCAACTCCTGCGACCGCCAGTTCTGCTTTACCGCCATCGGTTAAAGCCCCTTGCGGATGACGTAAAATCTGAGCACCTGATGTGACACCGGACAACACCTCATGAGTGCCCCACCTTTCGTCCTTGCTGCCCAAGTCCACTTCAATCTTTTTCAGCTCGTTGTTGGCAAATTGCCAGACAAAGCTTTTGTCACCTTCACGAATAAGCGCAGATTCAGGCACCATCAGCGCATTGCTGTTTTGTGCTTCGACATGGCCTTCGGCATATAAACCCGCCACTAAAGACTGCTCTTTTAAGTCCATAGTCACCAGCAATTGCACCTGACGGGTGCTTTCGTTGGCTAACGGGTTAATACGTTCTACCGTGCCGGTAAAAAACTGACCGCTGTAACCATTGACTTTAAAAGTGACTTTATTGCCCACTTTAACCTGACCAACCCGATCTGCGGCGACATAACCTTCAAAACGAATACTGGCCGGGTCAATCAGTACCATCAGGCCCTTGCCAATCTGAGCTGTATCACCTGCAGACACTTTGCGGGTCGCAACTACACCGGAAAATGGCGCTTTGACATCGGTTTTTTCCATCTGCTGGCGGGCTTCTACTAAACGGGCGCGGGCTGAGGCTAAATCAGACTGGGCTTGATTGGCTTTGTTTTCAGCCGCTTCCAGTCCTTCCTGTGTGACTAAACTCTGTTTAGATAAAGACTGCATACGTTTGAGTTGACGATTGGACTGCTCCAGAGTGACCACAGCCGAACGTTCAGCTTCCTGAGCAGACAATAATTTGTCGCGATAGGCTGTTTGGTCCAGTTTCACCAGCACGTCACCGGTTTTGACTACATCTCCATTGTCTTTCAACACTTGCATAACAATGCCAGACACTTCTGCATTCAGTTCGGCTTTCACCACTGGCTGCAAAGAGCCCGAAATAACAGGACCACGGGCTAAAGTACTTTCAGATAAGGTCAGTAAATCCTGTGCCACCAGTTGTAAGGGTTTTGCAATTTCTTCCTGCACTTTGGCCACTTCAGGCTTAGAACAAGAGGCCAAAGTTGTTGCTAAACAAAACGCAATAAGTGTTAGTTTTATCGTTGTCATGGTCCAGACCCATCCGGTAAATCAAGCTAGCTTAGATACTTTTTTAGTAAGACCACTATAAAACAGTCGGAGGTTTCATTCCTGCGAAAAGGGTAACAAGTTGTAACCACTACAAAAGCAAAATACAGACTGTAAATCTGTATCTGAATGGAGTGAAAACAATTGCCTTAGGAAGACAAAGGACAGCAATAAAAAGCGGAATTACAACACGTAAATATGATCGGTGACATGAGATACACCCGGAGTGCTCCACACCGATACCAGCGCCTGATCATGCTCGGACCAGCTGTTTACTGTACCGGTCAGAACCACATCAGACTCAATCACTTCCACCACAATAGCAGATTCCATTTTTTGACTTTGTACTGACCCAACGCTTAGGCAAAAAAGGTCAGAGTGCGTTTAGCGGAAGTTTTTCAGGAGTTTATGACGGGTATGAAGTTATTAAGGCGCCAGGTATGAATACAGATCAGCTCAGTCCATACTTACGCCACGATGACATCACCGTCACAGTTGAAGATGGTAAAGGCGGCCCTAGTTATGCTGAGATTATTGACGATGCCGGCATCATGGCAGCAGTAAAGTATAAATTAGTGTAGAGCCGTTATGTGGATAGCAGCACGACTAAAATCACCACCAAAATCAAATCCACCTATATGTATTCTAACAATGTCGATAGTTCGGACATTGCAGTAAACACCACCAAAGGTGTCGTCACTCTTGATGGTATGGTTGACAGCGGTTCTGAAAAAGCACTGGCCGTGCAACTGGCAGAAAACATTAAAGGTGTACAAAGCGTGAAAGCTGGTGGCTTGACCTTTAAATAACTTAGCGCGTGTTGAAGTTTTTGTTTGAATAGCTGCAGATCCAGCCCAAAACTGCAGCTGTGAGAACAGTGAATTAGCTAGTATTCTAATCCAGGTAGTAGCTAATTTTTTTTATTGCCCCTCTTTCATCCTCTCAAGTGCAGTTTTACTACAGATCCCGGATAAAAATCCGCCAATACCCAAAATAAAGAGCCAAAGCTAACTGGAAAGCCACAGCTAATTGCTGCAGTATAAACAGCATCAATAGCTTAACTCCATGTAAAGGAAAGCTGCAGTGCCTGATAGTTTAAGTTTACTACCCGCCATTTTAGCCATAGCAGTCGTCATCTGGCGTAAAGAAGTTGTACTGGCGCTGATTTTAGCCGTCACTTGTGCTGAGGTTTTGTTGTATTTAAAGCAGCCCGAGCTGAGCGTATTTGGCGCTTTGTTGCAAGGCCCGGTGCAAAGTTTAGAACGTATTATCTCTGTCACGTCCTCTGCCGATAACAGCAGGATTTTATTGTTCTCCTTGCTGATAGGTGCGCTGATGGCCTATATGCGCGATTCAGGTGGTGTATCAGCTATGGTGGATTGGTTTATCCGCAAAGGGGTGGCCCGCACTAAACGCCAGGCTGGCTTTATTAGCTACGGCATAGGTATTCTGGTCTTTATCGAATCTAACCTGAGTGCTTTGACAGCCGGTATCGTATCTCGCGGTTTGTACGATAAATTCAAAATGAGCCGCGCCCGTCTGGCTTATATAGTAGACAGCACCAGTGCTCCTATATGTATCCTTGTTTTGCTTAATGGCTGGGGAGCTTATGTGCTGGGATTACTGAGCACCTATAATCTGCCGGAGTCTGCCGTTGCGGTATTAATTGGTTCTATACCGCTAAACTTTTATGCTTTGTTCACGCTTATTGTAGTGTTCTACACCATTTATACTGACAAGGTCTATGGCCCGATGAAGCAGGCAGAAATTGATCTGAATACCGTATCAAGCCACAGTGATATTGATACTCCACCAAGCAACATGTCACTGATGTTAGTCCCTTTACTGACTCTGGTGGTGGGGATGGTTGGTTTTATGCTGTGGACAGGTAATGGCAATTTAATCGAAGGTTCTGGTGCTAAAGCTGCGCTGTACGCCACTACTCTGGCCTGTGTGGTGGCTTATGGTTTGATGGCATGGAGTCGTCGTTTTAGTCACCAGCAACTGGTTAATATTGGCTTCAGAGGCATGGGCGAGTTGCTGCCTTTAGTCAGTATAGTGTTGTTGTCACTGGCCCTTGGCAGCGCCATGAAAGACTTAGGCACCGGGGTTTATGTCGCGTCTTTTGTCAAAGAGTCCACTCCATTAGTGCTTATTCCTGCATTACTTTTTATCGCTGGTGCCATTATCTCTTTTACCACTGGCACCTCCTGGGGGACTTTCGCCATTCTCATTCCTATTGGCATGCCGCTGGTTGAAATGCTGGGATTACCGCCCTCACTGATCCTTGCTGCTATTTTAAGTGGCGGCATTTGGGGTGATCACTGCTCCCCTATCTCAGATACAACAGTAGTCAGTGCCGTCGCTTCAGGCTGTGATTTATTGGAGCATGTAAAAACCCAACTGCCTTATTCCTTGTTCTGTGGCGCTCTGGCACTGCTCGCCTTTTTAATCAGCGGTTGGGTGATGATTGGATGAAAACACAAGCCTTACTGATGAGCTGTTGTTTAGTGCTGTCGTGCAGCAATACGGTGCAGCAGCAAAGTTCTGCGCCAGCAACCCAAACTGCTGCAACACAAATTGTAAAACCACAAGGTCCGGTTCATATTGAGGCAAATAAACCCGCCAATATAGTCGATTTGCGGACAGTGACAAGCAAAGTACAAATTAGCATGGCGTACGCCGGCACGAACAACTTTACCGGTAACCTGGTACCGGGATATCAAGCGAATAGCTGCTACTTAGAAAAAAATGCAGCCGCAGCACTGGCAAAAGTTGCACTGCAGGCAGAACGTTTAGGGTATGTCCTGCAGGTGCTGGATTGTTACAGACCGCAGCGTGCATCAAACCACTTTATGCAATGGGTTGCAGATACCAGCGATCACAGCACTAAAAACAGTTATTACCCAAACTTAGATAAAAGTGTGCTCAATCAAGGCTATATTGCTGCTCACTCAGGCCATAGCCGCGCTTCAACCCTGGATTTAACCTTGCTGCGAAAAAATGCAGCTGGCCAATGGTCTCCTGTAGATATGGGCGGCACTTATGATTTATTTGACCCTGTCTCCCACTTAAACAGCACAGCTATTACCTCACAGCAGAAAGCCAACCGTTTGTTACTCAAAGATTTAATGCAACAACAGGGCTTTGCCGCTTACGAGCTTGAGTGGTGGCATTTCACGCTACAAAACGAAACCTATCCAAACACTTATTTTGACTTTGTGGTGAACTAAAAGGAACTGTAATGCGCCCTCTTCGCCAGTTGCGATCTGGCATAGCATCATCGGCCCTGCTGTCGGCGTTACTGCTCTGTGCCTGCAGCAGTAGTTCTGCAACCCAGCAGGTTAAGCAGCAAGAGCTATTAACTCAACTGTCTGAGCAACTACATCAGGCTCAACTGCCAGCAAATGCTTTGGCTTTTGTCGCTTATCCACTTGATTCGCCAACAGAACAACTCAGTTATCAGCCCAAAAAAGCCATGCAGCCCGCCTCCACTATGAAATTGGTCACCAGTGTTGTGGCGTTGGAGCAACTAGGTCCAGGCTATAGGGCTAAAACTCAGTTGCGCTCTTATGAAGAACTTACGCCACAAATGCAACAGCCTTTGGTGCTGAAGGGGTTGGGCGATATGGACTTTACCGTGCAGCAGCTCTGGTCTTTGTTGCAGCAGGCTTATGATCAGGGCATACGGCATGTACCAGCCATCCAGATTGATCGCAGCTGGTTTAATCCGGCACGGCCTGAACTGACCGCTTTGCCTTTTGATGAAACCCCAAGGGAATACTACAACCTGTTGCCCGATGCGTTGTTTTTGCAACGCAATATGCTCGGCATCCGCTTGCAGTCCACAGCTGACAGCGTCACTGGCTGGTTCTATCCTGCGATACAAGGCCTGGAGCTGGTCACCACTGAAGTTCGTCTTGTCGACGGCGGCTGTGCTGATTGGTATCCGCATCCGCAGCAATTAGCCTTTAAACGTCAACCCCATAGCCTGCAATTGGTATTAAAAGGCGACTTTCCTAAAAGTTGCCAAAAACGTGATTATTTACAGCTGATCAACAGAGTGGATTTCAGCCGCCTACTGGTGCAGCAGTTATGGCAACAAATCTCAGGGCAACAGCAAGTGCCGGTGCTGGAACAGGCGGCACCAGAAGCCTCTGTGCTGCTGGCTGAACATCAAAGCCGCGCATTGGCTGAAGTGTTGCGGGATATCAATAAAAGCTCTGACAATGCCATCACCCGCCAGTTGTATTTGGCCCTAGGGGCAACACAAACTGAAGGTGCAAGTGAACTGACGGCCAAAAGATCAGAGCAACAAGTTCGCAGCTTTTTGAGCAGTATCAAGTTGGATCACAGCAGTCTGACATTAGAAAACGGCTCAGGCCTATCCCGCACTGAGCGTATTAGTCCAGAGCTGATGGCCGCCTTGCTGCAGCATGCTCACCAGTCCCCATATCAAGCAGAGCTTATCAGTAGCATGCCACTCGCTGGAGTGGATGGCACCTTAAAACGCCGTTTCACTCAGGGGCACACCAAAGGCAAAGCACGCTTAAAAACCGGCACTTTGCGTAATGTCACAGCCTTAGCTGGTTATGTCACAGACCAAAGCGGCCGTACCTGGGTGGTCGCCAGTTTTATCAACGACCCCAAAGCAGGACGAGGCCGGGTGGTGCTGGATAGCTTGATTGAGTGGATCACAACACAGTCTTCGACCCACGAGCAGAGCACAAAAACACAATGATAAAAAAGCAGGCCCAATAAGCCTGCTTTCTACTTAGGGTGAGAAGTTTTACACCTTAAATTTCGACAATACAGCGCTAAAATCCTCAGCTATCCGCTTTAAGCCCTGACTGGAGTCTTTTGTCGTGGCACTGTGTATTGCATTTTGTTGTGCCGCCGAATGGATATGGTTGGTTTTTTGGTTTACCCCGTCTGCTACATCACTTTGTTCTGCCGCAGCGGAGCTGATTTGGCTATTCAAATGATTAATTTCTTCTATGGCTTTAAGCACTAAATCCATAGCATGGCTGGCTTCACCGGCTTTTACTTCATTATCTTTTACGGTCGCCTGTGCTGTTGTGTTTAAGCTTTGTACTTCGTTTACCCCCTGCTGCAACTGCTCAATCATACGTTTGATTTCACCGGTAGACGACTGAGTGCGGCCCGCTAACAGACGAACTTCATCGGCAACTACACTAAAACCACGGCCTTGTTCACCCGCTCGCGCGGCTTCGATAGCAGCATTTAACGCCAACAGATTGGTTTGCTCCGCTATGGTGTTAATCACCTCTAGTACTTTGCCTATTTCGGTGCTTGAGGCCGATAAACTGGCAATAGAACGCTGAGACTGCTGAGAATCCAGTAACTGCTGTGCAGCGTTTTTAACTGCAGCGTCCAGAGTTTTCATCGCCCCCTGAGTCAGGCGGGAAGCTTCAACGCTGGCTTGTTCGGCCTGCTCCGCATTCTGAGCCACCACTGAAGCTGTAGTCGCTAATTCATGAATAGAAGAAGCTGTGACTTCTAAATCACAGGTTTGCTTCACAACCTCTGCACTGGACTCTTCAGCCACATGAGCCAGTTCTACTGATGCCTGCACCAGCCCATGAGTCATAGAACGCAGTTCCACTATAGTTAACCGCAGTTGCTCAAGTAACTGGTCAAAACAACGCGCCATTTCACCAAATTCATCAGAGCTGTAATTGGAGAAACGACGGGTTAAATCGCCCTCACCTTCAGTAATGGCTTTAATGGCTCTGATGGTGTCGTTCACTCGAGTGACGACTATGCTGTGGGTTAACCAGTACACGACCAGCAACAAAATAGCAGCACCTACAGCAATGGCAGCTGAGCGCTTAATCACGTTGTCGCGAACTGCAGCACTGAGTTCATCGTTGGGGTACGCTGATACGATCTGGTAACCCCAAGGCGTAAACTGTTCCGTTTGAATGGTCCAGTCCGGGTTTTTCGTTTTCAGAATTTGTTCCAGCTCTTCAGCTTTAATATGGCTGGACTGGGCACGGATAGCGCCGTTTCTGTCGAGTAAAGCGACAAAACCTGAAGTCAGTATACGGCTGGACGCCAGCAATTGATGCAAGGCTTCTAAATCCGCTTTGTAACCCACATACCCTATACCTACCACCGCACCTTGGGCATCGGTCAGAGGTTCATAGCCTGTGACAAAAGGGTTCCCTAAAATATCCACTGAACCATAAAACGCATTGCCTTGGCGTATGGCTTTCATCGCAGCACCAGTGGGGGCTAATAAAGTACCAGTGGCACGACCTGTGTCTGTGACAACGTTGGTGGAGATACGCACAAAATCATCTCCAGTTCGGCTAAAGAGGGTTGCAGTGCCGCCCATAATGCCGGTCAGATCGTCCACCAACTGATATGTGTTGCCCTGCCCTTGGCCTCCAAGTAATAAGTCAGGCACCTGTTGTGAACCAAAAGATAAAGTTTCGCCCTGCGATACAGGCCCCAGTTCCGCAATGCGCTTACGAAACAACTTCATACTACTTTGCACCTGTTGGCTCAATAAAGTATCTGTAAGGGCCAAAATGTTGGTAATTTCCCGGTTCAGCCGGTCTTTATCTGTATTTACAGAGCTTTGTATTTCCTGGTATTTAGTAAACGAAATTACAACTATGGAACCCAGCATCGCCAGTAGAACCAGGCCGGTGAGTGTTAACATAAATTTGCGCTGTACCGACATAAATATTCCTTAGTGCTTTTGTGGCTACCTCAACTAAAGGCGACCTGGATCAAAGTATTGCGTAGAAAAATAGTTTAGCCTGTAGATTTTTATTTCGCAGACGAGGTTTTCTAAAATCAAAAAAAGGCCAGTCACCAGGACTGGCCTTCGCAAACCCTATAGAAAAAGGGTTCTGCTGTTTCAGGACATTCATCAAGAATGCGGGCATACACCCTATTTCCGTAACTAAAATCCATTTTTGTTACGAAATATTTAGCCCGGTCGCACCCGGACTAAAATGATACAGAGCAATCAGCTCTGCTGAATTTTAGTCATTAGCACCGCAAATGAGTCAGCATACCAATAAAATGTTTCAATTTTACTAATGTAACCGTTTGCATAGATACTCTATTATGCCAGAGTCTGCTTTGAAACAGAACGCCAATTGTTAATTTCGTACATTAATTGCACAGGCTTTTACCTGATAATCGTCGCCTGAATCAGTCCTTGCCAACAGATTTTGAATAAGCTTCAATGGCAACTGAAATCAATCAACTGGCCCCCAGAGCCAGCCGAGGAACTATGACCTCCACCTTCACCGCTTTAGACTGGCTGATGTTTGTTATGTATTTTGTGCTGCTGGCCCTGACAGGCTGGTGGATCAACAGTTCTGGTGCAAAAAACAGTCAGGAGTATTTTATTGGCAGCAACAGTATGCCCACCTGGTTGGCTGCAATTTCGGTTCTGGCTACAGCACAATCTGCTGCGACTTTTTTGGGCGGGCCTGATAGTGGCTATCGTAGCAATCTAACCTACCTTGCCAGTAATATTGGTGCCCTGATGGCTGCCTTTTTTGTTGGTTATTTCCTGATCCCCAGATTTTATCGCTACAAAGTCAGCACAGTGTACGAATTACTTGAACTACGCTTTGGCAGCAGAGCAAAAAAACAAGCAGGTTTGATGTATCTGTTTGGCCGTATTTTTGCCAACGGCGCCAGGCTTTATATGGCAGCTATCGCAGTGTCGATGATTTTATTTACCGATATAGCTTTGCATCACGTGATTTGGTCTATCGCCCTGCTTTGTCTGGTCTCCTTGCTGTATTCAATTTTTGGCGGTATTAAATCTGTGATTTATGGCGATGCTTTCCAGTGTTTTGTTTATGTCGGCGCAGCAGTATTGGTGTTGTTGTACTTATGGAGCTCGATTCCAGCCGATTTTTCAACGCTCTGGCAAGCTTTGGAGAATCCGCCACATAACGCGGCCAGCAAACTAACCTTAATAGATACCAGCTGGGATTTTAGTTCAGCCAACGCTTTTACGCTTTACTCCAGTGTCACCGGCTTGTTTTTGCTTTATATCGCCTCTTTTGGTTTGGATCAGGATCTGACCCAACGGGCTTTAACCTGCAGAAATGCCCGTCAGGGTTCATTGGCTATTATCTGGTCTGTAGTTTTAGTGATACCTGTCACGCTGGTTTTTATGTTGATAGGTTTTTTGCTGTATATCTTTTACCAAAGGCCCGATCTGATGTCAGGTTCTGGCGCCGTTATGCAAAGTAGCCAATTCAGCGGTGAAAATATCACTGTGTTTATGTATTACGTTTTGCATGAAATGCCAGCTGGTTTGCGTGGTTTAGTTACAGTAGGCGTAATAGCTGCGGCAGTTTCTACTCTGACGTCCGGCTTAAACTCTATGGCTTCGGTGATTATTCAGGACTTGTATAAGCCCTGGCAGCAACAACGACACACTAAAAGCGAGCAATATTATGTGCGTGCTGCACGTGTTTCTATGCTGTTCTGTGCCTTAGCTTTGGCTTTGATGGCGATGCTGTGTTTTTACTGGCAGCAAAGCAGCGATATGCCACTTTTGCCCTTTGCTTTGGGTGTGATGGTATTTAGTTACAGTGGTTTACTTGGCGTCTATGCCAGTGCGCTCTTTAGTCAGCGCGGCAGTCCGGCATCTGTATTAGCGGCTTTAATTGGCGGTTTTGTTATCACCCTGCTGATGCAGCCTTATCTGCAACGCTATTATTTGCCGACCAACTGGCAGTTTGATTTGGCCTTTAGCTGGCAATTGTGTATAGGTTTTGCCTGCTCTTTTGTGATTTGCCAGTTGGGAAAAAACAGCGATGCAGTGGCACAAAAAGAACTCAATGGAGTACCAGCCTGATGCGTTGTTTGATGCTATTGCTACTCTGTTTAGCGGCGACACACTGTTTTGCTGACACTAAAGAGCTACAAACAGCAGCTCAGCAATTAGTCACTCAGCCTGATAGCTCCCCTATTGAGTTAAAAGCAAAACAGATAGCGCTAGTGGTAAACCAAAGCTCGCTTGTGGGCGACACTCATCTGCTGGAGCTACTGCTGCAACAAGGCTTTGATGTCAAAACCATATTCTCGCCTGAACATGGTTTTCGAGGCACCGCCGATGCAGGAGCAAAAGTGGACAACAGCATAGATCCAGACACTGGTGTCGCTGTGCTGTCTTTGTATGGTAAAAACAAAAAACCAACGCCTGAAACACTGAAAGGCATCGACCTGCTGATTTTTGATTTGCAGGATGTAGGTGTACGTTATTACACCTATTTATCCACTTTGCATTACGTGATGGAAGCAGCGGCAGAGCTAAATATTCCACTACTGGTGCTCGACAGACCCAACCCCAACGGCGCTTATGTTGATGGCCCAGTGCTTGAAAAGAACTACCAGTCTTTTGTTGGCTTACACCCTATCCCACTTTTACATGGTATGACGCTGGGCGAGCTGGCGCTGATGATCAAAGGTGAAGGCTGGATTAATAAGGCTGAGCAATTAAAGCTCTATGTGTTGCCGGTAAAAAACTATCAGCGGAATATGCCTTATGAGTTACCGGTGCGGCCAAGTCCGAATCTGCCGAATGCCCAGGCTGTGGCTTTGTATCCGTCTTTAGGATTTTTTGAAGCCACAGCTTTAAGTATCGGCCGGGGTACTGACTTTCCGTTTCAGGTGCTGGGCTACACCAATCCGCCTTTAGGCAATTTTGCTTTTAGCCCTGTATCCAAAGCTGGCGCTGCACTAAACCCTCCGCTGAAAAACCAATTGGTTTTGGGGCTGGATTTACGCAGCGTAAAAGCCGGAGGTTTGGATTTGAGTTATTTAATTCAGGCGCAGGCCCTTTTTGCAAAACATCAGTTAAAGCTATTTAACTCGCCGGACTTTATGGACAAACTGTCCGGCACAAATAAGCTAAGACAACAGATAGAACAGGGCTTTGGCGAAGCTCAAATTCGCCAAAGCTGGCAGAGTGAGTTAATCAAGTTCAGGCAACAACGCCAGCCTTATTTGCTCTATCCGGATCATCAGCTTTAATTCAAGCTGGGAACAGCTCTGCCATCTGAGTCAAAGTAGCGCCAGTCACCCTGTTAATGCGCCAGTCGTGCAGCATCACAGCACCTAAAGACTGATAGAAGTCGATAGCGGGTTGATTCCAGTCCAACACAGACCATTCCAGACGACCACAGTCGCGCTCTACCGCCAGCTTCGCCAGATAAGTGATCAAGGCTTTGCCCACACCCACACCACGGCAAGCAGGTTCAACAAATAAGTCTTCCAGATAAATTCCAGGTTTGGCTAAAAAGGTCGAGTAGTTATGAAAAAACAGCGCAAAACCTACGTCTTTACCCTGGTAATTCGCCAGTACCACTTCAGCATAACGGCTGTCAGCAAATAAGGTATCGCGCAGTTTTTGCTCAGTGGCTACCACCTGATCCGACAATTTTTCATAGTCAGCCAGTTGCTGAATAAAACTTAAAATAGTGGGTACATCAGCTTCTGTGGCTAAACGCAGTTCAAGGCCATCGATACGGGTTGAAATAATGCTCATCAGAATTCCTTCAAAAAGAAATGGGTCAGAAAAATAACGCCACAAAAACAAAGGGGTCAGAGTCATTGATCCGCTAGCAGCACATCAATGACTCTGACCCCTTGGCCGGCAACGGGCTAATTACTTAGCGCGGCTGCGGTATTCGTCAGTACGGGTGTCGATTTCAATCTTGTCGCCGATTTCAACGAAAGCAGGAACCATTAATTCGAAACCTGTGTCCAGCTTAGCTGGCTTCATCACTTTACCTGAAGTATCGCCACGGGCAGCAGGTTCAGAGTAAACCACTTCACGTACTACGAATGGAGGTAAGTCAACAGAGATAGCGCGCTCGCCGTAGAAAACTACAGAACACTGCATATCCGGAACCAGATATTTCAGTGCATCAGTCATGTTGTCTGCTTCGATTTCGTACTGGTTGTACTCAGCATCCATAAATACATACATTGGGTCTGCGTAGTAAGAATAAGTTACTTCTTTAGTATCTAACATAACTTGTTCGAACTTGTCGTCAGCACGGTACACAGTCTCGAGACCGCCACCAGTTAACAGACCTTTCATTTTCATTTTTACAACAGCAGCGTTACGGCCAGATTTGTTGAATTCAGCTTTCTGAACAACCATTGGCTCGTTGTTGACCATGATCACCTGGCCAGCGCGTACTTCTTGAGCAGTCTTCATCATAATTGAAATATCTTCTTGTTAGGAAAAATTGCGCGACATTATAAGTTTATTTTCAGCAAAACGCACGAGGTTGCTGGCAAGATCTTGCTGTTGAATTAAATATTCCTGCCATTTTTTGTTATGCATCTGAATTTGTTCACTAAAATTACTGAATAAAGCGAATTCTGCACTGATATCCTGCTCCAGATTCCAGACCATATGCAGCTTTTCTATGCAGGCTTTTTGTTCCGCAGGTGCATGCTGCAGGTACTTGTCTAAAAATGCCTCTAGTTTGACTATATGTGCCAGCTCTTCCTGCCGGTAAATTTGCCAGAGAAAAGGTTTGCCCGCCCAATGGGCTCTGATCACTGAGTCTTCACCCCGGACAAAATTAATATCGCAGCAGGCCAGAAGCTTATCGTACATAGGCTGTGGCATAAAATCTAAAATACGGATACTTAAAGATTTATTGTCAAAACGGCCTGTTTTTAGTTCGGAGAAAAGTTGGGTTAAATCTGTCGCCAGCTGCCCTTGTGGCACCAATAATAAGGTCCTTTGTGTAGCGTTCGCTAATTGTTCCAGCCAAGGGCGGATCTGCGCCTGACTATAGGCAAACAAAGAGATTTTTTGCTGATAATCCATAGCATCCAAAAGGCCTAACTTGTGCCAAAACTGCTGTTGTAGCTCAGTTGAATCGGTTAATTCGGTCAGAGCTTCCATCAGGCCTTGCTCTCTTAATAAACCACCGGTTTGTGGGGTAAAACCCGGGAAAAAGAAATACTTTTGTAGTGGTAACTGTGGATGAGGTGATGGCAAGGCATGACAGCCATGCACCCAATCTTCCGCCGACAGGTATTCCAGATTTAGCCACAAAGGTTTGTTGTCAAAAGAAGCCATCCACTGTAAATAAGAAGGCGGAATAGTGCAGGCTAAAGCTTCAATCACCAAATCTGGTCTGTCTGCAGCTGTAAGCTCAGGTAACACAGCAGTCCAATGCCGTACCAGCACGTCATTTTGCAACTGACTGGCGAGATTTGGATTGATACTATGGCAAATTTTCTGAAAGCTGGCTAAATCATCTACCCACAAGGTGACCTGCCATTGATGTTCAGTCTGCAACTGCCGGGCTAAACGCCAGCAAATGCCAATGTCACCAAAATTATCTACCACTGAGCAAAACAAATCGCAGCGCATGCATTACCTTTTAGAGCAGTTGGCTAATCAAAGCTTTCAGTGCTTTGGCCATTAAATACAGGGTGGCGATACTAAGCAGCAGGCATCCCCAAAGCAAGGCTTGGTACCATAATTTATGCGCTGCTTGCTTTAATTTTTGCCAAACACTTTGCGGCTGTTGCCAGTCGGGTAATTGTCGAAACAGCAATAACGTCAGCCAAGCCAATAACACCCACCCCAATAGCACTACAGATAATAACAAGGCAACTTCAAACACCACAGACGGGCCTTGCAGCAGATAATAAACCCCAAAACCAATCGCATAAAAGCCCAGAAAGACCAAGCCAAAACGCCAGACATAAAGCCGTTGAGCCAGTTGCTGCGCTTTACTAAGCAGTTTCACCTTTCCCCCTTTTCCAGCGTCAAAGGATACAAAGGCACAAGCCCAGCCTGCCCTGTCATATCCGCCACCAGCCAGATTTGTTCAAACGGATGTTTGGACGGAATTTGTAATAAATGCGGAGTTTGTTCCAGCTCTTCGGCGTGCCAGTCCGGATGAGCATTACGGATCACCAGCCAGACTTTTTCAGAGTCATAACTTTTTTGCGCCTTGTTCATGATCAGCTTATCCAGCGCCTGCAACAAACGTTCAGCCACAGGAAAATGGCTCAGCGACTGCAAAGCGTCCAGTGTGCCGCCTTTAAGTTCACGACCCAAAATTTTCATGGCTTCAGCTTCGCTGCCATACAAATGGGCAATTTCCAGATCCAGCCGTTGCTGTTCAAGATAACAGGACACATCTGGCTTCGCTGGTTCGTTATGCCAGATATGCTGCATTTTGACGCCGAATTTGTGCTGGTACAGTCGCATAAAAAGTTTGGCGGCCTGATGTTCCAGCGCTATTTTTTCATCGATACTGCTTTTCATCACACCCAACAAAGTTGTGTTTCGTATAAGCTTGTATCTTAACGAAAAAAAGTCAGGTGGTTATGCATTTTTTAACAGCAGTGGTTTTGTGTGTAGTGCTGTCTCTGCCCGCTGTTGCTGCAGAGCCTGATTGGACTTCATTAAAAACCAAAGCAGGCATCAGTTTGAGTTACAGATACAACCCAGAGCTGGAAGTCAAAGCCAGCGCTTTTTATCCCGGCAAACCAGAGAGCTTTTTGCTGTTACTCAAAGACACTAAGTCAGTGCGGCGCTGGCTAAAACAAAGCGAGGACGCCAGGCTTTTGGAGGGAAGCACAGAACATCATTGGAAGGTTTATACCCGCTTTACCTCAGTATGGCCTGTCAGCCCCAGGGATATGGTGACCTGTGCAGATGTCAGTCATATGGAAAAAAGCCTGCTTATTAATATTACCGACTGCTCAGAGTTAGTGCCGGAAACTAAAGGTTATGTGCGCATTCGGGATGTAAAAGCGCTGTGGACTTTAACCTCAAGAGATCAAGGTTATGACATGCAGTATCAGGGCAGTGCTAACCCTGGCGGTGAATTGCCAGAATGGCTGGTAAAACAACTCACATTAAGCTCGTTACGCGCCAGTTTTATCGCCTTTAAAACTGAATTAAAGCGCCCTGCTTATCAGGAGAAAACGCCCCAGGCTAGTCGTTAGATTTAACTTGTTTTTGTTTCAGCTGCTTATAAGCACCGGCGTTCGTCACCTTGCTATAACCCATATTTGTTAAGCTTTCCAGCGCAATACCTGAGCGGCGTCCACTGCGGCAATACAGCTGAATATCGGCCGTCTTATCAGCACTGACAGCTTCAATTTTTTGTTCAATTTCGTCATAAGGAATGTTGATCGCGCCTTCTAAATGCCCTGCGTTGTATTCCTCGGCAGTACGTACATCAATCCACAAGCTTTGCGCTACCGCCATTGGCCCCCACAATAACAGCGACATCAGTAATTTTTTCATGTCCAAAGTCCTTGTCCATTGAGTAACAACAAAAGCAAAAAGCAGCAAAGAGCAGCTGACAATAAACGCAACTTAGAGCAGAAGCTTAACGCAATGGCCAGCACAATTGTGCAAACTGCGGATACCGCATCCAGAAAAAACAGCGCCAACACAGAGCCTGTCAATACAGGTAAAACATTCATTAGTTTTAAAATATTGCGCTGATTTGAAGTACAGCAGCTTAACCAAAAGTAATGCTGCGATAACAACTGCCGCTGCCAAAGTTTTTGCTGGGCATAACACAAAAGTGCTAAAACCCAGATAAATACCGAATTTATAAAAATCAAAGCTTCAGCTTTTAGTGGTTGCACCAGCCAGTATTGCCACAAAGCCAGCACAAAAATAATTAGTAATAACAGTGCTTTATTTTGCTGCTGCCCGATAAACCAATACAACCAATACCGAAATAAAGAACCAGCCGAAAATGGGGTGCCCCTCAACTGATGTTGAATAACTCTTTCCAACAGCATCAAAGCTACTAGCGGTAAGCTCCAAAACGTCATAGCAGGCAGCATAAATACCGTGAAGAGAGCCAGCCAACTGGTCTGGCAGGCATGAAAACTCCAACAGAGCACAAGTAGCACCAACAGCAACTGCGTGGCATCCAGCCATGCCATCGTCTTTCCACTGAACAGCAGATAAACCAATACCGGCAAGGTTAAAAACCAGAAGGGCAACTGGTTTAGCAGCGCCATTAACTTATTGCTAAGCCATGCTACGCCTGCCGAAGGTGCCAGGCTTTCAACAAAATACTGTTCTGCCACAGATTTTTGTTGCCAGGCTATAGAGCCCTGCCAACAGAACATAATGACCAGTAACATTTGCAGATAGGGCCAACGCTCAACGGTAGCCAGCTCTGGGTTAAATAACTGAAACCCTAATAAAACCAAAGGCGCCCAGAGCCCTATCAGCGCATGGCCAGCAATCAGCAACAGCATCAAAGAAAACTGTTTCAGTGGCGCAAAAGCATCCTCAGCCTGTTGCCGAAATAGCTCATAACGGAGCAAAAGATAAGTGCCCACCGGCCTTTAACTCCAGATGTTGACTAAGCTCAAGCTGAAAACTTTGGGGTGATAAATGGCTGGCGATCAGCACCAGGGCCCCCCGATCTTTCGCCGCCTGTAACTGCGTGCAGCAATAGACTAAAGAATCCGGGTCCAATGCGTTAAAAGGTTCATCCAGCAATAGCAGTTGTGGTTTTGCCGCCAAAGCCAAAGTTAAACTCAGCTTCTTTTGTTGGCCTAACGACAATACAGCCACTTTTTGCTGCAACAAAGGCTCTAATGCAAAAGCTTTGGCATGCATTAGCAACTGCTCCATCGAAGTGCCGCGACAACGCGCTACCAACTGCAGCACGCCAAGCACTGTATTGTCCTGCAAAGGCGCCACCGCATCAGCGCTAATACTAACCAAAGCCTGATAAGCAGTGCTGCCAACCTGATGCTGATGAAAGCTGATACTGCCCTGCGATGCTTTATCAAGAGCGGCTAAAATTCGCAACAAACTGGATTTCCCAGAGCCATTAGCACCACTTAACCAGTGTAAACCCGGTTCCAACTGCAGGTTTAAATGGGAGAATAGCTGCTGTTTGCCATAACTAAAACTGAGTTCCTGAACGCACAACATTTACAGCATCCACTCTGCATAAAGCTCAGCCAATACAGGCCCTACTGATAACACCAATAACAGTGCCATAGCCCAGTTAAACATACGCTGATACAAAGGAGTATTGAGCAAGGTACGAAGCAAAGCGCCGCAGGTTAACCAGATCCCCACACAAGGGAAACTAACCAGCAAAAATGCAGCTGTGATTTGAGTCACGTCCCACCAGGCATTGCCAGCTACAGTAGTAAAAGCGGCCACAGCACCTGATGCCATGATCCAGGCTTTGCCATTCACCCATTGAAATAAAGCCGCTTGCAGAAAACTAAAAGGTTTAGCATCAGAGCCTTCAATACTGCTGGGCGTGCTGGAAGCAATTTTCCAGGCCAGCCACAGCAAATACAGCACACCTGCAACTTTGATCCAGATATGTAGCTGGGGGAAGCGTTCAAATACCACACCAAAACCCAGACCAACCAGTAACACCATCAAAGGGAAACCAAAACAAATACCAAAAAAATGCGGCAGACTGGCTTTGACGCCATAGTTCACACCCGACGACAACATCATGATGTTGTTCGGACCAGGGGTGATAGTGGTAGAAAAGGCAAAAAACAATACGGCGAAAAAAACGTCCACTTCAACTCCGGATCTCAAGGGTTTAATGCATTGAATCTAAAGCAGATCAGGGCGAGAACACAATAGAAAAAAAATAGTTAATCCGGCTTGTACCAAAGGATTGATTCCGCCAGCGGAGTTTCAGGTGGTAATAATGGATTCTCAAGCTCAACTAATTTACGTCCCGACAGCTTCATTTTCCTTAACTGACCGTCAAAGTGTTTTTGGAACATTAAATCAAAGCTACCGTCTTTTACGGCTTTGCGTAAACCCAACTCAATTTTTTCTGCCAATTGCGAATTTTTATTCGAAACAAAAAAATACACAGCACCCGGATAATGCAGCAGCCAATCGGTTTCGACATGCAAACCCTGAGCTGCAAAAAGTAACTGCTCGGCTTCTATTTCCATCACACTGCGTGGCACTGCTTCCACTCTTTTATGCAGCAGCATTTGGAACAAACTTTGATAGCTGGAGGCATTTAGTACTTTAAATTTATTATGCCGCAGCACATCCGTATCGACCCAGTCATGTACTTGCGACATTAATTGCTGTTTGAGCGCAGTTTCATCTTTTAAAGCGCTGAACTTGGTCTGATCCTCACCGCGAATAAGCAATAACCTATAGCTGCCAAGACCTTTATATAGAGGAACACGTATGGGTAAAAAACGTTTTTCCCGCTCAATGGACGTCATAGTCCAGACCACATCCACTTCCACCCCGGTTTCTAATAAATGCAAAGCCCGGCTTTTGGACACCCGCGCAGAGGTGCTTTGCAAAGTGGCGGTGCTACCGGCATTTTTCAGGGCAAGTTCAAGTAAAGCAATAGGATAGTTTGAACGCTGATCACCTGCATCTTCGATGGCAGGATAACGCACAGTGTCAGCAAAAGAGCTTAAAGGAAAAAACGTCAGGCAAAGCAGCAGATATAAGCACGATCTGTACATCAGGCATATCCTGAAAAATGAACTGCTTAGAGTCTAGAAGAATTCGGGTCAGAGTAAAATTAGACCAGTAGGTTTAATTTTACTCTGACCCGAATTAAAAGTTTTAGTCTTCGAAGAAGGTATCGCGCAGCGCTACAGTACGGTTAAACACCAAATGATCCGGTGTTGAATCTTTGTTGTCGGCACAGTAATACCCTTCCCGCTCAAACTGGAAGGCTTTTTCCGCTTGCGCTGCTTTTAAGCTTGGCTCAACTACACCTTGCTTCACTGTTAAAGAAGCAGGGTTAATCACAGCTAAAAAGTCTTCTTCAGCGGCAGGATTCGGCACTGTGAATAAACGATCGTAAATACGGAATTCAGCAGGCACAGCTTGCGACGCTTCAACCCAGTGAATTACACCACGCACTTTACGGCCATCCGCTGGATTCACTCCTAAAGTATCCGGATCGTAAGAACAAATCAGTTCAACAATATCGCCTGCTTCGTTTTTAATCACTTCGTCTGCACGAATCACATAAGCGCCACGTAAACGCACTTCGCCACCTGTGACCATACGTTTGTACTTTTTGTTGGCTTCTTCACGGAAGTCCGCTTTATCAATGTACAAGGTACGACCGAAAGGCACTTTACGGCTACCCATGCTTTCTTCTTTTGGATGGTTATGCACTTCTAACCATTCCACATCGGCGGCGTTGTAGTTGCTGATGGTCACTTTTAACGGATCGATCACAGCCATAGCACGAGGCGCATTGGCATCCAGATCTTCACGGATACAGGAATCCAAAGCGCTGATTTCAATCATATTGTCTTGCTTGGTCACACCAATACGTTTAGCGAACTCACGCAATGAAGCTGGCGTAAAACCACGACGGCGTAAACCTGCAATAGTAGGCATACGTGGGTCATCCCAACCTGCGACATGACCACCTTCAACTAAGGTGTGCAGCTTACGTTTACTCATCACCTGATACTCGAGGTTCAGACGAGAGAATTCGATTTGCTGTGGATGACAGGCAATAGTGATGTTGTCCAAAATCCAGTCGTATAAACGACGGTTGTCCTGGAATTCCAGCGTACATAACGAATGCGTAATGCCTTCCAGCGCATCAGAGATACAGTGGGTGAAGTCGTACATTGGATAAATGCACCACTTGTCACCTGTCTGGTGGTGATGGGCAAACTTGACGCGGTAAATCACCGGGTCGCGCATACAGATAAAAGCTGAGCTCATATCAATTTTAGCGCGCAGTGAGCATTCGCCTTCTTTAAAACCACCAGCGCGCATTTTTTCAAACAAGGCCAGGTTTTCTTCAGGTGAAGTGTCACGGGTTGGGCTGTTTTTACCAGGCTGAGTTAAGTTGCCACGGTATTCGCGCATTTGTTCTGCGTTTAAAAAACAAACATAAGCCAAACCTTTGTTAATCAGTTCAACGGCATAACCATACAAGGTATCAAAGTAATCTGACGAATAACGTACATTGCCAGACCAGTTATAACCTAACCACTGCACGTCCTGCTGAATAGAATTTACAAAATCGATGTCTTCTTTTTCAGGGTTGGTGTCGTCAAAACGTAAGTTACACTGGCCCTGATAATCTTCAGCAATACCAAAGTTCAGACAAATCGATTTGGCATGACCAATGTGCAGATAACCGTTAGGCTCCGGCGGGAAACGGGTCACAGTGGTGTTGTGTTTACCTGAAGCCAGATCAGCATCGATGATCTGACGAATAAAGTTAGTGGGGCGATGTTCAACGTCCGCCATAAAATTCAAATCCTTATCTAAATGCACCGACAACAAAGGCGTCAGTTCGGAGATATAAAATACCGACGGATTATATACTCAACTAAGCAGAAGAAGCGAGTTTCAAACAGAAGCCTGCAGCATTTCCATATAGACCAGCTCCCAGACATGACCATCTAAATCCTGAAATCCATGAGCATACATCACTCCGTGATCTTGGGGCTGGTTATAGGTGTTTCCACCAGCTTTTACCGCCTTTTGCACCAACTCGTCCACTTCCGCTTTGCTGTGGCAACTTAAGCAGTTCAGCACTTGTGTCTGTTGATGGCCATTCACCAGCGGATGTGGACTAAAACCAGCAAACTTTTCTTTCGTCAGCAGCATCAGATACAAGTGATCAGCAAGCACAATACAGCTGGCGCTGTTGTCACTAAATTGCGGATTAAAACCAAAACCCAACTGCTGGTAAAAGTCAGTGGCGGCTTTAACATCGGCTGCCGCCAGGTTGATAAATAATTTACGCTGCATGCTTTTTCCTTTAAAGGCTATCGGCAGCCAGAGTACCTGAAGCCTGTCCCGACGAAAAGGCAGTTGTCAGTCGTTGCAGGGCTGAAACAGATCCAGTTGCCGCTGATGCACTTTGCTGCTGATTTGGAACAGACCCAATAAGCTATGGAACAAATTGTCGTGACTTAGTTTTTGTTTGGTCCTTTGCGCTATGCATTCAGCGTTTAACTGCTGCACTCTGGCATAGGCATC
Source organism: Rheinheimera mangrovi (assembly GCF_003990335.1). Lineage (NCBI taxonomy): Bacteria > Pseudomonadati > Pseudomonadota > Gammaproteobacteria > Chromatiales > Chromatiaceae > Rheinheimera > Rheinheimera mangrovi. The sequence goes on along the minus strand of NZ_CP034683.1, from coordinate 2,026,542 downwards.
AGACATCCACCACAGCATAGGTACTTTGGTCTGAGCTTCGGGCGCCATCCAATACGGCAGACCATGCAGATAAACGCCGTTTTCACCCAAAGACTCACCGTGATCGGACAGATACAGCATGGCCGTCTGATAGTCCTGCTCGCCTTGTAGCTGCTGAATAACACGGCTAAGCAGCTCATCAGTGGCCACTATGCTGTTGTCATAGGCATTAATAATGTCCTCTTGCTGACAAAGTTGCAGTTGCTTGTTAGTGCATTCGGGTAAGAAGTGTTTTTGGCTGCTGGCACTGCGTTTGAAGTACTCAGGACCGTGGCTACCCAGTTGATGCAACACAATCAACCTGTCCTGCGCAGAGGTTTTATTAAGTTCTGTTTCCAGCGCCTGCAGTAAAATTTCGTCTTTGCACTGGCCGTCTTCGCATAAGGGATTGCTGCTGTCGTTAAATAAAAACTCTGACGGCACTCTGTCACAAACGGTTTTGCAGCCGGAATTGTTGTCAAACCAGCGAATGTTTATGCCTGTTCTCTGCAGTATATCCAACACATTGCTGGTGTTTTTTGCTACAGACTCCACATACTGATCTCGCCTCATAACAGAAAACATACAAGGCACAGAATGAGCTGTGGCCGTGCCGCAGGAGCTAACATCGGTAAAACTGTAGACAGGTAAAACGGATAAAGCCGGATTGGTGGCTCTTGGATAGCCGTTAAGCTGAAAATGATCCGCTCGTGCTGTTTCTCCTAACACCAGCACTATCAAGCGTGGTTTTGCTGTTTTGGCCGTCACAGGCTGCACAGCATCAGTACCTGACTCGATAAATGACTCAGGAAAACGGCTTTTTAGCCAGGAGCCGGAAAAAGACACAGCGGCCGATACCGGACTGACGGGTAATGCCAGATGCTTTACATCTCTGAAATTACGGAAAAAAGGCGCAAGCTCTGAATAAGCGCAAGCCGCAACACTAAAAAGCGCAGCAAAAATCAGCACCAGACAGAGCAACCAATGCCACAAAAACTTTTTAAGCGGCATGACCCGGACTTTGATCAGACTGCTGCACAATAGTGGAAACAACATCACAGTGCTGACAGTCCAGAGCATAGATAGACTCAACAAGCCCCTCGCCTCTGCGGTATCGGTTTCCATGGCGTTTTGCAGCATAGAGGTGTCTATCACTATGCCAAAGCTGGTAATAAAGTAATAACTGACAGCGCCTGCGACAAAAAGCAGCAGCATCACAGGCTTTTGGATCCTGCTGAAACTTACTAAAACCGCCAGCAAAAAATTTAACAAAAACAACAATAAAATCAAACAGAGTTGCAGTTTAAACTGGCCCGGAACTTTGGCCTGAATACTGGACAAAAATGGGCCATTGAGCAGCAAGGTCATGCCAAGTGCTGAGATCAGTGCAAACCATAACGGATGCCAGAGTTTTTGCAGCTGTACTGAACTTTGACTTGAGCTGACCGTGCTTAAGGTGGCAATGACATCAGGCATTGTGGTCTACTCCAGCCAACCTGGCCTGAGCTGTTGGCTTGGGCAACCTGATGAAATAAATGGCAGTACAGACTGTCCAGCACAAAGCAGCAGTGAAGATATCGTGCGAGAAAAAATGCGCCCCCCTGATTTGCTGAACGGCACCCAACACTGTGCCTGCCAGCGCAGCACCAGCCAGCGCTTTGTTCGCCCACTGAGGTTTCAGATCGAGAAAAAAGTAATAAAGCCCAAGCCAGGCAAACCCTATGCTGGCGTGGCCTGCCGGAAAACATAAATGAACAGGTGCAGCGTCCGGCCTTTGCTGCAACAGCCCATAAAACGGCATATCGCCACCAAACTGCAGCAGATCCCAGGGGCATTCCATCGGCAACAAGTGCTTTAACAATGACACCAGCGCAAAACAGCTCAGCACTGCATACAACAAAGTCCAGAGTGCGTGGCTCAAGAGCGCAGCTTTTCCGATCCAACGCTGCCATAGCGCGTAGCCTAGCAGCGCCAACACCAGCAGCAGGTTTAAGTTCCTTACTCTGTCATGCAACAGGCTTTGCATCAGCCAGTGGTGCTGCAAGGCCCATTGGCCGCCCTGCAGTTGATACCACCAGTCTGCCAGCACAAAATCCAGTTTTTGCTGGTAAAACAGCTCAAACAGCAGACTGAACAACAGCAAAGGCAAGATAAGTGTTTTAAGCAAAGAGCTTCTGTAAGACGAAGGGAAAGGCAACACAATAACTACTCCGGGTCAATGACAGCTATGATGGCTTTAAGCTAAAACTAAAAACTTAAGGCATACTTAAAACATAAAAAAACGGCAGTATCAGACTGCCGGTTTTGACCTTTTAGTGCTGTTCGCCGCACGGTGCTGAGCTGGAGTTTTTCTGCTCCCGATACAAATAGGAGGGTAACTGCACTAAAGCCAGGGCTTTATTCTTTTCTGCCACAGACAGCGCGTGGTCGCTTAAATGAAGCTTCTGCTCTTTGGGCTGATACTGGCCTTTTATACCATTGCCATCAGGTTTTAATATCACTAACTCCTGCGGCCCTGCGCCTTGTTGCATCAAGGCAAAGTAATTTTCAAACTGCAGCAAAGCCCGGCCTGGACTGGTGTGGTCCAGCATAAAATCACGGCCTGTCATGGTATGGCAACTGGATACGCCCATCATAGATAACAAAGTAGGCGCTAAATCAATCTGACTGGCTAAGGGTTTCAGCAGCGCTGCTTTTGTATCCGCTCCTAAAATCAGCGCCGGAATATGAAACTTTTCGACTGGGATCAGGTTGTCGCCATAGACTCTGTTGTCATGATCGGCCACGATCAAAAACAAAGTATCCTGCCAGTAGGCGCTTTGTTTTGCCTTTTCAAAAAACTGCCCCATAGCCCAGTCAGCATATTTCACCGCGTTATTGACCGTAGCTTTTGGCTCTTCCTTTAATTCAATGCGGCCATCCGGAAACTCAAAAGGCTCGTGATTGCTGGAGGTGAAAATCAGACTAAAAAATGGCTTATCCTGCTGATGTAAAGCCGTTAATTGTTGGTGCGCAGCAGTAAATAGATCCTCATCACTGGCGCCCCAACTGCCGGTAAACACCGGGTTTTGCATCTGGCTTTGATCGACAATCTGATCCACTCCATTGCCGGTAAAAAAGCTGCGCATATTGTCAAAATGGGCTTCGCCACCATAAATAAACTGGGTCTGGTAGCCTTGATTTTTAAGGATGGATGCAAGAGTAGTGAAATGTTGCTGGCTATTGGATAACTTCACTGTACTTTGGGCTGGTGTCGGCGGAAAACCAGCGACAACGGCTTCAATACCACGCACAGAGCGGGTGCCAGTGGCATACAAATTCTCAAACCAGATGCCCTGTTGTTTTAACTTTTCAAGCTCTGGTGTGACAGCCACTCCGCCTAAGGACTCTACAAAAGTCGCGCCCAGACTTTCCTGCAGCACTATGACCAGATTCAGCGGTTTTGCGCGCTTGACCAGGGCCTGCTGCCAATGTGCTGTTGGGTACTCTGGATTGGTGAAGTTGTAGGACTTTAGCCAAGGCCAGTCCAGACTTTGTTGCAGCATTTGATTAGTCGGCAATTTGCCATAGATCTCGCTGGAGTGCGCTTCATGCTTTAAATTGTACAACGCATAAAGCACTGAATAAGCTGAACTTAATACCAGAGAGTTGACCATAGAATCCGATGTGATAGCAAAAATCGCCGGATTCGCAGGCCTGTGGTCTGTGGTGGAACGAATACCGGCAAATAACAACAACAAAGCCAGACACCACAGCCCAAGGCTTTTGAACACAGACCAGCGGTTCAGACTGCATTTCCCGGCACGAAATATGCGCCGCATCAACCAGGTCAAAGCCAGAGTGGCGAGCAGACCAAAGACTAAAGGCCAGCGAAAACCAAACCATAAGGTTGATAACACTTCTTTTGGGTATTTCAGATACTCGACAAAAAGCCGGTTTGGCCGCACATCGTACTGCATAATAAAAGCCGGCGTCGCCAGCTCCATAAACACCAACAGCACTAACGCCAGCAGGCACCACAGATAGCTGAATTGAAACCAGACTTTATTCAGTCCCCGCACTGAAGCCAGCGGGATCAACAGTACTGGCACCACCAAAAACAATGACACCACAATAATATCGGCGCGTATCCCCTGGACTAAGACGTCAAACAGCAATGCCGTGCCTTCCACTCTGTCAAATTGCCACAACACCAGTGCCAGCCTGCTTAAACTGAGCAGCAGCAAGCCAAGTACCGCAGTACGGATCAGATAACGATAAGGACCTAAGCAAAACAAATTGGCAAGAAAGGAGGATTTTTCGACGCTAACAACAGACATAAAGAGGCCTCAGTTTTTAATTGAGGCCAGCATAGAAGTTGATACTTAAGACAAACTTAAGACTTAATTATGAAATCGGAAGCACTTTTTGCATATCCAGACCTGTGGATAGTCAGGTGTTCACTGAGTTATCTACTACAACTTTCTTTTTAAACAAGGCCATCACCCAAACGTAAAACACCGGCACCAGTACAACACCCAATATAGTAGCGCTGACCATACCACCCATCACGCTGCTGCCCAGAGCTTGCTGACTAGCCGCGCCCGGACCTGTGGCCACAGTAAGAGGCAGTACGCCAAGCATAAAAGCAACGGACGTCATTACTATGGGCCTGAATCTCATGCGAGCCGCTTGCAACACGGCTTGCGCATAAGACGCCCCCTGATGATGCAGCTCTTTGGCAAACTCTATGATCAGAATAGCGTTTTTCGCCGACAGTCCAATAATAGTAATAAGCCCCACTTTGAAATACACATTGTTAGTCAGTTCCAGCACAGCCACAGCCAGTACTGAACCAAGCGCCCCAACCGGAACTATCAGCAGCACTGAAAGTGGAATAGACCAGCTTTCATACAAAGCCACCAAGACTAAAAACACCACCAGAATCGACAGACTGATCAAAAGCGAGACCTGAGAGCCTGATAATTTCTCCTGATAAGACAAGCCAGTCCACTCATAACCTACGCCTTGAGGCAAGGCCGAGATGATTTGTTCCATTTCCTTCATGGCCTGACCACTGCTGGCACCTTGCTTGGCATCTCCGGAAATGCTAAATGACGGATAGCCATTGTAACGGGACAGTTGCACAGGTGTATTTGTCCACTCAAGGCTGGCGAAAGAACTGACAGGGACTTGATTGCCATTACGGGATGGCACGTGCAGTTGCAGCAGACTCTGTGGCGTCATACGTTGCTCACTCTGCGCCTGAACCACCACTCTTTGCAGCCTGCCTTGATTGTTAAAATCGTTCAGCATGGCTGAGCCAAAAGCTGTTGATACCGCATCACTGATCGCATTAAAGGACACGCCCATAGCATCAGCTTTGGCTCTGTCCACAGCAAGTTGCAATGTAGGAGAATCCTGCAATCCTTCCATCATGGCATAGGCAATAGCAGGCGACTGATTGGCTTTGCTTAACACTGTATCCAAAGCCAACTGCATTTGTTCGCGACCTACTCCGGTTCTGTCCAACAGGCGTAAGGAAAAACCGCCCGAACTGCCTAATCCCTCTATGGCCGGAGGCGCCATCGCCATCACAGTAGCCTCCTTAAAGTCAGCAAATTCGGCATTTAACAGCTCAGTTTCAGCGGCAACAGACTGCTGCTCAGTGCGTTCTGACCAGTCTTTTAAATCCGGAAACAAAATAGCGGCATTTTCCCCGGTTCCGGAGAAACTAAAGCCCATCACTGAGGTGACCCACTTCATGCTGTCACGGCTGCTTAAATAATCTTCGACCTGAGCCACAGCCTTTTCGGTGCGGCCAAAGGTTGCGCCTGCCGGAAGCTGAACATCCACCATCAGTGAGCCTTGATCTTCTTCAGGCACAAAAGACTCAGGCACTGTGCGATAAGCGTAAACTAAAACACCAATCAACAGACTATAAAGCAACATAGAGCGACCAGCCCGCTGGATCAGGCGCTGGTTAACCTTGCTATAACCAGAAGTCAGTTCGGCGAAATACCTGTTAAACCAGCCAAAAAAACCTGCTTTCTTCAGGTGCATAGCACCATCTACTGGTTTTAACAAACTGGCACAAAGCGCAGGTGTTAAGCTCAAGGCCAAAAAACCCGACAGTAGAATAGATACAGCCAGCGCCATAGAAAACTGCTGATAAATAACGCCGACTGAACCACTCATAAAGGCCAAAGGTAAAAATACCGCGCTCAGCACCAGCGTGATGCCCACTATGGCACCTGACACCTGCTTCATCGCCTTTTGCGTTGCTTGCTTAGGCGTCAGTCCCTCCTCCATCATCAGGCGATCGACGTTTTCAACCACCACTATGGCATCGTCCACCAGAATACCTATGGCCAGTACCATACCAAACATCGTCATCATATTGACGGAAAAACCCAGCAGGTACATCACCGCAAAGGTCCCCATCAGACAAACCGGTACCACCAGTATTGGGATCAGCGTATAACGCAGGTTTTGCAAAAACAGTAACATCACCAGAAAAACCAGAGCTATGGCTTCCAGTAAGGTGTACACCACTTTCTCAATAGCCGCTTTGACAAACCTTGAGGTGTCATAAGGTACTGATATTTCCATATCGGACGGCAGATACTGACTCAACTGATCTAATCTGGCTTTGACTGCATCTACAGTACGGATAGCGTTGGCACCTGGCGCCAATTGAATGGCCGCTATGACCGCATTTTTACCATTGAGCCTGGTATTGAAATTGTAATCTTGCATACCAATTTCTATACGGGCCACGTCTTTGAGGTAAAGCGCCGCACCATTGGTTGTGGTTCTGAGCAGGATCTGGCCAAAGTCTTCCACTGTTTTAAGCGTGCCATCCAGCACTATAGATGCACTGACTTCCTGCTCTGTGTTGCCAGGACTGCTGCCAAAGCTTCCGGCTGGCACCTGAATATTTTGAGTCCGGATCGCACTACTGACATCCTCAACAGACAAACCATAGGACACCAGCTTTTGTGTATCCAGCCACACTCGCATTGCGGCTTCTGAGGAGAAAAATTGCAGCTTTCCTACACCATCTACCCTGCGTATTTCTTTATTAAGCGAGCGGGTGGCAAACTCAGACAAGGCCACCATGGATTTAGAACCATCATCCTCTTTGTAACTCAGGGCGTAAAACATCAGAAAACCAGCACTGGACTCCTCCACTTGCAAGCCTTGCTGAGTCACAGCGGCCGGTAACCTTGATTCGGCTTTTTTCAGGCTGTTCTGCACTTCCATCTGAGCGACAGATACAGAGGTTCCGGGTTTGAAGGTGACCGTAATGTCCGAAGAACCAGAAGAACCACTGGACGACTCAAAATAAAGCATATCTTTGATGCCATTGAGCTCTTCTTCTATCACAGAGGTAACAGACTCAACCATCACTTCGGCAGAAGCACCGGGGTAAGTGGCAGTTACAATAATTTGCGGTGGCGCGACCACCGGAAACTGAGCAACAGGCAGATAAGGCAAGGCGAACAATCCTGCCATGCTGATAAAAATGGCCACTACCCAGGCAAATTTAGGGCGGGATATAAAAAATTCAGACATATTTTTTATCTCAGTGTGAAACAGAATTGGAAGGCGCAGTAGCAGCTGCGTGCTTAACATCATCAGCCAGCTGCACCTGAACTTTATCTCCAGATTGTAGCTGTGCGGTGGCGCTGGTCAGCACAATATCGCCTGCAGCAAGACCTGCAGTGATCTGCCAATCCTTCCCTACCATCACGCCAGTGCTGACTTCCCTGGGTTCAGCTTCACCTTTATTGTTCTGTACCCACACCCATTGCTGACCCTGGTGATCCCGGCTCAAAGCGCGCTGTGGTATTAGAATAGCATCTGGCACAAAACCAAGTCGGGTCCGGACTTTGACATACATGCCGGGTAACAACTGCTGATCTTTGTTGGCAAATTCGGCTCTGAGCGTTAAAGTTCCGGTGTTTTGATCGACCTGACTTTCAGCAAATAACACCTGTCCCTGTTGCGCTGGCTGCCCGGCGTTATCCAGAATATTCAATTGATTAACTTCCTGACCATAACCTTGTTGTATGGCATGCTGGCGCTGCATTTCACTGCCTGAGGATAAATTCATGTCAACGTACACAGGGTCCAGCTGATGAATGACGGCCAGTTGAGTCGCCTCATTCTGCCCCACTAACGCACCTTCACTAACCAAAGCTCTGCCGATACGCCCTGCAATAGGAGCAGTGACTCTGGTGTAGCTAAGATTGAGTTTGGCATTGTCCAGATCCGCCTCTGCAGCCTGCACTGCAGCAGCTGCGCTGAGCAGGTTGGTTTTTGCGTTATCAAATTGATGCTGACTGACTGTAGCTGTGGCCAGTAGTGGCTTATATCGCCTTAGCAAATCGTCGGCTTCGTGCCGGGCCGCTTTGGCTTTTGCAAGTTCAGCCTGAGCCTTTGCCAGCGCCACTTGCAGAGGGGCAGGATCGAGCTGGAATAAAACCTGACCAGCACTGACCAGACTTCCTTCGGCAAATTCACGTTTGAGCACTATGCCTGCAACCCGGGCACGCACTTCGGCCTGCCGAACCGCAACCACTCGTCCCGGCAAATCTTCGGTGATGTCCAGCGGAGCCTTTGTCACTACTAGGGCATCAACGGTTTTAACCACAGTGTCAGCTTCAACCACAGGCTCTGGTGCACAGCCAATCAGGATCATGGCCATAGTGATAGCCACCAGATTCTTACCCTTACCCATCACCACTACCTCATTTAACCAGCTTAATTTGAATGAGTGCACGATACCACCAAGAATCAAATGAATCAACATAGATTCATTTGATTCTTTTCAAAAGCAAAAGTATAGTGATCCGGAATGTTTAACCGCGTAGAATGCTTCAGGCAGTTTTGTTGATATGGATAAGATGATGATAAAAAGTGAAGCTACAGATCCCTTGTTGTTGGCTGTTGCTATGGCTATGGTGGACAACCCCAGAGCATCTTTGCAGGAGCTGGCGAAAGCTGTTGGCGTCAGCAAAGCCACTTTGTATCGAATGTGCCCTACCCGTGACAAAATTACTGAACGGCTGTTTTCTGAATCCGTTCGCCAGTTTGATTTGGCCATTGCCGCTGCTGAACTGGAAACTGCTCCAATTCCGCAGGCATTCCGAGCTTTGATTGAAGGGCATTTGCGCCATAAAGAACTTTTTGTTTTTGTGTCCAATACCTGGGAACCACAACTGCTGGAAGCATCAGACACAGAACATCGCTGGGTCGAGTATGAGGCCATCTTTGATCAATTCTTTTTGCGAGGACAACAGGAAGGTTTTTTCCGTGTTGATATCGGCGCAGCAGCCTTATCTGAGTTGATGATAGGCATGTTATCCGCTTTGGTAAATTCGGAACGATCCGGTCGGATCGCCCGCAAAGATATGCTGGATACCATGGAAAAGATGTTTTTATCAGGTGCCAAGAGACAATAAGCCGAAGGAAGAACCGCACATCGGCTTTATTGCATTGTTAAAACTCATACTCCAGCGCAAAACGTAAGGTGCGATCTACTGTGTTGTTGTCTATGGATACTATCACCGCCAACTCCCATTTTAACTGTTCTTGTTTGTCGAACTTATGCACGCCCATTAAGCTTGGGCCTGCACCTTTGTAGTTTTCACCAGCGTACAATTCAATAGCAGGCTGCACGGCCGGTAACCAGCGGTAGCGGTATTGGGCGCGGAACTCGCCTTCCCATTCGGCGTCCAGTGACTGGCCCCATTCATACACAGCCAGAGCGTTTAAGGTCAGGCTGGTTGGGCCAAATTCTTTTTCCATTAATAGCCCAGTTGTAAATTCGTAGTTATCCTGATTATTTTGCCGCTCCAGTTCAAACAACATGCCCCAGTCGGCGCTGTATTGGCCCTGCTCTGTCAGCATCCAGCGCAGTTCCAGCTCGTAACCTGACAATTTGTAGTCTTCAGGATGAATACGATCTGCTACCACATAAATTTCCAATGCGGCACGTTCAGCGGCTGAAAAGCCGTACCCCAGTTTTTGCCCCATGGTGTTGTTGTCCGGATGATCGGCTTGACGCTGGTAAAAGTAGCGGTATTCAAATTCACGCTCCAGTGGCTGCACATAAGGGTGATACACCTTGTCCACCACGCGCCCGTCCGCCATAGCCGACATGCTGCTGCCAAGACAAACAAAACACAAAGCCTTGATCACTGCTTTTTTGCCGTAAAGCTTCATCTTTTTTTCTCCATAAAGCTGCAACACCAGAACAACACCCCAAAACACACCAGATACAACAGAACTTGCGACAGACTGGGGGTGGCTTCATAACCCATCAGCGCCTGTAAAAAGAAACCCAATTCAGATTGCTCCGACAATAACTGTTCGGTTTGCCAAAGCTGCGGACCTGCCACAAGCCAGTCGGATTGGATCAGCAAGGCTGAAGCCATCATCACTTGACGAGCGCCAGACAAGGCTAATAACAAGGCAAAACTTTGGATGCGCCACTGTTTCAGCTCGGTCAGCAGGTAATACCAAAGCACAGCTATGCTGGCCCCTATACCTACACCCAAAGCTGAACCTAACAGCAGATCGGCCGGTGTGTTTTCCGCTTGGCTCGGCAACCATATATATAACAATAAATTAGTGCCACTGATGCTAAACAAACAAGCAGCGGCAAGCGCTGAACTTAACAGCGCCCACTGGGCTTTCAGGGCCGACAAGCAAAGCAATACAAAACAGCTCAGATATAAAAAACTATATAAAAGCTCCAGCCCAAAACCATCCAGTTGCTCTGAGATCCATACCATCTGAAGGCTGATCAGGCTTAGCATCAACAACGAGGGCAAGGCAAAATACAAGGCAAAACTACGCCAAACACTTCTGTGCCACACCAGCAAAGTCGCCAGCAGCAAACAAAGCGGTAGCAGTTCGCGTAAAAACATCAACACCGTATTAATAAGCATGATTAGCCTTATGCTGTAGCCATTCTGCTTCAGGCAGAGCTATTAACACGCCCTGCGCGCTGTCCGGATTGTATTCGCCAAAAAATTCGTACTTGCCTGGTTTTAAAGGCCCCACAAATAAGGTGGCTTTGCCTTTGCCTAAAATCACTTTTTCGCGGTTTAAGCTAAAGCTTTCGAACTCTTCAGGTGATGGATCCTGATTCAACACCAGCAATTTCACTTTCTCACCAGCGGGTACGTACAACACTGATGGTTGAAACAGATGATCTTTAATCTGCAGCTCAAATACACTTTGCTCCGCTACAACAGGCAGAGTCAGCAATAACAAGGCCGTTATAGGCAATGTTTTTTTACTGTTTTTTCTTAACTGACTTTTTTTCAACTCTATGTTTTTCAAAGGGGCAGTTCCACTGTCACTTTTAATCCGCTGCTAAAATCAGAAGCTCCAAGGCTGATGCGGCCCAGATGCAAAACCACTATATCCCGCACTATGGCTAAACCTAAACCTGAACCCAGGGTGCCGGATTGATGCCTGTCGCCACCCACACGGTAAAAACGATCAAATACCCTACTGTGTTCTTCCGGCGCTATACCAGGGCCATTGTCCTGCACCACCAGAACAGCTTTATGCTGAGTGACCGACAAAGCCAACTGAATAGAGCCGCCCTGTTGTGTGTATTTACTGGCATTGCCCACCAGGTTACTCACCAATAACCGCAATGCAAAAGCGTCGCCTTTCAGCGACAAATGCTCAAGACCCACCAGCTCTATTTGTTGCTCTTTGCTGTCAATTTGTGGATACCAGTCGGCCACCACCTGACGGCATAAACCCGCTAAATCCAGCTGTTCAGTGCGGGCCTGAAAATGCTCTGGGTTAGTGCGATTGAGTAGCATAATTTGTTCGATCAGCGCACTCATCCGCTCTACACCAGCCTGCAAGGCAGGCATAGAACCTTCAGGGTCGCTAATACCACAACGCTGCCATTGCTGCGACGCATTATGCAAATTCACCTGCAATACGCTTAATGGGGTACGCAGCTCGTGCGCCACATCGGAGGCAAAACGCTTTTCCCGTTCAAAGGCATCAGCTAAACGGGCAAATAACAGATTGGTGGTTTTAAGCATTTGATCCAGTTCGGCCGGCACCTGATCCAGTTCTACCGGGCTTAAATCATTGGCTTTTTTCGACGACAGCTGGGCAGAAAAACGTTGAATGGGCGATAAGGCTTTACTCACGACCAACCAGATCAATAAAGCCTGCAACGGTAAACTCAAGACCACGGGGTAAATGGAGGCGGTGATCACTTCATCTGCCAATTGCTGGCGCTGTTGCAGCGGCTGCGCCACTATCACTGTTAACTGGTCGGTAGGCGTCTGGCGAAACACCCGCCATCTTTTACCGGAAAAGTTATGCTCACTAAAACCTTCAGCCTCCGCCATTGGGCTTTGTGGCGCCAAAGCGCTGCGATACACCAGCTCGCCCTTTTGCCAGACTTGTAAGGCCAGGCCTAATTCCTGCTGAGCACCGGCCTGATACTGCTGCGACAAACTGGAAGCCAGCACCTCTAAATCCTGATCAAACAAAGCTTCAGCCCGGACTGCGCTTTGTTTATAGCTTTGCAAAGCCGCAACAAAGCTAATCAGTGTGAAAAGCGCGATCAGCACTGTGACTAAATAGCGACGCAACGATCTCATAGCAGACTCATAGCTGGTTCATATAGTTAGGCTCATGCCACATTCACACTCACGCTATAACCCACGCCTCGCAGAGTTTTAATAAAATCTTTGGGCAACTTTTTGCGCAAATTGGATATATGTACCTCCAGTGCATTGCTGGCCACTTCTTCACCCCAGGCATATAAACTGGCTTCAAGCTGCTCACGGGTTTTAATGCGGCCTGCCGACTCCATTAATTCTTTTAGCAGCATATATTCACGGCGGGACAAACCAACAGATTCACCTTCAACCCGCACCAAATGCGCACTGGTATCCAGTTCAACTTGTTGTAGTTTAATTAAGTGCGTAGCCGCAGTACCCAGTCGCCGCTCAATCACCCGCAAACGGGCGAACAATTCAGGCATAGCAAAAGGTTTCACCAGATAATCGTCGGCGCCTAAATCCAGACCACGGATCCTGTCATCCACCCCATCGCGGGCGGTCAGTACCAGCACAGGTAAATGGCCTTCTCTTTGACGACTTTGTTTGAGGACATCCAGACCGTCCATATCAGGCAGACCTAAGTCGAGGATCACAGCATCGCAGTCTTTGGCTTTGATGCTGCTTAAGGCATGTTGACCTGTACTGACGTGATTAACCGCAAACCCCTGACTAGACAACGCCAACACCAGGCCTTTGGCTAAATCCAGATCATCTTCGACCAGTAATAGTCTCATACATGCCCCTGTGTTCGAACCTGAATATAGATTGGGATAAACCCTAAACAGCACCTGATTAAAATTTGATACAGGCGGAGACAAGCCCCGCCCCTACAGGTTTCACAGATTAATGTTTAAGCTTTTTCGCAACTTTGGTTTCCAGCACTGCAATTTCCTGTAAGCGGCCTTGATCAGCACTTAGACGATCCGGACGAGGCGCAGCCTGTTTTGCCTTTTCAATGTAACTCATAGCCGCTTTATAGTCGCGCTCTTCTGTTAAAAATTCTGCATAAAAATAATTAGGATCAATACCTTGAGGGTTAATGCTCAGGGCTTTTTCCAGCATTTTTCTGGCATTTTTGTCACTGCCAAAGCCAATAGGCCAGCCTGGCACTTTGTAGTACAACACACCTAAACTGGTGTAAGCCGAACCTTGCAGGGCCTGACTATCAATTTTAAGTGCGGCTTCCAGATCAGCTTTGGACTCTTCCGCCAGCGACATAGCGCCTAAGCCACCTTTGACCCCGGCATAGCTGGATTTGATAATGCCACGCCAAATCAGGGCTTCGGCTTTGTCCGGATTAGCCGCCACTACTGCATTGGCTTGTTTCACCAGCTCTGGAAAAGCTTTTTCCTTCTGGTCTTCACTCATACTGTAATTGACTTCAGCCCAGCGGTCCTGCAGTGGTTTAATATCCTGCAGTACATCGGCCTGCGCGACTGCTGCCAAAAATAAAGCCGGAATCAAAGCTGTGAATTTAAATCTGTTCATCTTGACCTCGTTAGCGGGTTTTACCCACTGCAAATAATTCAATTAGTGTTAATTTACTTTTTAACCCCATATCCACCAGCGCAGGAAATACCCCATTCAGGCGGACAAATATCCGTTCTGGCCAGCCGAGAAAACGGCGCAGCTCGCTGGATTTCAACTGTTTGATCAGCTGCTCTGCAACCCAGTGTGGGCTATCCATACTGTTGCCAAGCTGCTGATTTAACAGCACTACTTCAGTTGAGTTAATGCTGGTTTCTGTCGCTCTTGGTGCAAAATACTTCACCTGCACGCCACTATCGGCCAGTTCACGCTGCAAGGCTTCAGTAAAACCACGTAAACCAAATTTAGTCGCGCAGTAACCGGTAAAACCAGGATGACCAATACTGCCAAAGGCAGATCCGACATTGACGATTTGGCCTTTATGTTGGCGCAGCATAGGTAAAAACAGCTGACACAATTGCATAGGCACCAGCAGATTAATGCTGACCAGCTCACTAAATTGCTGTTGCTGACATAAGCCAAACTGACTGATACCAGCGTTGTTAATCAGTACATCTATGCCGCCCTGCTGCTGGCAAAACTGCAGCAAACTCTGTTGCTCTACTGTATTGGTTAAATCACAAGAGTAAATCAAAGTTTCAGCTGCCAGTTGGTTTTGCAGGGCGCGCAGTTTTTCAACGGCGCGGCCAGTTAATATCAACCGTGCTCCCTGCGCGCTTAACTGTTTGGCCACTTCAGCTCCTATGCCACCAGTCGCGCCAGTCAGCAGCACAGTTTTGCCAGCTAAGAAACTCATGCTATTGCCTCCTCAGCCACAACTTTTTTAGTCAGACCATGTGGCTGTTCCAGGCTGCGAAATACATCACCGTATAAGTGGAAAAAGCGTTTTGCGCTATGGATGATCAGCGCCTGATCGGCTGGGTCTGTGATCTTATCCATCAGGCTTTCGAAGAACTTGATATGGTCCTGATCTAAAGCACCGTGCGAATTCAGATAGCTAAAAGCTTTACGTGGCAACTGCAAAGTACCGGCAATTTTACTGGCGGCCTGCTCTGCTAAAGCGATGGACGTACCTTCAAGTACCAGCACCATGCCAAAAAAGCATAATGGATTGATACGGCGTACCGAGTCATAGGCATAAGACACCATCAGCTCGGTAGCAAAAGCCGGAGTGCTGGCGCGAGCCTGCTCTTTATCATACCCACAAGCTGCAATGTCGTTTAATACCCATTCCTGATGGCCTAATTCTTCTTCAATGTATTCAGCCACAGCTTCACGTAACCACTCTTTGGATTCAGGTAACAAAGCGCCCACCGACATCAACAGCGGTACTGTGTGTTTGACGTGGTGATAAGCCTGAGTCAAAAAAGCCACATAGTGATCCAAGGTAAAATCGCCGGCGAAAGTACGACGGATCATCGGAGCTTCCAGTAAATAAGCACGCTCTTGTTCGGTGGCATTAACGAGCCTTTGATAAAAACTCATAGGATTCTCCTGTTACAGCATTAGAAACAAATAAATCGTTGATTTCACTTTGATATTTTTTAAATACTTCGGCACGGCGTGGCCTGCCATTGGCTGTTAAAGTACCGTCAGCCAGTGACAAAGGTTGAGTTAACAGCTGATAGGCTTTGATTTGCGCATAATCCGGTAATTGCTGGTTGACGTGAGCCAGATAAGCAGGCAGCTGAGCTACCGCTTTGGCATCAGCCAGATACAACAAGGCAGCACAATAAGGTTGAGCATCGCCCACCAGCACGGCCTGACGAATTAAACCGCTTTGAGTTAATAAAGCTTCTGGCCACTCAGGGGAGATATTGCGACCCAGGCTTGAAATTAATAAGTTTTTGCGACGGCCAAGGATACGTAACCTGCCTTGTGCATCCAGTTCACCTAAATCGCCGGTAAAGACCTTGTCGCTTAGCGACGCTGCATCGCCCAAATACCCGAGAAATGGCTGTTTCACTACTATCTCGCCATCGATAATTTCAATATCTCGATGGGCTAAAGGCATGCCCACCAACTCCAGTTCATTGCTCGTACTTTGCCGTGCATCGACACTGGATAAAGCCACCACAGAAGCACATTCGCTTAAGCCATAGCCCTGATACACAGGTAAACCAAGACTTGCAGCCTGTTGCAATAAAGCTGTGGATACATGAGCACCACCTACAGCAATAAACTCCAATGATTCTGGTGCTTGCCAGCCTTGAGCGCGCGCCATCACCAAGAGTTGCAATAGCTCAGGTACTAAAATCAGGCTTTTTGGTGCTGTACTGCTGATTAGTGTCAATAAAGCCTGTGGATTCGTTAGCTGACTACCGTTAAAACCACGCAAAGAGTCAGGAGCTATCAGCACTTCGCCACCTGCTAATAAAGGCGCATAAATACCAGCGATATTTTCCAGCAAGGTGCTCAAAGGCAATAAACATAAGTGTTTAGGCGCTTGTTGAGCAATGCGCTCCAGCAGGCTGTGCGCTACATCCAGCTGACTTTGCGCTGATAAACACACACCTTTTGGTTGCCCTGTGGAGCCGGAGGTAAAAGTAATCTTCTGACAAGTGGCAGGAATAGCAGCACCAGAGCTTTGTAACTCACGGCGATACAGCAATAAATCGCCTACTTGTTCTAACAATGTAAATTCAGCTGAGTTTTGTTCCTGATCTGAGATATAAAAATCAGGCTCCAGTTGCGCCATGACATGGGCAAGCTGACTTTCAGATAAGTAAGTAGGCAGCGGCACAAGGAGTAAATCTGCATCCAGACAAGCTAAATCCAGCAAGGCCCACTGGGCTGAACTATTGGCCGCTAAAGCGATACGCTGTGCGCCGTAACCTAGTAATAATTCCTGCCATAAAATCATTTGCTTTTTGATTTGAGCCTGTGAATAAGCTAAACCTGTCGCTAGATCTTTTAATACCGCTGTAGTTGGTAATTCAATACGCATCAGCAGTCTCCTTCTGGTAAACGAGCCACTAACTGATGCAACTGCGGCCAGTGCTGATGGGCTAAAGCTGTTAATCTTTCATCGCTATGAATAAGGCGCGTAACGGCAGCTAAATCCATCACACAAACTTTTGGATTGGTGTCGTAATAACTACCCCAGTTGGCAGCATCTTTGCCTAAAGCTTCAGCTTTAGCTTCACCAAGCTCTGTCAGTTCAATGCCATGACGGCTTAGGATACTGCGCACCACAGTGGTCGCAGCACAGAGCAAATAACGGTAATTCAGCTGGTCCAGCGCATAAGCCATTAGTACAAACAACTGCAATAAGCTTTGTCTGTTGGATGCATACAAGTGACCAATTTCAATCAGTTGAGAACGTTCGGCCTGCATGCCGTAACTGGCAAGTAATTGCTCGACAGGAGCTGGTAGGTACTGTTCGATAAATAAATCTGTATGAGCGGCACCTGCTGCTGCACAACGAAGTCCAAGCACAGCCTGCCATTCACCTGCACGGCTTACACCTAATAAGTTGGGCATAAATTTATGCACATCGGCCTGATAAGCTTTGGCAAAACCTGACGCGATAAACTGCTCAATAGAAGCACGTTGTATGTCAGAGCATTTTACTAACTGCAACAGCGCTTTGGTGTCAGCGTCTGATTGCACTGGCAATCTGACCGCAACAGACTGGTCGAACTGATAAGAAGACAACATAAGCACACTCCTGCATACCGATTTAGCATGCAGTGTGCGTCAGGAAGCTTAAAGAAAACTTAAGGAAAAAGCGGGGTTCAAGATTTTATTAAAATGGGGTTGAAGCCATAAGGTTAAATAGCGGTTTAAGCTCTATGCCGTTTAACCGCTAAAAGCGCAGCACCAAACAACCAATACCAACGGGTGCCATAGACGCTGGCAAAAATTAAATAGCGGCAGGCACATCAGCATAAAGACAGTGCTTTCCATCGCCAGCGGTGCTAGCTTGTTTCCGGCCGAGTGTTTGCCTGCAGCACCCAGAGCACGGTCTATTAAGTTCGCCACTGGCACTATGAAAGAAGCGCCGATAAACAAAGTCCAGATCGCATGTTGTGGCAAACTAAAACAGGCCACTAGCCCAGCTGTTAGCCAGACCAAACCTGAAGTCATAATACCTGTTGCGCCCCATAAATAACCACGACGCATATCTTGTTCAAAGTCAGTCAGAGTGTCCATGCAATACCTCATGTGCGGTAAGAAAGCTGCTGCCGGACCTGATGCAGCTTCATTTTGATGCTAAATAACAACGCAGGAAATTTATGCCCCCTCGCTAAAACCCAGTACTGTCATCAGTCACCCCCTTATTTCAGTTGACTAAGCAGCTGCTCGCCATGCTGAAGATAATCTTTCACAGCAAGCTGCTGCGCTGCCCATGCCGGGTTATGTGTTGTATGAGTTGCAGTCACCACCACTAAAGTACCACCACAAGCCAAAGCTGCCGCTATACCTATGTCCGCATCTTCAAAAATCAAACAATCTGCGCAGCTCACACCAAGCCGTTTTGCTGCAAGTAAATAACAATCAGGGTTGGGTTTACCCTGTTCAACATCTTCGGCCGTGATTAATACTTGTGGAATTGGTAAACCAGCCGCTTTGAGACGGGTTAATGCCAGTTGGCGTGGAGCTGAAGTCACTACAGCCCATTTGGACGGAGGAATTTTGTTTAAAAATGCGGTTGCACCAGGTATTTCCTCAATACCTTCCACTTCAGCTATTTCCGCTTGGGTGATGTAAGCCGCTTCTGTCGCCGCATCCACCCCTGGCAGATTTAAACTGGCGATAGTGTCTATGGCTCTTCTGCCATGAATAGTCGGCAAAAAGGTTTCAATATCAATACCATGTGCTCTGGCCCAGTTGGCCCAGACCTTTTCCGCTGCAGCAATAGAATTTAGGATAGTGCCGTCCATATCAAACAACATAGCGGCAAAGCCTTTATCCGGAAATAAATCAAGAGTCATAAGATTGCAGCCCTCTATCAAAACGGTTTAAAACTCAGTGAGTTACTTTGCCATAAACCAAGCCTGGGGAGTAGAAGAAACGAGCAAAAGCTCAACAAGGTGGCAAATACGAGTTAACGCAGGATTTTAAAAGAATATTTAAAATCAGTGCCTTGCACCAGAAGCAGCTGTCATTCGGCAGTGCTATAGCCTGTCAGCCAACTGATAATTTGATCCATCTTTGCCTGAGTGCGGCCTTTAGGTTCAGCTTTTTGCAGATAAAGCGGATAAACAGAGCAATACTTGATACTGAAAATACGGTGTCCTGCCATGCAGGCCCCTGTGCTATAACCACATCAGTCCGGAATAAGGCGTAGTTTTTAGCGAATCCAGCCGGCTTTGCAAATCGCCGCAATGTATTTCCAGTTGATGGCCGTCCGGATCCAGAAAATACCAGGATTGTCCTTCACTTTTGTTTTGTTTCCACTCTTTGACTCCGGCCTGCCTTAACTTAGCAGTAAAAGCCGGAAAGTCCTGTTCAGCTATATCAAATGCCAGATGGGAATAATCTTGAGCAGGTGACACCTGATCGCAGGACAGGCAAAACCATAAATCATTCAGGCTAAGGTAAGCCCCTTTATCCCAACGCACATGGGCCTGCATACCCAGCAGTTGGGTGTAAAACCGCAATGAAGTTTCAAGATCACTGACAGCAATGGTGATATGGTTTAATCCTTTGAGCATCAAAAGTACCCTGGCTTTATGTATTAGATTGGCAGCAGTTTGGGTCGAAACATAAAACTATTAGTGACAAGCGGGTTAGATGCCATATTCGCGTTCCACTTTCGCAATACGGGTTCTGAAGCTGCTATACCACTGCTGATACCCTAACTGCTGCGCCACAAGATGCTCAGCATTATTTTTCCACTGCCGTATCGACTCCAAATCTTGCCAATAGGACAGGGTAATACCTAACCCCTCCCGCGCCGACTCTATACCAAGAAAGCCTGGCTGTGTCGCAGCTAAAGCCACCATCCTATCCGCCATTTCGGCGTAGCCATGATCACCATCCGTGCGAAGGGAACTAAAAATCACAGCGTAATAAGGTGGCTTTGGTGTATTGGCGATTTCTGACATTTAGATCCCTGCTCTGTTTTTGTTCAAGGCTTGCCATCTTCTAGCATAGCCACTGTGTTTTCAATAAAACTTAATCAGACCTTTTAAGGCACAAAGACTGCTCTTTGCCTTGTGCCAAAACGCTGAAAACAGCTTTTGAGCAGCTGGCACTGCATAATAGCGCTCTACAACATGAAAGAAGATACATGATCAAGGGGTCAAAGCAGTGGACCCCGCTGAACCGGCAATCCTATAAAGTTGGTAATTTTGCAGTTTTTTTGTACTGCTTTTATTGCTACCCTCTTTGCACACTCACCAAAGGCTTTTGATTATGAATGCTATTATTTCGCGTACCAAGTCCCTCGGGCAGCCCCTATTGTTTGCTTTTTTGCTGTTAAGTCTTTGCAGCCCAGCGGCTGCCAGCTCTTTTATTACCCCAGACCATAGTCAGTTTTTATATACCGGCCGCATCGATTTTAGCAATGCTAAATCGCCTACTCTGTCTTGGCCTGGCAGCAGTATCAAAGCTAACTTTAGCGGTAAAAGCTTAGCTGTGGTGCTGGACGACTCTACAGGTAAAAATTTCTTTAATGTCATTATTGATGGCAAGGACAGCCACCCTTTTGTGCTACAAGCCAAACAAGGCGAACACAGTTACCTGATTAGCAGCAGCCTGACCGACGGACCTCACAGTCTTGAGATCTACAAACGTACTGAGGGTGCCGAAGGCGCCAGTCAGTTTAAAGGCCTGCTGCTGGACGATAAAGCTGGTTTACTGGCGCCGCCAAAACGCCTTGAGCGCCGGATGGAGATCTACGGCGACTCGATCAGCAGCGGCGCGGGCAATGAAGCGGCAGATAACGCTGAAGACGATCTGGCCTCAGAAAAAAATAACTACCTTGCTTATGGTGCCATAACGGCCAGAGCCCTGAATGCCGAACTGCACACTATTTCGCAAAGTGGCATAGGCGTGATGATCAGCTGGTTTGATTTTATCATGCCGCAGTTTTACGACCAGTTAAGCGCAGTGGGCAACAACAACAGCAGCTGGGATTTCAGCAGCTGGACTCCGCATCTGGTGCTGATTAACTTAATGCAAAATGACAAATGGCTCATTGACAATGAAAAACGGCTGCAGCCTATGCCTACCGACGCTCAGCGTATTGCCGCCTACCAGCAATTTATTAGCACTATTCGCAGCAAATACCCCAAAGCACAGATAATTTGCGCTTTAGGCAGCATGGATGCTACAGAAACAGAGCAATGGCCAAACTATGTGCGCCAGGCGGTAAAAAACTTGCAGGCCCAGGGTGATACTCAACTGGACACTGTGTTCTTCCCTTTTACCGGCTATGGCAAACACCCTCGCGTGGCGCAACATCAGGCCAATGCCGAGTTACTTACCGCCTTTATCCGGAAAAAAATGCAGTGGTATTAGAGCTGATTTAAAAAAAGCCGGCGCTGGGTCTCACCTATCAGGCTTGTTTTAACTTATCTTTGGCCAGCTCAATCACAGCATGACCCAGCTGCACCAGAGTGGCAAAATTGGGTGTGGTTTCTGGCTTTAAGGAGCGATAAGCACTGGTTCGGCTTTTAATACCTGCTTTGGCAATAACCTGGCTATGACCAAATTGCTCGACGTAAGAGCGAACAGCAGCCTGCAAAATATCAGGACGCCCTTCCTGCATCGAATCCCATGACGCCTGTTTAATCACAGTTTCCATCTCTTTGACATCAAAGCTGGTCTCTAAAGTTTTGTGCTCGCCTTGGGTGATAGCCCGCAATGTCGCAGCAGATAACTCTTTGCCACTCCAGTTTAATGAGCCGTCAGCGGTTAAAGAGAACTTCTTAAAGTCTAAAATCTCCGCGAATGGTGCTTTGCTGAAATACAACGACAAATCAGCCTGCCCCTGATAGCCGTCGTTAAAGGTCAACTCAAGTTTATGGTCGCCAATCCACTCTACATCTATGACTTTTAACATACACCACCCATATCTTCTAACTTGCCGGTTTTTTTGCCAATAACTGCTTTTTGCCACATCAGCATCAATTGTTGCCGATGCTCAGCGATATGACTTTCCGCTCTTTTACGCTGTTTATTGGGTAAATACCCTTCCAGACTTTCACCTGTTTCAATACCGATGATCAGTTCATAACTGCCATATTTAACATGCAGATCTGGCAACTTATGCTGCTTGTTATCAAAGAAGTACAAGCAAAATGACAGACCTAAAAGGCATCAATCTCTGGCATAAAGAGGTTGAACTGGTTATTCCAGCGCGTAAGAATCCAGTGTCAGGTCTAATGTGATGACTCGCCTCCCATCCTGACTTAGGATGAGGTGACCAAACCGAAAGAGGCGAATCATCATGCTTATCAAAACATTAGGTGTAGATCTTGGCAAGCTCAGTTGTCATGTGATTGGGCAAGATCAGCACGGAAAAGTAGTAGAAAAGCGCAAAATACTGATCAGTAAGTTTGCAGAATATCTGGCAAATTTACCGCCATGCGCTGTGTTTTTTGAAGCCTGTGGTGGCGCACATCATTGGTGCCGTAAAGCCAGAAGCCTTGGCCATCGGGCTGACATGATACCGGCCAATTTCGTGAAGCCTTTTGTAAAGTCGAACAAAAACGACTTCAACGATGCCGAAGCCATTTGCGAAGCGGCACAGCGGCCGACGATGCGTTTTGCGCATGTTCGCAGTGAAGAGCAACAAGCCTTTGGCTGTTTACTCAAGTTACGTGAGCAGTTGGTAGAAGAGCGCACAGCGGTCAGCAATCAGGCGCATGCGTTTCTGTTGGAATTTGGTATTCAGCAGAAAAAGGGCCGTGCTTTTATCGGCACTGTAGCGGATATGACTGAAAATCCTGATATTAATTTACCTGAAGCGCTGCGTCTGGCGCTGTTCCGTCTGGTGGAGCGTTATAAAGCGGTTGATAAAGAAATCAGTGAGTTGGAACGGGATATCACGGCGATTAACAGCCAGAACGAGAACTGCAAGCGTATGCAAAGCATTCCGGGTGTAGGTTTAATTACCTCGAGCTTTATTGAATCATGGGCTGGCAGTTGCAACCAGTTTAAAAGTGCCAGAGACTTTGCGGCCTGGGCAGGATTAGTACCAAAACAGCATTCAACAGGCGGAGTAAGCAACCTGCTTGGGATCAGCAAACGCGGTAACAGCACGTTGCGTAAATACCTGATCCACGGTGCACGCTCGGTTATCCAATGGAAGCTCGAAGAAGATCATGCCTGGAGCCCGTGGATTAAAAAGCTGTTAAGCAGTAAGAAAAAAACAGTGGCGGTGGTCGCTATGGCCAATAAACTGGCCCGCATTATCTGGGCCGTATTAACAAAAGAGCAGAATTACGCAGCAGTCGCTGCATAAACCGGGTCACACCGAGTTTGCAACACGATGGCAATAAGGCAACAACCATGATCGGAAACCTGTCAGGGGCAAAAGCACATAGATGCTGAAGGTCTTATTAGGGCGATGATGGGCGAACAACATAGCGGGCGGGCACAACAATAAAGTGCCAACAGACTCCGGATAGATTGACGCAGACTTATTTGCTAACCGTGCTTGCAATATGGAGGCGAGTCATAGATTTCCCTTTGCCCCAAGGAGCAAATTAACTCCTGAACTGGCAAAGGTCGTTCACAACGGCTTGAGTTTCTTCAGAAAATAACTCCATCTGTTTATCAGTCAATACACCGTTATGCTTAAGCGCCGCAATTTTGAAGTAGGCGCTATTGCGTGACAGACCATCAAACATGTCAGCTATGGCCATATCTTCTTGTTTGATCAGAGTGTAAAGTTCAAGATAACTCTTGTGCTGCGGCCCTGTTCTTTCAGCTGAAAGTTTTTCAACGCGTTGGAAGATTTGTTCACAAGCGACGTTGAGTAATTCGTCTTTTAAATCCCTGATCCTTTTCCAGTCTCGTTCGGGTATGGATTTCATTTGATGATCTCCGGGATGCAATAAGGCAAGAGTGATGAACCTGCGACCCGAGTCTTATTTTTGTTCAATTTGTTTGTAACAAATTAGCGCTGATGTACCTGTATTTCAATAGGTTTTTTCTAGGCGCTTTGTCCGAGTGACTGTAAAAGTCATTTAGCATTGCTGGTAACAGAATAGAAATTGATGCAGGGTGGGTACAAGCCTAATAAAGATTTGTTTGGAATTTTAGACGGGCGGGTGCAAGACCCGCCCCTACCGGTTCGCTGTAAGGTATTCAATAGCGTCAAGTAATCGGCGGTAAGGTTTTGCGGCCTTTGCTCTTTTAATCACTGCAGCAGAAAACGCAGGCATGTCGCGTAGTGGCTTATTTTTCTGTTTGTCTTTTGGATTGATTGGAGATTTAGCCATAGGATCAACTCTCAAACAAAGCATCTGATTATCCATAGCTTTTAATCTGGTTGCAGGGCAACAACTTTAACAAACACAGAACTGTAAAATCCAGAAATAATAAGGGCGGGTATAAAACCCGCCCCTACGGCAACTGGTTCATCAGGAGGAAGGATCCCCCGAATGAATTACCAGCCAGTCAGTTCTTTCAGTGCTTTACCGATGTCAGCTAAGCTCTTCACGGTTTTCACGCCTGCGTCTTCCAGTGCAGCGAACTTCTCGTCAGCTGTACCTTTACCACCAGAGATGATGGCGCCAGCGTGGCCCATGCGCTTACCAGCAGGTGCAGTTACACCAGCGATGTAAGAAACAACAGGTTTAGTCACGTGTTTTTTGATGTAAGCAGCAGCTTCTTCTTCAGCTGAACCACCGATTTCACCGATCATCACGATGGCTTCAGTCTGTGGATCGTCCTGGAATAATTTCAGGATGTCGATGAAGTTAGAACCTGGGATTGGGTCGCCACCGATGCCTACACAAGTAGACTGGCCGAAACCGTAATCCGTAGTTTGTTTTACTGCTTCATAGGTCAGAGTACCTGAACGTGAAACAATACCTACTTTACCTGGCAAGTGAATGTGGCCTGGCATAATACCAATTTTACATTCGCCTGGAGTGATCACGCCTGGGCAGTTAGGGCCGATTAAGCGTACGCCTAATTCGTCACATTTTACTTTGGCATCCAGCATATCCAGAGTTGGAATACCTTCAGTGATACAAACGATCAGTTTGATACCGCCGTTAGCAGCTTCCAGGATAGAATCTTTACAGAAAGCAGCTGGTACGTAGATCACTGATGCTTCTGCGCCAGTGGCTTCTACCGCTTCTTTTACTGTGTTAAATACTGGTAAACCTAAGTGAGTCTGACCGCCTTTACCCGGAGTCACACCACCAACCATTTTAGTGCCGTAAGCAATGGCTTGTTCAGAGTGGAAAGTACCCTGAGCACCAGTGAAGCCCTGACAAATTACTTTGGTATCTTTATTAATTAAAACGCTCATGGATTACCCCTTATGCCTTAGCCGCTGCAGCTACAACTTTCTGTGCAGCGCTTGTCAGGTCTGTGTCAGCGATAATGTTCAGGCCGCTTTCACCCAGCACCTTAGCACCCAGTTCAGCGTTGTTACCTTGCAGACGAACTACTACTGGTACTTTAACGCCAACTTCTTTCACTGCGCCAATTACACCTTCAGCGATCATGTCACAACGCACGATACCACCGAAGATGTTGATGAATACGGCTTTCACAGCGTCATCAGACAGGATAATTTTGAATGCTTCAACAACGCGTTCTTTAGTCGCGCCACCGCCAACGTCCAGGAAGTTAGCTGGTTGGCCACCGTGTAATTTCACGATGTCCATAGTACCCATAGCTAAACCTGCACCGTTCACCATACAGCCGATGTCGCCACCTAAAGCTACATAGTTCAACTCCCACGAAGCAGCGTGAGCTTCACGTGGATCTTCCTGTGAAGGATCCTGCATAGATTTTAATTCTGGGTGACGGTACAGAGCGTTGCCGTCGATCACCAGTTTGGCGTCTAAGCAGTGCAGATCGCCAGCTGGAGTAATAACCAGAGGGTTTACTTCCAACAGAGCTAAATCTTTTTCCTGGAACAATTGAGCCAGACCCATGAAAATTTTCACGAACTGGTTAATTTGCTTGCCTTCCAGGCCTAATTTGAATGCTAATTCACGGCCCTGGAATGGCTGAGCGCCAACCAGTGGATCGATAGCAGCTTTCAGAATTTTTTCTGGAGTTTCGTGGGCAACAGTTTCGATTTCCACGCCGCCTTCAGTAGAAGCCATAAACACGATACGACGTGAAGAACGGTCTACTACAGCACCTAAATACAACTCTTTAGCGATGTCAGTACAGGTTTCAACCAGGATACGACTTACAGGCTGACCTTTTTCGTCTGTCTGATAAGTAACCAGGTTCTTTCCAAGCCATTTTTCAGCGAAAGCGCGGATATCTTCTTTGCTTTTCACCAGCTTCACACCGCCCGCTTTACCGCGACCACCAGCGTGAACCTGAGCCTTGACAACAAACATGTCGCCGCCGATTTTATCTGCAGCTTCTACCGCTTCTTCAACAGTTGCTGCGGCGATGCCTTTCGATACAGGCAAACCATATTGGGCAAACAGTTGCTTACCCTGATACTCGTGCAAATTCATGGCTATTTTCCGTTCATTTTGACATTGAAGGCCACACCGGTGGTGCGACCTGACCTTTAGATCGGCGCGTATTATAGTGCCAATCAGTCTGATAAAAAATGCTGTTGCCCGAAAACAACAGCATTTTTAGTTACTTTTTCCAGATATTAGATATCCAGCAGAATACGGGTTGGATCTTCCAGCAACTCTTTGATAGTAACCAGGAAGCCGACTGACTCTTTACCATCGATGATACGGTGGTCATATGACAAGGCTAAGTACATCATTGGCAGAATTTCCATCTTGCCGTCTACCACCATGACGCGGTCCTGGATTTTGTGCATACCCAGAATAGCGGATTGTGGCGGGTTGATGATTGGAGTAGACATCAGAGAACCGAACACACCACCGTTAGTGATAGTGAAGTTACCGCCAGTCAGGTCGTCCATAGACAGCTTACCGTCACGGCCTTTGATGGCTAAATCTTTGATAGCTTTTTCGATTTCAGCCAAGTTCATTTTGTCACAGTCACGCAGAACTGGAGTCACCAGACCACGAGGCGTAGACACAGCGATGCTGACGTCGAAGAAGTTGTGATAAACAATATCATCGCCATCGATAGCAGCGTTCACTTCAGGGAAACGTTTCAGCGCTTCAGTCACAGCTTTCACGTAGAAAGACATAAAACCTAAACGGATACCGTGTTTCTTCTCGAACACGTCCTGGTATTGCTTACGCAGGTCCATGATTGGCTTCATGTTCACTTCGTTGAAGGTCGTTAACATGGCTGTCGAGTTTTTCGCTTCTAACAGACGGTTGGCAATAGTTTTACGTAAACGTGTCATAGGCACACGTTTCTGTGAACGATCACCTTGTACCGGCGCAGGAGCAGCAACTGCAGCGGCCGCTTTAGCTGGAGCAGCAGGAGCACCACTTAAGAATTTCTCTACGTCTTCTTTAGTGACACGGCCATTTTTACCAGAGCCCTGGATCTTGGCAGCATCTAAGCCTTTTTCAGCAATGAGGCGGCGAACAGATGGAGTTAACACATCATCTGACTCTGCAGCAGGAGCCGCAGCGGCCGGAGCAGCTTCAGCTTTAACAGCAGGCGCGCCACCGGCAGTCATATGACCAATCACTTGTTCTGCATTTACAGTAGCGCCTTCAGCATGGACGATTTCGCCCATCACGCCATCGGCTTGCGCCACAACTTCAAGGACTACTTTATCGGTTTCAATGTCCACCAGGACTTGATCACGGCTAACGGCTTCACCTGTTTTTACATGCCAGGTGGCGATTGTTGCGTCTGCAACTGATTCTGGTAGTACCGGGACTTTAATTTCCACTTTGTCACCTTTTTTTTAAAAATTGGGTTTTGTTTCGTTACTAAAACTAAAGTCAGAGCGCCTTGCGGCAGCACTGACGGAATACAAAAGGGCGCAGCTGATGCTGCGCCTTAATTTTTAAGCAATAGTTAACGCTGCGTTGACTAAAGCCTGTTGCTGTTTGTTGTGCACAGACAAGTAACCTACTGCAGGTGAAGACGAAGCTTCACGGCCGGCGTACGTCAGCTTTCCAGTTGCTGGTATTGAAGACCAGAAATGGTGTTGACTGCAGTACCAGGCGCCCTGGTTTTGAGGTTCTTCCTGACACCAGACAAAATCTTTTACATGCTGGTAATCTTTCATAATGACCGCCATTTCCTCCGCTGGGAACGGATACAGCTGCTCAATACGGACTATAGCTATGTCAGTGATATTACGTTTACGGCGTTCTTCTAACAGATCGTAGTAGACTTTACCGCTACACATCACCACACGTTTCACATCAGCAGGCTTGATTGGGTCAATCTCACCAATGGCGTTATGGAATACACCAGAGGCGATTTCTTCTAAAGTAGAAGTGGCTAACGGGTGACGTAATAACGACTTCGGTGACATCACAATCAGAGGACGGCGCATTGGGCGTACCATCTGACGGCGGATCATGGCATACACCTGAGCCGGAGTGGTCGGAACCACAACCTGCATATTGTGATCAGCACAAAGTTGCAGGAAACGCTCTAAACGGGCTGAGGAGTGCTCCGGGCCCTGACCTTCATAACCGTGAGGTAATAATAAGGTCAAACCACATAAACGGCCCCACTTCTGTTCGCCTGAGCTTAAGAACTGGTCAATCACCACCTGAGCGCCGTTGGCGAAGTCACCGAACTGGCCTTCCCAAATCACTAAAGCGCGAGGTTCAGCTGTGGCATAACCGTATTCGAACGCTAAGACCGCTTCTTCAGACAAGGCTGAGTCGTACACCTGGAAAGGACCTTGAGAGTCGCTGATATGTTCCAGTGGTGTATAGGTCGTCGCATCGTTCTGATTGTGCAGCACAGCATGACGGTGGAAGAAAGTACCACGGCCAGAATCCTGACCGACGATACGAATGCGGTTACCTGCACCGACGATAGAAGCGTACGCCAGAATTTCTGCGAAACCCCAGTCAATTTTCTTCTCGCCTCTTAGCATTAAAGCGCGGTCTTCATAGACTTTGCCAACCTGACGCTGCAATGCATGGGTTCCAGGAACTACAATGGCTTTTTCGCCTAAAGCAACCAAATCAGCCACTGACATGCTGGCATCGTAAGCAGCTGTCCAGTCATGGCCGATATATGGAGTCCAATCGACTGACACTTCAGTCATAGGACGCCACTCTTCAACCACACAGTCGCCTTTATCTAAAGCATCACGGTAACCGTCTATCATCTGCTGCACTTGTTCAGCAGTCACCACGCCTTCAGCAATCAGCTTCTGAGCGTATAACTCACGTGGAGTTGGGTGTTTTTTGATTTTCTGGTACATCAACGGCTGAGTTGCATTTGGCTCGTCCGCTTCGTTGTGACCGTTGCGACGGTAACAAACTAAGTCAATGACCACATCACGTTTAAAGGTGTTGCGATAGTCTACCGCCAGCTGAGCAACAAAAATAACAGCTTCCGGATCATCACCATTGACGTGGAAAATTGGTGCCTGCACCATTTTCGCAATGTCAGTACAGTATGGTGTAGAACGGGTGTCTTCAGGGTTAGAGGTAGTGAAACCGACCTGGTTGTTAATCACCAGACGGATAGAACCACCCACTTTGAAAGCACGGGTCTGAGAGATGTTAAAAGTTTCAGCCACAACGCCCTGGCCTGCGAAAGCAGAATCACCATGAATGGTGATAGGCAGAGCTAAAGTACCGTCTGTGCTGCCACGGCGGTCTAAACGGGCGCGTACTGAGCCCATAACCACTGGGTTCACAATTTCTAAGTGAGACGGGTTAAAGGCCAGCGCTAAGTGAACATTGCCGCCTTTTGTTTCGAAATCAGACGAGAAACCCATATGGTATTTCACGTCACCAGCGCCAACCACTTCGTATTTACCGGCAAATTCGTCAAACAATTTGCTTGGATTTTTACCCAGCACGTTGATCAGCGTATTTAAACGGCCACGGTGCGCCATACCGATAATACAGTCCTTCGCACCCTGCTCGCCTGCCCTGTGGATCATGGCTTTGAGCATAGGGATCATGGCGTCACCGCCTTCTAAACCAAAACGCTTGGCGCCTGGAAATTTAGAAGCCAGATATTTTTCCAGACCGTCGGCTGCTACTAAGCCTTGCAACAGTTTGGTTTTTTCTTCTTTACCGAGCGCACGTGAAGCCTGTTGGCCTTCTAAACGTTGTTGGATCCAACGTTTTTCGTCCGTCGAAACAATATGCATATACTCAGCACCGATAGAACCACAGTAGGTGGCCTCCAGCGCTTTGTATAAGTCGCCTAACTTCATACTGGTTTCGCCACCAGCAAAAGAGCCGACATTAAATTCGGTATCAAAATCAGCCTGAGTCAGGTCGTGATAGGACAACTCCAAATCACGTACACGAGGTTGCTTCCAAAGGTTCAGCGGGTCAAGGTTTGCATGCTGATGACCACGGAAACGGAAGGCATTGATTAATTGCAGAACTTTCACCTGACGCTGATCTGAACCACCTGCATTCACCGTAATCACTTCACGGTGTTTGTTTTTGGCAAGTTCAGCGAACTGCTGGCGAATGTCGCTGTGACGGGATTCGAGTTCTACGCCGTCAATTTTTGGCAGACTGGCAAAAAACTCACGCCATTCATCACTGACGCTGGTCGATTCAGCTAAGTAGGATTCATAGAGTTCATCTACATAGGCCATGTTGCCACCGCCTAAATGAGAAGACTCTAACCACGCCTTCATTACACCTTCGTGCATTTAGTTTCCCTTATTCGAAGCACCTGGAAAAAAATTCGCAAAAAGCGCCCCAGGTTTTGGGCGCGCCTCATTTTATACCAATCAGACCAACTATACCCTTCTTACTTGAAGCCGTAGCGTTGTTGACTACGTTTCCTCGCCCCAATCACATAGGACAACTATGTTCATGGGGTCTCGTCAACTTGTCGCCTAGCTACACCACCAATTAATTTGGGTATGCTCTGACAAAGGGCGCTTAAAGCGCCCGGTTTAACAGCATAGATTTGATCTGACCTATAGCTTTGGTCGGGTTCAAACCTTTTGGACATACGTTGACACAGTTCATGATGCCATGGCAGCGGAACACGCTGAATGCATCATCTAAATCGTTTAAACGCTGTTCAGTGGCAGTATCACGGCTATCGGCTAAGAAGCGGTAAGCGTGTAATAAACCAGCTGGTCCGATAAATTTATCCGGATTCCACCAGAACGAAGGACAAGAAGTTGAACAACATGCACATAAAATACATTCGTACAGGCCGTCTAATTTCTCACGTTGTTCCGGTGATTGCAGGTATTCGCCTGCTGGTGGTAATTCGTCATTGATCAGGTAAGGTTTGACCTTTTCATACTGAGTGTAGAACTGAGTCATATCAACAACTAAGTCACGCACTACAGGTAAACCTGGTAATGGACGGATCACCAGCTTGCCACCTTTGCCTTTGCCTAACGCAGACAAAGGAGTGATACAAGCCAGACCATTTTTACCGTTCATGTTCAGACCGTCTGAACCACAGACACCTTCACGGCAGCTGCGACGGAAAGATAAGGTTGGGTCTTGCTCTTTCAATTTCAACAGTGCGTCTAACACCATCATGTCACGACCTTCCGGATTATCCAGAATATAGTCCTGCATACGTGGCGCTTTATCAACGTCAGGGTTGTAACGATAGACAGAGAATACTAACTTCTTCATTCTGCATCCCTCTTAGTACGTACGTGCTTTAGGCGGGAAAGCATCACGGAACTTAGGTTCCATGTTCACTTTACGCTTAAACATTGATTCAGTATCTGGCGTGTAGACGCTGTGGCATAACCAGTTTTCGTCATCACGGTCCGGGAAGTCAAAACGAGCGTGGGCGCCACGGCTTTCAGTTCTGTAGTTGGCAGCAACTGCAGTTGAAAACGCGGTTTCCATCAAGTTATCCAGTTCTAAACATTCAATACGCATGGTATTGAAGTCTGAGCTCTTGTCATCCAGACGTGCATACTTCAGACGTTCACGGATTTCTTTTAACTGAGCTAAACCTTCAGCCATAGCCTCACCTTCACGGAATACCGAGAAGTTCAGTTGCATACATTGCTGTAAGTCTTTCTTGATTTGAGCCGGATCTTCACCCTGACCTGGTTTGCTGTCTTCCCAGCGCTGAGTACGGGCTAAAGCAGCCTGCAGATCAGAATCAGAAGCCGCACGGTATTCAGAGGTAGCTGCCAGAGCTTCGCCCAGGTGTAAACCTGTAGCACGACCAAATACCACTAAGTCTAACAGTGAGTTACCACCTAAACGGTTAGCACCATGTACAGACACACAAGCGATTTCGCCACAGGCAAATAAACCTGGAACTACTGACTCAGAGCCATCCGGTTTTGGATGAATGACCTGACCATGGACGTTGGTTGGAATACCACCCATCATATAGTGACAGGTTGGGATAACAGGGATTGGTTCTTTCACCGGGTCTACGTGAGCGAAAGTACGGGACAGCTCACAGATACCAGGTAAACGGCTTTCTAAAACTTCTTCACCTAAGTGATCCAGTTTCAGTTTGATGTGTGGACCCCATGGACCATCACAACCACGGCCTTCACGGATTTCAGTCATCATAGAGCGAGCTACAACGTCACGACCCGCTAAGTCTTTGGCGTTTGGTGCATAACGCTCCATGAAACGCTCGCCGTCTTTATTTAATAAGTAACCACCTTCACCACGACAACCTTCAGTCACCAGAACACCGGCGCCTGCAATACCTGTCGGGTGGAATTGCCACATTTCCATATCCTGCAGCGGTACACCAGCACGTAACGCCATACCTACACCGTCACCTGTGTTGATGTGAGCGTTAGTAGTTGAGGCGAAGATACGGCCAGCCCCACCAGTCGCCAACACTACAGCGCGGGATTTGAAGTAAACAATTTCACCGGTTTCGATATCAATGGCAGTACAACCCACCACAGCACCATCCTGGTTTTTCACCAGATCCAGTGCATACCACTCAGAGAAAACCTGAGTTTTGTTTTTTACGTTTTGCTGATACAGCAGGTGCAATAAGGCGTGACCTGTACGGTCTGCCGCTGCTGCTGTACGGGCAGCCTGCTCGCCACCGAAGTTTTTAGACTGACCACCAAAAGGACGCTGATAAACACGGCCGTTCTCAAAACGAGAGAAAGGTAAACCCATATTTTCAAGTTCAGTAATGGCTTCAGGGCCTGTCTTACACATGTATTCAATAGCGTCCTGGTCACCGATGTAATCGGAACCTTTGACCGTATCAAACATGTGCCATTCCCAGTTGTCCGGGTGAGAGTTACCTAACGCAACAGTGATACCACCTTGCGCAGATACAGTGTGAGAACGGGTTGGGAATACTTTGGATAACAAAGCACAGGTTAAACCTGATTCAGTAATTTGCAGAGCGGCGCGCATACCGGCACCACCTGCGCCTATTACCACGGCATCAAATTCGCGTACTGGAATATTCACTTAAACACCCCACAGAACAAAGAGACCAACAGCTACATAGCCAAAAGCTAAGGTGTATAACAGGAACTGTAAAACGCCACGCAATGCTGCGTTTTTGACGTAGTCAGTTAATACCTGCCACAAACCAATTTTGGTGTGAACTGCGATACAAACTAAGGCTAATAAAGTGAAAGCTTTCATCAGCAGGCTGGAAAACAGTGTTTTCCAGACATCGTAGGTTACTTCAGGAGTAACCAGGAAAAATCCCAGAATAAACAGAGTGTACAGCGTCAGAATAACAGCTGTGGCACGTAACGAGACGTAGTCCTGGACACCGTCGCGCTTTAAACTGGCTTGATTCAGAACCATAACCAAACTCCTGCTAAAACAGCTAAAACAATCCACAGTACGATAGTCACGACTGCGCTGGTGTTACCGGACTTAAGTTCTTCCCAGTGCCCCATGTCCATAATCAAGTGACGGATGCCACCAATCATGTGATACAGCAATACTGTGATAGTACCCCAGGCGATAAACTTGGCGATGAAGGATTGTAATACCAGTCTGACTTGCTCAAAGCCTTCCGGAGAAGACAAAGAGACTGCCCAAGCCCAAATCACAAACACCAGTGCGAAAAACATGGCTACGCCAGTAACGCGGTGCAGGATCGACGCTAACGCAGGAGCAGGAAAAGATATTGTTGTAAGGTCTAGATTTACAGGTCTTTGCTTTTTCACAGTTTCTTGCCCATCGACGCTCTTTATAGAGCTTTGTTGTCATTATGTGTTGCTGAATAATCAGTCAACGCCCAATGGATATACAGGCTACAGCTAAGTGTGGTTCAGCCTATTTTTTTATCTATCAAACGCTGAACAGGTTTAAAACCCGCGACAGTATATAATTCACCACTTCGGATTACAATTTATGTTTGATTTGGTTGTCGAATTTCTGCGAAGTCTAGCCTACAGCATTCAACTTTGATGGCAATACGACCAGAGTCGAATACTTATTATCCAATCGCGCATTAAAATTGACTTTTAGGCTGCACTTGACGTTAGAATAGGTGCGATGAAGGTTTAACCCAATTAAAACAACAGGAGAAATCCAATGGCAGATAAAAAAGCTGTCGTGCAGATCGAAGGACAGGCACCATTTGAACTTCCTATCTATTCTGGCACTGCAGGCACTGATGTTATTGATGTTCGTGCTTTAGGTCAGCAGGGATACTTCACCTTCGATCCGGGCTTTATGGCCACGGGCTCATGCGAATCAAAAATCACCTATATCGATGGTGACAATGGCGTGTTGTTACACCGGGGTTACCCAATAGAGCAGTTAGCAGAACATTCAGATTATCTGGAAACCTGTTATTTGTTATTGGAAGGCGAATTACCAGGCAAAGAAAAGTACGATGAGTTTGTGCATACCATCACGCGCCACACTATGGTGCATGAGAAAATTGCCTCATTTTTTCAGGGCTTCCGTGTTGACGCTCACCCAATGGCCATGCTGTGTGGCGTGGTTGGCGCACTGTCGTCTTTCTACCATTCAGACCTTGATATTAACGACCCGGAGCAGCGTAAACGCAGTGCTCACCGCTTAATTGCCAAGTTACCTACTATCTCTGCCATGGCGTATAAGTACACTGTAGGTCAACCTTTTGTGTACCCACGCAATGACTTAACTTACGCAGAAAACTTCCTGCATATGATGTTCTCTGTACCAGCTGAAGAATACAAAGTTAGCCCTATCCTGGCCAAAGCCATGGACCGTATTTTTATGCTGCATGCAGACCATGAACAAAACGCTTCAACGTCCACAGTACGTTTAGCTGGTTCTTCAGGCGCAAACCCTTACGCTTGTATCGCTGCAGGCGTTGCATCTCTGTGGGGCCCTGCACATGGCGGCGCCAACGAAGCATGCTTAAAAATGTTACAGGAAATTGGCTCTGTTGAGCGTATTCCTGAGTTTGTGGCTCGTGCCAAAGACAAAAACGACAGCTTCCGCCTGATGGGCTTTGGTCACCGTGTTTATAAAAACTTTGACCCTCGTGCCAAAGTAATGCGTGAAACCTGTCACGAAGTGTTAAAAGAGCTGAATATCAAGGATCCTCTGTTGGATGTTGCTATGGAACTGGAGCGTATTGCGCTGTCTGACCCGTACTTCATCGAGAAGAAATTGTATCCAAACGTAGATTTCTACTCAGGCATTATTTTAAAAGCCATCGGTATTCCAACCAGCATGTTTACTGTGATTTTCGCTATGTCACGTACTGTTGGCTGGATCTCTCACTGGGACGAAATGCTGTCCGACAAAGGCCACAAAATTGGCCGTCCGCGTCAGCTGTATACCGGCTACACCAAGCGCGACTACAAAAAAGCCTAACCTGCTCATGAGGCCGGATGTTATGATCCGGCCTCATTTGTTTTTGCTTTAGGTTGGCAACCTTGAATTTCGATTTATCCGCTTTACGTCAACAATTCCCGTTTTTTAGCGCTCATCCGGATTGGATTTATCTGGATAACGCAGCCACTTTGCATAAGCCCCAAAGCGTTTTTGATGCAATGAATACGTTTTACAGCAGCCAAAACAGCAATGTTCACCGCTCTGCGCATGGCTTAAGTCAACAAGCCACAGCAGCTTTTGAAGCGGCCAGAACCACTGTGGCTCAGTTTCTAAATGCCCGTTATTCGCATGAAATCATCTGGACCAGCGGCACCACAGCAGGCTTTAATCAGCTGGTGTTTGGCCTGATGGGGCCTGTTTTACAGTCCGGCGATCGGGTATTAATTTCATCTATGGAACATCACGCAAATATAGTGCCCTGGCATATTCATGCCCTACCTTTTGGTGTGGAACTGGACGTAGTGCCTTTAACGGCCGAGTATCGTTTTGACCTTGCAGCCTTTGCTGAATTATTAAAGCTTAAACCTAAAGTGGTCAGTATCAGCCATGTATCTAACGCTTTGGGCCATATTCAGCCAATAGCGGACATAGTGCGTCTGGCAAAGGCTGCAGGCGCTATAGTCATACTGGACGGCGCTCAGGGCATTGTCTGGGAGCAAGTTGATGTACAGGCATTGGATGTAGATTTTTATCTGTTTTCAGGCCACAAGTTGTATGGTCCCACTGGCATTGGTGTGCTTTATGGCAAAAAAGACTATTTAAATTTGCTACGGCCCCTGCTTGGCGGTGGAGAAATGATTAAAACCGTCAGCTTTTCTGACAGTAGCTGGAACGATTTACCTTACAGATTAGAGGCAGGTACACCCAATATGGCAGGCGCTATTGGCCTTGGCGCTGCTATTTTGTGGTTACAACAGCAGGATTTGAAGGCTTGGCAACAGCATAAAATAGCCTTGCTGCAGCGCTTTTATGCCGGTTGTCAGCAAATTCCAGCTTTAGAGCTGCTATCTGGTCCGACAACTAACGCAGGAATTGTGGCTCTCAACCTGAAAAATGAGCACCCTACCGACCTCGCAACCCTGCTAGACCAGCAAAACATAGCAGTTCGGGCTGGAACTCACTGCGCCATGCCACTTTTTCAGGCACTTAATCATAGTGGTTCAGTGCGTTTTTCTTTGGCTTGTTACAACAGTTTCGACGAAATTGACCGAACTTTAACCGCTTTAGCTACAGCAGTGGAGTTACTTGCTGAATGATCCGACCAGATATCTTTACAAAAACTGCTATTGCTCTAAAAAACATTGGCGAAACCCGATTACCGGAATTGCGAAAAATCAAAGAATGGCAAAGTAAATACCGGGTGCTGATGACGTTGGGCAAGGAATTACCGGCTTTTGACAGTAAATGGCAGCAAGATGAGTTCTTAGTGCAGGGTTGTGAGAGCAAAACCTGGCTGATCCACTATCAGGATCCGCTTACAAAACAGCATTTTTGGGCCTTTGACAGCGAAGCCCGTATTGTAAAAGGGCTGATTATTTTGATTTTGGCACAGGTAAATGGCTTTACTTGCGAAGAATTGGCTAGCGCGACGCCAGAATTATTGCTGAATGAATTGCAGTTACAACAAAATATCAGTCAGTCGCGCACTAACGGTTTGCTGGCGGTGTTAACTAAAATTAAAAATGTGATCTGAATTTATTCGCTGCCATCCATGGCGCTCCCCCTAAAGGGCCAACGCTCCGCGTTGTTAAACATTGCTCCGGGTAATGTTTTATTCGCTGCCATCCATGGCGCTCCCCCTAAAGGGCCAACGCTCCGCGTTGTTAAACATTGCTCCGGACAATGTTTTATTCGCTGCTATCCATGGCGCTCCCCCTAAAGGGCCAACGCTCCGCGTTGTTAAACATTGCTCCGGACAATGTTTTATTCGCTGCCATCCATGGCGCTCACCCTAAAGGGCCAACGCTCCGCGTTGTTAAACATTGCTCCGTGCAATGTTATCAGCCAGTTTTTTCAGCACTCTGGATACAGCAACAAAAGCAAAGGAGCCTGTCACTACGGTGACAGCACCAAAACCACCGCTGCAATCTAAACGCATAGGGCCTTCCAGTTCAGGTTTAGTCTGGCAAACAGTGCCATCGCCTTTTGGATACACCAGTTGTTCAGTGGAATACACCGCATCTATACCAAAACGCCGTTTTGGATTGCGGCTGTAGTTATAGTCGCGACGCAACGTATTGCGAACCTTAGATAACAAAGGGTCGTACACAGTCTGGCTTAAATCGGCCAGCTGAATTTGCGTCGGATCGACCTGCCCGCCAGCACCACCTACAGTTACTATCGCAATTTTATTGCGTTTGCAGTGTGCGATTAGCGCCACTTTGGCTTTGATGGAGTCAATACAATCCACCACATAGTCAAAATCTTTGCTCATCAGTTCGAATAAATTATCCTGTGTGACAAAGTCTTCCACCTGATGCACCACACAATCAGGGTTTATGGCTTTAATCCGCTCTGCCATCACAGCCACTTTGTCTTTGCCTATGCTGTCAGACAAGGCATGCAACTGACGATTCGTATTGCTGATGCAAATATCATCCAAATCAATCAGGGTAATTTCGCCTATGCCGGAGCGCGCCAAAGCTTCTGCCGCCCAGCTGCCAACACCACCTATGCCAACCACACAGACATGAGCCTTCTGAAACGCATCCAGCGCTTTAGTACCATACAAACGGCCTATACCGGCAAAACGTAATAAATAATCGGACACGTTAAATACTCTTTTACTCTACGGTCTTAGAAGTCGTAGGTTTTTGATACGAAGGCCAATCCAGCAAAGCAGGTTCTGCCCAATTCTGATTGAGATACTGTTGCAAGGGCTCAGCCAAAAAATCGGCACCATCAGAGGGCGGTAACACCAGCTTAAGTTGTGTAGCACCCCAGCTAAAATACAAGGCATAAGCGTGTAGGCAGAGACGATCTGCTGCGCTGCCCTGATACAACTCATCGCCTAAAATGGCAGCGCTGACACTTTTTAACGCCACACGCACCTGATGGGTTTTACCGGTAAAAGGTTTCACCAAAAAAGCTCTACGCCCTTCGATTTGGTAAAAAGCCGAAACAAAATAACTGACAGCAGGATTGGCTAAGGTGCTGGTTAACTTCCAGGCTGAACGGCGCGCCTGTACCATATCGCCTTTGACCCACCCCTGTTTTTTCTTTGGTTTTTGATCAGTCAGCGCCAGATAAAACTTTTGGATCTGCTGGTTTTGAAACAATTCAGACAACTTCGCTGCAGCTTCACTACTTTTGGCCAGCAGCAATAAACCTG
Organism: Rheinheimera mangrovi; assembly: GCF_003990335.1. Classification (NCBI taxonomy): domain Bacteria; kingdom Pseudomonadati; phylum Pseudomonadota; class Gammaproteobacteria; order Chromatiales; family Chromatiaceae; genus Rheinheimera; species Rheinheimera mangrovi. The sequence continues at coordinate 1,987,114 of NZ_CP034683.1, read as the reverse complement.
ACGTACCTTTATCCAGCCTATGCACTGCATACAACTTCTGGCCAAACTGAGCTTCAGCCAAAGCCACCACACCAGGTTCAAACTCAGAATGAAAACTGATGCCGGACGGTTTATCCAGCACCAAAAAGTCGGCGTGATCCAAAACCCGTTTTAATGTCATTTACAGAGCTGCCGCCACCAGACGGGCACGTTCTAAATCTTCTGGTGTATCCACGCCTACAGCTGGAACTTCAAGCGCAGTAGCCACATGAATAGCTTCACCTTGCCACAGCACTCTTAATTGCTCTAAGCATTCAATTTGCTCAAGCTGCGAAGCTGGCCAGCTGACATAATCTTTTATAAAACCAGCACGGTAAGCGTAAATACCTATATGGCGACGATAAATATTCGCAAGTTCTGTGCTAAAGGCTTTGTCTCTGTCAAAAGGGATCACGGAGCGGCTGAAATACAATGCATAACCATTTTTATCGCTTTGCACTTTCACCACATTGGGGTTTTGTACTTCGTCGCTATGGTCAATAGCTACAGATAAAGTCGCCATACGCGCTTTGGTTTGGCTGGCTAAGTTTTCAGCCACCTGACGGATAATGGCTGGCGGAATAAAAGGCTCGTCGCCTTGTACATTTACCACCACTGTGTCGTCGGCCAAACCTAATAAAGACACCACTTCGGCCAGACGCTCAGTGCCGGAGTTATGGGCTGGGCTTGTCATACAGACGTCAGCACCAAAGCCTTCGCAAACCTGTTGCACCCTGGCATCGTCAGTGGCAATCACAACTCGCTCTGCACCACTTTTAATGGCCTGACGGTATACCCGTTCAATCATGGTCAAGCCTGCAATATCAGCCAAAGGTTTACCTGGCAGACGGCTGCTGGCGTAACGGGCCGGAATAACAACCAGAAACGCAGACATCTTTAGCGCCGCTTTTACTAACGCCATTTTTCCGCCTCATCCAGACTTAAAGTGCGGGCTTCAGACGTTAATAACACAGGAATATGTTGTTTGACCGGATATGCCAAACGATCAGCAGTACAAATCAACTCCTGCTTTTCTTTATCCAGTTTCAGTTTGTTTTTACATAAAGGACAAGCAATGATGTCCAGTAAGGCGATATTTAAAGCCATTATTCATCTCTCCATTGGCGCAGCTGTTGCTGCAGCCAGAATTTAAATTCGTCCGACAGATCGGCTTCGACCGGCAGGTAATACCAATTGGGTTTGGCAAAAGCACGGCATTTCACCGCATCTTTTTCTGTCATCAGCACTGGGCCTTCAATATCGGCCAGACTGTGTTCATCAAAAGCAAAATGATCACGGAAAAAGGCTGTGGCTTTAATCTCAATGCCCACACTTTTTACCGTATCGACAAAACGTTGCGGATTGCCTATGGCTGCGACTAAAGTCACAGCCTGAGCTTGTTCTGGCCATTGGCTTTGCCCATCCAAAGCCTGTGGTATCACAGCTTTTAACGACATCTTGTGCTTTGCCAGTGCAAAGTCACCACTATTCACAATCACCGCATCAACTTTTTGCAAACGTGATACCGGCTCACGCAATGGCCCGGCTGGTAATAATTGCTGATTACCCAGCCCGCGTTGACCGTCAATCAATACCAGTTCCAGATCGCGTTGTAATCTATAGTGCTGCAAACCATCGTCGCTGATCACTATATCGCAGTCTGTGGTATCAAGCAGATACTGTGCTGCTGCCACTCTGTCCGGACAAATCACCACAGGGCAATGACTTTTGCTGGCTAAAAGCAAAGGCTCATCGCCTACATCACAAGCCAAATGCAGAGAGGTCACCCGCACAGGCTCTGTGATTCGGGCACCATAACCCCGACTGACAATACCAGGGGTAAAGCCCTGCTCTGCTAAAAACTTACAAAGCCACAAAGTAAAAGGTGTTTTACCTGTACCACCTACCGAAATATTACCAACAATAACAACGGGCTTTTCCACCGCAAAAGACTGAAACCAGCCACGCTGATAGCCGAAACGACGAATTACAGCAACCAGACGGTACAGCAGGCTCAGCGGCCAGAAGATCAGTGTAAAAGGGTGCTGTTGGTACCAGCCTTTCTCCCACCAGTTCATCAGACTTCGCTAAATTGCATTTTATACAGCTGAGCATAGTAGCCATTTTGTGCCAGCAAGGACTGATGAGTACCCTGCTCTACAATCTGGCCCTGATCCATCACTAAAATCTGATCGGCATTTTCAATGGTGGATAATCGGTGCGCTATAACAATACTGGTACGGCCTTTAAATAATTCATCCAAAGCGCCCTGAATTTTACGCTCTGATTCTGTATCCAGGGCTGAAGTCGCTTCATCCAGAATAAGCACAGGCGCCTGGCGCAATAAAGCACGGGCTATTGCGATACGCTGACGTTGACCACCGGATAAAGTCACGCCGTTTTCGCCAATTTCAGTATCAAGTCCCATCGGCATTTGGCTGACAAACTCCATCACATGAGCTTTTTCCGCCACTTCCAATAAACGTTCAGGACTTAATTCACCACGGTAACCATAAGCAATGTTGTTGGCGATAGTGTCGTTAAACAGTACCACTTGCTGCGATACCACAGCCATTTGCGAGCGCAGTGAATCCAGTGTGCAGTCTTTGGTATTGATACCATCCAGCAGAATTTCGCCCTGCTCTATTTCGTAAAAACGTGGCAACAAGCTGGAAATAGTGGTTTTACCGCTGCCGGAACGGCCGACTAAAGCCACGGTCTGGCCTGGTTCGACTTTGATATTGATCTGTTTTAACACCTGTTTTTCATGGCCAGGGTAGTTAAAACTTAAATCTTTAATTTCGATAGTGCCTGTCACTTGCTTCAGCTCTATGCTTCCAGTGTCTTGTTCAGGTTTTTCATCCAACACTAAAAATACATTAGCCGCCGCTGCCATACCACGCTGAAAATCACTATTGACTGTCGTCAGCTGTTTTAGCGGTTTCAACAAAAACATCATAGACGCCAGAATTTCGCTAAAAGTGCCGGGGGTTAAGGTGTCCAGCATAGCCGGGAAGCTGGCCAGATAAATCACAAAAGCTAAGGCAAAAGAGGCGATCAGCTGAATCAACGAGACGCTGATGGCGCGGGTCGCTTCCATTTTGACATCCAGCTGCCGGTTGCGATTATTCACCGCTTTAAATCTGTTGTTTTCTAAATCACCTGCACCAAAAGATAAAATTACTTTATGGCCGTTCAGCATTTGCTCTGAACTGGTGGTGACATCGCCCATGGCGTTTTGCATATTGCTGCTGATTTTACGAAAACGTTTCGACACTTGCGCAACGATCACTGCGATCACTGGGGCTATCACTAAAAAAATCAACGATAAATGCCAGCTGTTATAAAACATCAGCGCAAGGCAACCTACAACAAATACACCTTCGTGAATAAGTACCATCAGCGCTTTACTGGAGGCTTGTTTAATTTGTTCGGCGTCGTAAGTAATTTTGGAGATCAGCTCACCGGTTGAGTGCTTATCATGATAACTGACAGGCAAAGCAATCATCTGACGGAACAGTTGCTGACGTAAGTCTTTGACTATATGAGTACCAGCCCAGGTTAAGCAGTAGCTGGAGATAAAATGAAACACACCCCGCAGGAAAAACATGCCGACCACAAAAACCGGAGCCCAGGCTAAATAGGCGGTATCTTTTTGCGTGATACCACGGTCAATAAAGCTGGAGAACTGTGAAATAAAATATACGTCAACACAGGCATATCCAGCCATACCCAGCATTGCCAAAGCAAAACCTGCTTTGTAAGGCTTCAGATACTGCAACAAGCGTTTATAAGTGCTGATAGAACCCGTTGTTTGTGAAGACAAATCTAACCCCAAAGAATAAGAAAACCGCCGCCATTCTACCTTGTTGTTCAAGCGCTTTCAGCAATTGTTCACTGCTTTTGCAGCCAAAATGGCAAAGGTTGCTGCCGATAAGGCCAGATATGGAGATGCTGTTCTGTGATTTCAATCCGCACAGCGCCCTGCTCTGCCGTATTCAGTAGCGGAATTTGCAGCAGTGCCAGTCGTCCCAACACCTCTGCGCTGGGATGGCCGTAGGCATTATTCGAGGCGGCGCTATTCAGCGCGACCAGAGGGTGCACCCGACTTAAGAAGTTTAATTGGCTGGAGCTTTTGCTGCCATGATGACCCAGCACTAACAGTTCGCTACGCAAGTTGGGCTGTGCCAGTAATAATTCCGCTTCTACGTTATGACCTATATCACCTGTCAGCAGCGTTTGCCATCCGGCGGTTTTTATTGCCAGCACACAAGAGCTGTCATTGCCTTCCTGCAGCTGATGCGCACTTCGAAAAGCCCACAGCTCCGCATCCAGATAATAGGCAGGTAAAGATAAACAAGGTTGCTGCAAAAAGCCGGTTTCAAAATCGGCAATCAATTTTACCTGCGGATAAGCTTTTATTACTTCGTCAAAAGCACCTGTGTGATCGGTGTCTGCATGACTTAACACCAAATAATCCAATTGCCGAATGCCCTGATAATGCAGGTAAGGCAACACATAAGCTTCGGTTGCATTAAAACTGCCATACACAGGACCCACATCGTACAACACTCCTCGTTGTCCTTTTTGCAGCAGCACTGCAGTGCCCTGCCCAACATCAATGACATGAAGTTGCCACTGTGCGGCTTTAGGCCATAACAAGAATAAAAAAGGTAACAACAGCAGACTAAGTCGTAATTTAGGTATTGTGGCTGGCAAGAAAACCAACAGTTGCAATGCAAGCGCGATACAAAGAGCAGAAAACACCGTTTGAGCGGGCAACAACCACCAATAATCCATCGCTGCACCGTACAGTAGCCAATGATGAAGCGGTGCCAATAATAAGTCAGCCAGTTGCCAGTGCCAGATCACATCTGCCGGTAACAATAATTCCAGTAGCAAGGCTATCAGCAGATAAGGGATCACTAACAAGGAACACCAGGGCACAAAAATCAAATTCGACAGCAACGCCAGAGGCGCTATACCATGGAAAAATAATAAAGTAGGCGCACTCATTAACAAGGTCATCAGCGCCTGAAATTTCAGCGCGTGTTTGATCATGCCCCAATGACTACGGTCTGTCAGTGGATAACACCAGACAAATAAAAAGATCAAGGCCACTGCATAAAGCGTCAACCAAAAACTGATACTCATTACCCATAAGGGATTGAGTAATAACAAGAACCCACAAACTAAAATCCAGCTTTGGCTATAACTTAAACGTCTGTGCTGCTGCATCAGATAAACAGCCAAAGCCAACGCAACTAAAGCCCTTAAAGTCGGAATAGCAAAACCGGCCAACAAGCTGTAATACCAGGCAGCGGCCAAAGCGACAAAAGGCGCAAGACGCCGACACCATAACAACCTGACATGAAGCCGGGCTAACAGCAGCATCAAGCCATAGACCCAGCCAAACAGCAGACCAATATGAAAACCGGATATCGAAATTAAATGGCCTAAAGCTGTTGCTTGTAAACCCAACCACAACTCGTCATTAAAAGGCCGTTCGCCAATGGTGAAGGCAGTGATCAACGAAAAGGATGGCAAGTCGCCAATTTTTTGCAGTAAACGCTGATACAGTTGCTGGCGATGGTCCCAGCTTGCGTCCAGCAACAGCGCATCTTTCACCACACAATTGCCAATAATACCCAACACATAAGCGTTGGCTTCCACATAAACTGACCCCGGATTGGCCGGGGCACGAACCGCTTTACAACGCAGCTTTAACCACAAGTTTTGCCCTTGCCCCAAAAGCTCTGGCGCATCCTGCCAGCGCAATCTGAGTACATCCCCTCGCAGAGGCCCCTCATTGATTTGCCATAAAAATCTGCTGAAGTCCTGATCCTGTTGTCTGATACTGACGACTTGCCCTTTCAGCCATGGATCGGACAATTGAAGCAACAGCTCAGCATGCGATTGATGCAGCTGTACCTGCCACAACCAAAGGCTTAACGCACAACAAAGACCAGTGAAAAAGAACAAACGATAGTAAAGACAGATCAAGATCAAACACAGCAGGAAAATAAGCCACAAAAGGGCTGGCACTATTGGTGAAAATAATGACAATAGGCATCCGCTGATCACGCCAATGAAAAAACGGTTCACGTTAATTATTCATTAATGAGTTGTAATGGCAAAGAATCTAATTAAGAAATATCTACCAGATACAGAAAAAATCAAGCACCACCCTTCGCTAAAAATCTTTGGCACTTTGTTGCATGACAACAATTTGTGGCACTTTAACCGCCGCTCTGCCCGGGGTGCTTTTGCCGTGGGTTTGTTTGTAGCATTGATCCCTATGCCATTTCAGATGGTATTAGCCGCTGCTTTGGCTATTTTGTTCAGAGTCAATTTACCTTTGTCAGCCGCTTTAGTCTGGCTGACCAACCCACTGACCATGGGGCCGATATTTTTTATCTGCTATCAGTTAGGGGCACTGATTTTGGGCCATCCTGGTCATCATGTCGAACCACAAGTCAGTTTAAGCTGGTTGATTGATAGCCTGGATACCATAGGCAAACCTTTTCTGCTGGGCAGCCTGATTGTAGGTTGTACCTTGTCGGCCTCAGGTTATGTGCTGGTGGATTATTTCTGGTGTTTATCGGCGAAAAAAGCCTGGAAGAACCGCATTAAAAAACGCCAGAGTGAGCTTGAACCCGACTGACTCTGACGTTGGTTTTTATCTTTGGCCTAAAACCTGAGCTGGCTGTACTTTGCTGGCACTTAATGCCGGATAAATAGTCGCCAGTAAGCTCATGATTAAAGCGATACCTATGGTCATTACCACTTGCATAGGCTCAATATGAGAAGGTACATAATCGACAAAGTAAATGCTGGAATCAAGCAAACTAAAGCCCGTTAAGCTGGTGATGAAACGAAATAACGGTTCTATTTGCCATGCCAGTAACAAACCGACCACACCACCCACCAGAGTACCGGTTAAACCGTTCAGCCAGCCCAGCCACATAAACGCTTTAACTATACGACGCCTCGGCATACCCATGGTCAGTAAAATAGCGATATCCCCTTGTTTTTCCCGCACTGCCATCACTAAGGTCGCAACAATATTAAAACAAGCCACAGCCAATACCAGCACTAGCACCAGATACAAAATGCTGCGCACCATCTGGATATCGTTATACAAATGACCCTGAGTACGAAACCAGTCCAGCATATAGACATAATCAGTGGCCATAGCGCCAAGTTCGCGTGACAAGGCAGGAGCTGCAAAAATATCGGCAATTTTAAAGGCAAACCCCTGCACCGCACCTTGTGGATAGCTCAGCCAGTAACCTAAAGCGGCAATGTCGACCCAGGCTTGCTGATAATCCAATTGGCCACCAATACTGACAATAGCCACCACTGTTAAGCTGACATGTTTGTGGCTGGCGAGTTTACCGTCCGCTGTCACTTGTGGCAGCATCAGTTGAACTTCATCCCCTACTTTGGCTTGCACTTCGTCCGCTATACCTTTACCAAGCACGATCTGATGTTCACTGATCTGGTCTAACTGCCCTGCGACGACAAAAGAGCCCAAGGCACTAATGCCCTGCTCCAGCTGCAGATCTATGCCTCTTAAACTGGCTGCTTTGACCTTAGCGCCGCTACGGATCATGGTATTGGTTTTGATATAAGGTGCACCAGCCACAACACCAGAGTGCTGTTGCAAAGGTTTAATTTTTTTCTGCCAGTTCCGAATGGGATCCGACACGGCCTGCAATTCGACATGAGGGATCACAGACAATAACTTATCTTTTAATGCCAGCTCAAAGCCGTTCATCACCGACAAGGCCAGGATCAGAATAGCAACGCCAAGACCTATGCCTATAGTGGAAGATGCAGCGATAAAACGAATAAAAGCATTGCTGTTACGGCTTTTGCGATAACGCTGCGCCAATTGCCAGGACAAACTAGCCATGAGGTAAGCCATCCATCGTTTTACCTAAATGGCCATCCAGCATCCAGTACTGCTGGTCCAGCTTCTTCGCCAGCGCCAAATCATGGGTCACCACTATAAAGCTGGTTTTCAGTTCGCGGTTTAATTCACGCAGTAATTTATAAATGCTTTCAGCGGTTTGATGATCCAAGTTGCCCGTTGGCTCATCAGCCAGCACCAGCGCAGGCTCTCCAACTAAGGCCCTGGCTATAGCAACACGCTGGCGCTCCCCTCCACTCAACTCCGCAGGTCTATGGCTTATGCGATGCGCAAGGCCAACACGAGTCAACATAGCGGCGGCTTTTTGCTCAGCTGTTGCATTGGATTCGCCGCGGATAAGCAATGGCATGGCCACATTTTCCAGCGCGGTAAAATCCATCAACAAATGGTGAAACTGATAGATAAAACCCAGCTTCTCATTACGTAGTTTGGCTTTGGCATTGGCCGATAATTTAGCTATAGCTTTGCCCAACAAAGTCAGTTCACCACTGTCCGGCTGGTCCAGAGTACCTAAAATATGCAACAACGTGCTTTTACCTGAGCCAGAGCTACCTACTATCGCCAACATATCGCCGGCTTTCACATCCAGACTGACCTGATGCAACACCGGAGTGACATTAGCGCCATCTGTGTAACTTTTACTGATTTGACGGGCCGTTAAAATACTGGTCATTAGATTCTATCCAAAAAATTGATATTACAGCGCGACGACACTGTAGGGGCGGGTCTTGTACCCGCCCGTCTTGCACATAAACCTGTGTTTGGGCGAAAGCGCGCAGTCAACAAAGCTGCAGCTTCCACCGACGAGGTTTCCTCTAAGTCATTGGAGTTGCAGCGCGACGACAAGGGATTGAGACCCCGGGAGCATAGTTCACCTATGTGACCGGGGCGAAAGCGCGCAGTCAACAAAGCTGCAGCTTCCACCGACGAGGTTTCCTCTAAGTCATTGGAGTTGCAGCGCGACGACAAGGGATTGAGACCCCGGGAGCATAGTTCACCTATGTGACCGGGGCGAAAGCGCGCAGTCAACAAAGCTGCAGCTTCAAGGACGACGAGGAAACTATTCATCCCGGAGAATCTCTGCAGGTTGTACTTGCACCGCCCGCCAGGCTGGATAAACCACAGCCAATGCCGTCAGCACTAAAGCGCATACTATGATAAAGAAAATTTGCACTGGCTGAATATCCACTGGCAATGCCACACCAGCAACCACACTAATGCCCAAAAACGACAAAATATCATTCAGTTGCCACGCAACTACAATACCAGCCACAGCGCCACTTAAAGTACCCAACAGCCCGTTATTCATGCCTTGCACGGCAAAAACGGTGAAAAGCTGTGCATCAGTCATGCCCTGAGTTTTTAAAATGGCTACTTCTCGTTGTTTTTCTGTCACCATCATCACCAGCGCAGACACTATATTAAAAGCCGCCACTGCAACTATTAATAACAACATCAGCCACATCATGGCTTTTTCCATAGCCACAGCAGAAAACAATTTGCCATGACTGTCGCGCCAATCTGTCACCTTAGCAACGGCGGGAAACTGATGAATTTCGTCGGCTAAAGCCGGAGCAGCAAAAGGTTCAGTTAAACTTAAACGCCACTGCTCCGCATCTTTTGCTTTGCTGCCAAGACGTTTTAAATCCGGCAAATGCACTAAGGCCACACCGTTATCTACTACTGAGCCGGTATTAATTAAGCCTGCCACAGTAAATAAGCGCTGGCGTGGTAACCAGCCCATAGGCGTAAAACTGCCACCTTCGGCCAGTAACAAACGAATTTGTTGACCTGGCCCAACCTTTAGCTCATCAGCCAGACCTGCACCTAAAATTACCGAATAAGGTTGTTCGGTTAAATCAGACCAGTCACCTGCCACCAAAGACTGCTGCAAAAAGGCCGGGATTTGTGTTGGTTCAATGCCCTGCAATAACACAGCGGTCAGCTGCCCCGGGCTTTGTACTAAAGCTTCGAGCTGCAAATAAGGCGTGGCCTGAATAATTTGCGGATACCTTTGCTGCAAAGCATTGATATCAAGTTGTTGAGTAGTCTCACTTTGTACTATCAAGTGCGGTATCACACCAAGGATGCGCTTTTTCAGTTCAGCTTCAAAACCATTCATTACCGAGCTGACAATAGTCAGAGCCATCACACCTAAAAAAATACCTGTGACAGAAAACAGCGTAATAAAGGATAAAAAGCCATGGCCTTTCCGGCTTTGGCTATAGCGTAAACCAATACGGACACTCAGGGGCAATTGCAGGCTTTTCACAGACTTCCACTTGGGTTGGTGAAGAAATTGCTGCGATAATAGTGATTATCCGTTAAGGTTACAAGCTTGCTACCCGAGGTATCCTTATGCAACAGCCAGGCAATATAGATATAGCCACAGAATTAGCCGATGAATTTTCGGACTACTTTCAGATTGAGCATCAGACCACTGTCAATTTAGTGCCATTTTTTGAACCATTGCCGGATCAGGACGGATTTTTACGCCTTATTCCTGACGCCTTTAAAATGACCAGCGAGTTAAGTCTGCTAAATAACTCCTCCATTCGCACTTTTAATGCAGTAAAAGATTTATCCATCGATTTGGCTCATTATTTACAACAACAAGCCCGTAAACTCGATGCGTTAACCCACTACGTGCTGCGCTCGCAGGACGATCCCAAGCAACGTTTTCATACGTTCAGTTACGGCGGTTCAGGCGTACAAGTCTGGATGGATGAGGCGGTAGAACAAGGTCAGGTTTACGAAGTAAAACTCTTTCTGGATAATAATGACGGTGCTTTATATTGCTTGGGTCAGGTATTGGAAGTGATTGAGCAACAGCGGTCAGAGTCACAGCCCGGTTATCTGGTAAAAATATTGTTTCGCCGCATTCGCGATGAAGACAGAGATATGGTGGTCAGAGCCAGTTTGCATGAGCAATCCAGGCAACTAAAACGCAAAGCTGAACTGCGCCAGCAACAAGCACAGCAAAGCCAGCAATAAAAAGCTGAACTCAAACAGCTAAACCCAAATAACAACATAGACCGTATTAACCAACGGTCTTTTGATAACGAGTAAAGAATCTCCCTGATGATCCGCATTGAAGCATTACCAGCGCCCACCTCCAGCACCGATCAAAAACAATGGGGCCGTCTATCTGGCGCCGCCTTGCCCTGGGCTATTTATCAGCTGTATCAGCGCCAGAAAGGCCTTTATGTTGTCATAGTGCCAGACACCACTACAGCCCTTCGCCTAGAGCAGGAGCTGATGGTGTTTTTCCATGAAAACGCTACCGATGTATGGACTTTTCCTGACTGGGAAACCTTGCCTTATGATGTATTTTCACCGCATCAGGACATTATTTCTCAGCGCATAAAAACCCTGTACAGCCTGCCACGATTGCAACATGGCATAGTGATAGTGCCACTGAATACGGCCCTGCTGCGGTTAACAGACGCCAGTTATTTGCAGCAGTACAGTCTGGTGCTGAAAAAAGGCCAGCAACTGGATTTAACGGCACTGCGTCAGCAATTGGCCGCAGTGGGTTATCGTGCTGTGGATCAGGTGATGGAACATGGTGAGTTTTCAGTACGCGGCTCCTTGCTGGACTTGTACCCTATGGGCAGCAGCCTGCCTTATCGCATCGACTTTTTAGATGACGAAATTGACGGCATTCGCCTGTTTGATCCGGACAATCAGCGCACAGTGCAACAGGTTGATGAAATCGAACTTTTGCCTGCCCACGAATTCCCGCAGGATAAAGCAGCAATAGAACGTTTCCGTATTCGTTATCGCGAGCGTTTTCCGGCGCGTAGTGAAAAAGAATCGCTCTATATGCAGGTCAGTCAGGGTTTGATGCCTGCTGGTATTGAATATTACCTGCCGCTCTTTGCAGAGCAGTCTGCGCCGTTATTTTCGATGTTACCAAAACAAACAGTGATGATGGCTGTAGGTGATTTAGAAGCTGCAGCAGAACGTTTCTGGCACGACTTGCAACGTCGGTATCAGGACAGGGCCATCGACTTACTGAAACCCATTTTAAAACCGCAGGAATTGTATTTAGCGGTCGATGAGTTTTTTGCTCAGTTAAAACAGTGGCCACGTTTACGTTTAAGCCGGGCCGAATTGCCCGAGCGCGCCGGACAATCCAATGCTGCTGTTGCTGATTTGCCAGAACTGACGGTGAATCATCAGCTGAAAAATCCGCTGGAAAAGCTACAGCAATTTATTGTCGATATCAAAAAACAGCAAGGCCGTGTGCTGTTTTTTGTTGAATCTGAAGGCCGCCGCGAAAGCTTGTTACAGCTAATGCAGCGTAATCAAATTCGTTTGCAGCAATTTGCCTCGGTGGAAGAATTTTTAACAGACCAGGTGGATTTAGGCATAGTCATTGGCTCGTTAGAGCAAGGCTGTCTGCTTAAATCCGGCAAAACCAAAGCGGGTGAAGAGCCTTTAGCTTTAGTCAGCGAAAACGAATTATTTGGCCAAAAAGTTACCCAAAGACGTAAACGTAAACACAGCCAACAAATCTCCGGCGATACCATAATCCGCAATCTGGCCGAGTTGTCTGTTGGCCAACCTGTGGTGCATTTACAGCATGGTATAGGCCGTTATCAGGGGCTGCAGGTGCTGGATGCGGCTGGCATCAGCGCTGAGTTTGTGACCATTGAATACGCAGGTGGCAGCAAGTTGTATGTGCCTGTGTCGTCCCTGCATTTAATCAGCCGTTACACAGGTTCTGATCAGGACAATGCGCCGCTGCATAAACTTGGCAACGACAGCTGGGAAAAAGCCCGGCGTAAAGCAGCAGAAAAAGTGCGGGATGTGGCGGCAGAATTACTGGATGTATACGCCCAGCGCGCCGCTCAAACCGGTTATGGTTTCAAACTGGACGCTGAACAATACGAAATTTTTGCCGACGGTTTCCCTTATAAAGAGACTGTCGATCAGCTTGACGCTATAGCAGCAGTGCTGGCCGATATGCAGGCTGAACGCGCTATGGACCGTCTGGTCTGCGGTGACGTGGGTTTTGGTAAAACAGAAGTAGCGATGCGCGCGGCTTTTGTTGCAGTTAATGACAACAAACAAGTGGCGGTTTTGGTGCCAACCACGCTTTTGGCGCAGCAGCACTTCGAAAACTTCCGCGATCGTTTTGCCAACTGGCCAGTCAAAGTGGCAGTGCTGTCGCGCTTTATCAGCGCCAAAGAGCAAAAAGCCATACTGGACGAGACCGAACAAGGCAAAGTGGATATTTTAATAGGCACTCATAAACTGCTGCAGGACGATATTCGTTTTAAAGATCTGGGCTTATTGATTGTCGACGAAGAACACCGTTTTGGTGTGCGGCAAAAAGATAAAATCAAAGCGCTACGCGCCAATATCGACATTCTGACTTTAACGGCCACCCCTATTCCACGAACCTTAAACATGTCGATGTCAGGCATGCGCGATTTGTCTATTATTGCTACTCCGCCGGCCAAACGTTTGGCGGTGAAAACCTTTGTGCGCGAGCATGAAGAAGGCTTAATACGGGAAGCTGTACTGCGGGAAATTTCCCGTGGCGGCCAGGTGTATTTCCTGCATAACGATGTCGCCAGCATAGAAAAAACGGCGGCAGATTTAGCCACACTGCTGCCTGAAGCTTTGATTGGCATAGCCCATGGCCAAATGCGGGAACGTGAACTGGAACAGATCATGGCTGATTTTTACCATCAGCGTTTTAATCTGTTGCTCTGTTCCACCATTATCGAAACCGGCATAGACGTGCCCACTGCCAATACCATTATTATCAACAGAGCCGATAATTTTGGTCTGGCGCAATTGCACCAGTTACGCGGTCGGGTTGGTCGCTCGCACCATCAGGCCTATGCCTATTTGTTAACTCCGCCACCAAAACGCTTAACCAAAGATGCGGAAAAACGCCTCGAAGCTATTTCCGCTTTGGAAGATTTAGGCGCTGGTTTTGCACTGGCCAGTCAGGATATGGAAATTCGTGGTGCAGGCGAACTGTTGGGGGATGAGCAAAGTGGCCAGATTGAATCTGTCGGCTTTAGTTTGTATATGGAAATGCTGGAACAAGCGGTTGAAGCGTTAAAAGCGGGTAAAGAACCTAGTCTGGATGCGCTGTTGACCCAACAAACCGAACTGGATATGAAGCTGCCTGCTCTGCTGCCAGATTCTTATATTCCGGATGTCAGCTTACGTTTGTCCTTTTACAAACGTTTAGCCTCCTGTCGAGACGAGCAGGAACTGGATGATGTGCAGGTAGAATTGATCGACCGTTTTGGCTTATTGCCGGATGCGGCGAAAAACTTAGTCAAAATCACAGAGTTAAAAATGCAGGCTCAGCAGCTTGGCATTAAACGACTGGAAGCCAACAGCAAAGGTGGTGTGCTAGAATTCGCCGAACGGACTTCAGTGAACCCGTCTTACATTATTCAGCTGATCCAGACGCAATCAAAAGTCTTTAAGCTTGAAGGTGGCAGTAAACTGAAATTTATCAAAGATTTACCTGATACGAACAGCAGATTCGCCTTTGTCAGCTATATGCTGGAAGACTTTGCTAAACATCAGACAGGAGCATCATGAAACATCTGCGTTTAACATCGCTGGGTTTGGCGTTAGTGGCTTTATGTACCACCAGCACAGCCATTGCCAATAGCTGGTATGAAATTGAACTGATCGCTTTTAGCCGCAGTGCCAACACCAGTTTAAAAGAACAGTTTGAAGCGCCAACTCAGGAGCTTAAAACCAGCAATGCAATGGATTTAATGCGCCCACTGGTGCAGCCTGCAGTCGCGGATTTAATCAAAGCTGTTCCTGCTTGCGCCCCCACTCCTGCGGCATCTGATACAACAGCGCCTGCTGTTGCGGCTCCTGTTTCTGCCACTGTGTCGGTCACAGTGCAGCAGCAAATTCAGCAGCTTTTAACTGAACATCAGCAAAGTAAACAAAATCAGCAGACTGTGGTGGCGGAAGATTCATTAGATGTACAATTAGAACCAGAACCTGCAGTAGCGTCTTTGTTCCAACTGAATTTCCAGAATTGTCAGATGGAACAATGGGATCTGGATGGCCAGTTAACCAGCCGGGCCTTAACTTCAGAAGAGCTGGCCTTGCAACTGCCTGCACCAGCGCAAATTCCAGCTACTTTTACCGGTGACGGTGTAGCAAAAGACAATGCTTATCTGGTCGGTGCTAATGATCTGCAACTGAAAAACCTCGCCTATCAACTACAGCGTGAAGCAGGGAAACAACTGCTATTGCATACTGCTTGGCGCCAGCCTTTAGTCTCGGGTCGCAATAGCCGCAGTCACTGGTATGCTGGGGTGTATCAGAATGAAGCAGCAACAGAAACTGAGCAGACTATTGATTTGATGCAGCAAGTGCAGCAACAGTTAGCCGCAGTGCAGCAAGGTCAGAGCAGCTTGCAATTGTGGTACAGTCCATGGCAATTTGATTCTTTAGTTCAGTTACGTTTGGGTCGCTTTATCCAATTTGACGGTACTTTTTATCTGCGCCAGACCGATGACGCAACTCAGCCGGCACAAATTGCAGTGAAACAAAGCGCCCGTTTAACCTTAGGTCAAATTCACTATCTGGATCACCCACGTTTAGGGCTGATTATTCAGGTAAAACGTTTTACCCCGCCAGAGGCAACTGTGGCAACAACACCTTAAATAGTTAAATAACACAAGGAATCTGTTATGAAAAAAATCGTGGTTTTGTTAGCAGCGCTAACCCTTATTGGAGCATGTAGCAAACTAACACAAGACAATTACAATCAGGTGAAAGCCGGTATGACATACGACGAAGTAACCGGAATTTTAGGCACAGCTACTCATTGTGATGAAGCTGTTGGCACTAAAAGCTGCCGCTGGGGAGATGATGAAAAAAATATCAAAATCACTTTCTTGGCCGACCGTGCGACAGTTTTCTCAAACCACGGTATTCAGTAATATTCCTTATACCCTTTGTACTTGAAGCTGCAGCATTGTTGACTGCGTGCTCTCGCCCCAGAAGTTTGTGGCGTATGATGGTTGGCGTGAGCTGCGAGCTCTCGCTTCAATCCAATTACCACATAGGTAAACTATGCTCCTGGGGTCTCACGCTTTTGTCGCCTCCCTGTAACTCCAATTACTTTGGGTATAGTTGTTATCAAAGGGGCTGTAACTGGCCCCTTCTTCTTGCGTAAACCATCCTTATGCTGCAACTTCGTGACTATCAACAACAAGCGGTTAAAGCCGTTTTAGTGCATTTCCGTCAAAAGCCAGAAGCAGCCGTATTGGTATTGCCCACAGGTGCAGGCAAAAGTTTGGTGATAGCGGAACTGGCACGTTTGGCTCGTGGCCGTGTGCTGGTATTAGCTCATGTCAAAGAGCTAGTGGAACAAAATCACGCTAAATACCAAAGTTATGGCTTAGAAGCCGCTATTTTTTCTGCCAGTCTCGGCCGCAAAGAAACCGCAGCCAAAGTGGTGTTTGCCTCAGTGCAGTCGGTGGCAAGAAATCTGACTGAATTTACTGAACAATACAGCTTACTGGTCATCGATGAGTGCCATAGGGTGGGTGATGACGAAGACAGCAGTTACTTAAAAGTCATTCGTGCATTACAAGCACAAAACCCGGATTTAAAAGTGCTTGGCTTAACAGCGACGCCCTACCGCTTAGGGTCTGGTTGGATTTATCAGTACCATAGCCGTGGTCTGATCCGCACCACCGAACCGCGCTTTTTTAAATACTGTATTTTTGATTTGCCTATCCGTTTTTTATTAGGCGAAGGGTATTTAACTCCGGCCGTACTGATGGATGCGCCAGTATTAAGTTACGACTTTGCTGGCTTAAAACCCACGGCCAGTGGTTATTTTAAAGAAGCTGATCTGGATTTACGCATTAACCAGCAGCAGCGCGCCACCCCACAAATTATTCACCAAGTGATACAACATGCCCAAAGCCGCACTGGCGTCATGATATTTGCGGCCACCACAGCACACGCCCGCGAGATTTTAGGTTATTTACCCGCAGCAGAAACTGCGCTGATTTTAGGCGACACCCCACAAAAAGAACGGGATGCATTAATCCAGAGTTTTAAACAAAAACAGCTGAAGTATCTGGTCAATGTGGCGGTGTTAACTACAGGTTTTGATGCCCCTCATATCGATTTAATAGCGATTTTACGCCCGACCGAATCTGTCACTTTGTATCAGCAGATTGTCGGCCGAGGCTTGCGCCTAAGCCCGGGCAAAACCGACTGTCTGGTTTTGGATTATGCCGGAAATCGTTTTAATCTGGAGCAACCTGACATTGGCGAACTAAGACCAGAGCCTGGCACAGAATTGGTGACAGTACCCTGCCCCTTATGCGGCTTTTTTAATAACTTTTGGGGCAAAACCGACGACAGAGGTTTGGTGCTTGAGCATTATGGCCGCCGTTGTCAGGGCTATAAAGAAGACGAGGATGCTAAACCAGTAGCTTGTGGTTATCGCTTTAAAGCCAAGTTTTGTCCGGACTGTGGCGCTGAAAATGATATTGCAGCACGCAATTGTGGCGACTGTGGTCTGGTATTGGTCGATCCGGACAAAAAGCTCAAAGAAGCTTTGAGTTTAAAAGATGCTTTAGTGCTTTATGTCACGCGTATGAAGCTGCAAAGCCATCAAACCAAAGAAGGCAAAACTTCACTTAAGGTCAGCTATTTTTCTGCTGATGGCGCAGAAATAGCAGAGTTTTGGAGCCTACAAACCAAAGCACAAAAACAAAAATTTTTAACTTTGTTTGTTCCACCGCATTTGGTCGACAGGCACAGGGCTTTTACTGAAAGCTCGGTCAATAAAGTGCTGCAACAGTCTCACAGGTTTCAACCACCGCAAGCCATCATTGCACGCAAGGATGGTCGTTTTTGGCAAATTCGTGACAAACTGTTTCAAATTCAGGATAAAGACGCGAACTAATTCCCCGCATCATGGCTAATGAAAAATTCTTTTGTTTTAGTACTGGGCAAAGCCAATGGAATTCGCTAATAATCAAGATGTTCGTCTACAACAAAATAAAAAGACACCACACAGATAGTTCTCCTTTTTTGTCACAGGGTTACATTTTATGTCAAATGAAAACGCGTTATTAAGCTTACTGGTTGAAAAAATCCAGAATGATACCTTGGTGCTGCCAAGTCTGCCTGAAATTGCCTTACGAATTCGTAAAATGGCGGAAGATCCAAATGTGAATTTAAACCAGATGGCCGACATTATTTCTCACGACCCAGCCATGTCAGCCCGTATGATGAAAATCGCCAACAGTGCTTTTTTAGGCCGTTCAGTGCATGTCAACTCACTGCATCAGGCTGTGACCCGTATAGGATTGCGGTATATCAAAAACATAGTGACAGCTATGGCGGTTGAGCAATTATTTGTCTCTCATTCCAGTTTAATCAAAGGCATGATGAGCAAAGTATGGCAAGACACGTTAGAAGTGGCCGCTGTCGCGCTCGCCGCTATGCAACTGTACAACAGCAACCTAAAAGTCAGCCCGGTGAATTTTGATACCATGACCCTTGCTGGTTTAATTCATAACATCGGCGCATTGCCTATTTTGACTGAAGCCGAAAAACATTTGGATCAATTTGGTGACAAAGACTTTATCGCGGGCTGCATCAACGATTTAGCCGGAGGCGTAGGCGGTAGCATTCTGCGTAAGTGGGAATTTCCGGATGAACTGATTGAAGTGGCTGAGCAGTGGAATACCAAATTGCCTCATACAGACAAAGTAAATTATCTGGATTTTGTCCGTATTGCCACTATTCAAAAAGGCCACAGCAAAGACAAAACTGAACCACGTCTGGCGCTTAAACCTTATGCCGACCGTGGTTTAATCACTGGCGTGGACTTCTACCGTTCCCCAGAATTTGTGGTTATTTATCAGGATATGAAACAGCTGTTTGTTTGATTGAAATTGGGGTCAGAGTAAAATTAAGTGCCAGACACTCCATTTTACTCTGCCGCCAATAATCAGTTAGTTAAATAACGTCTGATGTAGCTCTTTCACCACTGCGGCCGCTGACGCATCCTGCACTAAAAAGCACAGGTTATGGCGCGAAGCACCGTGACAAATCAGCCGCATATTAATTTGCTCTAAAGCGCTGAATAGCTCACCTGTTACGCCTTTGGTGCTATGCAGGTGATTGCCTATCACAGCCACCAGACTTAAGCCCTGCTCTACTGTTACCTCACAGAACGCCTTCAGCTCTGCAATAGCAGGTTCTGTTGATGTGCTGAACGCACTTCCAGCAGATTCGTCCAAAGTTAAAGCCACGGAAATCTCTGACGTTGTTACTAAATCGACTGAAATTTGATGACGACTTAAAATATCAAAAACCCGGGCTAAAAAGCCTGCAGCGTGCAACATCTCAGGGCTTTTCACTGTGATCAGGGTTTGAGATTTACGTAAGGCTATGGCGCGATAAGCAGGTTTGTGTTCCACAGTTTTTGCAATCCAGGTACCACCGGCTTGTGGTTCACGACTGGAGCCAACAAAAACTTTAATATTGCGGCGCATCGCCGGAATTAGGGTGGCTGGGTGCAATACTTTGGCACCAAAAGTTGCCATTTCTGCCGCTTCGTCAAAGCTGATTTCATTGATACAACGGGCGTCAGATGTCAAACGTGGGTCTGTGGTAAAAATCCCAACTACGTCAGTCCAGATTTGTACGATGTGAGCATTTAAAGCTTCACCTAACAAAGCCGCACTGTAATCCGAGCCGCCACGACCTAAAGTGGTGGTTTGCCCTGCTTCATCAGCACCAATAAAACCCTGAGTGACCACAATCTGTTCACGCAGTAAAGGCTGCAGATGGGTTTGCGCTAATTCAGCGATCAGATGAATTTGCGGCTCGCCTTTACCAAAACGGCTGTCGGTGCGAAGCACACGGCGCACGTCAAAACACTCTGCTGCAGCGCCGCGTTCCACTAACACCTGAGTAAATAACACTGAACTTAAACGCTCACCAAAGGACTGGATCAGATCTTTGTGCGCGCCAGAATATACAGCGCCTCCTGTTTCAATCAGGTTACGTAAATCAGCCAATAAGGTGTTGATTTGTGCAGCCACAGCTTCAGGTTGCTGCAGTGCGTTCAGCACGGCCAAAGTAATACGCTCTATGCCTTCATAAGAAGCATAACGGGCCTGAACTTCGGTTTGTTTGGTGATATCGACCAATAAATTGGTCACGCCTGAGCTGGCACTGACAGCCACCAGCCGGATATTCGGATCGGCTAACACAATATCAGCACAACGGGACATAGCCGGAAAATCGGCCACTGAAGTTCCGCCAAATTTGGCGACGATAAGTTGATTAGACATTCGAGTCTCTCCTTATTCAAAAAGTCATAAGGCAGAGCATGGCATTTGCAGGCAGTAAATAAAGTTGTATGCAGGCAGGATGCTGCAAACAACTGATCACAGACACACAAAGGCCAGAAGCTCTCCACCACAAAAAACAGGTGACAGTCGTAAGGATTCAGCCTTAACAACCGGACCCTCTGCCGCTACAGCATCTGGTCCTCGGCGTTAATCCCCCTCAAACATCCTGCGGCTTGTAGCAGCCTGAGATGTTCTACCTGGTTAACGCTCCTCTTCTGGTCTATACCCGTTGGCATTACACGGGCGGGGGTAAACCCCGCCCCTACACATCGGGTATCTCATAATCACGTATGATTGACGGCGCTGAGCTTAAGTGACTTTTTTACAAAAGGCAACAGCCGTTTAGCCGTCTTTTCAAAAAAACTGTAATTAAATTACAGCTTTTTGCCGTTAGCCCAGTGCAAGCTGGCCAACGACATAAACACCAACATAACCCAGGCTATAACAGCCCAGCAGGTAGCCAGCCATTTTAAAGTAAGTGCCAAAAGTCAGCTCTTTCACTTTACTCATGGCGATAATACCGGCCGCTGAACCTATGATCAGAATAGAACCACCCACACCAGTGGCGTAAGTTAAAGTCAGCCACTCCGCTGTGGTCATGGTTAAATCTGCTTTTAACAAAGCCGCAGTTAGAGGCACGTTGTCGATCATCGCAGACAAAATACCCATCAGGTAGTTGGCTTGCACTGGTTCTAAATACTGATACAAATGCGTGATATTGGTCAGCACGCCAATTTCTTTCATAATGCCAACCAGCAGTAAAACACCTAAGAAAAACAATAAGGTATCAAACTCAACTTCGCGGATGTAACTTAAAATATTGACGCCGGTTTTCTTACGCAGCAGGTACTGAGCCGCCAGAAACATTACACCTAAACCAAACAGGAAGGTTAATACGGGCGGGATCTGGAACAGAATATTAAACAGCAGTGTAGAGCCTATTGTAGAGGCAAAAATGGCAGCAATAATCACATCCGCTTTTTCAATTGGCTTAGGTGTTTTCTCCAGTACAATACGGCCCTTCATTTTGCGTGACAGTAAAATAGCCAATACAGCGACTGCAAATAACGACGGCAGAATGAGTAACAGCAGATTGGTTATAGTGACTTTACCGGCTAAAAATAACATCAGCGTCGTCACATCACCTGTGATTAACGACACTCCGCCACTGTTGACCGCAAAAATAATCAAGGTGGCATATTGAATACGTTTTTTCGCTTCCAGTTTGATACTGCTGATCACCGCGATAGCGACCAGTGTGGCTGTAACGTTGTCGGCAAATGACGAAAAGATAAAGGCAAAAACCGCGATAATAAACATCAGGCGACGCTCAGATAACTCAGCCGGTAATAAACGTTGAACCACCTGAGAAATAAAGCCTTTACTGTTGAGATAAGCGACAAAAGTCATAGTTGACATCAAAAACAACCACAAAGTGGCTATTTCTAATAAGTTATGATTCAGCTGCTCGCTGATATCGGCACTTGTAGCACCGTGCATAGGAAAAATAAAAGCGAGGATCCAGCAAAGAGTACCGAAAAAAAGTGTCGTTTTTGCCTTGTTTACGTGGATAATATCCTCTATAACGATCATCACAAAGGCGATTGCCACCAGAGCCAAAATTACTGCGCTTAACATGATGTAGTACCAGCTTTAATGTTGTGGAAAAGGAAGGAATTTGCGGGGTCGTATTCTACCAGCCCACGCCAGATGCCACTACCCACCCATGTCACATTTGTGAAAATTTTATGAAAGAAAGGACAGATGATAGCCCCACGTAAAATTATCCGCTGCTTAGATGAGCATTGGACTGTCATTGAGCAGTTGGTTGAACGAAGTATAAGCGGCAACTTCAGTTTTCAGGATGTACAACATTTGATCCTGCGCCACAACAGTGGCATGAGCAGTGAACAGGTGTTTCGCGAAGCCCAACGTTTTTTGCAACTGGAAATTCTGATCCCGCTGGCTAAATCAAGCCAGTTGGAGCTGAATCGTTCTGTGCTGGAATTTGCTCAGCAGCTGATGCAGGAACAGCAATTAGGCCTTGCAACAGATATTGAAAGCCGAATTCTGGAGCTGAAGCGTTTATCAGAGCGTATGCAGGAGGCAGCTCATAGCCGTGATAGCAGTGAACTGCGCCGTTTTTCCCGGGTAATGGACGAACGTATTCGTGAAGTCCTGAAGCATTTTGGTCAGAATGAAAGCGCCATTTTGTCTTTAGTGGAACGCGCCAAAGCCGATGAAGGCAAGCTCAGCCTTGCACGCCGCTACGCTGCAGTGATGGATGCCTTTGATGACTACATTGACCCGGTTTTAGCGCTGGTCGATATCAACGGCCCTTTCCAGAAAACCGTGTCCGATGTGGAGGCTATGCTCAGCGCACTGCTGCAAACCATCGAAATAACGGGCACACTCAATACTGAAAAAGAGACACTTATTCAGCTGCGCACTCGTTTGATTGAAATGAATCAGGTGGGCCGTGAAAGTTTAAGTCGTTGTGCTGACTTATTGATGCCACTGCGTGATGAGCTACGCCGCAATACCCTGCTGTCGCGTAACGCCAGCTTCCTGCTCGGACAGATGCGTAAAAAAGGCATAGACCTGACGCTGGAACCTTTAGTGCCAGCTATCAGCTCAGACAGCCAGCGTTTCTCCTTAGGTTCAGCCAATCAAATCACCAGCTATATGGCAGAACTTTGCCAGTACGAACACGATGCCTATCAGCTACCGGAAGAAATTCTGAGTAATCACAGCATGCTGATGCAGGTGCCTGAACTGAAAGATGTAGTGCACAAAGCCAAAACATTGAAAAAGCTACCGGATTTAAGCCGCTGGCTGGCTGACAGTTACCCTGAATTACCGGTAGACGAATTGCTGTTTTTATACCAGGAATTGTCGCGCTCTGACGAGCTGACTCTACAGCACAGCGAACAGCACACAGAATTGACACTCAATGGCTATAAGCTGACCTTACACCCTTTCCAAAGCAGCGAAGCCGGGACTTTATAAATGCAATTAAACTTAGATGAACTGACCCAACTGGCTGAGATCAGCAAAAAGCTATCGAACGGTTACCATATCAGCGAACAGGATTTTGCCTTATGGCAGGAACTGGATCAGCAGGAAGACTCCTACACAGCTCTGTTTGGAGCTCTGGGTAATACATTAAAACGCGACAGCCGTGGTTTCTTTTATTTTGAAGTAGATGATGCCACCGCCAGCATGGGAAAAATCTCCCGGCTTTTTGCTTTAACCTTATTTGCCTTGGTCGAGTTTTATGCCGACAAAGGCCAGGACCCGCTGCGGGCTTTATTTGAACATGAAATTACCACAGAAATCTGGGGCCAGTTACTGCAGCAGCAATACCATTTATTCGAACAACTGGAAATTTTCTCAGTGACCGACATGAAACGTGAAATATCCAACCGCTTATTACGTTATGGTCTGGCGCGGCCAAGCGGCGATCAGATCAAATTATTATCTCCTGTGTATCGTTATTTAGATGCGTTAATGGATGTGGATCACAGCGCTGTAGCAGAGGAGCAAGCCGATGTCTGAGTCAATCAAATCGGAGTTGTATGGCTTAACTAAACTCGCACTGCTCAATACAGCAGGTTATGCCAAATGTGTGATCCCACTGGATGATTCATCCTCCATTTGCGCGCCGAATAATACGGGTAAAAGTTCGGTGATCAACGCCCTGCAGTTCCCGCTGATTAACGATTTACGTTTAACGGAGTGGGACGGCCACGACTTAGACGAAACCCGTAAGTTCTACTTCGGCACTGACCAAAGTTACATCCTGCTGGAAGCCAATTTGCCCGACGGCCCAGTGGTGATTGGCGTCGCCGGCCGCGGTAAAATTGCCGGTTACGCTTTCCAGTATTTTTGCTACAAAGGCAAACTGGACTTAAACCATTATTTAGATGGCAAAAGTTATGTCCGGTATAACAAGCTGGACCATCATTTACGTGGTTTAGGTTTTGATCCAATTGAATTAAAACAGTCTGAACTGAACGCCATGCTGACAGGCGGTGCCACGCCTTTTGACAGTCGTATTAACCTTCGGATGATCCCACTGGCGAACGTGTCTGATGCCCCTGTCTACAAAGATATTTTTCGCCGTATTCTGAACCTGCACCGCTTAACAGCGCAGGACGTCAAACGGCTGTTATTGCCAGTGTTTGCCCGCCACTTAGGTGACCCTAAGGTCGATTTTTATCAGGTCTGGCACAACGCCTTTGAAAAGGTCAATAAAGACAGACGTGAACTGAAAGCTTTGGAAAACCAGCAGGAAGCCGTTACAGCGCTGGAAAGCCTGCTCGACAACCGCTCAGTGCTCAAAGGCCGTTTAGCCACTTATGCGCCTAAGCTGGACGTGGCTTTAACCGAATTCCACAGCTACTTTGACGATCAGCAAGAGCTTCTGAACGAACAGCTGACCGGTCTTTTGGCCGAAAAAAATCAGCTGGAAGAACGGCAGCGTTTGTATGTAGGCCAAATTAAAGAACTCTCTGGCCGTCAGCAGCAATTGCAGCAATGGTTTGGCGAATTTGATGGCCTGTCACAAAAATTCAGCTTAAGTAACGAAGCCACCTTGCAGACCAACTTAAGCAATATACGTTCTGCCTACGAGCAGTTAAGCCACAGCTTACAAGGCGCAAGTCAGGTCAATGCCACCACTTTGGCACACCAGAAAAGCCAAAGCGCCAAGCAGCTGCAAAGCTTAAAGCTGCAACTGAAAAACCTGGAATTTAACCTGTATTCGCGTTTGCGCGAAGACTTAAGCCTGCCGGAAGTGCAGCAAATCACCCGCATTCTGAATCCGGATTTATTATCGCTATCCACCACAGGTGGCGGTGATATTGAAATTCTGGACGATGCGCTGTTTTCAGAGCAACTGGAGAAAATTGCCGATTGCTTTAAACAAGGCAAACTGCATTTACCAGGCGTCGTTATTGACCTGCATCACCTGCAGCCAGTCGAGCAAAATAGCCTTGAGAATAAAATCCAGCTGAAAGAGCAAATTGAAGCACTGCAGCAAACCTTGCATACGCTGGAACAACAACTGGCTGTGGCTGGTGATTTGGCTGGTAAAACCCGCGAAAAAGACCGTTTGTATCAGGATTTATTGCAAGCCGAAGAAGACATCAAAAAGTTTGGCCGCTACCAGCAGATGCTGGAAATCAGCGATGAGCAGCAAGCGCTGCAGTCCGAACTGGAAATTGAAGAAGACAAGCTGCAGGAGCAATTGGCTGAAGTACAGCATAAGGCCTCTACCTTGTCGGATCGTCGTAATTTAGTTTCGAACAAGCAGGAACAAATTAAACGTCAGGCCGAACGTATTGAGCAGGAGAAAAAAGAGCGTATCGACTTCCAGCTCGATTTCTACTCCGGCAAAGTTACACCTTATCCTATTGAAGTAACGTTGGATTTTGACAACTTAGCCGACGTATTACGCGACTTTAACAAGCAGTGTAATGAGCTGAAGCTTATCGACGTCAATATCAAAAATACCTACTTGTTTATATTTAACGCTGGCATTACCAAGTTTGAAGTTGAATCGGATGAGGAGCTGAAGTTCCAGAAACTCATAAGCGCTTTTCATCACCTGGACAAAGAACGTGAAGCCATTGAACGTCGTGCCCGGGTGGCATTAACAGAAGTTGCGTCCACGCTCAAAGGCTTACGCGACGACTTAAACCGTCTGCACCGTGAGCTCAACAGCTTTAACCGCGGCATTTGGCGTCATCAGATCTCCAACCTGCAGGATTTTAAAATTGAAATTGTCGACCGGGCTCTATTGGTTGGCCATATCGATACCATTCTGACCACCTCAGAAGCTTATCAACAAGGCGATACGCTGGATTTATTAGCGCCAAACGCCAGCAGCAATGAGCGTGAAGTGCAGGCCGCGAAGGATTACTTAATTCAGGCGGCCAGCGAAAAAGGTGGTTTAACTTTATCTGACTTGTTTGATATTCGTTTTAAAGTGGTGAATCGGGCTGGTGAAGTGGAGTTCTTTGACAAAATAGACTCAGCAGGCTCCAACGGTACCCGTATCACCATTAAGTTATTGTGCGGTATGTTGTTTATCCGACAGTTGCTCTCTGAACGTGAGCGCGGTAAATACCGTATTCCAATTTATATCGACGAAGCAGCAGATATTGACCCGCATAACCAGCAGGCACTGATTGAAACTGCACTGAACTTTGGTTTTGTGCCAATTTTTGCATCAGTAAAACCTCAGACTTCCTGCCGTTATATAGTGCCAATCCGCACTGTCGCTGGTGGTGCACAAAACTGGGTCGATGAAAAAGACTGGATTTTATGTGAAAAAATCCCGCTGGCTGGTGAAGAAGCAATCGAAGTGGCAGCAGTGGCTCTGGCTGAAGCCGACGTCTGATAGTCAGATCCTAAAAACGCGGTATTAACTCCAAAGCTTGCCAACTGGAGTTGATACCGAAAGATGCCGTGCTACCTGGGCCTGAAACAATTCAGCACAGGCCATGGCGTCTGTCACCGCATGATGAGGTTGGTAAGCTGGCAACTGATAACGTTGCCGGCAATCAGCAAGACGTAAGGATGGCTTGGTTTGTGTAGTCATACTGCGCCACCAGCCTTTCAAGCCAAGCTGGGTAAAACCCCGCTCTAACGCCAAAGTATCAATCATTGGAAATACAACACCTTCATTTATCCGGCTCATCAAACCATGATACAAAAAGGCCCGCTCTATAGGCAGATGATGCGCCAGCACCACTTTCCCCGCCAGCGCCTGCAACAAGGGTTCAATACACTGCTCTAAATCCGGCGCCTGAGCTATGGCACTGTCGGTAATACCATGCACTATCACTGAACTGTCTTTCAGCTGTATTCTGGGTTTGACCAGATAACTTTGAGCTTTACTGCTATAAATTCTATCCAAAGTCAGCGGCACTAAACCTATGCTGACAATGCCATCCCGCAGCGGATCCAGGCCGGTGGTTTCAAAATCCAAAGCAACAAAAGACAGATCTTGCAAAGTAGTATTAGCCGCCACAGCTCCAGCCTGATAAAAGGTTTTTAACCTGGGATCTTTGGCTTTTAACTCCAGTTGCTGCATGGTTTTTTGCCAGTGTTTGCCAAGCATCTCTAGTGGATCTGTTTTTAACTCCTGCTTTTTCAGATAAAACATAACACCTCTGCTACTGTCGCCCACCGGGGTAACGGAATTTCAGAAACTTTTGCGCGTAACTTAAAATTTGAAAGGCTTCTTTTAAGGTTTTACGCTCAAAGGCAGAGAGTTCTTCAGGTTTAACTTTGTTATCCGCCGTTCTGCCCCCTTGTATAGCTTTGGCTTGCTGGCGAATTCGTACCATAGCTATCACTTCCAGTGCATCCAATAAATCGTCAGCGCGGCCTCTAGGTAAAATGCCAGCCGCTTTGACCGCCAACAATCGCTCATAGGTATTGGTTGCAGTGCAGCCAATAGACAAAGCATGTACCCTGACCAAATCAGCCAAAGGCGCTGTACCTCTGCGTTTAATATCCAGAGAGTTATTTTGCTGGCCGTCGTTTTCCAGTACAAAATCTTTAAAGAAACCCAAAGGTGGCGTCCGGCTGATGGCATTGCGCGCCATGCAGGCTAAAAAATCCGGATTGGCTTTGACCTGACGTCTGATTTGCTGATTCAGCTGTTCAGCCCAGTGCAGCTGACCCCATACCCCTTCTAAATCAAAAAAGATGCCGCTGTTCAGCAATCGCTGCGCATCAGGTTGTTCAATCCAATCGGTAAAGTACTGCTGCCAGACCCGCAGCGGCTGTCGCCACTGGCTGTTAGTGGCCATAATACCGCCGCTGCAATAGCTGTAACCACAAGCGGCCAGACCATCGCAGACAAACTGAGCCAGCGCAGCGAAATAATCCTGATGCAACACAGGGTCATAATCATTGTGCAGCACCAACGCATTGTCCTGATCCGTCACTATCAGTTGTTCATCCCGCGCCATAGAGCCCAAAGCCAGAAAACAATAAGGCACAGGCGGTGGCCCCAGTTGTTGCTCGGCCAGCTCCAGTAAACGTTGTTTAAAACTACGGCCTGTCACCGCCATAGCAGCGCCAATCATTCGGGAGTTGGCATCTTCATTGACCATACGAACAAAACAAGAAGCCAATTCAGTGCTCAGGCTTTGCAATTCAGCCACAGTCTGTTGACGGAAAATGCTGCTGACAATATAGAGGCTGTTTTGTGACTCATAACGGATCACATCAGCGATAGAGATAATACCCAGCACCTTGCCGTCTTCCAGCACGGGCAAATGATGCACATTGTGGCGCAGCATCAATAACATGGCCTCAAACACAAACTGGTGCTGTTCAATGCACACCAGTTCTGTGGTCATCACCACTGCAACTTTCTGTTGATAATCCAATCCAGCTGCTATCAGCCTGTTACGTAAATCACGGTCTGTGACTATGCCAACCAAAGCCGCATCCGCTGACTGATCGGCCACGATCAACAAGCAAGACACCGACTCTTGTTGCATCAATTGTGCAGCCTGCTGCACTGTGGCGTCCGCCGCTAAAGTCACTGCGGGTCTGCCGATCAATTGGCGAACTGCTGAGCTCATTAAATCATTGCTACTTTTGTCGGCAAGAGCTCCGCCTTTTTTCCGTTGGGTATCGCCTATCTCGACATAATCGGCAAAAACTTCGTCAGATTGATACAGCAGCTCAAAACAGTCCACAGGGATAAAATAAATCAAACTGTCTTCTATAGCTGTTGCAGGGAATATTACGGTTTTGTCACGCAATAAACCTTGCTCAGCAAAAATTCCGCCTTCGCTGAGTCTGTTGTACAACACGCCGTTACGCCTGTAGGTCTCGACAGCACCGCTACGCACCAGATGCAAGGCCTGCAAAGGTTCACCAAAACGCAAAATAGGCGTACCGGCTTTAAAATAGCCAATATCCACCTGCTTTGCCGTGTGCTGCAACAAGTCATCCGGTAGCTCTTTAAAAGGGCTATAGCCTTTTAAAAAATTCAGAATCTCTATTTGTTCTATCTGCATCCGCTTGCCTTAAAACTTAAATGGGGAGGCTAAACCCTCCCCTTATTTAGACTGATGGTTAAGCGCGAGGCTCGGATCTCAGTCCTATCACTACAGAGACACAAGAAGCCAATAAGACCAGGGCAAAAGGAAAGCCGGTCGATACCGCCATGGCTTGTAATGCCACTAAGCCTCCGCCCAGCACAAGAGCTATGGCAACCAGTCCTTCGAAGGTACACCAGAACACACGTTGCGCCACTGGCACATCCACTTTACCGCCCGCCGCTATGGTATCTATCACCAGGGAACCAGAATCAGAGGAGGTGACAAAAAACACCACCACCAACACTATGGCAATAAACGAGGTGATATCAGCCAGTGGCAAGGCCTGCAACATCTGGAACAATTGCAGTGGTAATTCAGCCGAAGCAGCAGCCTGATAACTGTCTTGCACCAATTGATGAATAGCGGTAGAACCAAACACCGTCATCCAGAGCACACAAGCAAAAGAAGGCACCAGCAGCACTGAAATTAAAAATTCACGTACAGTGCGGCCTCTGGACACCCGGGCGATAAACATGCCGACAAAAGGCGACCAGCTGATCCACCAGGCCCAATAAAAGGCCGTCCAGCCTTGCAGGAAATTGCTATCCTCGCGTCCAACCGGGTTGGCAAGAGCAGGTAAATACTGCAGATAAGCGCCCAGGTTATCCAGCACACCGCTTAAGATCACTAACGTTGGCCCTAGCACAATCACCGACAACAGCAGCAATGCTGCAAGTGCCATATTGATTTCAGATAAGCGTTTTACGCCTGCATCCAAACCTGCAACTACTGAAACTAATGCAATCAGCGTAATTACCACCACCAATACTATTTGGGTCGTCTGACCTTCAGGCACACCAAACAGCAGATGCAAACCTGCAGCAGCCTGAGCAGACCCCAAGCCAAGTGAAGTTGCCAGACCAAATAAAGTGGCAAATACCGCAAGAATATCGATGCAATGGCCTGGCCATCCCCAAACCCGCTCTCCTAACAAGGGATAAAACACCGACCTGATGGTCAGTGGCAAACCTTTGTTGAAAGAAAACAAGGCCAGCCCCAGCGCTAAAATGGCGTAAATAGCCCATGGATGCAGCGCCCAATGATAAATGGTAGCTGCCATACCCAAACGTGCGGCTGCGGCAGGATCGCCCGCAGCGCCACCCAATGGCGCCCAGTCGGTGCGGCTGCCGTTTTCCAACACTGGCCCGCTTAACGCACTGCTGAAATGCGATAAAGGTTCGGACACACCATAAAACATCAGCCCTATGCCCATACCGGCAGCAAATAACATTGAAAACCAGCCTACATAGCTGTAATCGGGTTTTGCTTCAGTTCCACCCAGCCGCACTTTGCCCAAAGGCGACACGATAAGGGCCAGACAAAGCAGTACAAAAATATTGGCTGCACTAATAAAAAACCAATCCAGATTGCTGGTCAGCCAGCCGCGCATAGCGGCAAACACCGGCGCTGTCTGGTTCTGGAATAACAAGGTCATCATAACAAAGGCGACAATACTCAAGCCTGAGATCAAAAATACTCTGTTATGAATATCCAGACCAAAAGGGCCAAGTTTTACCAGTATATTGTCTTGCCCGACCTGGTAGTCGGTGTCGATGGCATTCACCTTGCCATCAGGGATCATTGGATCTTTTTGTTCGTTCATTCTGTACCTGCTGTAGTTTTAGTTTGCGCCTGCACTGCTCCCCTTTTGAGCGAGCAGTTATTGCGATTTCGCGGTTAAAATGTCAGGAAAAAGACCGGCTAAAAGTAATAGCCAATATTGATATTAAAGCGTTGTTCCTCGTCGCTACTGTCACCGGCCATACTGCCACCGACAAAAGGCTGGTTACGGGCGTGCACATAGTCGACATAGGTAAAAAGTGCCCCTGCGGCCAGAGAAAAGCCCGTGACATTCATCAAAGTGCTGCGGCTTTGATCAGATTTGTCATACACCAGGCTGTAATTGTTATAAAACTGCAGATCCGTGACTGGGCCCCACTGCACTGGTAAATCGTAAGCCAGATTGACTGTGGCCGATTTGGCTTCAGCAGCTATAGAGTCATAAAAACCATAAGCCCCCACAGCGATGCGTTCTATACCGTCCAGATCATACTGATACTGACTATGTTGCAGCTGCAATTGCCAGCGCTGATAACGGCTATTCAGATGTAAAGCATAGGCCTGATAATCACCGGCATTACGTACACCATCGTGCAGTTTGCCGGACAACACGGAAAACCCAAGTTCGGTATTTAACTGGCCTTGCGTCAGGTGATAACCAAAACGGCTGACCAAGGTATTGGTCTCAGCCAGCGCTTGAGTGGGTTCGCCGTAAATATCTTCAGTAGCGCTGCGAGCACCTACTATGTCGTAGGAATAGCGGTCAGTTTTGTCACCAACATAACCATCTATGCCACCGAGTTCATCGTTTTTGAAAAAGCCGATATCGAGTTGCCACTGATCTGAAAGTTGGCGTTTAAACAGCAGCCCCAAATCATGATCATCTTCCAGACCCAGATAATAATTACTGCTAAAAAAGTAGTTATTTGAATTATATGGCCAGTTACCAAAAGGCACCTGAGTGATGCCCAGTTGGGCCTGCCACAACTCGTCGAATTGATAAGCCACATAGGCTTTTTTCACCGCAGTCATGTAATCAAAAAACCGGATTTCGGCATTTAAGCTGACATCTCCGACAGTGCCGCGAAAATCTAACCGCAGCAGGTCGAAGTCAAAATCGCCGCCTCGGTTTTTATTGCCCTCATCATAGGAGGTGTAACTAAAGTTTGTCCGCACAGCACCACCAACTTCAATACCATCTGCTGCTGTTTCAGCAGGTGGAGTTTCAGTTTCAGCTGCTATGGTGTTTTGCTGATTGTCCGCTTTGGCTTCTTGTTTAGATTGCTGTGCTAAACGACGTTCCAAAGCTTCAACCTGAAGTTTAAGTTGTTGTAGTTGTGTCGCTAAGTCCTGCTGCTCTGCAGTATTTAAACTATCCGTTGCATACACAATAGAAGGACAGGCCGCTGCAATAGACAGAGCCAGAAGTGTGGGCTTAACCATTGAATAACCTTTGGTAAGTGGTGAGAAGAAACACCCAGGTACAGAAACAGCCGAGTTGAACAAGCCGTTATTGTTTGCGTTAAACAAACATTACTTTGGGCATAAAACGCTTTTAAAGGGTAACGCAACACAAAGCTCAGGCCAAACTTGAATCGGAAAAACGGGATAAATGGGGAACTCAGCAGGATAGATGGCTAATTAGAGAATTATTGATTATGGAAATTAACTCTTAAATTTAAAAAAATTCAGCAGTTTTGATGCTGTTCGTTGCAAAAAAAACACTAAAGGGTCAGAGCCGAAGCTCTGACCCCATCACTTACAAACCCAACACAGCTTGACCCTGATTAAAGATAATATCGACCGGAATATTAGCCGTGGTTAAACGGGCTAAATCTGCGGCTAATTGCTCTTTAATCACGCCTTTATCGGCCATCAATGAGGCTACACCTTCGTAGTTACCATCGCCTTGTAAGGTCAGGATCAACTGCGACAAGGAAGTCATAGCTTGTTTCATTTTGACGTAATCCACCTGATAGGTGCCGTCGTCATTACGAACGAAAGCGCCCTGCTCGGCAAAATAGTTAAAACACACCATATTGGCTTTACCGTGCGCGCTGGAGGCGCCAAAACGCACTGAGCGGAAAATACCGGCCATAAAGGTGGTGTAAAAATCTTCCATTTTGGCATCAGGCAATAAGCCCTGTTCTGACAACTGGGAAATCATATACAAACCCAGAATATCGGCTTTGCCTTCTTCCAGCCCACCTGACAGCTCTTTTAAGCTCTGACGTACTGTGCCTTTGTTATTGATGGTGTTTTTAATACCTAAACCATGCGCCACTTCATGGAACATCACGTTGTTAAAAAAGGCATCAAAAGTCACATGCTGGCGCTGCGAAGGTGCGATCAGTAAGTCCGCAATAGGCGACATAATGTGTTCAAACTTAGCTTGCATCGCATTTTTTAACTGCAAACGGCGGGTGCCTTTTTCCAGCTGTACCTGCTCATCGTTCGGCAGGTTAATGGCGATCGTTTTACCACCCGAGTTGGAATGACCAGCGTAATAAATCACATCATAGGCATTTAAGTCGGCGTCCGAACCCGGGCTTTCAGTTTTGTATTGCTCAGGCACCGGCAGACCTTTTTGCAGCGCTGGCAAAGTGGCAGCGTATTTGGCTAAACGCTCACTCCAAGCTAAATCTTTCACCAGGACATAAGCTTCAAAAGCAGCGCGGTAACCAAATAACTGATCTTCATAAGTTTCGATAGGGCCAATCACCAGATCGATAGGGTTGGTTTTCATCGCCATCCAGGCAAAATCAGACGGCTGATAGTTGTCAGTTAACAAGGCTTCAGCGCGCATCGTCAGGTAGTTGGCAAAATCTTTATCTGCTGATAAAGCTGCGGCTTCTTTTAACAACTCAGCCGCTGCTGTCAGCTCAGTTTTGTAGACTTGTGAATAAGGCACGGCCACTAATTTGCCGTCTTTGTCGCGCTGCACTATTGAATACAGGCCGTTTTTATCGGCAAAGTCAGTTTTTTCAAACTCTTCTTTGCTCATGTCAGCTGGATAAAACTGAGCGCCTAAAGGCTTAGCTGCATAGCCAGTTAAAAACACCTCATCGCCTTGTAATCTGTCCCATGGGCCATAGTTTACATCGGCAAAAGCTTTGGTTTTAGCATCCGTTATTTTGCCTAAAAAGCTTTGTTTATCTTCTGCAAAGGCTTGTTTCCAGAATAACTGGTCCATGATTTCGGAAGCTTCAATTAATTTGCCCAGCATTTGTTTATGTTGAGCCGACACAGTGGATAAATCAGCGGTTAAATCCACAGTGCGGTAGATATCCAGGCGTTTTTCAAAGCCGGCCACTAATGCAGTTGCTGATGCAGCAGGCGCTGCTTGCTCTGTAGCAGCAGTTTGTTGTGTGGTTTGTTGTTCTGGTGCAGGTTTACAGGCCGTTAAAGCCAAAGCGCCGCCAAGACTTAACGCCAGCATTATTTTGTTGTAGTTCATCCGAAGTCCTCTCTGGGTTGGTTCACTTGATATTTTTATAGTCGTTTAATTGAGTATCTTGTTATTTGTTTAAGAAGGGTCAGGCAACAGTGGCATTATCATAGTTGGTTCTGCGCCTCACCCATAGCGCAATTGATGAGATCTCATTCGTCAAAATGGCGGATGTGAAAATTAGCAACATAATAATGATGTTGCATCAACAAAAAAAAGCCTATAGAGTTTAATCTCTAATAATGATACGGAAGTTAATAATTATGAAATTACTGATACCACTGCTTTTTTTGCTATCGTCCACCGCTGCTATTGCAGAGCAGTTTACCACTTATTCGTGTGATGATTGCGACTACGCTAAGGCGCGGCTGATTGCAATGAAAGAGACTCCTGAGCCTGAATGTCATTTCAGCATAAAGCCAAATACCTCCCCCATAGTGGCTAATGCCAGATGTTCAGGCCCATCAGAAACCTTCATGGTGGCAAACCCCATCACCAAACAAGCCTTCAAATTTCGCGTACAACTCTCGTGTTCAGGCAGCGTATGCGATCACAACGCTCAGATCACAGATTTGACCCTTACTGCGGAAGAGCAGGAGCTGATGCAAGGCTTTTATACATTACATAAGAACATAGGTGATGCGGTTTATAAGGCTCAAGAGGCAACTCAACTCACTCATCATCCCTTTGGAAGTTCTAACACGCTACCAACATCAACATCAACATCAACATCAACATCAACAAAGTGTGACGCTAGCCTATCAAGCTGTATAACTCACCACTTAACCGCAACCGGCTCCCGCTAGAGAAAGCTGCATTCGACAGCCCAATAGCTGAATCCACTCTCTTTTTTGGAGTGGATTAGGTCGGAAATGTGAATCGCCACTAATTTCCTAGACACCTTTCAGTTAGATAAACTAACTCAAAGAGAGGTGCCTATGAGCAGTAAACGTTACCCCGAAGAATTCAGAATCGAAGCAGTTAAGCAGGTCGTTGATCGCGGCCATTCAGTTGCGGATGTTGCCAAACGGCTCGATATCACCACGCACAGCCTGTACGCCTGGATTAAAAAGTACGGTCCTGACAAACAACAGCATAATGATTTGGCTGACGCTCAGGCCGAGATTAAGCGACTGCAAAAAGAGCTGAAGCGAGCCACCGAAGAGCGCGACATTCTAAAAAAAGCCGCGGCGTACTTCGCAAAGCTGTCCGACTAAGATACGCCTTCATTAAAGAACACTGCGACAGCTGGCCGGTGCGCTGGCTTTGTAACATGTTGGATGTGCATCCCAGTGGATACTATGCGTGGAGTAAGGCATCGCTGTCGAAACGCGATAAAGCAAACCGGCGGCTGACAGGATTAATAAAACAGTTTTGGCTGGAGTCTGGTTGTGTGTATGGCTACCGTAAAATTCATTCTGATTTACGTGATTTCGGCGAGTCTTGCGGCATTAACCGGGTATACCGGTTGATGCAATCCGAAGGGCTTAAAGCACAGGTTGGATATCGCAAACCCAGATCACGTAAGGGGGACAGCCATATCATTACGCCGAACCGCTTGCAGCGGCAGTTTAATCCGTTAGTGCCTGACGAGGTATGGGTAACTGATATCACGTACATCCGCACGCATGAGGGGTGGCTGTATTTGGCTGTGGTTGTGGATTTGTTCTCGCGCAAGGTTGTTGGCTGGTCGATGCATTCCCAAATCAGCAAAGATATTGTGCTGAACGCATTGCTGATGGCCGTGTGGCGACGTCAGCCTAAAAAACAGGTGATGGTTCACTCCGACCAAGGGAGCCAATACACCAGCCATGACTGGCAGGCATTCCTGAAAACTCATGGCTTACAAGGCAGCATGAGCAGACGCGGAAACTGTCATGACAATGCAGTGGCAGAAAGCTTCTTCCAGTTGTTAAAGCGAGAGCGGATCAAGCGGAAAGTCTACACGACGCGTGATGAGGCCAGAAGTGATGTGTTTGATTACATTGAAATGTTTTACAACAGTAAACGGAAACATGGTTCCAATAATCTGCTGTCACCGGTAGAGTATGAAAACCGTTACCAAGAACGGCTGGGAAGTGTCTAGTTTATTGGTGGCGATTCACAGATACAGTTCCCACACCTGATGATGTCGAATGCTCTGGTCCACTTGACACATTAGTAGTGGCAAACCCAATCACCAAACAAGCCTTCAAATTTCGGGTACAATTCTCTTGTTCAGGCAGCGTATGCGATTACAACGCTCTGATCAAAGATTTGACCCTTACTGCGGAAGAGCAGGAGCTGATGCAAGGCTTTTATACATTACATCAGACGATACGAGATGCGGTTTATCAAGCCCAAGCGACTACGCAATTAACGAACCAGACCTTTGTAAGGCTTAACACACAGTCAACATCAACAGAGTGTAGTAAAAGCCTAATAGGCTATCTGACTGATACCTCAGTGAAAGCTGAGCTCAACAAAGAAATGGCCGATAGAATCACAGCACATGTAGCGGATCGCAGCTGGCGTGATTATATTACCAGTGCAGCAATAAGCCAGACATCAAGTGAAATGAACCTCTCAGTCACTCCAGGCATTACAACAAAAGTGGATCGGACCCATGAGCAAAATCCCCTTTACCATGTGATCAGTGTAGGAGACCCTTGGCAGAATAGACTCTCATTTGAAGTCGATTACGGCGGAAATATCGATGTGAGAGGCATTAAATCGATTCATTTGAAATTCTATTTGGATCGGGCAGGTTCTATCATTGGTGGCCATGAATTAAGTACACTAACAGGCGATGGTGGTGTTTATAACTATATGGACCCAAATGACATGCCATCTCCTTGCATTATGGAGTTTATCTCTAAAGGAAGTCATATTACCGTTGTGGAGAATGGTTCTTCTGGTGGTGGTTCAAGCCCGGGCAGTGGCAATGGCGGTACAGGCGGCATTGAAGGCATGTGCCCGAAAACAACAAAAGCGACTGTATGTTCAACAACAAAAGAAGGTGTGTCTTGTACAGTCACCACTTATCATTTTTTAGCTCCATGCTCAGAATAACCTACAGCCCTTGCTGAATGCTCGCTGGTCACTCCTGAAAACAAAAGCCCTGAACTCAAATCAGGGCTTTTTAATGCATAAGGATCACAAGGTTAAACCAGTAAGCCCCAATCGTCATAAGCAGCTTTAGCCAACTGCTCCCGGAATTGTGGTGCAGCTATCTCAATTAAAGCTCTGGCTCGTTCGGTTAAACTACGTGCACGCAAATTAGCCACACCATATTCAGTCACCACATAATGCACATGAGCACGGGTGGTGACCACGCCAGCACCCGGTGCCAATAAAGAGCTAATGCGGGATACTGTGCCGCCAGCGGCTGTGGCAGGTAATGCAATCACTGAACGTCCGCCTTCAGACAAAGCGGCACCACGGACAAAATCCATCTGGCCACCTACCCCAGAATAAATGCGGGTGCCAAGTGAATCCGCGCAGACCTGACCGGACAAATCCACCTGCAAAGCGCTATTGATCGCCATCACCTGCGGGTTTTGCCGGATCACGGCGGTATCGTTGGTGTAGGCTACATCCAAAAACACCACTTCAGGGTTGTCATCAACAAAGTTATATAAAGCCTGGCTGCCCATCGCAAAAGTGGTGACTATTTTGCCCGGATGTTTTTTCTTATTGCGATTGGTGAACACGCCTTTTTCCAGCAGCGGCAACACACCATCGGAAAACATCTCGGTATGAATGCCTAAGTGTTGCCTGTCGCCAAGGCAAGCTAAAGTCGCATCAGGAATGGCACCTATGCCCATCTGCAGACAATCACCATCCCGCACTAAAGTTGCGACATTGCGGCCAATTTGCGCTGTGATCGGATCCTGGGCTGCAGGCAGATGCAAAGGAATTTGACTTTCCAGCTCAACATAAGCCGCAAAGTCAGTCAGATGCACAAAGGAGTCGCCGTGAGTGCGTGGCATAGCCGGATTGATCTGCGCTATGATTTTTTTCGCCGATTGCAACGCAGCTCTGGTGGCTTCCACTGAAATACCAAGGCTGCATAAGCCATGTTTATCGGGTGGAGACACCTGAATAATGGCGGTATCAAGCTTCTGTTCGCCGCTGCGGAATAACTTAGGGATCTCCGATAAAAAAGCCGGAACATAGTCAGCTAGTCCGGCATTGACCGCAGGTCGGCTGGGACGGCCAACAAAAAATACCCGCTGACGTAAATGTCCCTGCAGTTCTGCGGCGGCTAAAACGTCGCTGTGTTCGGTATGTAAACTGAGTAAGGTTAAATTCTGCTTATCAAGTGCCACCCTCGCTAGGCTGGCGAGCATGGCATAAGGGGTTGCAGCCATTGAATGGCACCAGATAGTTTCATCATTTTGGATCAACGAAAGAGCTTGTTCGGCTGAATGACAACGCATAGAAATCCTGTGCTGTGGATAAAAGTAGTGTGTAGTGTAGTTAGATTTAAAGATTAAAATGCTGATAAGGATCAACAGAAGCTATTGGTTTGTGTAATTTTTTTGTTATATTATTGATATAACATGCAGATGATTCACACTACTGGTCGCCGCAGATAAACCCCGCTTGCCTTTCAAAAAAGAAAAGCGCAATCACCACAAGGATGGACTGAATGAAAGCTGTTTTATGGTATTCACTGCTATTGGTTACTTTAACTGGTTGTGCGCTGCAAGAAGTCCATGCTCCTGCTAAACAGGGTTTAACAGCCTGGGATGCCATAGTGCTGTCAGAACAAGCAGCACCGCAGACTGTACCTGGATTATTTTCGTTGCAGATAAATAATGCGGCCAAAGTGGGCTCTATGGTGTATCTGAATACCGAATACGATTACCGTGACAGGCGCAATGTCAGTATTGTGCTGACACCCGAAGTGTTAAAGGAATTTGCAGCACAGTATCCAGACCAGCAACCTGAGCAGTACTTTTTAGGACGTAGCATTGTTGTTAACGGTGCGGCATCCCGTCAGACGGTCTGGTTTTTCAGCCAAGGTAAAAAAACTGAAAAGTATTATTTCCAGACCCATATCCCGGTCTGGTACGCAGGTCAGATCCTGTCTCCTTTGACTCAGGAAGCCTACTGGAAACAAAATAAAAAAATGTCAGAACCACAGCATCTGTCGCAAACCGCTGAACTTCAAAACGCAGCAAACTGAAACAGGACCTCTCATCATCAGCGAAGTTTCTTTGCTATCTGTTCCCTGGAACGCCGGTTCGGTGTGCTGATGTCAGCGCAATAAAACCGAACCGGCTTTCTTTTTACAGATACAGTTTCAGCCAGTCAAAAGTTTGCTGATCAAGCTGATGGTTAAAGGAGCGCAGGAAATGATCGCCCCCTTCAAACACCTCTAACTTATGCGGCCTGTTTTGTAGCTTCAGCACATCAGCCATTTGTAAAACCTGCTGCACATCCACCCGATCATCCTGATCACCATGCAAAAGTAAAATGGGTAGATCTGTTTTTATCTTGTTGATCACATAACGAGGAGAGCGTTGATCAAGTAACTGCTTTGCCCCAGTTGAATAACCGGGGATCAGCTCACGATAGGTTTGATCCATACGAGGACGCTTTAGCAGTTGGCCCGCTAAATCATACACGCCGGATTTAACCACCAGAGCTTTAACCTGCGGCAAACGCGAAGCAACCTGAAACGCCATCATGCCGCCCCTGCTTACGCCATAAAGCCCAATCCGACGGCTATCCGCCTGAGGATAGTCTTTAAGGAGTTGCAGCAATGCAACCACATCATCCACATCCTGCCCGCCATATTCATCCTGGCCTATAGGCTGAGCGGCCACCTCCACTGAACCATCTGTTTTGTACAAAGGCCAGCTGTCGGTGCCCCGATAATTGCTGGCAATCACCAGATAACCGTGCCGGGCGAAATGAAGTAAACGTGCAACACCACTAAAATTCATGGCAGATAAAGCACGATTCCCCCCTCTGTGGTAAAGGACCACAGGCAGTTTATCAGCCTGTTTCGGATACATCAGTACAGCTTCGACTTGAATACCATCGACCAGGTAATGCCAAACCTCACAGTGCACAGCAGACACTATGTCGACATAATTGTTTTTACTACTCAAGCCAATGTAGCCCTGCCAATTCGCATAATTGTGTTTTTCAAGCTGCTGACTAAATTGCTTTGCGTCCCCCTTCGGGCCAGAAAAGCAATCATAACGCTGTTGAAGCTTTACAGGTGTTGGCTGGCGACTCTCAGACGGCTGTAGATGAGAAATAAGGGGGGCGGCAGATACTAATAACGGACAGCATAACAAAGCTGTTATGCCACAACACAACATAAAACGCATAGCCACTCCTTAGCTTTTTACATACAAATCAAGCATCTCGCTGCGGATGCCGCGTCAAACTAACAGAACAGAAACACCACAGCAAGCCCATTTATTCTGCTGCAAAAGCCACTATCCAGCGGTACGTTCAATCATCAGAGCGATACCCTGTCCACCGCCGATACACATAGTGATTAAGCCAAAACGCCCTGCTGTTCTTTGCAACTCGGCCAGAGTTTTCACCACTAAAATTGCACCTGTTGCACCTACAGGATGCCCCAGCGCTATAGCACCACCGTTTGGATTGACTTTGGCAGGATCAAACCCCAACGTCTGACTGACCGCCATCGCTTGTGATGCAAAAGCCTCATTGGACTCAATCACATCAATGTCATTAAGCGATATCCCCGTCTGTGCCAGTAATTTCTGTACCGCTGGTATTGGCCCCAGCCCCATCAGAGCAGGTTCAACACCAGCAAAACTGTACCCTACAATTCGGGCTTGTGGCGCCACACCAAGGCGATTGGCTTCACTCTGACTGGTCAATACCAAAGCAGCTGCACCGTCATTTAAACCTGATGCATTGCCGGCTGTGACCAGTCCGTCTTTTTTAAAGGCGGCTTTGAGTGTGCTTAAGCTGTCGATTGTAGTCTCAGGTCTTAGGTGCTCATCTTTGCGAACCCACACTTCAGACTGGCGTGATTGAACAGAAACCGGAGCAATTTGTTCGTCAAAATAACCTTGTTGTTGTGCATAAGTGGCGCGACGCTGACTTTCGGCAGCAAAACTATCCAGTTCACTGCGGCTAAAACCATACTGAGCAGCGATAGTCTCTGCAGTCAGGCCCATATGGCCAGTACCAAAAGGGTCGGATAAAATACCTAAGGTTAAATCTGTGGACACAGCATGGCCTAATCGCAAACCTTTGCGCACAGCGGGCAGCAAATAAGCGCCGTTGCTCATACTTTCAGCGCCGCCGGCCAAAGCGATGTGGCTTTGCCCTAATTGGATCAGCTGAGCAGCAGAAATAACAGCCTGCAGCGCCGAACCACACAACCGATTGACATTAAAAGCGGCACTTGTCACGGGCAAACCAGAATTCAACGCAATATGACGGGCCAGATAAGCATCTTCAGCACCAGTGGTAATAATATGACCAAAAACTGCATGATCAATCTGTGCTGCAGCCACCCCACTTCGGCTAATCGCAGCCTTAGCCGCAGCAGTGCCAAGCTGTGCGGGGCTTAATGATGAAAGCGCGCCACCAAAACTACCAACAGCAGTGCGGGCACCAGCAAGAATAACCACATCAGAAAGTTGCATAAAACCCCCAGGCTAAAGACGACAAAAACCCAGCTTATCTTAGTTGGGTGCACTACAGCTACTTTAGTGCGGCTTGGTTTATGGAGTATGAGGATGGCACTGGATTAAGCGGTTGTTTACAAGTGACAAGTTAACTGAAATAAAGGTTCGCTATCGACTTGCATTGCTTTTGGGTCCACGATCGGCGAGTTGCAGGTATTAATCGGGATAGGGAGACGCCTCACAGCGCCTCTCCTCCCACACCACCGTGCATACGGATCACGTACACGGCGGTTCATTTTCATAATCCTAATCATGCTGCTATGGTGGGCAGCCCCATGTTTGTAAAATATCGGTTAGGCAAGGCGATGTAAAGCGCTGGGCTTTTGCTCAAGCGCCAAGGACCATGGGCTGATTTTGCAGTGTTCCAAGCTAAGAACCTATCAACTCCTGCTTTCCTCAACATGCGATAGCCCTTACTACCCCATTGCTTCCAGATATAACACCGTAACTTTCGCCGCAACCATTTGTCGGTGTCTCGCAGCTGACTCTGTACTTCTGCTATACCGAAGTACGCTTTCCAACCAAGCAGGGCTTTTCTTATATCTGCGATAACACTGCCAATATTATGGCCCCTCGTGCGACGCGTCAGCTCGCGTAATTTGTCTTTCAGTCTGTCCAGTGCCTTGTCGGTCACTTTTAGTCTCTTGTCTTTTCTGCGGCTGAACGTAAAACCAAGGAAGCTTCGCTCCCAAGGCCGAGCTACAGCACTTTTCGCTTGATTTACCTTGAGCCTCAGGCTTGTTTCGATAAAGCGCTCTATGCTCTGTTTTATTCGTTCACCCGCTCGTTTGCTGCCAGTGTAAATCTGACAGTCGTCGGCGTAGCGGGCAAACGAATGGCCGCGGCGCTCCAGCTCCCAGTCCAATTCATTGAGCACAATGTTGGCAAGCAGTGGCGATAGTGGCCCACCTTGCGGTACCCCCTCCCGACACGATTCCTGTTTACCATTGTGATCAATCTTCGCCTTAAGATAACGATGGACCAGCTTTAGCAGCGTTGGCTCTTGAATTTGCGCCCGTAGCTTACTCATCAACCTGTCATGATTAACTCGGTCGAAG
The DNA here is from genome assembly GCF_003990335.1 of Rheinheimera mangrovi. Lineage (NCBI taxonomy): Bacteria > Pseudomonadati > Pseudomonadota > Gammaproteobacteria > Chromatiales > Chromatiaceae > Rheinheimera > Rheinheimera mangrovi. The sequence goes on along the minus strand of NZ_CP034683.1, from coordinate 1,943,886 downwards.
AACGCGTCTAAATCCAGATCCACTACCCAACCTTTGCCTGATAACAGCAAGGCTTTTGCGTAGTTCACTGCCTGATGCGCACTGCGCATAGGTCTGAATCCATAGCTGTTGTTATGAAACTGGCTTTCCCAATGTTGACTTAGTACCTGTGCTATCGCTTGTTGAATAAAGCGATCCAGCACTGTTGGGATACCAAGCTTGCGCTTACGACCATCTGCTTTGGGGATTTCGACCCGTTTTACCGCTTCAGGTTGGTAACTGCCTGTCTCTAACTGCTCTTTTAGCGCTGGCCAGTGCTGTTTGAGATAATCCGATAATCTATCTACCGTCATACCATCAACGCCTGCAGCTCCTTTGTTACGTTTCACTTGGTTTAGGGCGCGGATCAGGTTGTCCTTTGCTAATACCTGCGCCATCCATGATGTTGGATTACTTGGTGGCTGGTTTGGTACTTTATGGCGCTGAATTTCATCCACTGCCTGCTGCAGTGGTCTCAGTTGAGACTTGGCAGATGCAATATCCATCATCAATTTGGTACACCGTCACCTGAAAATGTTCGGGCCTTCAGCGTTGAGAAACCGCCTACTATGCCCTCTGCTGACTTCTGCATGACGATCACGCACAGTTGCCCGTTTGTCAGTTGTTCCTTCAACATCATGCAGATCTCTCGGGGTAAGACACATAACTTTCCTGACGTAGATGCCAGATTTATAAAATACAGCCCAAACGCAGATGGAAGGCTTCGCGGTCACGTGCCCGCTCGCCTCAGCTGTATCACACCTCAGATCTGGTTCTTGTACATCATCCCGTCATTTTGGATTGGGCTTCCTTCAGACCCTGCCTCGCGACAACGCCCTTGCCCTTTTCCTAGCCTTCGGCTCTGCGAAAACCTGGCAAGAGGACTTTCACCTCTCTAGTTACGTGTCATGCCCGACACACACGCCGCAAGCAAAGGCGCGTGTTAGCGCGTCCAACCAGCAGGGCGATTTTGCCTTGTCTTGTTAAGTGCCTACGCACGAGTACCACCAGAATAGAGATGGTTAACACAGTAAGCACTGCCTTTTACCTGCTTCATGTCACAGCCTGGCCACATGCATGATTCATTGCTAAGACCGCCTCGATTTTGAACCATTTGCTGTTTTATGAGTGACTCACTGTCAAATGCTTCCCAATTTTCAGATGAGCGAATTTTTACTGCATAGCAGGTTTGATATTTATCCCACTCATCTACTTTGTATAACTGCTTGCAATCGGGGCATCGCATTAACAAAACCCAATTGGCAACATCTAGTTGGCCAAGATTTGATTTGAAATCAGAGTGGTTGTTGCTGATATCAATTAAAGCGGGTTGTTCTTTGCAATTGCACATAGCTTCCTTGGGCAGATAATGACCGCATTTGCGGAAAATTGAAGCGCAGCGGAAATTTATCCGCAACATGCGCTTGTTAAAACTCAGTGCGCTGACTGCATATAAAGCCACACAAGCCCACCCACAAATACGGCCAGGAACATACATGAAACAATTAGGCAAGCCGAGCTGAATTTGTTTAGCGTTCCTCTCACCCATTCAAACCCACCGGCGGCCATGGCAATAGCATAAAGAGCAATAACCAAATATAGGGATATTGATTGCCATAATGGCACATAGCATTCGCGATCTGACTCCCCGCCACATTCAACAGCGCGAACTGGGGAATATAACGAAATACCAACAAACAATACGATAAGAAATACCGAACTATATGCCGCCAAATCCCCTTTTTTCCAAGACAAACCCTGCTCCCTCATAGAGTTTTAACGCCCGCCACAAACGGCACAAAATAGCTGGCTAAAATTGGCGACGCAGGAGCACAAGCCAGCTGTTTTGTGTCCGCGTTTTAATGGCCTTGTTAGGTGCCTTTACCTAATTTTTGTTAGTGCGTCTTGAGTTGCTACCATAACAACTTTCCATTTAGAGTCTTTTTATAGCTCATCAATAGATTGATTCTCGCTATCAATATTTCGCTCAAAAAGTTTTGTAAACTCCCAGAGGATTAATATTTCATCCGGGGTGAAGCGTTCAGATATTAAACCAAGCCCTGGAGGTAAGGAGTCCATAACTAAATCATCAAACCACCAACAAACAAATTCGCTTTTATAGTCGATGTATTCGACTTTTGATGCAAATTTTCTCTGTCTCGGCGGAGACGATAAAAAGCTCAAAATGTCTAGGCACGAATTTCTGAATTTCGACGCAGTACTATCCATAGTTACCTAACGCTTAGCGCAGCGAGTCCGGCAGCCACAGCCTGCGAAATGCTGGGCCTTGTTAGGTATTTTACCCGTTAAATTCTTGATAACACTTTGGTGCATAACCCCAGACCCTAACAAAATCAGATGCGACTTCAAACTCTACGCCAATATCACTAAGACAATTTAGAATCTCATCTTTCAAATTTGTTTCTTTCTCAAACCTGCCGCCATCTCTGATGATAAAAATTGTTTTTACAAATTTAATGTCAAACCACTCAACACCAACGAATGGAAATGGGAGGTGATAAAACCAATCATTTTCCCAGTCAGATATAAAACCGTTTATCCATTTAGAACGATTACATACAGTCCATTTATTCGCTCTAAAAGCAGTTAATAGTTCATCCCATTTTGTGTTGTTGCAAAGTCCAGCCAAGTTCTTTGATTTTATTTCTTTTTTTAACTTATCCAAATCCACAGTCTTAGGACAAGATTCTGACATGGGTAGAATGTTCATGGATACCTAACGCCCGGCTCACGCGCCGGTTTGGAGCCGCACCGCGGCGGAAAATCGGTCTCTGTGCAGCCGATTGTTATGCCAATTGCCGAAGCCAGTCATTGAACCACTCCTTGGGCATTTGCTCGGCCTCAAAGTCTTTAGCTCGGAGCTCTTCAAGTGTATATGTGTTTGCCAGATAGAGATCCCACTGAGTTTCCACGTCCGTGAGAACAGGGAGCAGACTCTCAATTGCTGGATCGGCATCAATATCGAGATACTGACACCAGAACCTATCGCACCATTCAGCGATCTGCTTGTGCGAGTATGGGGATGCTTCTGGGTTTGCGCCCCAAGTAAGCATCTGTAGTACAGAATCTCGCGTAAACGGCATTTCTGCTGGAGCGCTTGGTTTCATGGTTCGGAGCACCTACTCACTAAGGCATAACATTTGTATATTGTGCCGGCACACTTTACCTGGTTATACCAGATCACAAGCCAGCGTTCATGAATTGATAAAGATTGATTAATCAAAACCAACTACTACAAGCTTGGACCAAAAGCGTGCTGGCACATTATTACTTTTCTCTGGCCTGTTATTTTTAGGTTGGTTCGCGCTAAGTATCTAAATTAGAGTGTTTTTCCTTCTTCAGCAACAAATAAATGTGCCTGCTGATTTGCTCAAAGCGTGCCTGTTTTCAGGTAAAAGCAAATAACACCCTGTATTCATCCAGCTGTACAAGCAATATCAGGTTTTGGCACAAAGTGACGATATCAGCAACCAGAGTAATGGCCTGTTTGCGTTGCAGTTGACTGCGTTCGAATCTCAGTGGGTACTATTATTTTCAGGCTAAGCGTAAGGGGTTAAGAGTGACTTACTTCATTATAAAAAAGCCTGCAACATTTATGCTGCAGGCCTTTATACATCAACAACTAAATGGCTTAGCTGATTTTAAATTTTCCCACCAGACCAAAAAGCACATCGGATAACTGCCGGATATCCTCTGACAATTTATTGTTCTCTTTGGCTACATCACCAGCGGCGCTGGCCTGATCATGCAAAGCATATAAGTTTTTGGTGATCTCTTCCGACACCACGGCCTGCTCTTCTGTCGCTGCAGCGGTACGGATAGCCATATCATTAACCTGCACTGACGATTGCATGATCAAACGAAATACTTGTTCAGCCTGAGCAAAGTTAGCCACAGTTAAATCTGCGTTTTGTTTACCACTGTTAATGGCCTGAGTAGACTCAGCCACCCGATTTTGCAGCTGCGCAATAATGTCCTGAATATGATTGGTGCTTTGTTGAGTGCGTGAAGCCAGGGTTCTGACTTCATCGGCAACTACAGCAAAACCACGGCCTTGTTCACCCGCCCTTGCCGCTTCTATGGCCGCATTTAATGCCAGTAAATTGGTTTGGTCTGCAATACTGCGGATCACTTCAAGTACAGAACTGATAGTACCAGAGCTCTTTTCTAAATCTGCTGAGAAACCTAAAGCCGCATCCACGTCAGCCGTCAGCTTGCCCATGCTGAAGGTTACTTTATCTACGACGTCTAATCCTAAACCTGCACTTTTGCGCGCCTGATCGGACTCGCCGGCAGTTTCTGTGGCTACCTGCGCCATTTCTTTATTCGCCAGCGTCATTTCGTGCACCGCACTGACAATGGAATCAGAGGCAATATTTAACGAGGAGGTAATAGTATTGGTTTTTATCGCCGAGTCTGACAGCTGCGTCGTCAGCTGACTTAACTGAGCAGCCTGCTGCAATATTGCGGCAATCATACTGCACTGGTTGGCGATAAAATTGTTGAACTGGCGGGCTAAATCAGCAAATTCATCTTTACTGCTAATTTCAAGCCGTGCAGTTAAATCGCCGTCACCACCTGCAATTTCTGACAAACGTTGGGTCAGAGCATTGATTTGTACCGTCAGCTGCTTTGGCCCTTTGTAGCTAAACCAGCCAGAAATTAATAATAAAACTACAGTAAAACTATAGGTAAGCGCATTAAAAAACTGTATTTTTTCATGCAACAGCGCTTGTTCTGATTCTGATAATTCTAAAGCCACCTCGCCCGCCTCATTGAGCATTTTCCGCAAGTCGGCAAATTTAGTGGCTTCATCTGATTGCAATTCAATCAGACCACTGCCAGCCTGAGCTGCAAGTAAGGCTTGCGCACTGACCAACCACCTGCGGTAGTTCGCCTCAAAGTCGTTAAATTTTTTTACTGTTTCCGGGTAAGCAGATAACAACGCCAGATAGTCAGCAAAACGTTGCTTAACCTGCTCGGCATTTTCGTCAAAATCCTGACGAGCGGCCACTTGCTCTGTATCAGAGCTGACTCTGAAATGGGCCAGCGCTAATTTTGCCTGATATAAATCCCGATCCGCATTCAGCACCGTTGAAACTGCAGGCAGGAAATTTTCAGCTTCAATCTTTAAAGCGCTTTGCTGCAATAAATTGAGATAGCTGAAGAGTGCAATAACGACCACTACTGTCATAGCCATTAGTGCTGTTGGAATACTGCTTTTAACCCTGATACTGCTGAAATTCATATCAAACCTACCTCACCATCATTTTTATCATTTATATCATATCCAAATCAACATTGGTATCATTTTTATCACTTAGGTGTGTTCGCTATTGGATTTTTGCACATGCTCTGACTGACGACTCCGACAGACTGGTAAACACAAGCTGACCATCGGCAACATTTTTCAGACCTAAGGATAAAAATCTGATCATGACTGTTTAACAGGCTGTAGTTTATGATTCAGCGCAAAGGATCAGGAAATACAACTGAACTATCTGGCCCCTGAAACAGAGTTAGCACAGATCAGGGGGTTGGGAAGGAAGCGACACAAGCATGCAGCTTGGGGAGTTGTGCACACTTGTTGCGCACAACTGCGGTCAAAGGATTGATCTGCCGGGTACTAGGTGCTTTATTTTACAACCTGTCAGCTGGACCACATACAGGTAGTTTTTTCATCTCCTGTTCAGTCGCGCTGTCATTGCACTCAGCAATAATACGCTCGTAACCATGTTCAAAACTGCTGTCGAGTTCAAAATAGCCCTCTTTACAAAATTGTGTGGTTTCCAGCAATTCGGCCAATTCGTCATAGAGAGGACCTTCACCAGGCTCTTTGTTATAACGGTCCGCATTGGCCGGACGCGAGCGTCCGCGCAGTGGCCGCTCTGTAGCTATACGTTGCATCATCACCTTTTGTTCTATCTGCATCGGGCGGCCTTTGCGATAACTGAATTGTTTGCTTTGGTCTGGATGCACACAGGCTTTAAAAATAGCGGGGGTTTCAGATCGCCTATGGTTAGTCGATGAACAACCTGCCAGCACCACTGTGATGCCTATCAATCCAATCCAATACTGTTGTTTCACCTGTGTATTTTCCTTGTTGTAACGGATCAACCGCTATTTTCAGCTATTTTCGCCGTTCACTTGACTCTGACGAAAGAGATTGGTTCCTTTTAGCACAAAATCGCCAGCAAAGGCAGCCTGCCGAAGTAGTCCGTTGCTCAGGCAACAGAGCAAAAAGCATTGAATGATCACACAAACTTAAATTCATGCTGTATTCATCGCAATTTTCCAACTTTTTCTCCGCTGTGCGGAACAAAAGCAGATGAGCTTTTGTCAGAGCACTTGCATGAGAACTCCTCCCGGAGTGAGAGAAGTAGTTCACCACCAGGGAATATTATTAAAAAGCGCTACACCGGAGCTCAACCCATGATGTCAAGTATTCGTACCCGTATTTTGGCTTTTTTAGATCTGGCCCACTGCACCTACAAAGTAGAAGGCAATACCATTATCACTTCAGCGGCTGTACTGGCGTTTACTGAAGACCACTTATCTATTTTGCGTGAAGGCAAACCTGAGCGCTTAATGCCCTATGAAAAGCTAAATATGGATAAAATCCTGTTTTTACTGACGGCTCAGACCGATAAAAACCCGGCTCGTTAAAACAGCACTGTGAGGGTCAGACTATACTCACTGACCTTTGTTGTGGTTGTGTTGCAACCTGATGCGACTCAATAAAGAGTTTTAGCTGCCACGCCGCCTGTTCGGGTATGGCTTGAAGCAAAAAATGTGGCGCATCTAATTTGACCAACTGCATATCGGGTTGCAACTGCTTTAGGGTTTTAGCGTTGAATGCCCAGATAAGCCGGTCTTGCCGTGCCTGTAAATACAATATAGGCAGAGTTAAAGCGGCAAAGTCAGCCAACACATCGACCCGCAGCACCTGTTTAGCCCTATGTTTAATCACCTGCTCCGGCACCATAGTCAGAGCATGCTCTAATAACGCCGATAACTGTGGACTGGCATAACGCCCCTGTAACCACAAGGCGGTCCAGTGATGCACCAGTTCATTCCATGGCAGCTTATCCACAGCGCTGGCCAAACCTTTGATAGCAGGTAATGGATTACGGCCAAAGGTACAACACAGCACCAGGGCTGTAAGATGCTGTGGTTTTTCTGCCGCTAGCAGAATACCCAAAGGACCTGAAAAGGATTCAGCTAACAGCAAGTAAGGACGTTTTGGCAGTTGCGGCCGGATAAACTCCAGCAGCCGGGCATAACCCCAGAGCTGGTCCAAAGGATAAGCAATGACCTGAAGCTCAAAATCCGGAGCCAATTGTTGCGCCAGTTGCTGATATAAAGTGCCTGTGCCATCCAGGCCTGGCAACAGTACTATGGTCATTTTGGATTTGATGATCATGAGTTCATTCCTGCTCCGATAATCCGAAAGTTCATTCTATTCAAAACAAATGACAAAGCGCTGACAATACAGCCGCGAAACTACAGGTTAATAATTTGTCACATTTTACTATTTTTGTTAAAGCTTTAGCATTGATATGCTGGTGATACATCATCACTCTAACTTGCTTGCAAGGACACATCATGCTCAGGATTTCAGCATATCAAATAGAAAAAAGTTACAGTACGGTCAAAGCTGTTAATCGAATTAGTTTCGACGTTCAGTCAGGTCAGATTTTTGCCCTGCTAGGTCCTAATGGCGCAGGAAAGTCATCCCTGATCCGTATGCTGGTGGGTTTAACCCGACCCGATGCTGGCCAGATACGTATTGAATACAAAGGCGAAGAGCTTAGCGCATTACCGCAGCGTTGTTACGGTTATTTACCGGAAGACCGTGGTTTGTATCAGGACAAAACTGTACGACAAAACCTGACTTATATTGGTAAATTACGTGGCATGGCAGCAGCTGATATTGAGGCCGGCCTGATTTTATGGTGTACCCGGCTCGATTTGCTGGAAAAAATGGATGACAACTTAAATAAACTCTCCAAAGGCAATCAGCAAAAAGTCCAGCTGATTAGCTGTGTGCTGCATAAACCGGATCTATTGATTTTAGATGAACCTTTTTCCGGTCTGGACCCGGTGAATCAGGAGCATGTGTTATCCATCCTGACAGAATTAAAACAAAGCGGCACAACCGTTATATTAAGCGCCCACCAAATGGCCTTGGTTGAACGTCTGGCCGATCAAATGTTACTGCTAAACAAAGGCGAGCTGGTGGCTCAGGGCAGTCTGGCACAAGTCAGCCAGCAATTGGACCCCAAACAGTGGTTTGAAGTGAGCTTTGAACAGCAAGTCAACCCCGAAGCTCTGGAGCGTTTAACGGCAGTGGCAGAACTCCAAATTTCAGATCCGGATAAAATTCAGTTGACCTTACACAAAGGCTACAGCGTCAGTCAGTTACTGCAGCAGCTGACCAGCCTCGCTGAACTGGCTGATTTCAGCCGTATTCAGCCCAGTTTGCATCAGTTGTATCTCACTGCTGTGCAGCGACACAATCAACAAACACCAGCGACCCGGCAAACCAGTGCAGAAGGAGATGCAGCATGAATTTATGGACCATAGCCGTTTTTGAGTTCCAACGTTATTTTAAATGGAAACAAGAGATCATCAGTATTGGCCTGATGCTGCTGTCTTTAGTCTTGATGAGTGCCTGGCCACTGGTAAAAACCTGGCTGGATAATGACTACAAAATAGCCCTGGTCAGCAGCGCTTCCGCCCCTAAAATCAGCGGTTTTACCATTAGCCAAATTCCAGCCGACTCAGCAGAAACAGCTCTCTCTGGTCTTGGCGAGGTTTGGGATTTAGTAGTACAGGTAGAAGACGACAAACTGGTGATGACGGCTGAATCCAGTGCCAGTTGGCAGGAGAAAATAACGCCTGAACTACAAAACTGGCTGCAGAAACAACGTATCAGTCAGTTGCCACTGAGCGCAGAACAAAAAAAGATTGTGGACAGTCTGCCTGAAACTCAGCTGGTTTTTCTGAAAAAAGACTCAGCTAAACAAAACAAAGAACAACAAATGGTCAGTGGCGGTTTGCTGATCCTGTTGGGTATTGGCGTATTTTCAGGCTTTGGCTTTATGTTTACCGCCATTACCACAGAAAAGCAGCAACGGGTTACGGAACAACTCTTGACGCTGATCAGCACCAAAGAATGGATTGACGGTAAAATTCTGGGGATCTCTTTGTTTTGTTTAAAAAGCATGGTCACCACAGGTTTGTTTTTATACCTGATGATCCAGGCTGTTTCACTGATGAAAGGCAAAGGTATGTTTGTTTTGCCAATCACAGCTTTAGAACTGGCCAGTGCTTTACTTTTTGTCAGTTTAGGTTTGCTGTTGATCAATAGTTTTATGGCTGGTTTTGCCGCAACTATTGATGATCCAAACCATTCCAGCCGCTCTATTATTATGTTTTTACCTACAGTACCTTTAGGTGTGGTTTTCAGTGCAATGGATAATGCTGAAGGCACGCTGATGCATATACTGAGCTTGTTCCCACTCACTTCTTTTGCCGCTATGCCGATGCGTATGGCTTCAGTTTCAGTGCCCTGGTGGGAGTGGATTTTATCTCTGCTTTTGCTGATTGCTTGCCTGTTCTGGCTGAAAAATGCCGCCAGCCGTGTGTTTGAACTTGGCATCCGAATGTATGGTAAAGAGCCCGAATGGTCCTTGCTGATGAAAACATTTTTGTTTGCGAGGGTGAAAGAATAGCCGATTAAGCCGTTGAAAACGTACTGAACTCTTTGTGACTGTTATACTCTTACCAATTAACCGGGTGCCACTGACCCGGTTTTAAACACAAAGGATAGTTCGCATTTTGTTGTACAGGACTCTGGCCATTCTGGCGCTGCTTGCTGCCTCTGCAGCCGCAGCGCATCCCCAAATAGAACTCAAGGGCGTTTCAGGCCCCCTTGCCGATAATATTGAACTTTATTTAGACAGGTTGCCTGCTAAAAACAACCTGGGGTCCAGACGTTTTCAAAACAAAGTGATTGAAGATGTCAAACTGGCAGGCCGGGCTGTAGGCTATTACCGCCTTGCTATCGAACCCAGCCTGGTAGGCAAAGATAAAAAACAAAAACTACGGCTGACCATTAAACCCGGTGAGGCTGTGCGGTTGAAATCAGTCAAAGTAGAGGTTTTAGGTGAAGCTTCCACCGATCCTGAATTTATCAAACTGGTGAAGCAAGTTGGGCCTAAGGTAAACCACAGGGTACACCATGGACGCTATGAAGAAATTAAAAACCAACTGAACTCTTTGGCTTTGCGCCGGGGTTACTTTCAGGCGAAATTTGTGAAGCAGGAACTGTCCGTTGCTCCATCTTTGCTGCAAGGCTTTATTCATATTCAATTTGATTCAGGACCTCGTTATCACTTTGGTGAAGTCGCCTTTGAAGGCAGCCAAATCCGTGACGAGCGCCTTCGCTCTATGCTGCCCTTTCAGCCGGGCGAGCCTTATCTGTCAAGCCAGCTGGGTGAATTAAATCAACGACTGGCCGAAAGCAATTGGTTTCGGAGTATAGATGTCACAGTGGATGAACCCGAAAACGCGCAGCAGCAACTGGCCGTGAAGATTAAAGTAGAACCCCAAATTCGAAATACAGTTGAGACGGGTGTGGGTTATTCCACCGATCTTGGCCCCCGTATTAAGCTGAACTGGAACAAGCCCTGGCTGAATGACAGAGGCCATAGCTTAAACAGTAAAATGGCCTTATCCGGTCCTGAGCAAACCGTTGAGGCGGGCTACAAATGGCCGAAAAAAAATGTCAGTGAAGATTTTTATAAACTGAACTTTGGTATTAAAAATAAAGATTTAGAAGATACCCGCAGTCAGGAGTACAACACAGCACTGGAACGCCACTGGTTACTGGACGACGCCTGGTACAGAACGGCTTCTGTGCGCTGGTTATACGAAGATTATGTGCAGGGTGAAGACTCAGGCAGTGCCAATCTGATCATGCCCGGCATCAGTTTTAGCCGCAGCTGGGACAGCGGAGGCAGTATGCCATCGGAAGCCAGCCGGTACTTAGTTGGTACTGAAATCTCAGACCCTGCCTGGGGCTCTGACAGTAGCTTTGTGCGGATCCGCAGCCGGGTTGGCTGGATAGGATCTTTTTCTGAAGACCATCGTTATCTGGTGCGTTTTGATGCTGGCGCAGTATTGATGGAAGCTATCACTGAACTGCCGCCGTCATTACGCTTTTTTGCCGGTGGTGATAACAGTATTCGCGGTTACTCTTATGAATCTATCTCGCCTGTAGCTGAAGATGGCAGCTTGATTGGCGCTCGCTACCTTGCCAGCACTGCACTGGAGTACCAGTACAGGGTGTCTGGTAACTGGTGGGCCGCCGCCTTTGTTGATGCGGGCAGCGCCTGGAATGATAAGGCCGATATTTACCGTGGTGTAGGTTTAGGTGTGCGCTGGGCCTCCCCTGTTGGCCCTATTCGTATTGATGTCGCCTGGGGATTGGATGTGCCCTCCAACCAGGCCTTGCAGTTGCATTTTAGTTTGGGGCCGGAATTATGAACCAGAAAAAAAGTACCGAGAGCAGTACAGTACCTGATGTGCCCCATGTCAGTTCGGGCTTTAGTCTGAAAAAGTTTTTTCTCACATTCAGTTTATTGATGCTGCTCAGCCTGATTGCGTTGTTTTACACCAATAAACCATTGCAATGGGTTGGGAAACTGTTGCCTCAATACATTCCGGTGCAAATAGGTCAAATCAGTGGCACTCTGGTGGACGGTTTTACGCTAACCAATCTGCAGTATCAACAAGACGGTATAGAGCTGACAATCAACAGCCTGGCGGCAAAAGTTGGCTGGTATTGTTTAGGACGCCTTGAGATTTGCCTGGATGCTGCAACAGTGCAAGGCGTCAGTCTGAAATTAAATCCGGCTGCAGCACCTGATGCAGAGACAGAGCCGGAAAATACAGTACTGGAACTGCCAAAAGTAAGGATCAGCCAGCTACATATCAGTGATCTGCAATTGCAACAAGGTGAACTGCGGCTCAGTTTGGCTGATCTGAAGACTGAATTAAAATTTGGTGGTCAGCAGATCCTGCTAGGTGACACTTTGTTGGATCAGCTACATCTGCATTTGCCTAAAACTTCAATACAAAACAGTGCCTCAACCCAGACCAGTCCTGAAGCCTGGTGGCATTATCAGGCGCCAGACATCCAGCAAATTGAACTCCCTTTGTGGCTGAGCGTAAAAAAACTTACCCTGCTACACCCCGCAGTTACTGGCGCACAACAAGTCTCGGCAGAGCAGCTTAGTTTTTCACTGCAAGCCAACCCGGAACAGTTTGAACTGACAGAGTTACAATTAACCGGCCTGGAGCTGCAAGGCAATAAACTCAATGTACAAGCCCAGCTAAGTCTGACCAATTCCAGCCCTTTTGCGGTGCAGGGTTTTATTAAAGTAGACAGCAACGGTTTAGTGCTGGACAGCAGTATTGCCGGCTCATTCGAACAGTTACAACTGGGCCTTGAACTGACAGGCAACCAGCAGGCCAAAGCCCAGGTTGAAATAGCCCCGCTCACCGCTGGACTGCCGATAGTGCTGCAAGTAGATGCCAGCCATCTGCAGTGGCCACTGCAAGGTGAAGCCATCTATAGATTACAAAGCATGACGCTGGATGCCAAAGGTACTCTGGCTGATCTGCAATTATCTTTGCAAAGCCAGCAGCAACTGCCACAGCTGCCGGATAGTCAGTTGCAACTGACAGCACATTGGCAGGCTCCATTATTGAATTGGTCAGCATTCACTCTGACCTCCTCTCAGGGCAATCTAAGCAGCACAGGAACATTAAACCTCGCAAAAGACCTGGCTGTTGACGCCAGCCTGAAGCTGGATAAATTGCAGTTAGACCCCTGGCTAAAAGATTATCCAGGCCAATTGAATGGCGATCTGAGCCTGAAAGCCAGTTACCATCAGCAACAATGGCAGCTTGAGTTACCCGCTTTAGCGATACAGGGCCAGGTTCGCCAGCAACCTTTGTCCTTGGCAGGTCAGTTGCAGGCCAAAGGCAAAGCTCTTGAAGTACAGAAGTTGAGCAGTAAAACCCTGATACTGCAGCATGGCAGTAATAAAATCACAGCTGAAGGAGAAGTGACGGACAAGTGGCAAATGGCCTTGTCTGTGGTGGCACCTGATCTGGCCAGCTCTATTCAGGGAGCTAGAGGCAGCCTGATGGCCGATGCAAAAGTCACAGGTCCACAGCAATACCCGGCTCTGGACATCAAAATGCAAGGTGAGAAGCTGCGTTATAAAAAGTTAATCCGCCTGCAAAATATCAGCCTGAATGCGCAGATCAACAGCAATAATCTGGATCATCAGCTGGAACTGACTTTGGGTAAGGGCATGCTTTCAGGCCAACAACTCAATTCAGCCCAATTGCTGTTAACAGGCAACAAAAACAGCAGCGATTTGGTGTTACAACTGGACGGTAATGACTACAAAGCCCAGCTGCAAGCCGCAGCCACAGCCAAACCTAAACAACAATGGCAAATTAACTTGCAACAAGCGCAGTTGCAAACCCCTGTTGGTCATTGGGCTTTAGCCGATACAGCAGTGATGGCACTGGATTGGCCCAAACAACAACTCAGCTTACCGGCGCATTGCTGGTCATCTGAACCAGGCCGGCTTTGTCTGGAAAAACCCAGCAAAATCAGCAGCAGCCAGGGCGACTTAGCGGTGCGGTTACAACAGTTTCAGCTGGCTCTGCTGGAGCCTTTTATTGGCGAATCACAACGATTGACCGGCGAAGCAGACGCTGATATGCAGCTGAGCTGGGGCAAAAAACAAGGCCTGAATGCAGCAATTAAGCTGACAGGCACAGCAGGTAAATGGCAACAAACCGATGTAAACCCCTTGCAACTGCCATGGCAAAGCTGGAATGCAGCACTGACATTGACGCCAAAACAGCTGTCCAGCAACTGGCAAATGCAGTTTAGTGAAGACCGTTCACTCAAAGGTTCGGCATCCCTGCCCGATTTAACGGCAGAGGATAAAAAGCTTGAAGCAGAGCTGACGTTAACCCGATTGGATTTAAGTTTTTTACGCACCTTATTGCCAGAACAAAGCGAATTTATTGCAAGCCTAAATGGTCAGGTTCGTGCCAGCGGCACCTTGGGCCGGCCTTTATTGTCAGGCCAGCTTAAAGTCAGTGACATCAAGTTACAGGGAAACAATGCGCCGCTGGATATTGAGCAAGGTCATGTTCAGTTGGACTTTCTGCAACAGAAAGCTCTATTGACTGCAGACATTCAAAGTGGCGAAGGGAAAGCACAGCTTTCGGGATATGCTGATTGGTTTGATTTAAAGAATTATCAGGCGCGACTGGCGTTAAGTGGTCAGCAGCTGCCTGTGAATCTGTCGCAAGGAGTGCTTTACGTCAATCCGGAAATAACAGTGCTGGCACAAAATCAGGTCGTGGCGGTAGAAGGCACTATACAAATTCCAAAAGCCAACATCGCAATAGATGATTTGCCGCAAAATGCAGTGCAAATCTCGGATGACGAAATAGTATTAAATAGAGAACTGGAAGTGCGCCGCGGTGCTGTCACCAGTTCAATTAAATTAGTGACCGAGATGCGGCTAATTTTAGGCGATGCAGTGAAGCTGCAGGCCTTCGGTTTAAAAAGCCGCTTAAAAGGGCAGTTATTGTTTAGTCAAAATGGTCCGCAACAACGCTTAAAAGGTGAAGTGAATATTCTGGACGGTACCTTCCGCTCCTATGGCCAGGATTTGCTGATCCGCAAAGGCAAACTGATCTTTAATGGTCCTGCGGATCAGCCGTTTTTAAATATTGAAGCCATACGAAACCCCTCCTCTACTGAAGATGATGTGATAGCAGGTATTCGGGTGAACGGCCCGGCCGATCAGGCTTCTGTGGTTATTTTTTCCGAGCCTTCCAAACCTCAGGCCAATGCTTTGTCTTATTTGCTGATGGGAAGGGATTTGTCTGGCAGTGGTGACACAAAAAGTAACCCGTTAACCAGTGGTTTAATTGGCTTGGGTATTGCCAATAGTAACGGTATGGTCAGCCAGCTGGGTCAGGCTCTGGGTTTTGAACAGTTTACATTGGATACAGCGGGCACTGGCGATGACTCACAAGTGACAGTTAGCGGCTACTTATCACCGAAACTACAGTTGAAATACGGCGTGGGTATTTTTAACTCTTTAGGTGAATTTACCTTACGTTACGAGTTGATGAAAAATTTCTATCTGGAAGCAGTACAAGGTTTAGATAGCGCTGTAGATGTGCTGTATAAGTTTGAGTTTGATTAAAGCTTTAACATTTCTTGTTACAAGCTTGTGTTTTGCGAGCCGGGTCTTGTTGTGGTTTACTTGTGGCAAATCAGAACCACAACAAGGACATACCATGTTTAAACCTCGTTACCTTGCGTTATTTTGTGCCCTGGCTACATGTTCCTCTTTTGCCTCACAAGGCACAGCCCTGCTGCGCCAACCCGATATCTCCGCAAACCAGTTAGCCTTTGTTTATGGCGGTGATATCTGGGTCAGCGACAAGGACGGACAAAACCCACGTCAATTAACCAGCCATCCAGCCAGCGAATTTGCCCCTAAGTTTTCACCCGACGGCAAGTGGATAGCGTTTTCAGCCAGTTACGATAACAACACCGATGTCTACCTGATGCCAGCAAGCGGCGGAGCTGCAACACGGCTAACCTTTCACCCTGGCACTGATACCGTCAATGGCTGGAGTCCTGATGGAAAAAGTGTGATCTTTGCATCCAACCGCGAGATAGCAAACAGCCGCAGCAACCAGCTGTTTAGTGTGCCAGTTAAGGGCGGTTTTGAACAAAAGCTGATGGAAGCTGTCGCCTTTGAAGGGGATTTAAGCGCAGATGGCAAGAAACTGGCCTACAGGCCCAATAATATGGCCTATAGTGGGCCAAGTGGCTGGCGCCTGCACCGCGGTGGCAGCACGCCTCCGGTATGGATCATCGATTTAGAAAAACAGCAGCTGGAAAAAATTCCACATCCGAATGCCAATGAATTCAGTCCGTTTTGGCTCGGCAACGATGTGTATTTCCTGTCTGATCGCGACAATACTGCGGTCAATCTGTTTCGCTACAGCAATAAAAAAGTGGAACAACTGACAAAGAATACCGATTGGGATTTGCGCAGCGCCGCAGGCTACAACAATCAAATCGTCTATGAAGCCGGCGGTTTTTTACATAGTTATGATGTCAGCACTGGCCAAAGCACACCTATCCCTGTGCATATTCAAACCCAGTCCGTACAAAAACGCCCACAGTGGAAAGATGCCAGTAAAACCCTGACCAACGCCCGCTTATCGGCCACAGGACAGCGTGTTGTGATCAGCGCCCGTGGTGATGTATTCACAGTACCGGTAAAAGATGGCAGTACCCGCAATTTAACGCAAAGCAGCGGCGTCAGAGAGTTTGACGGCTTATGGAGCCCGGATGGCCGCTCTGTGGCTTTTATTTCAGATAAAGGCAACAAACATCAGTTAGTACTGCAGGCGCAGGACGGTTTAAGCCAGCCTGAATCTTTTGCGTTGTCAGATTCAGGTTATTTTAACCTGTTAAGTTTTTCGCCAGATGGCAATCTGATTGCCTATCATGACAATCACTTAAACCTCTATGTGTTTAACCTGAAAACCAAACGCAGCCAGAAACTGGACAACTCTGATCGCCGCGCAGAATTTAAGCTGTCCTTTTCACCAGACAGTCGTTATCTGGCCTACACAGTGTCTGGCGCCAACTACTTTAGTCAAATCAAACTCTTTGATTTTCAAAGTAACAAAAGCAGCTTGATCACAGACGGTATGAGCCATGCTGATGATCCGGTGTTTACCCAGGACTATCTGTATTTCACCGCATCCGTCAATACAGGACCTGCTCAGGTCGGTTTGGATTTATCCACCCGGGAACGACCCGTACGTAAGGCAATTTATGCTTATGTTTTATCTGCACAAGGCAAGTCTCCGCTGTTAGCAAAAGCTGGCGATGAACCACTGACAAGCAAAACAGACAAAGAAGAGACAAAAGATAAAAAGGATGAAAAAGCAGTCAAAACAGTACGCATTGACCTGAACTCGTTGCAAAATCGTATTGTTGCTCTGCCCCTGCCTGAACGTAACTATGACAGCTTAGCTGTGGCTAACGATGGTGCGCTCTATTACGTCGACCGGCCACAAGCAGGCGCCAGCAATGAATTACCTGGCACTAATGGCCAGAACAATGGCACCTTGTACCGTTTTGATTTTGAAGAGAAAAAAGCTGCCCGCGTTAAAGAAGGCATAGCAGGCTACAACCTGAGTAACGATGGCAAAAAATTGCTGTTGATCAGTATGCCAAACATGCTGCAAGTCGCTGATGCAAAAGAAAAACTGGATGCAAAAGCTGTTAACCTGGCCGATGTACGCAGCTTTGTTGACCCGCAGCAGGAATGGCAACAAATCTTCAACGACGCCTGGCGGATGCAAAAAGACTACTTCTATGATGCAAAACTGCATGGCATGAATTGGCAGGCGGTTTATGACAAATATCAGCCTTTATTAAAAGATGTGCAGCGCCGTGAGGATTTAAACGAACTGCTGGTCGAGATGATTGCAGAGTTGCAGGTAGGCCATAACAGAATTGGTGGTGGCGATGTGCATCAGGAAAGTCCAAGCAAAGTTGGCTTGTTAGGTGCTGACTTTGTCATTAATGACGGCAAATACCAGTTTAAAACTGTGTTTAAAGGCGATCGCTGGAATCCATTTTTAAAAGCGCCGCTGAATGTGCCTGGCGCCAGTGCAAAAGCTGGTGATTACCTGCTAGCCATCAATGGCCGCAAGTTAGGCGAGCAGGATAATATCCATTCGCTAATGGACAACACATTGGGCAAGCAGGTGGTACTGACCATCGCAGACAGTGCAAATGGTGACAATAGCCGCACTATTACCGTCGAACCTGTCGCCAATGAAAGTCAACTGCGGTCCTGGCACTGGGTAGAACAAAACCGTCAATTTGTTGAAAAGCAAAGTGATGGCAAAATTGCCTATGTTTATCTGCCCAATACAGCAGATGGCGGCTTTTACTTCTTTAACCGCATGTTCTTTGCACAAACTGACAAACCAGCAGTCATTATTGATGAACGTAAAAATGGTGGTGGTCAGGCGGCCAACTATATCACTGAAATTTTAGGACGCGATTTCCTGTCAGGCTGGAAAGACAGGGATGGCTTGGTCTTCACTACTCCCGGCGCTGGTATTTATGGACCAAAAACCATGCTGATCGATCAAGATGCAGGTTCAGGCGGTGACTTCCTGCCGTGGGCCTTTAAACGTTTAGGTCTGGGTAAAACTATAGGCACCCGCACCTGGGGTGGCTTAATAGGTATATCCACCAACCCTGACATGATTGACGGCGGTTTCCATGTAGTGCCTTATTTCCGCTTTTACACTCCAGATGGTGAATGGCGAGTAGAAAACGAAGGTGTTGCACCTGATATCGAAGTGGAATTGGATCCAATAGCCGTCAACAAAGGCCGCGATGTACAGCTGGAACGGGCTATAGCTCATACCTTAGCTGAACTCAAAGCCAATCCGCCTGAAAATCATAATAAAGCCCCTGCTATGCCCACTCAGTTAGGAAAATAAAACACTTCTGTAGTGTACAGATAGCTTTAAAAATCGCTGCTTGTCAGCGATTTTTTTTATGTACAACAGAAAACTCAACCTGGCAAATGCATAAAAAAATGCCCGGCTGATAAGGCCGGGCCAGAACGTGGTCTTTGGATGGGCAAAGACTTCGGAGTTCGACAACAACAGCAGAACAGTTGTTGTCATAGGGTCACAACATGTAACACAACAATTACCCGCCTACGAAATCAAGTTGCCATCCTGGCAGGGTGCAGACTTCCCACTTGATTGCATAATTTGCAAATGATAACCGTTCGCATTACGAAATTAATCATAACAGCTTTCTTCCACACTGCAACTTTTTTTTACTTTTAATTCTCAGTAAATAAAAACGGGTTCAACTCAGATTATTAACAATTTGAGTTGAAGCCGTTTGCAGGTTTTTGTTATACAGCGCGAAGCAGCAGGTGCTGATACCGCCCTATCGAGGCATAAGGCTCTTGTCTGTTGTATTGCAGTTCCACCTGCAAAAGTTTGTCGAATTCTGTCTCTTGTTCAGAGCGGTCACGCAGATAATCATGGAAACAACGTACACCGGTTTTGCCTTCAATAACAAAACCCGCTTCTTTACACCAACGATACACATCCTCAGGTTGCAGCGGATTTTGTGGGCTTAAACTGACCTTTTTCTTAAAGGCCAAATCACGCAGCACATAGTTAAAGTTGCCATAAATAATATTACTCAGGCGTTTGGCGTCTTTGTTATAAAACATCAGCGACACCAGCCCATCTGTTTGTACTAAAGCCCGCAGTTGTTTGATGGCTTCAGCGGGTTCGTGCAACCATTCCAGTACAGCATGGCAAAGTACCACAGGAAAGGCTGGCCATTGCTGGTCGGCCAATTGCTGTAACGCCAGAGCATGACACTGGATTTGCGTATCGACACCACGCTCTTTGGCATCTTCAAGCGCTATATCCAGCATATCCTGTGACAAGTCGGTTAAGGTGACCTGATGGCCCTGCTGCGCCAGCGCCAGCGCCAATTGGCCCTGCCCTGCGCCTACATCCAGAATGCGGCTTGGGGTTGATAAATCGGCGCATTCGGCAAAATCACGCAGCAACACCGCCTGACGCAACCGGCCTTTGGTGGTCTGATAAATATTCTTCTGAAATTTGCCCGCTATACCGTCAAAATTGCGGTCCTGCTGTTTTTTACTCACTGCTTGCTACTCACCTGATCCAGGCCTAAGCCGGATTGTCGATATCAATAAATTCACAGACAACACCAGTGCGCTGCTGTACAAACTCTGCCAAAGCTTTGATGCCATAACGTTCTGTGGCGTGATGGCCTGCGGCAATAAAGTCGATACCAAGCTCACGTGAGCTATGGATAGTTTGCTCCGACACTTCGCCACTGATAAAAAGCTCTGCACCAGCCGCATATGCCTGGTCGATGTAAGATTGGCCGCCGCCTGTGCACCAGGCCAGTTCAGTCACAGGTTTATCCAACACAGCGTGCAATAGAGGTAAGCGGTTAAGCTCACTATGCAGACGATCGGCAATTTGCTGACTGGTCATCGCGTTTGCCAAAGTGCCGCGCATCAGCACGCCGGACGGGCTGACACCAGGCACAGCCTGCCAGCTGGTTAAGCCCAGCTTTAACGCCAGCTGAGCATTGTTGCCAAGCAGCGGATGCACATCCAGCGGCAAGTGATAGGCAATCAGGCTGATATCGTGCTTCAGCAAGGTTTGTAAGCGGCGCTTTTTAATACCAGTAATGGCATAGTCTTCGTTTTTCCAGAAATAACCATGATGCACCATAATGGCATCAGCTTCTGCGGCAATCGCCGCATCCAGCAAGGCCTGAGAAGCGGTCACACCCGCCACAATCTTTTTAATCTGGCCTTTGCCTTCAACTTGTAAACCATTGGGGCAATAGTCTTTGATCACACTACTTTGTAGTTCCTGATCCAAAAGTTGTACGAGAGCCTGACGGCTGATTTCACTCATCTGTTGTCTCCTGCTGTGCAAAGTTTTGTTTCAGCTCTGCCAGTTTAGTTTTTGCTTCAATCCACTGCGCCATAAACTGGGTGCTGCGATGCTGATGATGCCTGAGCATAGCGCCAGTGAAGTTGGTTAATCTATGCTGTGACAGCTGTTGCTGTACATCCATCAGTTGTTGCCAAACCCGGAGTTGATGTTGATGGCTGGCAAAACGTTGGGCCAAAATATCAAAACCCTGCTGCTGCTTTTGTTGCCATAAGCTTTCGTCCTGATACAGCAACACGGCCGCCTCTGCTATCTGTTGCGCGGTCTCGCCGATAAGCCCGGACCATGCCCCCTGATGCTCCATACCCTCAGCACCAACGGCTGTGGTGACATTGGGTGTGCCCTGTGTCATGGCATCAATAAACTTACCTTTTAAACCTGCGCCAAAAGGCAAAGGAGCCAATAAAACCCGCGAATTTTTAACCACTTCTGCTGCATCTTCTGCCCAGCCTTTGATCAGAAACCCTTCTTTCGGTTGATGCAACTGCGTGGCTTTAGGCGGTGGATAAGCACCGTAAATATGCAGTTCAGCTTTGGGAAGCTGCTTGCGGATCAAAGGCCAAATCTGCTGCTTTAACCACAATACCGCCTGCCAGTTTGGCTCATGGCGGAAATTGCCAATAGAGACAAAATGCTGTCGCTGCTCAAACGAAGGTAAACCCTGTTGTGGCTTAGTCTCCAACCAAAAGGGGCTGTAACACAAAAGCTCCTGCGGTACTTTAAAATGCTCAGTCAAAAGCTGCATCTCGGCTTCTGAAATAATCAGTGTCAGATCAGAGCGGTAAATAGCGGCGATTTCACGTTGTGCCTGTTCAGAGTGTAAGTCCTGCAGAGTCACGTCCCTGCCCGCTTTATAGGCTTGTTGGCGGGCTAATCGCAAAAAATGCAGATCCTCGGTATCCAGCAACCGCAGCGCCTGCGGGCATTGTTGTTCAACCCGCCAGCCAAACTGTTCTTCCAGCATAAAACGGTCAAACATCACCATATCGGGTTGCCACTGTCTGAGCTGCTCGTCAAAACTACTGTCATTTAACTGAATTTGTTCTTCACTGATCTGCCACTGGCTTAAGTCAAAACGATGCGGCCCTTTCTCCGCCGGACTGGCAAAAATCACAGTCCAGCCTTGCTGACGAAACATTGAGAGCAAAGACAACATCCGGCTGCCCGCTGCAGAGGAATTAGGTTCAGGCCAGACATAACCGACCACTAAAAGCACAGCCATATAGATTAGTTTCACTACCCGTTCAAAAGGGCGTTAGTTTACCCTTATCCACGGAAAATAACGAATTGCGCTGGTTGCTTTGATCCGGCCAGTGTTACCATAAGGCTTTGAGGTCAGTCCAGATAAAGCAGAACATGAAAGCAGCCAGTAGTTACAGCGCATCAGAAGAGTTAAGCCATGCCATCAGCCACGGTTTGGGAGTGCTCGCCAGTCTGGCGGCCTTGTACCTGATGCTGGAGCTTTCCGCCGCGGACTTCTGGCGTCAGCTGAGCAGTTGGGTCTTTGGCCTGAGTTTAGTCTTGTTATACGGCAGCTCTACCTTGTATCACTCGGTGCAGAACATCAAACATAAGTTGTGGCTGAGAAAACTCGACCATTCGGCCATTTTTATCCTGATCGCTGGTACCTACACCCCTTTTACTCTGGTCAGCTTACGAGACAGCTGGGGCTGGTGGCTGTTTGCTTTGGTTTGGAGTATCGCCTTTGCCGGGGTGCTGTTAAAACTCTTTACCGGCGCTAAGTACCAAAAGATTTCCATCGCCTTGTATCTGATCATGGGCTGGATTGTGCTGGTGGCGATAGACCCTATGCTGTCGCAAGTGCCGACAGCAGGCTTGTGGTGGCTCTTGGCCGGTGGTTTGTTTTACTCAGGCGGCGTGCTGTTTTATGTGCAAAAAAGCCTGTTTATGCACCACCTGATCTGGCATTTATTTGTGCTTGCAGGCAGCATCTGTCATGTTCTGGCCGTGTATTGGTATGTATTGCCGCAACCAGCGCTTTAACTTTGCTGCAGTGGTAATTCGAACCAGAACATAGCGCCTTGCTCTGGTTCACTTTCAAAACCAATCTCGCCCTGGTGTGCAGCTATGATGGTCTTGCAGATATTTAAGCCAAGGCCAGTGCCTTCAGCTTTGCGACTGGTGGACCCATCCGCCTGAGAGAACTTTTCAAAAATCCGGTTGCGGAAACTATCCGGAATACCAGAGCCCTGATCCTGCACTTCAAACCTGATACGTTCGGCCAACACAGTTAACTGAACCCGTACTGTCTGTCCAGGAGCTGAGAATTTAATCGCATTGGATAACAGGTTATCGACCACTTGTCTGATCCTGGTTTGATCAGCCACCACCTGGCCATCCGCTAATTCTGTCTGGAAACTCACCTGATAGCGGGTCGCATAAGGCGCAATGCTTTCTAATGCCTGCACGACCAGTTGCTTCATGTCGGTCTCTGCAAAAGACAAACTAAAATTACCGGATTCAAACTTCTGTAAATCCAGTAAATCATTAATCAATTGCGATAAACGCTCACTGTTGCCAAGCGCCGTTTGCAGTAATTTTTGGTAATGCTCTGAATCTTGCGCCACAGCTTTACTGGCCAGTAAGCCCACTGCGCCGCGGATTGAGGTCAAAGGCGTGCGAAGCTCATGACTGACAGTCGAAATAAACTCATCTTTTAAGTTATTCAGACGTTTTAATTCTCTATTATTTTCAGCCAGTTGCGACAAGCTCACCTCTAACTGCCGGGTTCGTAACGACAAAGTGGCTGAGCTATCCTGCAAAGCTTTAGTGCGTTCTTCGACCATAGTTTCCAGCACTGTTTGGTTATAGGCTCTTTCCTGCACTGAATGCTGTAACAGTTTATTGATTTGCCGCATATGGCGCAGCCGGTAGGCGTGCCCAGCCATTAACAACAGCAACAACGCGACACCAAGCCCGGCAATCACCCAGCCCTGTTGCCACCACAAAGGCAATACTTCGATGGTTAACAAATATGGTTGATCGGAAAACAAAGCATGTTGGTTCGACCCCCAGGCTTTAAACTGGTAGGTTCCAGGTTCCAGCTGGCTGTAGTTTACTTTGGTGTAGCCCATGCTGTATTGCCAGCCATTATCGAACCCAGCCAACTGGTAGATAAACTGATTACGCTTGGGGTCGTGATAATCCAGGCTTGCCAGCTCCAGACTGATACTTTCACCGGGCTTTAATTCAATATGCGACCATGGGTCTTGCATAATGTCGGGTTTGAGTTTTTTCTGATCAATCCAGACACCCGACACCCTGGTGGTGCTTTTGTGATGATTCAGCCACAGCAGTTCAGCATTGACAATGGATAAGCCGCCGGCAGTACCTAGGTACAAGTTGCCACGTTTAGATACAGAAAATGCTTTAAAAATCATTTCCTTATTATTTAAACCATCCTGCTCGGTAAAAGTGATCAGGCGTTCTTGCTGGTAAGGTTTTAAACTTAAGCCTTGAGCCGACAACAACCAGATATTGTTCTGTGCGTCTGTATAAGCGCCTAATAACTCGGCTTTAGGACCATGCAAACTCTCGGCAAGACCG
The DNA here is from genome assembly GCF_003990335.1 of Rheinheimera mangrovi. NCBI lineage: Bacteria > Pseudomonadati > Pseudomonadota > Gammaproteobacteria > Chromatiales > Chromatiaceae > Rheinheimera > Rheinheimera mangrovi. The sequence continues at coordinate 1,919,583 of NZ_CP034683.1, read as the reverse complement.
GACACAATTCGATTCTGCAGGTCCAGACTAAGCAGTCCGCTGCGGCTGCACAGCAGTACAGTGTCGTCAGGCCCTTGCGCTATGCATTGAATATCAAGAGCTTGTTCCACCGGTATCAGGTCTTTTAACGACTGCAATTCAGCATTGGCAGGGTCCAGCACAAAAAGGCCGGAATAACGGGTACCAATCCAGATTTTGCCCTTTATCTCCTGCACTACCTGCACAGCGTCACCGACCTTCTGCTGCACCATATCCTGTAACCAGAATTGATGCTTACCCTCAGGGTCCCAGCGCATAAAGCCATTTTGCCACAAGCCTAACCACAAGCTACCATCAGGCAAGCTGACCAGATCCCTGACGTTTTGCCATTGCGCAGTGGTGGACCTGCGACCTGTGTCCAGCTGCACCAACTGCTGTTTGTTTTCATCAAATTGCCATAAACCAATGTCCGAACCTATGTAAAGTTCTCCCTGACTGGTTCTGGTAATAGCGTTGACACGCGCAGGCATCGCCAGCGACAACACAGCTCCGGTTTTTCTGTTGATCTGATAAAACTGATCGGCGCTGCCCAGCCATAAAAAATCACTTTCTACTTTTACAGCCGTCAGTTGTTGCTTGGCCAGCAACGCCGCCTGCTCGCCCCACCCCGTTAAGTCAGTAAAAGCTGAAGGCTGATGCCTGCCGTAAAATAAACCGCGTTCTCTGCTGCCTACCCACAATAAACCGCTCCGATCGACCAGCAAAGAACGCACATTGATACCGGCAAGTAATTGTTTGCTATCGCTAAAGGCTTCATAAGCACCAGAGGTCAGGGATACTTTATAAACGCCGTCAAAAGTGCCAACCAGCAGATTACCTTGTTGGTCTGCTTCCAACACATTGATAATAGGACTGACAGTATCATCGTAAAAAGGAACGGCCTGAAACACTGAGGATGCGCGGTCAAACTGAAATAATGCCCCACGGCCCCCCACCCATAACTGATTGCCATGCGCGAACAAGGTGCGCATTTCATTGTTGACACTGTTCTGGCCAAAGGCCTGATAAGCCCGGCTTAATCCATCTTGTTCTGTCCATTGATGCAGGCCTTCGCTTGTTGCAATCCAGATACTGTCATCTGCGGTCTGAACCAGAGCCCAGATCCGCTGGTTAATCAATGGCTGCGCTGCGTCAGATGCACCTATGATCTGCAAGGTACCATCAGGCAACAATCGCTGTAACCCTTTGTTGGTGCCTATCCAGATCGCTCCTGATTTGTCCATCAGCAAGCTCTGGATGTAATTACTGGTCAGAACTAAAGCGCTGTCCGGTCGATCGGAATAATATTCAATTGTCCCAGTCCGCGTATCAACTTTGCTCAGCCCCATACCCCAGCTGCCAATCCAGAGCCGATCCTGTTGATCCATCAGCAGCGCATCGATATCTGGTACCAGTATATTGTTACTGACTGATGCTGGCAGCACATCAAAAGCCTCCAGCTCATAGCCGTTGTACCTTAATAATCCAGTATTGGTTGAACCCAGCCAGATGTAACCTTCTTTATCCTGCACTATCCGATAAATACTGGCATTAGGTAAGCCATCATCGACTGTCAGACGAGTAAAATGAGTTTGTGCGGACACGAAAAAGCTATAGCTTAACAGCCATAACATAAGCAGAGGGTGAAGACGATATAACAACCTGATCAACATGTTTTCAGGTCTCTGGGATGGCCTAACGCAAGGAAAAAATGGTGCAATTTCAACCTCAACAGAGGGGCAACGTCAACTATGTGTAAACAAACAATACCATAGCACGACTTGCTTACCAGCGCCTGAATTGGAAAAAATGCGGTTGTGCTTTATCTCGCTATTGCAATGCCATAAAATCGGCCCCATTAACGACTCAACTGATTACATCATTGAAAAATGCCGGAGTACTGCATGTCCACTATTAAACACAGCCGTTTATTAATTTTAGGTTCTGGCCCAGCGGGCTACACTGCGGCTGTTTACGCTGCGCGCGCCAATTTAAACCCGGTGCTGCTGACTGGTATGCAGGCGGGCGGTCAATTAACCACAACGACAGAAGTAGAAAACTGGCCGGGTGACCCACATGGTTTAACTGGCCCAGCACTGATGGACCGTATGAAAGCTCATGCTGAAACCTTCAACACTGAAATTCTGTTTGATCATATTCACACTGTGGATTTCCAACAGCGCCCATTTATTCTGACGGGTGACAATGGCCAGTACAGCTGTGACGCATTGATTATTGCCACAGGCGCTTCAGCCAAGTACTTAGGCTTGCCGTCAGAACAAACCTACAACGGCCGTGGTGTGTCTGCCTGTGCCACTTGTGACGGTTTCTTCTACCGCAATCAAAAAGTTGCAGTAGTAGGTGGCGGTAATACAGCTGTCGAAGAAGCGCTGTATTTAGCCAATATCGCCTCAGAAGTGCATTTAGTGCACCGTCGCGATACTTTTAAGGCGGAAAAAATTCTGGTTGACCGTTTAATGGCGAAAGTGGCCTCTGGCAACATTATTCTGCACACCCACCGTGAGCTGGAAGAAATTCTGGGTGACGATATGGGCGTGAACGGCATGCGCTTAAAATCGACCAATGGCCAGCCGACTGAAGATGTAGCAGTAGCTGGTGTATTTATCGCTATTGGTCATAAACCAAATACCGATATTTTTGCGGGTCAGTTGGAAATGAACGGCGGTTACCTGAAAGTACAAAGTGGTACTGAAGGCAACGCCACTCAAACCAGTATTGAAGGTGTATTTGCCGCTGGCGACGTGTCGGATCATATCTACCGTCAGGCTATTACCTCAGCAGGCACAGGCTGTATGGCTGCTTTAGATGCTGAGCGTTATTTAGACGCTTTAGCAAAGTAATATATCTATAGGCTCAGGTGATACACAGGGGTAAATAGTGGTGATTTATTTACCCGAGTTATCAGATACATCGCTTGAATTCCCTCCGGTCAGTCAGGCTCTGACTGAACCGGATGGTTTATTGGCGATGGGCGGTGATTTATCGCCACAACGTTTACTCAAAGCCTATCAAAGCGGTATCTTTCCCTGGTTTAGCCCTGGTGACCCACTGCTGTGGTGGAGCCCGTCTCAACGTGCCATTTTTAAACCCGGCGTATTAAAGCCCAACCGCTCTTTGCGAAAACTACTGCACCACTCCAGTTTTCAAATCAGTATCAATAAAGCTTTTCCGCAAGTGATCCGAGCCTGCAGTGCACCGCGTGCTTCGCAGCAAGGCACCTGGATAGTGCCGGATATTCAACAGGCCTATATTACTTTGCATCAGCAAGGCCATGCGCACAGCATTGAAGTCTGGTCTGATGGCGAACTGGTCGGTGGTTGTTATGGCGTGATGGTCGGCCAGCTGTTTTGTGGCGAGTCGATGTTTAATACGTTGCCCAATACGGCAAAAATAGCCCTTGCGGCCTTACAGCAGCATTTATCTTCCTTCGCGACAGGCTATATTGATTGTCAGATGATGAATCCTTTTTTACAGCAGTTAGGAGCAGAGCCTTTGTCACGCAGAACCTACCTGACCTTACTGGCGAATCATAAAGCCCTGCTCTGCCCCGCTGATGTCTGGCGTGTGCAGGACATTCAGTTGGAGCTTTAAGATGTCTGGCTTAAAACTTGGCGTCAGTCAGCAACAGCAGTGCAATTACCTGCCCGACCGGCAGGAACGTTTGTTATTTACTCTGCCGGAAGAACCACTGGACGCTACCTTTTACCAGCAACTACTGACGCTGAATTTCAGACGCAGCGGTGAGCAAATTTATACCACCTATTGTGAAGGCTGCCAGCAATGTCAGTCGGTACGCATCAAAGCAACAGCATTTCAATCAAACAGCAATCAGCGCCGGGTTTGGAACAAAGCAAAACGCAGTAACTGGCGTTATCAGTTAACAGAGGTGCGTGATAATGAAAGCGGCACAGAAAAGTACTATGCCTTGTACCAGTCTTATATTGACAGCAAACATGCCGACAGTTCGATGTCCCCGACTAGTCCGGAGCAAATGGCTTATTTATGGCAAGCCAACTGGTTAAAAATACAATGTTTAGAACAATACATAGATGATGAATTGGTCGCTGTGACTGTGGTCGACTGCACAGCCGATGCTTTTTCTGCTGTTTATACTTTTTATCGGACTGGTCATGCTCTGGCTTTTGGTACTTTAGCAATTTTGGCGCTGATTGAGTTGGCTCAAACAGAAAACATCAGTTTTGTGTACCTGGGTTACTACATCCAACACTGTCAAAAAATGAGTTACAAGGCAAAATTTTTACCACAACAACGCTTTATAGCCGGAGAATGGCTCTCATTTCGCTAAATCTGACTATGTTGCTTTACTTATCTGCCCTTTTTCGGCAAAATCTGCGGCAGTTTTTTGAACTAATGAATTTAAATAAGAGGCTGGCACGCTGAATGGCGAAAGAAGACGTAATTGAAATGCAAGGGACTATCTTAGATACCCTGCCAAATACCATGTTTAAGGTCGAGTTAGAAAACGGCCACGTAGTTATTGCCCATATTTCAGGCAAAATGCGTAAAAACTACATTCGCATTCTGACAGGTGACAAAGTCACTGTTGAATTAACTCCTTACGATCTGACCAAAGGTCGCATCGTGTTCCGTCAACGTTAAGATTTGACGGAACCAGATAGCGCTAACGCTATTTGCTTAATGCTCTACAAAGAAAAACCCGGCCAAGCCGGGTTTTTTCGTATTCTCGATGTGTGATGCTGTTTTATACCCAAGTAATTGCAGCTGCAGCGCGGCGGCAAGTGTACGAGACCCCAGTCACATAGTTCACCTATGTGACTGGGGCGAGATGGCGCAGTCAACAAAGCTGCAGCTTCAAGAACGACGGGTATATTAGACCAGAGCTTCTTCTTCGTTGTAGTCAAATTCTAATTCATCGCCTTTCAGATCAATCCGCACATCACCGCCGTGCGCCAGTCGTCCAAACAAAATCTCGTTGGCTAAAGGTTTTTTCAGTTGCTCCTGAATAACCCGCGCCATAGGACGGGCCCCCATAGCCTGATCGTAACCTTTGTCGGCCAGCCATTGACGGGCGGCGCCACTTAGCTCCATCGACACTTGTTTTTTATCCAGTTGCACCTGCAAGTCGCAAACAAACTTATCGACAATCTGCAGAATAATATCGCGGGATAAATGTTTAAACCAAATGATGCCATCCAGACGGTTTCTGAACTCAGGACTAAAGGTCCGGTTAATTTCGGCTAACGCGTCATGGCTGTGATCCTGTTGTTTAAAGCCTATGGTTTTACGCACAGTCTCCTGCACACCAGCATTGGTGGTCATCACCAAAATCACATTACGGAAATCGACTTTACGGCCGCTATTGTCGGTTAAAGTGCCATGATCCATCACCTGCAACAGAATGTTGTAGATGTCGGAGTGCGCTTTTTCTATTTCATCTAACAGCACCACAGAATACGGATGTTTAGAGACCGCATCCGTCAGCAAACCACCCTGATCAAAACCAACATAACCCGGAGGCGCACCAATTAAACGACTGACCGCATGACGTTCCATATACTCGGACATATCAAAACGCAGCAGTTCAACACCCATAATTTTTGCCAGCTGTTTGGTGACTTCGGTTTTACCTACCCCTGTTGGGCCTGCAAATAAGAAGTTACCAATAGGTTTTTCTTCGTTGCCAAGACCTGAGCGGGATAATCGAATAGCCGAAGTTAATACTTCAATGGGCTCGTCCTGGCCAAAGACCACCATTTTTAAGTTACGGTCTAAGTTCGCCAGTACATCTTTATCAGAAGCTGACACTGATTTTTCAGGGATACGGGCCATTTTGGCAATAATATGCTCAATTTCAGGCACATTAATGACTTTCTTCCGTTTGGATACAGGCAACAAACGCTGACTGGCTCCTGCTTCGTCAATCACGTCTATGGCTTTATCCGGTAAATGCCGCTCGTTGATGTATTTAGCCGACAACTCAGCTGCAGCACGTAAAGCCTTTTGGGTATAACGCACACCATGGTGAGCTTCGTAGCGCTCTTTTAAGCCCTGCAGAATTTGCGTGGTGTCATCGACACTGGGTTCAACCACATCAATTTTCTGGAAACGACGCACCAGCGCCGTATCTTTTTCAAAGATGTTTTTAAATTCTTGATAAGTGGTAGAGCCGATGCAGCGCAGACGACCACTGGATAACAGCGGTTTAATCAGGTTCGAGGCATCCATCACACCACCGGACGCTGCACCTGCGCCAATGACGGTATGAATTTCATCAATAAACAGCACTGCATCTTTTTCGTTTTCGATTTCTTTCAGCAACGATTTTAAGCGCTTCTCAAAATCACCGCGGTATTTGGTACCAGCCAGTAACGAGCCCATATCCAGTGAATAAATAGTGGCATTAGCAATGACTTCAGGCACTTGCTTATTGACGATGCGATAAGCCAGACCCTCGGCAATAGCGGTTTTACCCACCCCTGCTTCGCCCACCAATAACGGGTTATTTTTTTTACGGCGGCACAACACCTGAATAGTGCGCTCCAGCTCCATATCGCGACCAACCAATGGGTCAATCTGACCATTTTTAGCCAGAACATTCAGATTGGCTGTGAAGCTTTCGAGGTATTTGTTTTCTTCAATTTGTACATCACCGTTTTCATCTTGCTGCTCGTCCTGCTGCTCAATTTTTTCGGTTTTGATCACGCCATGAGAAATGTAATTGACGATATCCAACCGACTGATATCAATTTTTTTCAGTAAATAAACAGCCTGTGATTCCTGTTCACTAAAAATAGCGACTAATACATTGGCGCCTGTGACTTCGGATTTACCTGAAGACTGTACATGGAACACAGCTCTTTGCAGAACACGCTGAAATCCGAGCGTAGGCTGCGTGTCGCGGTCTGCGTCGCCTTCTGGCAACAGAGGGGTGGTTGAGTCGATAAAATGCGACAGATCAAGCCGCAGGCGGTCTATGTTGGCACCACAAGACTTCAGCGCATCACCAGCTGCCGGGTTATCCAATAAAGCTAATAATAAATGCTCAACTGTCATGTACTCATGACGCTTTTCCCGCGCAAATCGAAACGCCAGATTTAAGGTTAACTCAAGATCTTTGTTCAACATACAACATCACTCCTAATCCACCTGAGTTACAACAGCAGTTGTTTGGCGTTAAGCCCGTTCCATAGTGCATAACAATGGATGTTCGTGCTCTTTCGCATAAATGGACACTTGCTGAACTTTGGTCTCCGCAACCTCGGCTGTGAACACGCCACACACCGCCATTCCTTCATTGTGTACCTGCAACATAATTTCACTGGCTTTTTCATACTGCATATTAAAAAACCGGGTTAACACATCAATGACAAAATCCATCGGGGTGTAGTCATCGTTGTGAAGTATGACTTTATACATAGAGGGAGGTTTCACCTGTTGCCGGGTTTTCTCCACTACTCCATGATCTGTTCCATTATTTTCTTTATAACCACTCATAAACTATAGCCACGCCTGTTCAAAGCATCAAAATTGCATTGATGAATTTTTTCACCGGACCTAAAGCCACTACAGGCTTTGCGGCCACTCTATATCCCTTATCTTATAGATAGTACCTGCAACGCACCTTTACAAGGGTGTAAAAAACTTGACTAGCTGCACAAATTATCTACAGTAAATGGTGGAGTCTGCCAGCAGCTCCCTGTTGCTCCGCCTTAGAATACAGAATTTAGCTAACTTAGAGAAGGAAGTAGTATGGCTACCGGTAAAGTGAAATGGTTTAATAATGCCAAAGGATTTGGGTTTATTCGTGAAGATGGTCGTGACGAAGACATCTTCGCCCATTATTCAACCATTAACATGGATGGCTACCGTACGCTGAAGGCCGGCCAGGATGTGGTGTTTGACCTGTCTGAGGGCCCAAAAGGTTTACATGCAGTAAATATCGCACTGCCAGAAGGTCACAAACCTGAATAACCACCTGAAGCTCACATATCCATATGAAATGCCGGCATAAGCTGGCATTTTTATTTGATCTCAATTAATCAAAATGCAGTCCAAGGTTCGAAGGGTCGCGGCTTGTCCCGGCCCGTACATGGGCACCGCGGTATTTTACCAATAACAACGCGGTATCATTAGACGGGAGAGGACAAGCCTATTTGGTATTGATTTGGAATTTGAGACGGGCGGGGACAAGCCCCGCCCCTACGGTGAATTACAGTGCAGCTAATGCCTGATTAAAGGTATCGCTTGGGCGCATAGCTTTTGATGCTAATGCATCGTCTGGTTTGTAGTAACCACCGATATCTACAGCTTTACCCTGGACAGAATTTAATTCCTGCACAATTTTGGCTTCGTTTTCGGTTAAAGCTTTAGCCAGTGGAGCAAATTGTGCAGCTAAAGATGCGTCTTTGCTTTGTGCGGCCAGAGCTTCTGCCCAGTAGAATGCCAGATAGAAGTGGCTGCCACGGTTATCCAACTGACCCAGTTTACGGGTTGGAGATTTGTCGTTATCCAGGAACTTGGCCGTTGCCTGATCCAAAGCATCAGCCAGTACCTGAGCTTTGGCATTGCCTGTCACCTGACTTAAATGCTCCAGAGAGGCAGCCAGAGCCAGGAATTCACCTAACGAATCCCAACGTAAGTGGTTTTCTTCAACAAACTGTTCAACGTGCTTAGGAGCAGAACCACCAGCGCCCGTTTCAAACAAACCACCACCGTTCATCAGAGGTACAATAGACAACATCTTCGCGCTAGTACCTAATTCCAGAATTGGGAATAAGTCAGTTAAGTAGTCACGTAAGACGTTGCCTGTGACAGAAATAGTATCCAAACCTTCTTTGATACGTTTTAAGGTATGGCGTGTTGCCTCTTCCGGCGACATGATCTGAATATCTAAACCAGTGGTGTCGTGATCTTTTAAGTAACGTTCTACTTTAGCAATCAGCTGAGCATCGTGAGCACGGTTTTTGTCTAACCAGAATACCGCAGGAGTTTTGCTTAAACGGGCACGGTTGACCGCAAGTTTCACCCAATCCTGGATTGGAGCATCTTTGGCCTGACACATACGCCAGATATCGCCTTGCTCAACATTGTGTTGAATCAGCACAGTACCAGCAGCATCTACAACGCGCACCTGACCCGCAACTTTAATTTCGAAGGTCTTATCGTGTGAGCCGTATTCTTCCGCTTTTTGCGCCATTAAACCAACGTTTGGCACTGAGCCCATAGTACGAGGGTCAAAAGCACCGTGTTCGCGGCAGAAATTGATAGTTTCCTGATACACACCGGCGTAGCAACGGTCAGGAATAATAGCTTTGGTGTCTTTTAATTTGCCGTCCGGGCCCCACATCTGGCCAGAAGAACGGATAGCCGCAGGCATAGAAGCGTCGATAATCACATCGCTTGGCACATGCAGGTTCGTGATGCCTTTATCCGAATTCACCATGGCCAAAGCTGGTTGTTTTGCATACACAGCTTTGATGTCAGCTTCAATTTCAGCTTTTTTATCGGCTGGCAGCTTGGCGATTTTTGCGTACACATCGCCTAAGCCGTTGTTTGCATCCACACCTAATTCAGCAAAAGTGGCGGCATGTTTTTCAAACACGTCTTTGAAGAACACAGTGACCACATGACCAAACAGAATAGGGTCAGACACTTTCATCATGGTGGCTTTTAAATGCACTGACAGCAGCACATCTTTGGCTTTCGCATCTGCAATTTCTGCAGCAATAAAATCACGTAATGCTTTTTTGCTCATTGAAGAAGCATCAATGATTTCACCAGCTTTTACAGCAGTTTTTTCTTTCAATACTGTCACGCTACCATCAGCAGCTACATGCTCTATGCGCACTTGGCCTGCTTCAGCGATAGTGACTGACTTCTCGCTGCCGTAGAAATCACCAGCGCTCATATGAGCCACATGAGATTTCGATTCTTTGCTCCATGCACCCATAGAATGTGGGTTTTTACGGGCATATTGTTTAACAGAAGCAGGTGCACGGCGGTCTGAGTTACCTTCACGCAGCACAGGGTTTACCGCACTGCCTTTAACTTTGTCGTAACGGCTGCGGGCTTCTTTTTCTTCCGCTGTTTTTGGGTCTTCCGAGTAATCAGGCAGTTTGTAGCCTTTGGCTTGCAATTCTTTAATAGCAGCCACTAACTGTGGAATAGAAGCACTGATATTTGGCAGCTTGATGATATTGGCTTCAGGCGTATTCGCCAGCTCGCCTAAACCTGTTAAGGCATCTGGCTGACGCTGTGCTTCGGTCAGAAATTCAGGGAACAAGGCAAGAATACGGCCAGCCAGAGAAATATCCTGAGTTTCAACTTCGATATCCGCAGTTTTGGCAAAAGCCTCAACTACAGGTAAAAAAGAATAAGTGGCCAGTGCCGGGGCTTCGTCCGTAATAGTGTAGATAATTTTTGAGGTGGTCATATCGTTTCCTGGATTTACAGCAAAATTGAATCGTTAGCCAGACGCATCTCATTTGAAGCGGCCTGGGCTGTTTAAAACGTTACAGTTACTCGAGGTGCCCGAGTATAACAGCGCTCATTCTAAGAGCCTAGTCAAGCACATGCGCTTTACGACAGAAGTAGTAGCTGCTCAAACTCTGTCGCGCTTTATATTACTGAAATGTCAGACGGAAAACAGAGTTCTGCGGCCCGACCACTTGAGCAACGTTAACGATTTATGGGCGTTTTGCGCCAATTACAACAAAAGATCGGTTTTTTTGTTCATATATGGCATAAATACAGTGCCTTGTTGTTTTTTCGTCACCTTCTTTTTATTGCAAGCCCTCATTTAAGGAGCCCTTTGTTTATGTCCCGTCCTTTATTGCATTTAACTGTCGCCGCTGTGTTGTATTTTCAGGGTCGTTATTTACTGGTGGAAGAAAAAGATAAAAGCTCCGGCCGACTGGTGCTGAATCAACCTGCAGGTCATGTTGAGGAAAATGAAGATGTCATCAGTGCGGTAAAACGCGAATTGCTGGAAGAAACAGGTCTGAGCTTAGAACCTGATGCCTGGCTGGGTATTTCTCAGCTCAAAGCAGCCAATGGTCATTTTTATGTGCGGGTGAATTTTGTCTTTACCCCTACCGAATTGCCATCACAGTATCAGCCACAAGATGATGATATTCGGGCCTTGCACTGGCTAAGTTTGGATGAATTGCGCAATCATGCCCTGCCCGTACGCAGTCAATTAGTGCTGGATGCCATCACACAGTTTGAGCAAAACCAACTATTGTCGTTGTCTCAGATCAGAAACGCCGTCGCACATTCGCTTTGATTAACATTTTTTGGCAAAGAATTTGGTGCTATAATCCGCGCCCGTTCCCATCCAGCCAGTAAAAAGTGCGGTGTAATGTCAGATAACAGCAGCAAAAAAGTCATTGTCGGTATGTCCGGTGGTGTTGATTCCTCAGTGTCCGCCTACTTGCTGATGCAGCAAGGTTATCAGGTCGAAGGCCTGTTTATGAAGAACTGGGAAGAAGATGACGACAGCGAATACTGCGCTGCTGCTGACGACTTAAGAGATGCTCAGGCGGTCTGTGACAAGCTGGGTATCAAGCTGCACAAAGTCAACTTTGCCGCTGAGTACTGGGACAATGTGTTTGAATATTTCCTCGAGGAATACAAAGCTGGCCGTACGCCGAACCCGGATATTATGTGCAACAAGGAAATTAAGTTTAAAGCTTTCCTTGAATTTGCTGCCGAAGCTTTAGGGGCTGACTTTATCGCCACAGGCCATTATGTACAGCGCCGCGAAGTGGATGGTCATTGGCAGTTATTGCGTGGTCTGGATACCAATAAAGATCAAAGCTATTTCCTCTATACCATAGGTGAAGAACATGTGGCACAAACCCTGTTCCCTGTAGGTCATCTGGAAAAGCCTCTGGTTCGGGCTATTGCTGAAGAACAAGGTTTAATTACGCACGATAAAAAAGACAGCACAGGCATTTGTTTTATCGGCGAGCGTAAATTTAAAGATTTCCTGCAAAAGTATTTACCAGCCCAGCCTGGTGATATTTACACAGTAGACGGCGATAAAATTGGCCAGCACGATGGCCTGATGTATCACACTTTAGGCCAGCGTAAAGGTTTACGTATTGGTGGCTTAAAAGATGGTGATGATCAGCCATGGTATGTGGTATCGAAAGACTTGATCAATAACCGTCTTATTGTCGCTCAGGGTCATGATCATCCGAGTATGTTCTCCAAAGGCTTAGTGGCGAATCAATTGCACTGGGTCGATCGCACAGGCCCACAGCAAGCACTGCGCTGCACAGTCAAAACCCGTTATCGTCAGACCGATATTCCATGCACCCTGACCCCAATGCCGGATGGCACTGTGGTTGTGGTATTTGATCAGCCTCAAAAAGCCGTTACTCCGGGTCAGTCTGCTGTGTTTTACAGCGACGAGATTTGTTTGGGTGGTGGCATTATTAATTCGGCCATACAGTAACTTATGCAACACAGTATTCAGACTCAAACCCTTGCACTGGCTGGTATGTGCCAGGCCCTAAAACTTTTACAGCAAGTCACCCGTACTAATGATGTGGCGCTTGCTGACTTGCAGTTGTGTTTAGCCAGTATCGCTAATTTATCTCCGGCAGAGCCTTTGGATATTTATGGCAAAGATGTGGCTAACCTGCGCGCTGGTTATCAGTGTCTGGTGGATCAGTTAGGTGACAATCAGCATAAAGACGTTGAGCTGACCCGCTATGTGGTGTCCGTCATTGCACTGGAGCGTAAGCTGACAAAAAACCGCGATAATCTGGATAACCTGGGTAAACGCTTATCCCGCTTAGAGCAGCAACTGCAGCATTTTGCTATTACCGATGAAAACATCATTGCCAATCTGGCCGATATTTATGTCGAATGCATCAGCTCTTTAGGCACCCGAATTCAGGTCGCCGGTCAGCCAGAACTGCTGAAGCAGCAACTGGTACAGCATAAAGTTCGCGCTTTGCTATTGGCAGCTATCCGCGCTGTGGTGTTATGGCGCCAGTCCGGTGGCAGTCGTCTGCATTTTATATTCAAACGCAAAGCACTGCTTAATGAAGCCAAATCCGTTTTACACACTATTGCCCCAACCCATTCATAGGAGCACCTAATGGAATTATCAGCATTAACCGCCATCTCCCCTGTAGATGGCCGCTATGGCTCAAAAGCCAGCGAGCTGCGTGAGTTTTTTAGTGAATATGGTTTAATCAAATTCCGGGTGACTGTGGAAGTACGTTGGTTGCAAAAATTAGCAGCCACTGCAGCTATCACTGAAGTTCCGGCTTTATCTGACAGTGCCAACGCGTTGTTAAACTCAATTGTCGACAATTTTAGCCTGGCAGATGCACAGCGGGTAAAAGACATTGAGCGCACCACCAACCATGACGTCAAAGCTGTTGAGTATTTATTAAAAGAAAAAGTAGCAGGTCATGCTGAACTGGCTGCAGTCAGTGAATTTATCCACTTTGCCTGTACCTCAGAAGATATCAATAACCTGTCACACGGTTTGATGTTAGGTGCTGCCCGTGATCAGGTATTACTGCCACTGTGCGATCAGTTATTAAATGAAATCAAAACTTTAGCTCAGAAGTACAAAGCTATCCCTATGATGGCCCGTACCCACGGTCAGCCAGCCTCTCCTACCACTTTGGGTAAAGAGATGGCGAACGTGTACATGCGTTTAAAGCGTCAGCGTGAGCAAATTGCCAAGGTAGAACTGCTAGGTAAAATCAATGGTGCTGTAGGTAACTACAATGCGCATTTATCTGCCTACCCAAACCTGAACTGGCATCAGTTTGCAGAAGAGTTTGTCACGAGCTTAGGTTTAAGCTGGAACCCGTACACCACTCAGATTGAACCACATGACTATATTGCCGAGCTGTTTGACGCCATCGCGCGTTTTAACACCATCCTGCTCGACTTCGACCGCGATGTCTGGGGTTATATTGCTTTAGGTCACTTTAAGCAGCGCACCATTGCCGGTGAAATTGGTTCTTCCACTATGCCGCATAAAGTCAACCCAATAGACTTTGAAAACTCGGAAGGTAACCTGGGTCTGGCCAATGCCATATTCCAGCATTTATCGTCCAAGCTCCCTGTATCACGCTGGCAGCGTGACTTAACGGACTCTACTGTACTGCGTAACTTAGGTGTAGGTTTTGCGTATACAGTTATTGCTTATCATGCGAGCTTAAAAGGTATCAGCAAACTGGAAGTAAACGAGGCCAACCTGCTGAGCGAGCTGGATCAGAACTGGGAATTACTGGCCGAGCCGGTACAAACCGTGATGCGTAAATATGGCATTGAACAGCCGTATGAAAAGCTGAAAGAACTGACCCGCGGCAAACGTATTACGCCAGCTGACTTAGCCGTTTTTATCGACAAGTTGGAACTGCCAGAGCAAGTGAAAACCGAACTTAAAGCGCTGCGCCCGGATAACTATATAGGTGCAGCTATCGAGTTAGTTAACTTGCTCGACTAAACTAAGTTTCAGTTGATGATGTTATGCAGGGCGATTTAATCGCCCTGTTTTTATGGTGAACCAGACCTATGTACCAATTATTTTTAAATGAATTAACTCCAGCTCAGTTTTTAGCTGACTACTGGCAGAAAAAGCCACTGCTTATCAAAGCAGGCTTTAGAAACTTTATCGACCCTATCAGCCCGGATGAACTGGCAGGCCTGGCTGGTGAAGAAGAAATCGAATCCCGTATTGTCAGCAATAAAAATGCAGTATGGGATATGGAAACTGGCCCCTTTGAGGATTTCAGCCATTTAGGTGAAGATGGCTGGACATTGCTCGTGCAGGCCGTCGATCATTGGCATCCTCAATCCGCCGCATTGATAGAGCCATTTCGTTTTATTCCAAACTGGCGTATCGACGATTTAATGGTGAGCTTTTCTACTGCTGGAGGCGGCGTAGGGCCTCATTTGGACCAATACGACGTCTTTATTATTCAGGGCCAGGGCAAACGCCATTGGCGTGTCGGTATGCCGGATAGCAGCTTAAAACAGCATTGCCCGCACCCCCGCTTATTGCAGGTCAGTCCTTTTGTCGACTGCATTGATGTGATCACTGAACCTGGCGATATTTTATATATTCCACCGGGTTGCCCACATGATGGCATCTCATTAGATCCGTCGCTGAACTACTCAGTCGGTTTCCGTGCGCCGGCGCAAAAAGATTTACTGACTGGTCTGGCTGATCATCTGATCGATCAGGACATTACGGGTAGTCGTTTTACTGATCCAGAGCGTCAGCTACCAGATTCAGTTGGCGCTATCAGCGAGCAGGATCTAACTCAGGTGCAAAGTTTATTACGTCAGTTAGTTGATGATAAACACTTTGCTGCAGAGTGGTTTGGCAGTTATATCAGCCATGCCAAACATGAATTGGATGCGACAGAACCTGATCCTCATTACGAAACTGATGAAATTGGTGAGTATCTGGAAGAAGGATCGGTGCTGGCTAAATTAGGTGGCCTGCGCACTTTGTACTATCAGGCCCCCCCTGCTGATGACATTCAACTCTTTATCAATGGTGACCGCTTTTTAGTACCTGCGGCTGAACTTGAAACAGTGAAAAAGCTGACCGATCAAATTAGCCTGAGTCAGGAAGATTGCCAGCATTTCGCAGCAGAGCATGGCCGTTTACAGTTGGTCACTTTGCTGATCAATAAAGGGTATTGGTACTTTACTGAGTAATAGTTACTGAGGATTGTGATACAAAAAAACCGCCAATGGCGGTTTTTTTGTCTGCGACAGCTTTTGTACTATGCACAATAAAACTACAGCATTAATAGCTGTAAAGATTTATATACTAAGCATCCTATTATTTTGGCGAATTCCACAGTTCTTCGTTATTAAACAAATCATACAAACCATGTGCTCTGTTCACCAGTAAATTGGCAAAGTCTGTTTTAGTCTGATCGGGCGTGCCTGAATTCATAATCTGCTCAGCTTTCATTTGCCAGTGTAATGAAAAAGCCCGAACAGCCTCACGTGCATCTTTTGCCGCCGACAAAGGCATATGATCTGTAGGTAAATCACCACTTATCACCCAATATTGCTGGCGGTTTTGCGCACTAATCTTCCAAACCGCCATTAATGGTGTTAAATAACGAGATTCTGACACCGCTACATTGTCTGGCAATATGCCTTTTTCCGCCAGATACTGGTTTGCTTTTTGGAACTGATTGCGAACCCACTCGCTGTTTGCTTGTTCCTGTTGTTCCGGGGTTATTTGTTCTGCCATCTTTATTTTCCTTTCTCCAAGTGGCGCTACTTTATGTGACTCAATGCTGACAATCAAGAGCCAGCTTAAATTGTCGACAATCATCTGGTCTTACCAGATTTTGTTTTTAGCAAAGCATGGCGTACAAGCTGGTGAAGTGGTACATTCCGCGGCGCAAAAAAGCCCTTAATCCTGCCCTGTAAAGCGCAGTGAGTTATATCAACGGAGAGCAAGTCGTGGCTGTATTTAACCATCCTGAATTTGATAACCATGAGCAAGTTGTATTCTGCAGTGATGAAAGCACTGGTTTAAAAGCCATTATTGCGATTCACAGCACCGCCTTAGGCCCGGCAACAGGTGGCTGCCGTATGTGGGATTATGTCGCTGATGAAGATGCCTTAGTCGACGTGTTACGTTTATCCCGCGGCATGACCTACAAAAACGCCATGGCAGGTTTGCCATTAGGTGGTGGTAAGGCCGTGATTATTGGTGACGCGAAAAAAATCAAATCCGAAGCCTTGTTCCGTAAATTCGGTCAATTTGTGCATTCGTTAAGTGGCCGTTATGTCAGCGCTGAAGATGTAAACATCACCACTGGCGACATTATGATCGTCAATAAAGAAACGCCTTACGTGGCTGGCTTAGAAGGCTTAAGCGGTAACCCAGGTCCATTTACGGCACTTGGAACTTACCGTGGTATTAAAGCAGCGGCTAAGCACAAGTTTGGTACTGATGATCTGAATGGCCTGACAGTGTCAGTGCAAGGTTTAGGTAGTGTTGGTTTTTATTTGTGTGAATACCTGCACAAAGAAGGCGCAAAACTGATTGTCACTGATATCAATCAGGACGCTGTCAGCCGTGCCGTAGCGCAATTTAACGCTACAGCTGTAGGCTTAGATGAGATCTATGCGGTTGATGCTGACATTTACGCACCTTGCGCTTTAGGTGCCACCATTAACGACCTCACTATTCCTCAACTGAAATGCAAAATCATTGCAGGTTGCGCCAATAACCAGCTCAAAGAAAGCCGTCATGGTGAACTGTTGCGTCAACAAGGCATTCTGTACGCACCTGATTACGTGATTAATGCGGGCGGCATTATTAACGTGGCGATGGAAATGCGCGCTGCAGGCTACAACGCCGAAGAATCTACAGCTAAGGTAAACCAGATTTACCATACGCTGATTAACATCTTCGAACGCGCTGATGCACAGCAAAAACCGACCAACGAAGTGGCAGATTTAATGGCGCAGGAAATTATCCGTAACGCCCGTTAACTCTATGACCATAAAATGAAAGGGCGACCTTTATGGTCGCCCTTCTATTCGTCGAAATAGTGACCCGCAGACCTCTTCAAGAACTCGGGGTATACCACTCAGTCCAGTCTTTCGTTAATGAATACACCTGCAAACTGGCAGTTTCCGCAGCCAGCTTAGAGAACAAATCATAGTTTGATAAATTCACCGTCAATAAACAGTTCCAACCACAATTCACTGGCCTGAAGGTCGCGCTTGAGGCGGCATACACCTGTGCATTGAGTTGATGCATTTGCGCTAATTTTTTCACTCGAAGCGCATGGTAATCGCTGCTGATAAACAAATAATTTTTGGTTTTATCCAGCTTTTGATCCAAAGACGCAAACTCGTGATAAGTAGTTGGCCCGCCATCAAAACACTGGATAGCCGCATATTCGGTTTTTTGTTTTAACAAAGCTTCATAAGGCCCACAGTGCAAGGTCGTCATATAGACATTCACTGGCCGCTGCTGGGCGTTAATCATCAAAGCCAGCTGATTAATTCTGTTACTGCCGCAATCCGGCAAGCTATGTTCATTACCGCCACAACCTAACAGCACATAGTCGCCGTTAAAATTAGCCGGTAATTCTGCCGTACTGATTTGTGTGTTGTACCAGTCCCGCACCTGATTGGCGACTAATGTATTGCCGCTTAAATAAAACCAAATCAGCAAGAGCCACAGGCCTTTACGGCGATAATACAGACAGGCGAAAAAAAACAACCAGAGGAATATATTCTGCGGGTATAAAAAGGGTTCTAAAAAATCTTTCACTATAATTCCTTCCACTGAACTGTATCAGTACCTGGTATCCACGATACCACAGAGTCACTAAGCCACCATTCAGCTAACACTGTTATTTTATTAAAAATTTTCTTCAACCGCAGCTATCTGTCATCTAAGCTTTCTGGCGTGCTGTGGTAAGATGTCCGCAAAGAAAGAGCCAACAAGCTTAATGGAGTTCGTTATGTTTAAAACGGTATCAGTGATTGGTTTAGGGTATATAGGCTTGCCTACGGCAGCCATGTTGGCATCACGCAAGCTTCGGGTTATTGGTATAGACGTGAATCAACACGCTGTGGATACCATCAATCAGGGTAAAATTCATATCGTAGAACCTGAACTGGATATGCTGGTGCATGCCGCAGTGACGGGTGGCTACTTGTCAGCTCAAACCAGCCCTGTGGCTGCTGATGCGTTTATGATTGCTGTACCTACGCCATTTTTTGATGATCTGTCACCGGATTTAACTTATGTTGAAGCTGCGGTGAAATCTATAGCACCGGTTCTTGCCAAAGGTAACTTAGTGGTACTGGAATCTACCAGTCCGGTTGGAACCACAGAAAAAATCTGCCAGTGGATCCGTGAAGCTCGTCCGGATTTAACAGTACCAACAGACTCTTCTCAGCCGGACATTCACGTCGCCTATTGCCCTGAGCGTGTTTTGCCAGGCCGCGTGGTATACGAGCTGATTGCCAATGACCGTATTGTTGGCGGTTTAACTCCAGCTTGTTCGGAAAAAGCCAAAGCCCTGTATCAAACTTTTGTGACTGGTGAATGCCTGGTTTCCGATGCCCGTACCGCAGAGATGTCAAAACTGACTGAGAATGCCTTCCGTGATGTGAACATCGCTTTTGCCAACGAGTTATCTTTAATCTGTGACGAGCTGAATATCAACGTCTGGGAGCTGATTAAAATGGCGAACCGCCACCCTCGCGTAAATATTCTGACGCCAGGTGCGGGTGTAGGTGGTCACTGTATTGCAGTGGATCCGTGGTTTATCGTGCACTCAGCGCCAGAGCAAGCCAAACTGATTCGTACAGCCCGAGAAGTAAACGACTTTAAACCTCAATGGGTACTGCAAAAAGTATTATCCACTGTGGCCAACCACGCTTTGCATAAGCCTTCTATTGCCTGTTTTGGTTTAGCCTTTAAACCGGATATCGACGATTTACGTGAAAGCCCTGCGCTGCACATTGTTAACGATTTAGCCGCAGCGTATCAAGGTAAAATCTATGCGGTTGAGCCGAACGTGGAACACACCAACAAGCTGGCGTCTAACGTTGAATTGGTTTCTATTGAACAAGGTTTAAAAGCAGACATTATTGTGATCCTGGTGAACCACAAAGGTTTTGGTGACCTGGATTTCAGCAAGAGCAGCCTGATCAATGTGGTAGGCCCACTGCGCTCAGCACACTAATTTTTTCTGAGTATAAAAAGGGTCAGCAGCTTAAATCTGCTGGCCCATTTTTATTTCTGCCAGTTACTGTGCATTGATAACCTGCAGTTTTACACTTAGAAATGCCGGCTCTAAGGCTTTTTGATCTGCTTGATCTATCCAGCTGAACATACTCTGCCGATAAGCTTCAGTTTGCCATAATGCCATCAGAGCAGTATCAATGTGTTTGATGATCTGTTGCCCCTGCTCACTTTTATTGCAGGTAATGTAAGACACCACATAGGGGGACGCATCTGCAACAATCACACTTTCAATACCGGAACTCTGTTTTTTCTGTTTAAGATAAAACACCATTCGTTCGGGGTACTCAATCACATAATCCACCCGCTTTGATAATAACAAGGCAGCAGCATTTATCTCACTGGTAAAGTCATGAGGTATCAAATTGGCATAACGCGTTGCAGCCATAACGGAAGGCGGATAAAAACGATTGGGCTGATAGGCTCCGGTCAGCTGTGTATCCTGCACTAACTGATGCACATCCACAGTACCATTGGCTTGTACAGCAGGATGACTCTTTATTTCAGCAGATAAGCGAAAATGTGCGGCCAAGCCAGGTAACACAGCAACAGCTTTGGAGTACCATCTGTTTTTCGCCCGCTCTTCTGTAAAAACGCTGCCAAAACCACAGACTGATTTACTGTTTTGGCGAAACGCCTGCTCCAGCCTGGGTAAATTAACCACCTGAACCTGATGAGTGATATGGGGCAGTTGAGCAATCAATTGTTTTAACAGCAGATCAAAAGTACCTTGTTCTGCATGTGCACCAGAGGTAATTTGATGAGGGGGCCAGTCTGTTTTTAACCAGGTGACTTCCGTGGCGCTGCTGTTTTGACAACAGAGTAAACCAACAATAATCAAACCAGTACGCACTGAACCCCCTGAACGAATGCACTGATGGACCCTGATTAACCATACAATACTATCAGCGCTGCTGCTGTGTTTTCCTTTGCCGTTGCACTTGCCAGATACAAGTCAGCGCTAACATAGAAGTAATCAACAGATTGCCGCTTAAAAACAACCAGGCCGTCAGCTCAACTGTTAAGTCATAATTAAACCAGCAATAAGCTAAAGCAGTTAACACCACTGCCAGTGTCACCAGCATGGCTTTGTAATGGTTCGCTCCTAATGAGGTCAGCAATACTTCAAAATAGGTTTTCAGCAAAGTGATCCATAAAGTCGCCAGCACCAGATGCAACATCAACAGATGACCAGGATCCAGCGCTTCATTAAAGGAAATCTGATACAACCAGTCGCCCAGCGGCCACATCAGCAGATACGGCAGCGACAACACAGGCAAAGTAAATAGGAAAATCTTACGGAAAAACTGTAGCTTGGCAGTCAGATCTGGCAGACGACTTAAACGACTTAAAAACACCTGAGAAAAAATCACCGGTAATAAGGTGATAGGCATAAATAAAATAAACAGCTTTCTGAACTGACCCAGCGCCAGCAAGGTGCTGAATAAGGCCAGAAAGATAAAAGGAATATTGGTCATGATAATGGCGAATACATCATGCAAGGCAAAATGCAGCCGCTGCCGGATATCCTGCCAGCCAAAGTATTGACGAAAATTGCGCAGATAAGGCCCCAGGCCTGCTTTCAGTTCAGGCCAAAGCACATTCAGCCCCATAACCACAGGCAACAAACTCGCTACCAGCACAGCTTCGAGCATCGCATCCAGCTCTGTAATCACACCGGCAAAAAGTAATGCGACCACCACCAGCAAACTTAAAGCGCCAACAAACTGTGATTTTACTTCGACAAAAAACTGCTGCCGGCCTTTGAGGTAACAGAATATGGCCTGACTGACAGCCCAGACCAAGCCTATCAACAAACTCAGCAGATACAGATAATAAGGCACGCTGTCGTTGATCCAATAATCAATACCGACTACACCAAGACACAACAGCAAAAACACAATAAAGCTCAGCACCAGACTGTTGAACAACAAACTGATTTGCTGTTGTTTGGCTGAATAGTGGATCAGGTAAAAACTGACACCAAAGGCAATGGTGGGAAAAAACAGGTTCGCCAGCATATAGACATAACTGAAGACACCAAAATCACTCGCCAGCAGTTGCCGTGCAACCACCAGATTGAGTAACCAGCGCGAGCCAAAGTTCAGACCATGGGCCAGACTGTTGTTTAATAGCTTACGGGCAAAATCACTGCGTAACATGCGCAAGCTCCGTCTCAGCTGGCTTGGACTGTGGCTGACAATGGATCAGCGCTGCCGCATTTATAAATCCCCAGACCGGCCACAACATTCCGGAGCTAATGACATGACCTGCAATACAGGACACCATCAGCAATAACAGATTTAACAACACCAGTGTGGCAGCAATATCGGAGGAATATAGTCTGCATAACCTTAAATTCTGAGCGACAAAACCTATAAAAATCCAGCTAAAAAACATCAAACCCGCTACACCATAAAAAATATACAAATCAAAAGGATCTGACTCAGCCCAGAACTTCCACAGATGCTCAGATACCCCAATTAAACCCACACCAAACAAACGATGTGCATCGCTGTAGTAAAAACTGACCACCTGCCAGATTTCAGCTGCATACTTGTCGCGTGACGATAACAACACGCCCAATAAACCTTGTTGCTGATAAATATGCTGTAATTTCTCAGCCAAACCTAACTGACTTAGCAGCAGCGGTGCCTGCCAAATGACCAGTGCGGCAGAAGCGAACAGCAACACCAGCCCCAGTGCCAGACGAGCCCAGTTCAGACGTATTAACCAGGGGATCAAGGGGATCAACAGCACTAAGATAAGGCTTCCTAACAAACCGGTTTTGGTTAGCATTAAACTGGCACACCACACAGAGGTTGCAGCCACAGCCAGAAATATCAGCTTTTGCTGATGCCAGTAGTACTGTAATAGCCAGGCAGATAACACCAAAAGCACCACAGAAAGCTCGTTCGCTGCATTAAAAAAACCTTTGCTGCCTAAATCCACTTGGGTCAAATGCTGCTGAGGCAAATAAGAGGTGTAGCCATAGCCTAAGGCGCCGAGAATAAAATTCACCAGCACAATCAGGTAGTTCAGGACAAAAATCTGATGCAGGGACTTCAGCGCAAAGTCTTTGTCCAATTGCGCCAGACTCAGTAAATAATAAAATGCTATCAGCGGCGAAATCAGTTTCAGGATCAGGCCCAGATCTGCGGCTAAAGAGCCACCAAGTTGCAACCAGCTATAAAAAGCACCGGGCAATAACAACACAAAAAGTGCAGGAAAGAGTAAAAAGGCTTTAGCGGTACGCAGGCTCAATGACATCAGCATTAACATCAGCATCAGCACTTTATACAAAGCAGACAAACCAAAGCTGTGACCAAACTGATTTAATAAAAAACCATTAAAGGCGTCCACCAGCAAGTAACAGCTGCAAAGCAACAGGATCAGTTTATCCAGCGGTTGTACCTGCTGAAAATAAGTCGAAAGCCGCATTAAAGCCGCCATAACATCAACAGAATAAAAGCGCAGCTAAAACCAAAAAAGGCGCCAAAAAGTAACATCAACCACAAAGCCGGACCTTTACTTTGTTCAGGCGCTTCAGGGCTTTGTAATTGCTGCAGCGCAAAAGGTTGAGCCTGTTTTGCATAATCCAGTTCAAACTGCAGCCGGTTTTGCTGTTGTTGCACCAAGTCACTGCTCGAGAGCTGTTGCAAAGTGAGCAACTCTTGTTGTTTTTGCTGAATAAATTGCTGACGCCAGCGCTGGTCCCACAGCTTCAACACTAAAGCCAGTTCAGTTTCAGCACTTTTTTCCGAGTTGCTGATCCATTTCAGTGTCACCAGATTGCCACGTCTTTTGTGTTCAACACTCAATTGCTCCACATTAGCGGAGCGTGCCAAAGACTGAAAAAAATCAGGGTCTTTTAACCACAATAAGGCTCTGGATATTGCATCTGCAGAGGCCCCACCTACATTGGCCGGATTTTTATCGTTTGGATCATCTCGTCGAGTTAAACGTTCGGTTTGCCAGTCGGTTAACGTCACCACAGCAATGGCCTGATAACGCACGGCTGTACTGAGCTGAAATATATACAAAGCTGCCGCGCCTAATACAGCAGCAGCTAATAACAACAGCCAAAAACGTTTAAGCAATACAGCGCTCAGGCTGACAAAATTGGCATGGGCTAACAAATTCTGACTCATTTTTTCGAAAACAATCCTTTAATGCCTTTGCTCAACAGCTGCTGGCGGAATTTAATCGCCCACTGTAATTTTTGTTTCAGGTAGTAACGGATTTTAGTTGCCCATAAGCCATAACGACAGAAAAACAACAAACGGCCAAAAGACAGTTGCTGCTGTTCCATTACCAGACGGTAAAACTGCTGGTTCTGCTTATTACGTTCATTCATTAAAGGCAGATGTTTTTCAACAA
Source organism: Rheinheimera mangrovi (assembly GCF_003990335.1). Lineage (NCBI taxonomy): Bacteria > Pseudomonadati > Pseudomonadota > Gammaproteobacteria > Chromatiales > Chromatiaceae > Rheinheimera > Rheinheimera mangrovi. The sequence goes on along the minus strand of NZ_CP034683.1, from coordinate 1,895,396 downwards.
AATAACTTTGTGCAGCCAGACGTTTAGGTGAGGTAGTAATACGGCCGAGCTCGTGCCCCACATGGACTACATAAGTGGCTTCAGCCAGACGCAAGGCCTTGCCATAAGCTGCCACCAGCCGGATCCACATATCGTAATCCTGAAAGGCCGCAAGGCCAATATCAAAGCCACCTTGCGCCAGCATACGGCTGCGCTTCACTAACACCTGATTCGATAAACAGTGCACATCCAACAATTCGTTCAGGCCTACTATGGCCGATTCCGGATACAACTGTTTGCGTATAGTGCCGTAATCCCAGAAATAACTTGAGCAGACAAAGGCATATTGATCGTCATACGCCTGATACAACGAACTCAGACGATTCGGTAAAAACTCGTCATCATCATCAAGGCCGGTTACAAACTCACCTTTGGCTTCAGCTATCGCCAGATTGCGTGCTGCACAAGCGCCCTGCCCCTTTTCCTGCCTGAACAGACGAACGCGAGGTTCATCTGCATAGACCCGGTTTAAGGTGTCCCAGGTTGTGTCGGTAGACGCATCATCCACCACTAAAAGTTCGAGATGAGGGTAATCCTGCGCCAGAACTGAGCGAATCGCACGTTGCACCATGTCCACTCTATTAAAAGTGGGCATATAAACACTGATCAAAGGTAAATCGGACTGTTGCTGCACTATAGTTCTCTCTGTTTTTAATCGTTTTTTTCAGAGCTTGTTGGTTAAATATAACCAGGCATACGTCAGTAAATTAGACTGACGACCAATACGGGATGGCTGAGATAACAACCTGTAAGCCCACTCTAAATGTAACTTACACCACAGAGCCGGAGCTCGTTGTACATGGCCTGTGAATACATCATAAGTACCACCAACGCCCATATAATAAGCGTCAGGTAATTGCTGCTGACACTTGCCAATAAACAATTCCTGCTTAGGAGATCCCATAGCGACTGTCACAATGCGGGCACCACTTTGCGCAATACGGCTGATCAGTTCATTTTCATCTTTAAAATAACCGTCCTGAGAGTCCACCACATTGACCCCCATGGCCGTCAGTTTTTCCACTGTTTCGGCCATCACCTGCGGTTTGGCTCCCACTAAAAACACTGGAGTTTTAGTGATTGCGGCCTTTGCCATTAATGCCTGCCACAACTCACAACCCGGAATACGTTCCACTTTGCGGCCTAATTTACGCCGCATTACTTTCACCACACCCATACCATCGGCATAACGAATATCGGCTTTGCTCAGAATAGCCATCAGCTCTGGATTTTTACTGGCGGCGATCACCTTCTCAGGGTTCATCGCTATAGCAGAACCGGAAAAGACAGTACCATCATCCTGAATCACATAATTGACCAGCGCAGCCATGTTGCTGAACGCCATGACCTCAATGCCACCTACAGGTACCACTTCAGGTTGTATTGCCATGCTTGTATTTACCTTTATTTCTATCATCATTGTTCAGGCACCAGAGCCTGGTACAGTTGTTGTATTTTTGCTGCGACATCGTCCACCAGACATTCTTTTGCGTGCTGATGACCCGACTGCTGCAATGCTGTGTAGTCTGAGTCTGACAAACTTAATAGCTGCTGAATTTTTTTCAGCAAATGCTGTTGCAAAACCTGCTCATCTGTCTGATCTAACACCCAAAAAGAGTCAGCCCCCAACTGCTCTGCGGAGCCGTCAGTTAAGGTAGCAATAACAGGGGTGTAGCATGCCATAGCTTCGGTCATCACCAAACCAAAGGATTCATTACGCGACAAGCTTAAAAAACATTTGCTGCGCTGATAAAACTCTTTTAACTGCTCTGCACTCCGGCCTGCTTCAAGTTGTAAATTCGGATAATCTTTCATCAGTAACTGAAACTGTGTCAGGTAAGGGCCGGCACCAATCACACAGACTTTTTTGTCTTTTAGTTGTGGCAGCAGGGCTATTAATCTGTCCATGCCTTTGTTTTTATCCAAGCCGCCAACATACAGCAGGTCGATGTCTTTTTCTGCTCGGGTTAACTGTTTAGCATCGGCATAGACCTGCGCAATGCCAGCGGATAACACTTCTGCTCTTGGTTTAATGCTAAAAGCTCTGCTCTGAAGTTTCTCACTGGTAAAAATCCACTGCTCCACATAGCCACAACACCAACGATACAACGCATTAAAAGGCTGATAATGGTAGATGTCGCTGCCATGACAAGTGACCACTATTTTTACTGAAGGTTTGCGCAAGTATTTATAAAGTAAAGCCAGCCAGATGGTCGGATAAAAAAAGTGCACATGAATAATATCGAAGCTTTTAAAGCTCAGAATATAAGACCAGAAAAATTGGAAAAACAGCACAGGGTATTTCAGCAAACGATTTAACAGACTGTCGTTATGCCAGCTCATATAGAAATAAGCCAAGGCCTGGCGTTTCTGAAGCGCCAGCATCTGATTTTTAACAAACTGTCCCTGAAAAGGTGCAGAGGGCTTAGGCCCCATATTGGTGATAATCAATACTGCTTTGGTCACAGCGGGTATCCTGCATCAACAGCTGGAGTTCTGGTTAAGAAAACCAAAAACAGCAGCGGCTCTTCAATAAATAGGGAATGCCAACGTCTTGATTCACTGCATAAAAATGCTTCAACACGTCCGGCTATCACAGCAAGTGTGACAGAAATAACAATTAGAGCATTATTTTCTGACAAAGTCGTTATTCCTTTCAATTTTATCTCCCAGACGCCGTAGTCAGCCCCGTTTTCTTCACCTATAATCAGCCCAATTTCGTTTGAGCCAGTTCGCATTATTTCAGGCTAAAAAGCCGATGGAAACCACATGACCGAACATTTGCAGCTGTTTATTACCACTTTTGTTCTTACCCTGACTGCCATTTTTATTCTGATCCCCTTGTCTGTCAAAGTGGGATTAGTGGACAAACCTGCTGGCCGCAAACAGCACACAGGATCTGTGCCATTAATAGGTGGTATTTCCATATTTACCGGCGTTGGCCTGACATTGGCCTGGTTTGGTTTACCCGAAGATATTCATTATTACTACCTGCTGTGTGGCGGCACTATTGTCATTCTGGGTGTATTTGATGACTTTATGGACTTAAGTGTCAAATTACGGCTTTGTGTCCAACTGCTGATAGGTTCTGCCATGGTGTACGGCCTGCAACTGCATTTGGGTAATTTAGGTAACTTATTTTCACTGGGCGATGTCACTTTAGGCTACATAGGTATACCTGTGACCCTGATTGCTGTTATTGCCGCCATTAACGCTTTTAATATGATTGATGGCATAGATGGTCTGGCAGGCATGCTCAGTGGTGTCACTTTTGTCTCTGTGACCCTGATGATGGGCATGGGAGGACAGCTGGAACACGCGGTTTTGCCTATGGTGTTGGTGTTTGCACTTATTCCTTATTTGCTGTTTAACCTGGACGTAGTGGGAAAAGGCAAAGGCAAAATTTTTATGGGTGACGCCGGCAGCATGCTAATTGGCTTAACCGTGATTTGGTTGTTAATCATCGGCACCCAAAGCGACACAGCCAGCTTCCGTCCTGTCACCGCATTATGGGTGATTGCAGTACCACTGATGGATATGGTGGCTATTATGCTGCGCCGTATCCGTAAAGGTCAGTCACCCTTTTTAGCAGACCGTGAACATTTACATCATATCTTCCTGCGTCTTGGCTTAAATTCCCGTCAGGCGCTGGTGGTGATCAGTAGCTTTTCCTGCATGCTCGCCACTCTCGGCGTCATTGGTGAGTACCTGATGGTGCCTGATTTAATTATGTTGCTGTTATTCCTAATAGTATTCAGTGTTTATTCATACACTTTGCAGCATATTTGGCGTATCACCCGTGCAATCAAACGTTACAAAGCGAAACGACGTGGTTAAGTTTTTAGTCAAAGTCGCCAAAGCCAAAGCCGTTGCTTTATTAGGTGAACGTATAGTCAAGCTGGCGGCTGGCGCGTTAATTACTATTATTGTCGCGCGGATGCTGGGTCCTGAAGCTACAGGTTATTACTCTATCGTGATGACCTGGAGTGCATTTTTAGCACCGCTAGCCAATTTAGGCTTAAATAATCAGGTACAGAAATCGGTACAACACGCCGTTAATGCACATACAGGCCAGTTGATTTTATTTACTGCAACCTGGATGAGGTTGGTTGTAGGTTTTGTGTTTGCGGCTCTGATGTTTATCGGTTTTAGCTGGTATTTACCCGCTGAATTTGAACCTTATCAGTTGGGCGCCGCAGTGCTTTTTGTGGGTCAGCTATTTAACGCTTTTATTTTATTTGAATACCACCAGAACTATTTAGGCCATTTCCGAACCCTTGCCTACAGTAAGCTGGGATTAGGTGTTTTAGGCCTGATCGCCAAGTTGGCAGCACTTTGGTATGGCCTTGGCATTGGTGCTTTGTTCTGGATAGTAGGTCTGGAATTTGCAGCCGTAGGTGTATTGCAATACCAGATTTATAAAGGCCATAACAAAGAATCTGGCCGCCTGACTCCAGCCTGGTTTAACTGGCAGCAAGGCAAAGAGCTATTACGTCGCTCCAGCTGGTTATGGGTTTCAGGTATTTTATCTGTAGTTTATCTGCGTATCGATTTAATTATGATTGAACGTATGATTGATATAGAAGCCGCCGGGGTTTATACAGCGGTCAGCCGAATTTCAGAGCTGTGGTATGTCATACCAGCGACATTAGCAGTGCGGTATTATCCTGAGTTACTGAAAAGTCATCAGGTGAGTTGGTCTGGTTATTTGTTGCTGCTGCGAAGATACACCAGTTACTTTTTTGCGATGGCACTTGCCATAGCAGTAGTTATATTTATCGTCGCACCGCCTCTGGTACCACTGATCTTTGGTGAAGAATTTAAAGCAGGTATTTCAGTACTGCAAATCCATATCTGGGCCGGTGTGTTTATTTTTATCCGGTATTTGATAGGACAACATTTAATTATTACCGGTCAGGAGCCTTTATCTCTGGCCAGTCATGGCATAGGTGCAGTGCTGAACGTACTGCTGAACTGGTGGCTCATCCCTATTATGGGCATTGATGGTGCAGCCTGGGCGACACTAATTTCTTATGCATACGCTTCATTTTTCTTTTTATTTTTTTCCGGAAGAACCCGTCGTCAGTTATGGCAACTAATCAAGGTTAAAACTTCTGGAGTGGTGGTAGACAAAGAGACGGTATGAAAAAACAACTCCAACAAATCAGGCAAAAGCTCGACAAGGTCTTGTTACCTTATGCAGCCAAAAGCCGTCTGGCGGCAACGCTGTATTACGCATTTTTTAACCCGCATTTTCGCCGTGAGCAACATGCCACAGCGGCGGGCCGGCATCATTATCATCTGCATGAAGAAAGCAGTAGTATAGCGACCGTTATTTTACGCAGGAATATTCACAGGCTGGAAAAAGGTTTAAGCATGGTGCCACGCAAATCCTTGTTTGCGCTGGACTATATTGACGAAACTTTAACTGCATTGCAAAACCTGCTGGCCGATCATCAGGCGTTAGATTTAGTGCTGCTGAAATATTGCCACGATGTGATGGATAGCTACTTTTCTGTCACCCAATGGCCAGAAGGAGCCAGTCAACCTGTCACTTTCGCTGCATTAAAAGCCCAGATCACCCCACGTTTAGCACAAAGCCGCCCTTCTGCACCAGCTCCTTACGAACAAAGACCTCGCGCTGACATCAGCTACGAGCAGTTTTTAATCTTGTGCCAGCAGCGTTGTTCAGTCCGTACTTTTTTACCTCAGAGCGTACCTAAAACCGTTCTGGAACAAGCGGTTGCTGCTGCAGCTCAGGCGCCAAGTGCCTGTAATCGTCAACCGTTTCGTTATATTGCAGCCACAGAAGGCGAGATGCTGAATAAGTTAGCCAACTTGCCTATGGGCACAGTAGGTTATGCCAATGGCATTCCTGCCCTGCTTGCTGTGGTCGGAGATTTAAGTGCTTATCCTTTTGAGCGCGACCGCCACGTGATTTATATCGACGCCAGCTTATCCAATATGCAACTGATGCTGGCTTTGGAAACCATGGGCCTGGCCTCTTGCTCTATCAACTGGCCTGATATCGAAAACTACGAAGCCAAAATTGGCCGCTTACTGAAATTACAACCTTTCGAACGAGTCGTGATGCTGATTGCTGTGGGTTACCCTGATCCGCAGGCGTTGATCCCTCACTCCGAGAAGAAAACCGCTACGGAGTTATTAACTTATGTCTGAATCAAAAGCCTTATTAGTCGAAATCAAAGGCGTGCAGTTCCGCAATAAAGGCGCCTACCTGATGCTGCTGGCCTGTTTGCAGGGCTTAAAAACCTTAAACAACACTGAGCTGGTGTTATCGCCTGGCCCTAACCTGCCCTACCGTGAGCGTGCATTATTAGGCGCATGGCAAAAAGTTTCATTCCGTCGTAAAGCTTTGGATTTAACGCCATGGTTTGGCAAATTACCAGGATCAATGCGTAACCTGATGAAACGCTACGGCATGGTGACAGAGCGTGATGTTGACGTCATTTTAGAAGCCAGCGGTTTTGCTTATGGCGATCAGTGGCCTTTAAAGTTTCTGCAAAATACCGCCCGTGAAGTAAAACGTTTTAAAGAAGCAGGCAAACCTTTTGTCTTTATGCCTCAAGCCTTTGGGCCTTTTACCAGTGACGAAAGCAAAGCCGCTATGCGCGATATCATCCACAGCGCAGCTCTGATTTATGTGCGCGACCCGGTGTCCTTCAGCCATTTACAAAGCTGCGAAGCCAATCTGCCGGATACAGTGAAGTTAACGCCTGACTTTACCGTCGGCTTAAAAGGCCACAGCACCACAGCCCTGCCTGAAATTGAAGGCAAATTTGCGGCTTTAATTCCAAACAGCAAAGTGGTGTCCAAGTTTAATCACGCCAATGCGGAAGCCGAACGCACCAACTATGTCGAAGCTTTTGCTGCTGCAGCCAATCAGCTGGTGGAATTAGGTTACGCTGTAGTGCTGGTGAATCACGAAGGTAAAGAAGATCAGCTGTTGTGTCAGGAAATTTCCCGCTTAGCGCCTTGTGAAATTATTCAGATTGAAGACCCACTGGCCGTTAAAGCCTTTATCGGCCAAAGCTCTGTGGCTATCAGCTCGCGTTTCCACGGTGCTATTAATGCGCTGAGTCAGGGTGTGCCTTGTATCGCCACCAGCTGGAGCCACAAGTATCACGCCATGATGTCTGATTTTGGTATGGCGGATTATTGCCTGGAAAAACTCTCTGCCGTAAGTCTGACGCAAAAAGTCAGTCAGTTACTGGCTGAACAGGAAGAAATCGCGCCTCGTCTGGCAGAAAACGCCGCTAAACTGAAGCAGAAAAACCAAACCATGTGGCAAGGTTTATATAAAACTCTGGATAAATACTTAGGCCGTTAAACTGATAATGGGGTCAGCTCAGATGGTGCACACTTAACCATATGAGCTGATCCGATTTTTGTATCCGCTTCACAATGAATTTCATTTTTATCAAAACACCTACTTAACACTATTTTGCAAACATATTTTTATCATTATTTTCATTTTAAACTTTTTGGTCTAGACTTTTAAAAAGTCAGGCTAAGGAGTTGTATATGCCTATTCCTATCACTATAGCGGACGATTCAGCGCTGTCCCGCAAAACCATTCGACGGGCATTGCCTGTGCAATGGGATGTCAGCATTTGCGAAGCCGCAAACGGTAAAGAAGCGATCACAGCGGTTGAAAATGGCCTGGCTGAAGTGTTGTTTTTGGATTTGCAAATGCCGGAAATGGATGGTTATCAGGTGCTGACCTACTTAAAACAGCATCATGAAAAAGCTGTGGTCATCGTCATTAGTGCAGATATTCAAACACAGGCGCAAGCATTGGTCAGCGCTTTAGGCGCCTTTCGTTTTCTGAAAAAACCGCTGGACCCCCTTTTGCTTGCAAGCACACTTAAAGAGCTTGGGCTGCTATGAGCGGGCAATTTTTGTCTGAAGAACAGCGGGATGCATTACAGGAAGTGCTGAACATCTCAATGGGTCAAGCAGCTGACGTACTGGCTCGACTGATCCAGACACAGGTGCAATTATCTATTCCATCGGTAAAGCAAAGCAGTCGTCAGGACTTTATCGGATGTTTAAAGCAGCCGGTTCAACAGCATTTGGCGCAACAATCCTTTTTGGGTGAGTTGAGTGGCGAAATGATTTCACTGATGACCGACAATGGCAACGAAGCTATAGCCAGACTGATGCACTACGATATACCTCTGCCAGAACAAGATCGGCAAGAGTTGCTACTTGAACTCACCAATATACTGGCCGGAGCTTGCCTGCACGGTTTGATCTCTCAGCTGAATTTTAAAATCCAGTTGGCAGCACCTGTGCTGTTCAACCCCGCCTCACTTTGTAGTGAACAATTAAACTGGCAGCAGGCTTTATTGATGGAGGTTCAGTTTCAAATACCGGAAACCAGTTTCCACGCCCGGATCCTTATTTGCCTGAAACAGGATTCACTGTATCCATTAATGCACCACTTAGATATGCTATTACAATGATCACCCGCGGATCGTAACCTATGATAGATGAACAACTGGCTTCACAACTGATCAGACAGCTGCCGATAGGCGCATGCCTGCTAACACCTGATTACACCATAGTGTTATGGAACGATTTTTTTGCTGAGCGTTTGCAAATGCCCGTAGAACAGACGCTAGGCCGCAACCTATTGGAGCTTTTTCCTGATCAGGCCAGATTTCTTAAACGCAAACTAGATTCGGTATTTATACTGAAAAACACCAGCTTTAGTTACTGGGAACAACGTCCGCATATCTTCCGATTTAAAAGTTCACGACCTGTCACAGGGCAAGAAGAACTGATGTACCAGAATATGGAAATAGTGCCTATTTTCAACGATGAAGGTCAGATCAGCCACTTGTTTCTTGCCATTACAGATGCCACCACCACAGCGTCCTATTCCATTGCACTCAGACAAGCGCACAGGCAATTGGAAGATGAGCACAAGGCGCAGGCCGAACTAATCCGTAAACTGGAAGAAGCACAGAATCAATTGCTGCAGGCAGAAAAAATGGCGTCGATAGGACAGCTGGCTGCCGGGGTGGCTCATGAAATTAATAACCCCATTGGCTTTGTATCGTCAAATCTGGAAACCTTGCAGCATTATTGCCAGACCCTGATACAGGCGCTGGACTTCGCCGGACAGTTGCTGGCCAAACATCCTGCGGCCGAATTAGCCGCAGACTATCAACAGTACAACACCAATCATAATCTCGATTTTTTACTCCGGGATATGCCGGAACTTATCACTGAATCACTGGAGGGCACGGGCAGAGTCATGTCTATCGTCAAAAGTCTGAGGGAGTTTTCTCATGTCGACACTTCACAGTGGAAAGAAACCAACCTGATAGATGGCATGGAAAGCACACTGCGCATTATCAATAACGAACTGAAATACAAAGCCACTATTCACAAAGACTACCAAGAGCAAATGCCGTTGGTGTATTGCCAGTCGATGCAAATCAACCAGGTTTTTATGAATTTACTGCTTAACGCGGTTCAGGCGATGGACCAGCCAGGTGATATTTATATCCGGATAAGCACAGCAGGAGATTTCGCCAGGATCAGCATACGTGATACTGGAACAGGTATAGCACCACAGCATATAACTAAAGTATTTGAGCCATTTTTCACCACAAAACCGGTCGGAGCAGGCACTGGACTGGGGCTGTCATTGTCCTACAGTATTATTCAAAAGCATCAGGGCAAATTGAGTGTCACCAGCCCTGCAGGGCAAGGCGCAGAGTTTGTGATCCAATTGCCCTTGTCAGCAATCCCAGAGGAGTAACAACAAAGCTCCAGCTATCCTGCCAGTGGAAAATACAAGGTGAAGCGACTGAATAATCCTGGCTCACTCAGCACTTCAATACGGCCGCTGTGCTGCAACATAATACTGTGGCACAATGACAAGCCAAGGCCTGTGCCTTTGCCTACGTCCTTGGTAGTAAAAAAGGGTTCAAATAATCTGTTGATGTGCTGAGGTTCAATTCCTGTGCCGTTGTCTTCAATCGCGACCCAGGCCTCATTATCCTGCAGGCCTGAGCTAATTTTCAGTTCGCCGTGATCGTGAGTAATGGCTTGTCTGGCATTCATCATAATGTTCAGAAACACCTGACCAATCTGATTGGATTTTCCCATCACATACAAAGAGCCTGAGTACAGCTGTTTGTTCAGACGCAACGAATGTTTGAGCTCACCACTGATGATTTTAATGGTCGATTCAATACTTTCATTCAGATCTACCAGTTCTATCTGATCCGTATCCGGATGCGAAAAACGCCGCAGGCTCTGCACTATATCCCGGACCCTGATCGCACCTTCAAGCGAGTCAGAAATCAGCATATCGCTGTCTTCAAGCAAAAAAGCCACGTCTTCCTTTTGATACAATAACTCAAGATCTTTTTTAGCTTGTTGTTTCACGGTTTCACTTTGCGTGACATCTTCAAGCAAGCGGTAGTTATTCAGCAATGCCTTAAAAATAGATAAGTAGGTTTGAAACATATGAATATTACTGAGCAAAAACCCTATTGGATTATTCAGCTCATGCGCCACACCGGCAGCTAACTGACCCAATGACGCCATTTTCTCCGACTGAAGCAAGCTTTGTTCTATTCGTTGCTGCCGCTCTTTTAGTGACTGTGATGCTATATAGAGCTTTTTGTTTTCCACACTGGCAATAGTACTGGCGACGAAGCTGATAAATTGTCCCATGATCTTTTCTTCAGAAGGCCCAAAAGCAGCCACAGAGCCAGACCCCAGTATCAATAAAAACTGTTGCTCACGGGTTTGAATGCACTGAAACAAAGCAGAATGGATTTGAGGCCACCACTGACTGACAGACTCACCCCATCCGGGCAATAGCATCAGATTAAACACAGCGACAGAATGCCTGCCACACAAGGCATTCATTAAAGTGCAACTCCCCAACTCGGCCTGATCGGGCCATAGCGGCGCATTTTGCTTAGCCAACATCGTAAAGCGTGTCTCTTCCAGACGTAATAACACTGCACAGTCAAACTGTACGCCCTCGGCCATCACACCAAAAAATTTGCTGAACGTATCTTCCAGCGTATCCGAACTTAAAATGGCATCCAGTCCTTTTTGCAGCAGTTGATTCAACCTGACATGCAACAAGGCACTGTCCCGCTCAAAGGTCAGCTCCAGTACTTTTTCCCGCAATTTTTCAATACTGGGCATCCGCCTCTCCAAATAAAACTGTGGCATACATCAGGTTGCCGTGCCTGTTGGTCTGATCGACGGCATAACCCTGCTCACCAAAAGTGAAAGCAATCAAAAAAGGGGCGCCGCCCAAAGCTTGCTTTACATTGTTATGCACAAATTCCATCTGATCTTTGATGCTGAGCAAACAGGCGCCACAAAAAACAATAATACCGCCGCTAACCCGTTGCGCTGGCAAAACAGAGCGGGTGCACTCACACATAGTGCCAGTCCGGCTCAGCAAACGTGATACTTCACTTGTCATTAAACAGAGTTGTTTCCCCTGCTCTACTTCAGCAAAAAGCTCGATAGAACCATCAGGGTGAAAATTAGTTGGCAAGCTGAGCATATACAAAGGCACATCCAGCTGGCTATGCTCTATGACCGACCCCAGCGGATGTAGGGTGGTCTGCTGCATATAGTTGCTGGTGATTTTTCTGTTCAGCCATCTGCTGTAGACCTCAACCGCAGGCTGATGATCAATTTCCTGTAACAAACGGCCCTGAGATTTGGTTACTATGCCCTTGTGTTCAGTGGGAATATAACCAGAATGAAAAAAGTGACTGATGGCCACCGAAGGGTAAAACACGGCGATCACTACGGCTTGCTGATGAATAGCCCTGCCATCGTATTGCAACCATTGACCCGATACGTCATCGTCGGCGCTGCTGCCACCATAGACCGGAACTTTCTTTCCCAGTACCTGTTCAATTTGCTTTAATACAGCTTCCTCTGTGCCCGGAGGCTGCATACACCACACCAATTCAGGAACCTGAAATGGCCGTCCGGCCCGCTGCAAAGCCGAAGTTAAAGCATCGCGAGTCGCTTTGGCTATATTAACGCCTTCAATCACTGCACTGCCTGAACCATAATGCCCGTCATCATCCCGTATCATAAATAGCGCCAGGCTATCCTGTTGTAAAAAAACACCCTGCTCAGTCATCACCCCCAAACAAGAGCTGCCCCCAAGCCATTGGTCAGCCACACTCGCCAGTGGGACATCTGCCAATTGGGCAATACAGCTGTGATGCCCCATCACCAATCCAAACTGAAAATGCTGCCCTGCCAGTTGCTGCTGCAAATCTTGCCAGATCTCTGCAGCAGTGCTGGCTTTACTATGTGCTGTCTTTATTTCAAACATCTGCCATTACTCCGCAGTTACTTTCACAGAAGAAACCAGCAAGGTCCATTTTTTCTGACGTTTCGCTTCGATCTGCTGCAGCTTGGCAATACTCTGACTGGTAAATACATGACCATGAGGCAGCAATAAAATTCGGTTTTCATTGTACAAAGGACGCTCCAGCATCATACCGGGTTCCAGTTCATTGGTTTCAAGCTGCTGATGAGACGAAGCAATAAGTTCTGCACCGGACAGCTGCTCAGCGGGTAAACTGGACAAAATCTGCAATAACAACGGGTCATACGAGCTGCCCTGTTGCATTTTCAATTGCACTATTGCGTTGCTAAATGCGCTGTCTTGCGGTCCCTCAAGCTTTTCTATCATCAACCAAAAATCTCTGGCCAAAGCAACAATACGTGCCCCCAGAGGTATATCAGTGCCCACCAGGCGATCAGGACTACCAGAGCCGTTGTAACGTTCATACTGGTGGTAAATCGCATCCGACATCAATGCCAGATGGCTGGCAGGTAATAACATCAACTGAGCCATGGCAGGATGAGTGCAATATTGCTGACGCTCGGTGCCATCCAGCACATGATAGGACTTGCTGTAAAGCATCGGATCCATGCCTAATAACCCTAACTGCGACAATAAGCCTGCCATCACTATTTGCTGCTGTTCTTTGGGTTCAAGTTTCAGGTGAGAACATAACAAATGACAGGTTCTGGCCACATGCTGAGCAAAATGTCCGTTTAAATGCGGATTGACACTGATGAAGTTAAAGAGCAAATCCAACAAAGACTTATGTTCAAGCTCCAGTTGTTTTAACACTTTACGTAACTGAGCTGTACGCTTAGATACATGCTGCTCCAGCAGATGATTCATGTCCTTCAGCTTGTGATTTTGTATACTGAGTTTTTGCTGCAACTCTTTATTTTGTTTAATCAGTAGATATTTTTCTGCCGACTCTCTAACCTGCACCACAAGCGCTTCATTACTCCAGGGCTTTTGAATGTAGCGTTGGATTTGCCCCTGATTAATGGCTACTATCGTTGAATCAATATCGGCATATCCTGTGAGTACCAGACGCTGACTATCAGGACAACGCTGTGCTGCGAATTGCAAAAATTCGGCCCCTGTCATACCCGGCATGCGCATATCGCTGATAATGACCGCAAACTCTTGCTTTTCCAGCAGCAGCAGTCCTTGTTCGCCTCCAGTTGCTGTCACTACGTCAAAACCAGTTGCCATCAGCAGGCGCTGCAACGATTTGAGGATACTGATTTCGTCATCCACACAAAGCACAGCAGCACGAATAGGTGTTGTAGCGGTAGTACTAGATGGATCTGCAGTGGTCATCATTGGGCCTCCGACACAACAAATATCTTATTTGCCTCTAATGTCGCATTTGTCTTAAACCTATGCTAAATTCAACCAAACTGCAAGAATGAGGCTAAAAAAATAACGATGAAAACTCTGACGCCTGGGGAAATTGCTCACTATTGTGACGTGCATCAACGCACTGTCAGCCGCTGGATAGCTTCAGGGCAACTCAAAGGATTTAAGTTACCTGGCCGGGGTAACTACAGAGTAGTGCTGGAAGACTTTATTTGCTTTTTGCAGCAGCAAAAAATACCTGTACCCCAGGCTTTAACCAGCACAACAACAGTCTTAGTGGTTGATGACGAAGTTGCTTACAGGCGCGCTATACTTCGTGTGCTGCAATCTGGCGGATTCAACGTCATGATGGCAGCTGATGGATTTCAGGCAGGAGCCCTGCTGCTACAACATAAACCTGCGGTGATGACCCTCGATTTACAGATGCCGGGGCTGGATGGCTTTGAAGTACTGAAATTTATCCGCCAGCATCCGGAAATAAACCAGATAAAAATTCTGGTGATTTCAGGCTTAGGCCAAACAGAACTGGACAAAGCAAAAGCGGCCGGCGCCGATGCGATCTTGAGCAAACCTTTTGACAATGCAGAGTTACTTGACGTCATAACCCGGTTAATCCCCTAACAAGCCCGCCAGGAGCTGAAAATGCACAGTAAAATACTGATCGTGGATGATGAAGCTGCTGTGCAGCGAAGCCTTGAACGTTTGCTTTGCCGTGCGGGTTATCAGGTAATAGTCGCCAGCAGTGGAGCTCAGGCTCTGGAATTGCTGACACAGCATCAGGTGCACATAGTACTGACGGATTTTCGCATGCCCTTGATGTGCGGCAATGAGTTGCTCAGAGCAGTGAAAAAACATTACCCACAGATAGTGGGTCTGATCTTAAGTGGCTACGCCGACTTTAATGCGGTGGTGGAAACACTAAATTCGGGCATTGCCTATAAGTTTTTGCAAAAGCCATGGACAGACCATCTGCTATTGGACGAAATTCAACGCTCCGAACTTGAATACCAACGACGTACTCAACCTGATTTATATACTCAGTTATTGATCAGCAGTCAGGACGCCTTGATAGAGGTGAACACACAAGGCCAGATACTCAGGGTCAATGCCGCCTTGGCCAAATTGTGGCAGCTTGATCCAGCCAACATCAGCAACAGCCCTTTGTCTGCATTTCTGCCTGCTCTGCCCATCGAGCAACTTCAGCAGTTTTTAATGAGTCAGCAAAGCACCCTGGTGTGCCTCGATCATCAGCACCATGAAGTTGAATTAAGCCACAGGTTGACCAGAGCTGAGCACTTGCTGCTGAAACTGGAGCGACTGGAGTCCTTGCCACAATTCAGTTCAGATTTATCCAGTCTGAGTAACCTTTTAAACCATCAACAAGCCTGTCAGGTGCTGGAGCAGCAAATTGCAGCACAATCTGGTCTGATCGCAGTTGCAGTGCTGGACATAGATAATTTCAGTTTGATCAATGACGCTATCGGCTATCACAAAACTGATTTACTGATCAATAAAGTAGCTTTCCTGTTGCAGCAACAGCTCAAAGCCGGTCAGCATCTGGTGTACTTGTCCGGCGATAAATTCGCGCTGATTTTTACCCATTGCCGCGATGAAATGGCGATACAACTGGCGATGAGCGAATGCCTATCCGTGTTTGATAAACCAGTGATGCATGACGAGAGGTTAATGCAGCTGAATTTTAATCTGGGCTATGCCATAGCGCCGGATGACACTGTGATCGCAGAAAAATTGCTGAAGTACGCCAACCTTGCCTGCAGAACCAACAGAAACAATCAGCACCATTTTTATATGCGCTTTGAACAGGCCATTCTTGAAAGTAAAAAACAACAGTTTGAAATTAGTAATGCTTTGTATAACGACATCGAACATAACGGCTTCAGCCTTAACTTCCAGCCTAAAATTAGCCTTGCTGATGGTCGGATCCGGCAAGCCGAAGTTCTGTTGCGCTGGAATCATCCAACCTTAGGCAGTATTTCTCCTGCTTTATTTGTGCCCATCGCTGAACGGGACGGACAGATTATCCGTATAGGTCTTTGGGTGCTGGAGCAATCCTTAATAGCCTTGCGCTCCTTCTATCAGCAAGGTCTGGAGTTAGGCTGGCTCAGTATCAACGTCTCAGGCCGACAATTACAGGATCCGACCTTTAGCAACTCGTTGCAACAACTGCTTAGAAGTTATGGCATAAAGCCAGAACAAATTGAGCTGGAAATAACTGAAACCTATCTGATGGAAGATATTGAATTGAGTAATAAAGTATTGTTACAGCTGCATCAGATAGGTGTGCGTATCTCGATGGATGATTTTGGCACTGGTTATTCGTCACTGGCGTATCTGACCAAACTACCTATTGATGAGGTGAAGCTGGACAGATCCCTGATCACTGAGTTAAGCAGCGATTTACAGAGCCAGGGCATGGTCAGAAATATTATCCGGATGGCCCATGATTTGAACCTGGTGGTCACAGCCGAAGGAATAGAAACGCAAGAACAACAACAGTTGCTCAACGCCATGGACTGCGACCTGATCCAAGGCTATTACTACAGTAAACCCCTGACTGAAAAAGACTTTATCACAATACTCAAACAACAACCCTTTGCAGGAGGACTCAGCAATGCCCACTAAAGACTTTCTGGTGTTGCTGATTGATGATGACGAGCTGATTTTACGGGCTCTGAAACGAACACTGAGTCGTTTGCTGCCACACTGGGCTGTTGAAACTATGCAGGATGCACATCAATTAACCGAACGTTTGTCCAAAGGGCCGGCGCCTGATGTGGTGATGACGGACAGGCTGATGCCGGGCATACAGGGTGAGCAAGTGTTGCAACAAGTTCAGCAACTCTGCCCTCTGGCACTGCGCTGTATACTGACCGCTGACAACTCGGCCGATCTATTGATCCAGGACAGCGCACTGATCCATTTTTTTCTGGCGAAACCTTTTACCGATGAACAACTGTTGCAGGTTTTTTCCTGCGCTGAACGGCTGCAAGCATTGAACTTCTCTCCGGCTGAACGAGCCTATCTGGGTCGCCTTTGTGTATTGCCGGTCCTGCCGCCTCTGTACCAGAAAATAGAAGCGATGCTCAACAAAGCTGAGTTCCAGCTCAAAGATATCGCTGAACTGATCTGCCACGATCCGGTCGTTAGCAGTAGGTTGTTGCAATTAGCCAACTCCGCCTTTTTGGGGTTTTCTCGCCCGACTATCTCTTTGACCGAAGCCATCAGCAGGCTTGGGCTGGATCTGATGAAGTCTATAGTACTGGCTCTGAAAAGCAGTCTGGCTTATCAAAGCCATATCAGTGCAGGCCAACATCAGCGTATTACGGAACAGGCCTTTCATCAGGCTTGTCTGGCGCGTAATCTGTGTAAGCAAGCAGGTCTTGGCAATGACATTCAGGATTCTGCATTTTTAGTCTCCTTGTTTGACTGCCTGGGCTGGATGGCAGAGCATTTGCAGCAGCCCTCTATGGCTGACGAAGACAGCTGTCACTTTTCAATGATTTCAGCTTACTTGCTGACGTTGTGGGGATTTGACCAGAGCATAGTGCAAGCGGTTATTCTGCCCGACGAGCTGGAAGACTGTCAGTCGCTGGCGGGAGTTATACATTGGCTCGCCCACAAAGCGGCTCAATTTAAAACTATTCAGCTAAAAGAAACTGACCAACACATTCTCGAAGCACTGCAGCTCTACCCTGCCTGGACAGAGCTGCAAGCAGGTATTAAGACCAGCTAACCCAACCAAAATACCAGGACGCCAGAATCACCAGGCCAAACGCAATGCGGTACCAGGCAAAAATCTCGTAACTATGGTTAGAAACAAAGCGAACAAAGGTTCTTACTGCAATTAAAGCGCTGACAAAAGCCGCGACAAATCCCACGATAAACATCGGCATTTGTTCGAAACTCAGTACGTCGCGGTGTTTGAAAATGTCGTAAAAAGTGGCGGCAAACATGGTAGGTACAGCCAGGAAAAATGAAAACTCGGCGGCAACTTTACGATCAAAACCAAAAAACAGACCGCCGATAATAGTAGCGCCAGAGCGCGATGTGCCGGGTATCATCGCGATAATCTGAGCACAGCCAACTTTTAACGCATCTTTCCAGCTGATTTCATCTACATCATGGATCTTCACCGCATGAGTGCGGCGCTCTGCATACAAAATCACCAGACCGCCCAACACCAGCATAGTGGCCACTGTAATGGGGTTAAACAGATAAAGTTTGATGTATTTAATAAATAGTAAACCAACAATGGCTGCAGGCAGGAAGGCGACAAACAAATTCAGAACAAAATTCTGTGCTTTTTTATCATGAGTAATGCCGGTCGCTACGCTGATAAACCGCTTCCGGTATTCAAAAACGACGGCCAGAATAGCACCAAGTTGGATCGCGACTTCAAAAACTTTGCCTTCGTTGTAAAAGTTAATTAAATCTCCCACAACAATCAAATGTCCTGTGCTTGAAACCGGCAGGAACTCGGTCAAACCTTCGACTATCCCCAGTATTAAGGCCTTGAGTAAAATTAAAAAATCCATGAGAACACCATAAATCAGGCGGGTAGCCTTGCAATATCAATGAGGTGCCTATTATCTGCATCTCTGTCCTGCTTGTCACCCTTAATCATGAATTCGCTGGTCAGGCAGAGAAAATATTTGCGCTTATGCAGTGTATTGCGGCGTCAAATCTTCTACTATCAAGTTATCATTTTTTTCAAATGGGATTATTCCTTGCTCCTCTCGCGACACTACAAGGCAACCGATAACGGCAGAGCTAGCAGTTTGCTTTATTTTTGTGGTTTAAGCTTTTTCGGCTGCCTGGCAAACTTTCTTGCTCTGGAGTTTCCGCTGGGCACCCCTTTACTATTGGGAAATCTTGCTTTTATTGTCGTCATGCAACGGCTTGGAATACTGTACGCTCTTGCTTGCGCCCTTGTCGTCCTAATGCCTTTGAGTTCACCCGTCTATTGGGCCTGTTCTTTATTGCAGTTAATGGTGTTTCTACCAGCCGTAAATAACAGCAGAAAACGTCGGACGGCCGTCGTGCTTTACTTTTTTGCCTGCGTATTTTTATTACTTTACCTATCAGAGGATACACAAAGGTTCAATTGGGTGCTGATAAGCGCATTGATATTGACTGTCACTCTGCTCATCCTTAAACGTTGCGCCCGGCTTTTTAAAGTTCAGGCTGCAGGCCCTGACGAAAAACGTCGTCAGCCATTAAAGTCACAGCTAGCCAGCCGCATTGCTTTACTCGCTGCTATTCCCTGGGCACTGATGATTAGTGTATTGCTGCATGGCACAGTCGTACTGAATTTATCCACTCATGTCTCGGAGCTCGCCAGCCAACAACAACTGATAGTCAATCAACTCAAACAACGACTGTCGTCTTATCAGGCGGAATTAAAACTGGCCTCAGGTTATGCGCTCCTGGTAGGTGATGAACAAAGTTTGCAGCAATTGGTCCGAAGCCAGCCTGAATTTATTTCTGCGTTGCGAACAGATCCTGTAGGTAAAGTAACGGCTTTTTTCAAAGAACAGATAGCACAGGATATTCAAGGCCATTCAGTTGCTCACCGCGATTATTTCAGCAAACCGCAGCAAACGGGCTTGCCTTATATTAGCGACGTATTTCAGGGCCAGAAGCTTGGACGGGATCTGTTATTTGCCCTGAGTATGCCGCTATATCGGCAGCAGGAGTTCGCTGGAGTATTGGAACTGTCCGTAGCGCTGCAGAGGCTGACAACGGCCTTAAAGGTGCCGCAGCCTGATCCAGGTCTGCAGTTATTGTTGACAGACGGCGCAGAGATAAAAATCTGGGGCCTTGCGGACCCAAACGAAACCGGCTTGCAGGTTGATCTGGCGACAGCTGCACTGGCCGAGTCTAAGCCCTATTTAACCCACTCTCCTTTTCATCGTCAGAGTCATCTGCATTTTAATCAAACAGGCGATAAAATCCGAATAAGCAGCGCGGTTGAGGGTACTAATTGGCAATTACTGCTGTTTTGGGATCACAGTCATTTAGCACTGTATTACCAACTTCTGACCTTTATCGCCTTGTTCGCCGTTCTGGCTGGTATTGAGTTGTTATCACGCAGCAGTCAGCGTTTTGCTTCGGGTTATACCCTGGCTTTACAACAACTGATCAGCTGTATTGAAAGCATGAAGCTCGGCTCTTCTCAAACCCCCAGGCAGCAGCTGGATAATTCCGCGCTGGAGTTTGAGCAATTATTGACCAGCTTTACCTCGTTGCAGCAACGCTTGCATGCGGGTCATCAGGCATTGCAGTCTGCTCTGGCGGATAAAACCACTCTTAGTCTGCAATTGGAGCAAAGGGTGCAGGAAAGGACTGCGGAACTGTCTATAGAGCGGGATAAAGCGCAACAATTGGCTTTGGCTAAAACCCGCTTTCTCGCCAATATGAGCCATGAGCTACGTACACCTCTGACTGTTATTCTTGGCTTCATTCAACAAATTTTGATACAACCTCATGCCCCGCAACTGCAAAGCCAGCTGCAAACCATAGATAGTCAGGGCAAGTTTTTACTGCAGATCGTCAACGATATTCTGGACGCTGCGAAAATGGAGGAAGGTAAACTTCCACTGGAATTACAACACTTTGAGTTGCAACCATTGCTCTGTGAGCTGCATCAAAGCATGCTGCCAGCCGCAACGGCGAAATCACTGTCTTTCAGCCTGGACTGCCGCTACCCACTGCCACGCACTTTGCATACAGACCCATTGCGGCTGAAACAAATTCTGATGAATCTGGTTGGCAATGCACTTAAATTTACTCAGCAAGGCGAAGTGCGATTATCTGCAGCGATAAAGCAAGGTCAGTTACAATTGACAATTTCCGATACAGGCCCCGGCATCAGCGAACAGATGCAACAAAAGCTGTTCACAGCTTTTGAGCAAGGCGACCCCGGTATCAGCAGGCAGTTCGGTGGCACTGGGCTGGGTTTATATATCTGTAAACAACTGGCAGATTTAATGGGGTGCCAACTTGTTTTGCACAGCGTGCCGCAGCAAGGCAGTCAGTTTTCTTTGCTTATTCCTTTACCTATCCACGCTGAGCTCTTGCTAAAAGCACCCAAACCTCAATCCAACACCCAACTGCAGATCAAGCAGCAAATCCCACAGTGGACTGGCTCAGTGCTTATCGTCGACGATGTCCCTGACTTGCGTTTATTGTTCAGTACTTTACTCAGTGCAACAGGGCTTGAGATCCAAACCGCAGTCAATGGTCTTGATGCTTTGCAAAAAGTCGCGCAGCAATCCTTTGATATACTGCTAATGGACATGCATATGCCGGTGATGGATGGCCTGACGGCGTCTCGTGAACTCAGGCGTCAAGGCTATCAGATGCCTGTAATAGCATTGACTGCAGACGTGCAGATAGAACAACGCCAACTCTGCCTTGCAGCAGGCTGTCACGCAGTGCTGACTAAACCTGTACAGGTTGAATTGCTCTACAGCACTATTGCTGAATTTTTGCCTGCTAATAACGCCTCTTCCATCCAGACCGAGGTTCAGCAACAGCTCGAAGAGCTGACCAGCATGTTCCGCGATACTTTACCCAGTATTGCACAAGAACTGGAACAACTGATGCAATTACAGCAACCTGAGGCAACTGCAGCACTGTTACACCGAATTAAAGGTACATCCGCCTGTTTTGGTTTTACCCGCATCAGTGCACTGGCAGCAACAACTGAGCAGGCTTTAAAAGAAGACCATTGGCCTGCAGAGCAACTGCACCAACTACTGCAGCAAATCCGGCAAGAACAGCCTTAAAGCCGGACCGCGCCGTGGCGTTGCACCTTTTGCTCTATGGCCAGACTTAACAAGTCCGGTTTGGCACAGACCAGGCTAAACAACTTAGCTGCTCTGGTAATACCGGTGTAAATCAGTTCGCGCGTCAGCACTGGGCTGAACTGGTCCGGTAATACCAGCACCGCATGGCGGAACTCCGAGCCCTGCGATTTATGCACAGTAATGGCAAAAGCGGTTTCAACTTGCTGCAAACGACTGGGCAAGACCCAACGCACAGCTTTACTGTTGTCCTCTGATGCAAAAGCCACAGCCAGGATCCATTTGCCCTGATAAGGTCTGGATAAACAAAGCCCTACATCACCATTCATCAGGCCAAGTGCATAATCGTTTTGTGTCACCATCACAGGCCGGCCCGCATACCACTGACTGCTTTGCTGAGTACTGTGCTGAATAAACCCGGCCTGCAGCAACATTTTTTCCACCGCCAGATTCACCTGCTCCACACCAAAGGGGCCCTGCCGCACTGCACACAGCAACTGGAAAGCCGAAAAGTCAGTCAGCACCTGCTGCGCCCACTGATCGACCTGCTGCTCGGAGGCGTCCAAGGCCGGACCTTGCGCCATGCCAGTTAAATAAAACCCGAATCCCGCTGCATCCTTGAGCACAGATTTGCCTTGTCCTGTCAGTACAAAGGATTTGAGCTGCCTGAAATCCGTCGCTTCCAGATACTGCAGATCGGCATAAACAGACTGGCAAATAGCAGCGACTTCCGCAGTTTGGCCGCCATTCACCGCATTGGCTAATTTGGCGATCCCACTGTGGGGGTCAAATCTGTGGCTGACTCTGAGCATACCTATTTGCTGTTCCAGCGCTTTGCCTTGCGGGCTGATTAATTGCGGTGGCAGTTCTACAGTAGAGAGTTGGTTTAACCAGGCTGCAGTATCCGGCCAATAATGGCCCTGCTCTGCCCATTGGCACAGTTGTGCCATTAAAGCTCCGGCTTCCACTGAAGCCAGCTGGTCTTTATCGCCTAATAAAATCAACCTGGCATGAGCTGGCAAGGCCGACAATAACGCTGCCATCAGCTCCACATCCAGCATTGAGGCCTCATCAACCACCAGCAGATCCAGCGCTAAAGGCTCAAATTCATTTTGCTTAAACTGCCGGCTTTGCGCTCGTGCGCCCAATAATTTATGCAAAGTGGATACATCAGTCGGCACCTGGCTTTTGATCTCAGCCGATGCGGGCTGTTTATCCAGCGTACTGCGGATGGAACTGCGCAGCCGCACTGCTGCTTTACCTGTAGGAGCCGCCAGTTGAATAGTCAAAGGTGCAGCGCCTTGCTGTTGCTGTAATTGCTGCAGCACCAGCAGTAATTTCACCACAGTAGTGGTTTTGCCTGTGCCGGGGCCGCCGGTAATAACGCTAAAACTGCTGCTGGCCGCTATAGCACAGGATAAACGTTGCCAGTCCACTGCATTAGCTGCAGTGGCCGGAAACAACGGATCCAACAACTGGTTCAGTACAGATGGGTTGATAGTCTGGCGCAGCTGCTGACTGCGCTCACTGCTTTGCTGCAAATACAATGCGATCTGCTGCTGATAGCTAAAATAACGCCGCATATACAAGGCGTTGTTGGCATACACAAAAGGCTGATTGTTATCCTGCTCTAACTGAAACAAATCCGGATAAAGCGCCATCAGCGCCAGCCAGTCTTGTTCCGACTGCTGCGGCAGTCGTTGTAATGGTAAACACAAATGGCCCTGCGACAGCGCAAAGCTGCACTGACCAATCAACAGCGCAAGCGCCGCTGGCAATTGTTGCTGCTCACGGAAAAAAGTCACCAGAGCTTTATCCAAAGCGCGCCAGTCTTTGCCCTGCATCTGCAGTTCCAATAATTCTGAATCAGACATGCGCCAGCTCCTTCGCAACCCATTGCCCTTGCAGCAGAGAGTCCAGCTTGTTCACCAGCTCCAGCGGAATATCCACAGCAAGCACACCTTTGCTTGCCGCCTCACCACCACGCAAGAACCAATACAAAGCGCCGCCTAACTGCTGCTCTGGCTGGTAGCCTGGCAGGCGGCTTTTTAATAAACGATGAATAGCCACAGCATACAACGCTGCCTGCACATCGTAGCGATGCGCCAGCATTTGTTGGACCAAGGCAGGGCTGTCGTACTGACCATCCGCTATGTAGTTCGATTTATAGTCCAGCACCCAGTAGCGGCCATCCTGCTCCAAAGTTAAGTCGATAAAACCTTTTAACATGCCTTGTAGCTGAGTGGTGCGAAGTGCTGGCCTCGGCCATTCCGGCCACAGGTACTGCTGCACTAAAGCGTCCAGCTGCGCGCTGCTGCACTGCTCGACCGACAACCAAAACTCCAGTTCTGCGCGGTAACTGCCGTCCTTAAGTGTACTTAAGCTGGTTTGTTGATCCGGCCACAGCGGTGTGTGAATAAGCTCATTCAGCCACTGCTGTAATGGCGTTATAGCGGCGGCTAAATCGTCAATTTCAGGATAAGGTGCTTGTTGCTCAGCCCAATAACGGATTTGCCAGCTGTGCTCTGACAATTGCTGCACCAGGCCATATTTCTGCATTAATGGGCCTAAGCCCTGTTGCCATAACTCCGGCTGCTGCGCTAACAGCTCAAAACCCTGAACTGCGCCCCACTCCAGGGCGTCATGTAAAAAAGTACCAGCCTGACTGCCACGGACAAATCCCTGCGCCAAAGTCACAGTTTTGGCTGCTGTTGGCTCTATTAGCTCCTGCACTTGCTCTGCTGCCAGCTCCTGCTGTAATTCCTGAAACAGCTCTGCCGCTTTACTATCCTGCTGATGTTGCTCCAGCAAAGCACTGTAACTGGCGATCCACCACAGCTCTTTGACCGAACGGGTCATCTGGGCATAAGGCAATAACTCAGCGTTTTGGTCCTGCAACAGCACTTGCGTGCGCTGCTGTGCTAAGTTGTCGGCTAAGCGAATATCAGGCTGTGCAAGCAAAGGTGATAACTGCTCTGACAAAGCTACTGGAGAGAGCAGCGCATCATCAGATAACAAATAACCTATGGCGCTTTGCTCTTTGACTGGCATCAGCCCCACCCAGCAATAATGCCGCGCCCTGGTTAAGGCCACATAGAGCTTACGCATATCTTCAGCCAAACGTTCGCGCTCAGCCTGCTGAGTTTGCTGCTCAGTGGCTTGCAGTACCACTCTGAGTTCACCATCCTGGTGGTAACTGACAGGGCCTTTGCCGGCATCGACAGCACGGGCTAAAGCGATAAAAGGCAAAAATACCAGTGGGTATTCCAACCCTTTGGACTTGTGAATAGTGACAATTTTAATCAGGGCTTCGTCGCTTTCTAAGCGCAGTTTTTGCTGCTCAGCTGCTAAATCGCCTTGACCAGCTAAATGTTCAGCCAGATAACGAATAAGCGCAGCCGGGCCTTCTAATTCCATGGAACGTTGCTGCAACAATTCAGCCAAATGCAGAATATCGGTTAATAACCGCTCGCCTGCTGGTTGTTGCTGTAAAAACTCTGCCACAGCAAAATCGCGCATCAGTTGCCATAACATCACCAGCACACCTTGCTGTTGCCAGAGTTGCTGATAGGTAGCAAACCGCGCCAACTGCTGTTCCCACAGCAGCTCGTCCTGCAGCAACTGTTCAAGTTCGGTATAACTTAACGACAAGCTCCAGCTCGAGAGCGCTGAGCGCACCAGACTTTCACGTTGTGGTTCAGCGCAGGCGCGCAACCAGAGCAATAAATCTAAAGCCACCGGGCTTTCAAACACAGCACCTTTGTCAGATAAATACACTGCAGCCAAATTGCGCTCGGCCAGGGCTTTTTTGATGGCATTGGCTTCCTGCTGGTTATTCACCAACACAGCTATATCGCTGGTTTTAAGCGCAATGAACTGATCTTCTTTCACAAAACCTGTATAGCCTGCCGCACTGCCAGTTAAAAATACGGCTATTTGCTCAGCGCAGGCCTGTGCCATTTCCGCCAGGCACGCCGCTTTGCTAAAGACTTTGCCATCAGAGGAGGCTTTAATACAAAACTGCAGCGCTGTAACAGTCTGTTGCTCTGCGACAAAAGTTTCTTTACGCCCCTGCGCTTCGACCGGGTAAAAACTTAATAAGTCCGGCCGCCCCAGCACAAAAGCGCCTAAAGCACGCTGTTCGGCATAACTAAATAAGTGGTTGACCGCACTGACCATAGCATGGGTAGAACGGAAGTTTTTCGGCAGTTGAAAGTGCCGGCCAGCTGTGGCTTGTTTGGCGGCTAAATAACTATAAATATCAGCGCCACGGAAGGCATAAATGGCCTGTTTCGGGTCGCCTATCAGCAAAATACCGCAGTCGTTTCTGTTTTCACTCAGCTGATACACAGCATCAAACAACTGATACTGCACAGGATCGGTGTCCTGAAATTCATCTATTAATGCCAGCGGGAATTTGCGTCTCAGCCGCTCTGCCAATAAGCCGCCTTCATCTTTTTGCAGCGCTTGTTGCAAGCGGCTTAATAGCTCATCAAAACCCAGTTCAGAGCGCTCTAACTGCAACTGATGGAAACGCCGTGCAAACCAAAAAGCAGCATGCAGCACTAAATCCTGCTCCGGGTCCGGCAAAGCCGCCAGTGCGTCGCCCAGTTTTGCCATAGCCTCAAATGCCGGATGAGCTGGCACAGGGCCTTTAAAGGCTTCAGCCAAACCTTCAGGAGTTAAGCGGCTTTGGCCTGTTTGTAAATCCGGGTCGACCATCTCGGCATCACTTATCCAGACCACTAGTTTGGCCAACCAGCTATCGAGATACCGCGCCTGCAATTTGCGGCCATCCACCTCTTTTCGCTCTATAGCGCCATGCAGCAAAATCCGGATTTCGCTGACCCAGTTATTCCAGGGGGCTTTGAGTTCTGCCAGTTTTTGCTTACGCTCTGCTTTGACTTCAGGCAATACCACTGCAGGTCTGGCAGGTTCGCTAAATAACGACAGATGGCTGATAAGCGGCAGAATTTTTTTGCGTAACGTCTCAGGGTTTTGCAGCAGTTGCCAGACGGTGGCTATATGTTCTTGCGGCAAAGGGTAATAAAAATTACGCCAGTAATCGCGCATCACATCCAGCTGCAACTGCTCGACGTCTGTCACCAGGTTTTGTTCAAACAAATAGCCGCTGGAGAGCGCAAATTCGGCCAGCACTTTGTTACACCAGCCGTGAATGGTCGAAATGGCGGCTTCATCCAGATACTGCACCGCCAGTTCTAACTGATAAGCACAATGCGGCCACTGCTCCGGGGTAAATTCGCTGCGCAGGCTTTGTAAAAAAGGGTCGGCCTGCTCTTTATTTAAAGCATCGGTTTGTTCACGGAAATAACGTGCAGCATCAGCCAGACGTTGACCTATACGTTCAGTCAGCTCTTGGGTTGCCGCTTCGGTAAAAGTCACCACCAGAATATCGGGCGGTAATAAAGCTTTGCTGCAGCCATGGCCCAACACCAAACGTAAATACAATGCCGCTATGGTAAAGGTTTTGCCTGTACCGGCGCTGGCTTCAATCAGCTGACTGCCGGCTAACGGAAAGGACAATAAATCCAGATTGGCTATAGCTGGTGTGATAGCGGTATTCATGCCGATACCTCGCTATAGTTGATGGCCAATAATGGCCCGTATAAAGCCGTGGCATTTTTTTCTAACTGGCCGTTTTGCCAAAGTGCTTCAAAGTGAGCAAAAGCGCGCTGTAAATAAGGACTACGCTGCACTGAGCCAGCGTTAAAATCATCGCCCATATACACACGTTCCAGCTTCGACAGCAGTTTGTCGTCTAAAGCCGCACCTTTTTCCAACTGTTTGACCAGTTCGACCCCAACATTAAATTCCAGCGCCAGCGGTGCTGATAGCCCTTGTTGCATCCGCTGTAAAATCTGTGCCAGTTGCTGCTCAGCTTGTTGTTTATCAATGGGTTGCAGTACCAACTGCCCTACTCTGGACAGCAGATAAAAGCTTAATGGCACACCACTGGCACAACATAAAAGCAGTTTTAGATAAGGCGCAATAAGATGCCGCCAGTTGATACTGCGATCCTTGATTAAAGCCACAGGCAATAGCTCGGCATAAGCCAAAGCAGAGTGGTCGGCGCTGCGCCTGAACCCTGTTAAATGTTCAGCCAGTTCGCCGTGCTGACCAACAAAACGCAGCGGATAAAAACCAGCATCTGCCACAGGAAAAGCAGACAAAAACTGCTGATAGCCCGCGGCCAACTCGTCCAGCCCTGCGACTAAATCCTGCTGCATTAAGGCAGCACCAGAGCCCACCGCCAAGCGGCCTTGCTGGCGGAATAACTCCAGTTGTTGCTCTGTCTGTAGTTGCCACTGGCCCTGTTGTTCAACACTACGTTTTAACTCTGCCACCAGTTGCTGTTGCATTTGCCAACGTTCCAATGGCTCTAAAGCAAAAACTTCATCGTTAATACTGGCCAGTTCCGGCAGTTCCAACCGTACTTTTAAGCGTTCATTAAAAAAGAACCGCACCGGCTCACGCATAAAATCGGCGGCTTGTTTTAAGGTCCAGTGCAACTCTTCAGGCACTGCAAGTGTTTCGCCCTGCGCTGTTGCCATGGCCTTTTGATGCAAGCTGGCCCATTCCTGCTGATAGCTGACCAGCTTCGAGCCCGCTTCACGGTAACGGCGGCTAAAAGGCTGCAACGGATGTTCGACCGTGATTTGATCTAAAACATCAGAACCGTCGGCCATAGTCCAGCCTGCAGACAGATGATCACGCAGCTGACTCACCAGCACCGACGGCGCGCGGGCGCTGTTATCAAACACGCTAAAACCTACCCAGCTGATATAAAACTGCTGACGGGCCGACAATAAAGCTTCGAGTAATAAATACCGGTCATCGTCGCGGCGTGAACGGTCGCCACTACGATAATCCGTCGCCATCAAATCAAAATCCTGCCGCTGCTGCGCTCGTGGATAAGCGCCATCGTTCATGCCAAGCAAACAAATCACCGCAAAAGGAATGGAACGCATTGGCAGCAAAGTAGCGAAATTGACTCGACCACTGAAAAATTTCTGCTGCAATCCACCGGCCTGCACAGGTTCGAGCAATGCCTGACGGGCAATTTGCAAACTTATGTCTTCTTCAAGTTCGGCCCCAGTGGTGTTGTCGAGCCAAGTTTGCAGTTGCTGTTGTAATTGCTGCAGCAGTTGCTGGCTTTCCAGCTCGTCTGGGGCAAAGAAGTCCTGCAGCAGCTGAGTAAAGACCAAATGCCAACCAGCCGGGCTGCGTTTTACACTCAGTTGTTGCCATAACTCGTTAATTTTTTGCAGCAGCACCAGCACAGGGCCAAGTTCGGCCGCTTCTAAACCTGCGACGTCAGCATAAGGCGCTATGCCTTGCCAGGGCGCTGTATTGCCTGCCACATAGCCAAGCAGCATACGGCGAATGCCAAAAAGCCAGCTGTTTTGTTCAAAACCATGCTGCAAACCCAGTTGCTGACGATGCTGCTGGTCCAGCCCCCAGCGAATGCCAGCCCCTTCTATCCACTGTTTTATCTTGGGTAAAGCGGCAGCTTTTAAGCCAAACCTTTGCTGCAAGGCGCTGATATCCAGCATATCGAATACTGTACTGGCATTTAAACGTTGCTGCTCCGGGCTTAACAACACCTCTAACGCCTGCAATAACGGCTGCTGCTTTTTGCTTTGTTGATCGGAAATACTGTAAGGGATATAACGCAAATCGCCCATTGGCACTTTGCCAAAAACAGCCTCAATTAATGGCGCGTAGCTATTGATGTCCGGCACCATCACCATCACATCTTTCGCACCCAGCTCTGGGTGATCGGCAAAGAGCTTCAGCAGATGATCATGCAAAATTTCCACTTCGCGTAGTGGGCTATGGGCTTTTTGAAAACTAATACTGCGCGCCGCTTCAGCTGTTAACGCTGGCCACTGGCTTTGGCTTTCTGTGACGGAGCGCAGCTGCAAAATATCGTCCTGCAACTGGCCTAATAAATGGCTGGTGTCGGGGCTTTCAAATAAATCGACTTTCTGATGGGCAAACAGCTCTTTATGAGCGGCAGTTTCATCAAACTGATCCAGCAAGCGAATATAATCCCGCCCCTGCTTACCCCAGGCTGCCAGCAAAGGCTGAGCCTGACCTGCTAACTGCTCGGCACTGGCAAAAGCTAAAAAACCGGCCTTTTCCGGCTGGCGTCTTTGCGCTGCTTTGACTTTGTCTTTTTCGGCAATAATATCGGCCCAATACAACTGACAAGGGTTCAGCACCGCCAATAGAATCTGACAATAAGGCGCGAGAGCTGACAGCACTTCCAGCATTTGCTGCGGCAAAGACGAAATACCAAAAATAATGACACGGCGTGGTAAATTTTTTGGCGCTTGTTTCCAGCGTTTTACCTGCTGTAAAAAAGCCTGATGCAAAGAAAACCGGCTTTGTTGCTGCTGCTCTGCGGGCAGCTCCGCTAAAATCGCTTGCCAGAGTTTAGCCTGCCACAGCTGATCGTCCGGCAGAGCTTTGGCCTCACCATCCATTTGCGCTAAGCGATACAAGCCTTTGGCCCAATCGGCCAGCCAATCGGCACGGTACACCTGATACTGGTCAAATAAATCCGCCAATTTCAATGCCAGCTGCGAGCGTTTTTGCTGGTCTTTATCCTCACTGATAAAACGGCGCAGCAGCTCAAATTCATCTTGACTAACTAACTCAGGCAGCAAACGGAAAATACGCCAGCGTAAACTGTCTTTGCTAAACACCGATAAATCAGGTAGTTGCTGCTCTGGCAGCGCCAACTGATACATACTCCAGATAAAACGACCCGGCAACTGCACCTGCATAGCAGCAGCTATCCCCAAACCACGCTCATAGGGATCGGCTTCATCTGGTGAAGCAGCAAAGGCCAGTTTCAGCCACTGCGCTATACCGTTACTTTGCACCAGCACCTGCTCCAGCTCTAAGGGCGAAAGCGGATAACGCTGACAAAACTGCACTAAAAGCGAGCGCAGCTGCTCCAGCTGATTGGAATTGATCACTAAAAAACCAGGCTCAAGTGCCAATGCGACAGTACTCCGTTAGTCTTTATTCGTTTGCTGTTTAAGCTATATACCTTAGTGACTTGAAGATGCAAAGAAGCTACAAGCCAGTGAGACCCCAGGAGCATAGTCAAGCTATGTGACTGGGCGAAATGGCGCAGTCAACAAAGCTGCAGCTTCAAAGACGACGGGTATAAAACTGATTTTGCCACAGTGAGTTGCATACGCCTATTGGGTTTTTCGTGAATTTAGGGAGAATACACCAAGAGGTAAAATTTTAAGAAAATAGAACTTAATCCTGAGTTAAATCCTGCTGGCGCAATAAATGCTGCTCAGGGGCCATGCTATTGGACAATATACCGACAATAACCACATCTGATTTTCGCTTCAGGTAATACACGACCTGATCTTTTAGCGGAAACCTATAGGCATTGTCAGCAACGTCTTTTAATTGAATTCCCATTTCCGGATGATCAGCAAGGCTTTGCAGCTTTTGCAGCAGAATCTTTTTGTAGCTCAACCACTGATCATTACCCCAGGTTTCGACTGTGTATTTACGTATAGCCACCAAATCAGCTCTGGCATGGCCACGAAGTAAAAATGGAGTTTTTGCCATCAGTCATATTTTCCGGAATCCAATTCATCAAAAAAGCTTTGACCGTCCTGCAGATCTTCTTCACTGATATTCTGAAAACGAGCTTTTACCAGCTCCATTTTCATATCTTCCAGCCTTTTATATTCTTTAGCTGAAATTACAAATGCAACAGAAGTACCATTTTTCACTATCTCTACGGGCTCGGATTGGGCAGTAAGCAACATAGTGCCAAACTTAGTTTTCGCTTCATTTGCAGTTAATGAAATCACGGCAGGCTCCAAAAATGGACAAGTTATCGCTCAAAATAGTCGAATCGTTCGATTTATGCAAATTCAGAATGATGTAACTTCACAACGACTGTGCTGAAGTTGCAATAACAGCTCATATGAACCACAATGAATAGGCCATTTGGCCCTTAATTAATGTCCGTCACGGAACATGAGCTTCGTCGGCAAATGGAACAAAAACGAAATCTGCAAAAGCGAGGAAAGGTATAGTTCAAAGCAGACCATGTTTCGCAGGGATAGCGAAACGCGAGCCTACATGGACGTATTTACGGCGTGTCTGCGTGGACTATGCATTTTCCGCTGCAGCCTTACTTGCTAAAGACCACTTTCGCCAGCTCGTTAAATTGCCAACACCATGTTGCACTGCCGCTTTGCGGCGAGTGCAACCTACACATCATCGACCCCAAGTCACATAAGCAATAACAACAGCCCTACTCCCGCGGCTTTCTAAACTTCAGCACCATCTGGTTTACTTCGCCAATGGCGAGATGCCTGGCTTTTTCTTCTTCAGTGCCAGCCATAGTGGGTGGTAAAGACCAAATACCTGATGGGTGATCAGCAGTGTCTTTTGGGTTCAGCAGCATATCGTTGCTCGCTTCAAAACTAAATCCGGCTTCTTTGGCCAGTGTTAACCATAACTGCTCTGGCACATAACCAGTTTTCTTCCAGTCTGTATTGAGCATATTGTCTGGCAAGCGCGGTGCTACTACCCCTAATACGCCACCTGGTTTTAGCGCTTTATAAAAGTTATCCAAGGCATGTTTTAACGAGGTTTCACCGTCAAACAGATAGAGCTGATTGCGGATAGACAGCACTGCATCGACGCTACCTGCTGGCGCTATGGCGACATCCGCCAGAGGCGCAAAGTCTGTCACTGTGACATTTTTATAGATGGGGTGCGATGCAAGTTTCGCTTTGTATTCTGAGCGGCCTTTTTCCATATAGGCAGCGCTTAGAAAGGTGAACTTATCGGAATAATGGGCGGCGTAGAGTTTGCCTTTTTCAGCCAGTAACGGCGCTAAAATTTCGGTATACCAACCAGAGCCAGGCCAGACTTCGACTACAGTGCTTTGTGGTGTTACTTCAAAAAATGCCAGTGTTTGTTCGGGTTTTCTTGCAGCGTCACGTTTTTTATTTTCAGCAGTGCGGGCTTCATGTTGCAAAGCCTTAGTGATACTAATACTTACATCAGCGGTGGAGGCAAAACTGCTTTGACTGAGCAGCAGAAACACAGTCACACCTAATACTTTAGCTAACATATTCAATTCCTTTTACCGTTTATTTCTTTCAACGAGCTCTGAATAAAAGGTAAAGGTATTTCATTGTTTTTGAAAGCTATTTAACTTCAAAAGCATAACAAAGCTCAGCATTAATCTGTCGAGGCACAGCAGCACTGCCCTGTGCCCCGACAGATTTGAGCGTCCTGTTGCACTGCCGCTTTACGATGAGTGCAAGCTACTTTTGCAATTGATACTGCCAGGACAAGCCTGTGTCATAACGCGCAGGAAAACCTAACCAACCACTGCTGTTTTCTGTCGCTTTCGCTGCGGCATCGGCAGGAGTTGGTGCTAATTTCAAGTACTCACATTGTTTGCTGATGGCTTTAACATGGCAGTCCAGCATCGCCAACGCAAAATGTTTATTGATGTCGTTGATGCTTTGCGCCGACCAGCTGGCGTCGTGGTAATGAGCAAAGTCCAGTTTGTTTTGCCGTGCTATAGCTGGAGCAGGATGAGGGGCAATATTGTGACGGGCATTGTGATAAGTCAGCATATATTTGCTGTTGCGGCCTTCGCGGCCAGTTTGATTATACAGCCACTGTATACCTTCATAACCTGACACATCATCCTGATCACCAGCCAAGTACAGCATAGGCACTTTGATAGCTGCCAGCGAGTCGGCTGAAAACAACTTATGCTGACCTCCCCAGGGCGCTATGGCAATAGCAGCTTTCCAGGCTGGGTCTACTTTTAACTTATCCGGAGTTTTCGGGTATTGCCCACCGGCACAACTATTTAGCAATTGCTTTAATGCAGCGTTAGTTGCCTGTTCTTTACTGCCGGTAAAGGCTTGCACACTTTGCTCGGTAAAGTTAAAGCAGCCCCCTACTGTATTGATAGCGCCATAACCGCCCATTGAATAACCAATCACAGCGGCTGCATTAGTATTGATCACACCTTCTAATGCCTTTGGATGCTCGCGAAAGTAAGACAATACAAACTGCTGATCACGAGAGCGATGGTACAAAGTAGCTGGAAAACCAGCATAAGGTGCCTTGACGGCATCCACTTCAGCATTGGTCGATTGCGGGTGATCAATAGCGGCCACCACATAACCATGCGAGGCTAAATGTTCAGCCAGATAAAACATCAGAGTTCGGTAACCCACATAACCATGAGACAGCACCACCAGCGGGTATTTCTGATCAGTTTTGGCTTTGGCATCACGCAGTGCATTGGCCTGAATACTGAAAGGCTGATGGCTTTTGGTCACATTGTCATAAGTGGCTTGCTGCGCTAAAGCACCAGTTGGCAGAGTTTTTTCTGCCGGATACCAGAGTTCCAGCAGCATTTCACGGTCTTGTTTTTGTTGGGTCAACAGGTTTAATTGAATCGCCACTAATTTCCTAGACACCTTTCAGTTAGATAAACTAACTCAAAGAGAGGTGCCTATGAGCAGTAAACGTTACCCCGAAGAATTCAGAATCGAAGCAGTTAAGCAGGTCGTTGATCGCGGCCATTCAGTTGCGGATGTTGCCAAACGGCTCGATATCACCACGCACAGCCTGTACGCCTGGATTAAAAAGTACGGTCCTGACAAACAACAGCATAATGATTTGGCTGACGCTCAGGCCGAGATTAAGCGACTGCAAAAAGAGCTGAAGCGAGCCACCGAAGAGCGCGACATTCTAAAAAAAGCCGCGGCGTACTTCGCAAAGCTGTCCGACTAAGATACGCCTTCATTAAAGAACACTGCGACAGCTGGCCGGTGCGCTGGCTTTGTAACATGTTGGATGTGCATCCCAGTGGATACTATGCGTGGAGTAAGGCATCGCTGTCGAAACGCGATAAAGCAAACCGGCGGCTGACAGGATTAATAAAACAGTTTTGGCTGGAGTCTGGTTGTGTGTATGGCTACCGTAAAATTCATTCTGATTTACGTGATTTCGGCGAGTCTTGCGGCATTAACCGGGTATACCGGTTGATGCAATCCGAAGGGCTTAAAGCACAGGTTGGATATCGCAAACCCAGATCACGTAAGGGGGACAGCCATATCATTACGCCGAACCGCTTGCAGCGGCAGTTTAATCCGTTAGTGCCTGACGAGGTATGGGTAACTGATATCACGTACATCCGCACGCATGAGGGGTGGCTGTATTTGGCTGTGGTTGTGGATTTGTTCTCGCGCAAGGTTGTTGGCTGGTCGATGCATTCCCAAATCAGCAAAGATATTGTGCTGAACGCATTGCTGATGGCCGTGTGGCGACGTCAGCCTAAAAAACAGGTGATGGTTCACTCCGACCAAGGGAGCCAATACACCAGCCATGACTGGCAGGCATTCCTGAAAACTCATGGCTTACAAGGCAGCATGAGCAGACGCGGAAACTGTCATGACAATGCAGTGGCAGAAAGCTTCTTCCAGTTGTTAAAGCGAGAGCGGATCAAGCGGAAAGTCTACACGACGCGTGATGAGGCCAGAAGTGATGTGTTTGATTACATTGAAATGTTTTACAACAGTAAACGGAAACATGGTTCCAATAATCTGCTGTCACCGGTAGAGTATGAAAACCGTTACCAAGAACGGCTGGGAAGTGTCTAGTTTATTGGTGGCGATTCAAATTGCGCTGGGTTGATGATACCTAAACTAGTCACACCTACTTGCTGTTTTCCTGTTGTAGCCAGTTGCGGTTGCATTTGTGCAGGTTGTGGCTGATACAGCTGCTCTGCGGCTGTTGTAGCAACAGTATTCGCAGTGGCATGGCCAGGCAACAAGCTGCCGCCTGTGATGGATAAAGCTAAGGTGAAAAAGGATATAGGAAAGAGGCGCATCAAAGGCTCCTAAAAAACAGATCAACAGTCTGAATGGAAAATAATGAAAGCTGCGGCAGGGAAAGCCTGAATTGTATGGCCCTCTCCTATCGCAGCTTTGGTTTTTAACAGCTGTTACATAAAGCTTTTGGTGAACTCAATTCCAAAAAATGCTGGCGCACCTGGAATAAAGCTTGGGAAACCAAAGGCACCACCTGTATTGCCCGCATCCACCAGATATTCTTTATCAAATAAGTTGCTGGAATACAAAGTCACAGCCCAGTCTTGCTGTGTGTTCTCGAGCCCAACACGCAAGCTGGTGAGCTGCACAGCGCCCTGAGCAATATCAAAACCTGCAACAGGCGCATTGGCTTCTTCAAAGAAAATATCGCTACGGAAGCTATACACCAATGAGCTGTTCAGTTTGTATTCGCCGCCCAGTTCGTAGCTATGCATCAGGCCAGTGCCTGCAGTGTATTCGGGCTGCAGGCGGAATCTGTTGCCAGCTAAGTTACCGTTGCTGCTGTCGTCATCAATTTTGGCGTCAATCCAGGCCAGGTTGGCAAACCAGTCCAGGTTCTCAGTTAATGTGACGCTCAGCTCGGTTTCTATACCGACATTTTTCGCGTTACCAGCGTTGGCTGTGTAAGTGTTACCCGCATCATCACGCAGGCTGACCTGGAAGTTCTGATAATCCTGATAGAACATCGATACCGCATAACGCAGCTCGTTGTTTGCAGTGCTGCCTTTGATACCTGCTTCGTAGTTCCAGATATACTCGGCCGGAATTTCTTTGATCCGTGGAACTGCACCTGTCGCGCCTTTCACAGAAGCCACGTCCATGACTTCTGAACGACGGCCTTTTGAAACAGTAGCGTAGACATTCAGTTGATCGTTTAAGCGATACAGCGCGTTAAAACGTGGTAACCAGGCGTCGAAGCTGCCTTCGGCGCTAAAAATTTGCCCATTGGTTGAAACTACTGGCAGCAGCGGTGCTTTTGTCAGGAACGAATTAGCAAAGTTTGAGGTGTAACCACTGGTTTTATCTTCATCGACATATCGTAAACCTGCAGTCAGCTCCAGCTGTTCTGTCACTGCATAACTAAAGTCAGCAAACACCGAATAGGCAGTGTTTTCACCAAAGTTTTGGTAGCTCCCCTGATAAGGCAACAACTGCATCTGGCCCTGAGTGAGCAATGGCGTCAGGATATTTACTGTGCCATTGGGGTTAATACAAGGTTGCTTGTACGCGGCCAAAGCGCCGGCACAGTTCAGATAAATAGATTCTTCAGTGCTAAAAGGCACCAGCTGAGAGCCATCTTCGTCAAAGTAACTGACACCAAAGAAGCTATTAAGTTTGTCGCCGCTGTAGTTCAGTCGTAGTTCCTGACTGAATTGATCGCCAACCGCATCTTCGGCAAATTCTAAAAACCAGGCCTGGGTACCGTCTGCATCAAACACTTCCAGTGAATCAAAACTACGTTTGGCGCTGATGCTGGTTAACTGCCAGTGCTCGCTTAAATCCCAGTTGGCCGTTAAGTTTAAATCTTTCACTGTACGTTCAACGCCCAGATCAGACTTGCCAAATACTTGTTGGGCTAAAGGGCTGCCGCTGGCTTCGACAAAGCTATAAGGGCTGGTATCGCCACCTGTAGGCGCAAAACGACGGCTTTTAAAGGCTGTGCCTGTGTCGTTATTTTTCTCAAAGTTGTAGACCAGATCGATAGTTAAATCTTCATTTGGGGTAAAACGCAGCGATGGGCGAATGCCGGTACGCTCAATACCATGCAAGTCCGGCTGATTTTGCGCAATGTTGTCGACATAACCATCACGCTCTTTATAAGTAAAAGCTAAGCGGCCTTGTACTTTCTGCTCGCCACCCGTGATAAAACCATTCACATTTTTTGCTGAAAAATTACCAGCTCCTAAAGTCACACCGGCTTCAAACTCTTCCTGAGGTTTACGGGTGGTGACACTTAAAGCACCGACAGAAGCTGCTGTACCAAATAAAGTCGCTTGTGGCCCCTTCACTACTTCAACCCGTTCAATATCAAAAAGTTCGAAATAAGAACCCCGTGAGCGGGAAATATCTGTGCCGTTGTAATAGACAGAAACCCGCGGGGACGCCTGAGCTGAGCCGCTGTCTGAGGTAATGCCACGAATGACGAAACCCGGGTTGTTTGGGCTTTGCTCCTGAATCACTAAACCCGGAGTGATATCAGACAACACGTCCAGATCAGCAATACCTAAGTGTTCCAGCATTTCACCGCTAAAGGCCGTTACAGTGACAGGCACTTCCTGAATCGACTGCACCCGCTTTTGCGTGGTCACTGTCATACGCTCTATGGCGGCTTCATCGCCTTCTGCCGCCATAACTGTGAATGCGCCACTGGCTAAACTTGCCAAGACTAATGAGCTTAACATCTTCTTTTTAAATTGTTTTTGCGTGGAATACATCATGACTAAAATCCATCTGAGTGAAGGGAACAGCGGATTAAAGTAATGGCTCTAAATGACAGGCCAACTACATTTGGCTTACAAGTTGGTTACAGAAGGAAAATAGTGATGGGATATAACCGATTCATTTATATAGTTTTTCTAATCTTGAAACATCTAAAGTTCGGCGCTGTCTGCTGAATTTGGCCTCAACCCTGGTCTGGCTCTGTGGCCCGGTTTTATCGCAGTAATCTAACCGTCTTTCGCAAAAATGTTAGAGCCGAAAGGCAAGCTTTCGTTGCTGCGTATATAGTTCAGTTATTCCTTCGCTGTCTTGTTAAGGGCTTTATGAAGCTTTTTCTTGCCGCCTTCGTCTGTTTACTGCTGAGCTTCCGCACTGAAAGCTGCACCTTACGTATGGGCATTGAAACCAGCTTTGCTCCTTACATTATTCAGCAGGAAAAAAGCTGGAGTGGACTAAATGTGGAGTTGCTGGCCCGCTTGGCAAAGGAAGTGGGATGCAGTCTGGAATTTATTCATAGCCCCTGGCTGAGGTCGTTAAAGCTGATCGAACAGGGCGAGCTGGATGTATTAAGCCACTTAAGTTACAACGCCGAGCGTAGCAAACAATTTGCTTTTATTGGCCCACATCAGCAAGAAGTTATTTATCTGGTGGGTAAAACAGAGGCTTTCCCGGGTTTAACCAACTTGACCCAACTCAAACGCAGCGGTACCTCAGGTATTATCGCCCTGCTCAATGGCGCTTATTATGGCGATGAGCTGGACAGCATTTTAAACGATGCAAAAAATCGTACTCGTTTTGTCTTTATTCGTGGCAATGAAGATAAGCAGGCGCTGCTGCTGAATGGCCGTGTGCATGGTGTGCTGGAAGATATAGTGGCTTATCACTATTGGAAAAAGCAGGCTAACTTGTCCACTGTCGGTTTAGAACCTCTGTTTGAGGTGTATCAAAGCCCGGTGTATTTTGGCTTTAACAGAGGTACTTTGTCAGAGCAACAACTGGAAGAACTTAGTAAAGCCTGGCAGAAACTGTACCAGCAAGGCACATTAAGAGCGATAGCGCTTTCGTACCAAAACTCTGACTATCAATTCAGTCTGCCAAAACCTGCGTCCATAGTACCGCGGAGCTAAGTACCGCGGAGATAAGTACCGCGTAGCTAAATCAGTGGCCTGATGCTTTAAAGCTTCTTCGTGCCCTCGCCAATCCAAGGGTGAGGCCAGCAATAAAAAGACTGGATTCAAGCATGGCACTTAATACAAGCAATGGACTCTGCCGCGCTGCAGCGTCACCTACATAAAGTTCTGCTAATGCCGCTGCGCCACTCTGAGGAAACTCAGCCACCAGTTGGATCAAACTACCAGCGAGCAACACGCCTCCTGTTACACTGAGCACCAGCCCTGCCAGAACACCAGGCGCGGCAGCGTAAAAAAACCGGATTTTGCTTTCTGTCGTAGATACAAGCCAACAACTCAAACCAGCAGCCAGACCCACGAGCCATCCTTCGGCTGCGCCTGTGATTTGATTGGGACTACGGCCAAAAAACAAGACTAAGGTTTCCTGTAATAATACACTGACAAAAGCACCGATAGCCGCTCCCGCAACACCACCTGCCAGTAATAAAAGCCAGAAACTACGCCGCCATAAGCTGACCGCAGACAAGGACACCGACAGCGCTGCGCCAGCCAAAATAGCAATTAAGGTCGTGATACTCAGCAAAACCAAAAGCACGGACAACAACTGCTGACCACTGACCAAGCCGGCAAGCACTGCACTGACGCCATACAAAGCGCCCCCCGCCATACCAGCCAGAGCGGCTCCCATCACACCTTGACCAGTCATATGCCACAAGGCCTGACTGAGACTATTACTCTGGACCACAGCATTTGTCGCTCTGTGCTCTGAAGCAGTGCTTTCTGGCACCTCGACACTAACCTGAGCGATAAAGCGGTACCCATGTTTAGGCACAGTTTCAATAAAAACCGGGGTAGCAGCACTGTCCTGTAGTACCCTGCGTAAAGTGCGAATGCATTGGGTCAGCGCTTCGTCGCTCACCACCAGTCCTTGCCAGACCTCGTTAAAAAACCGTTCTTTACTGACCAGTTTGCCTGCGTCCTGCACCAGTAACACCAACGCATCCAGATAACGGGCATTGAGTTCCAGTCTCTGACCATTTCGGGACAACTGGCGCTCGTGCGGATCCAGCACAAAATCTGTAAAACAATACCGCTGTACCGTCATAAAGCTATGTTCTCTTTTGTAACTTCAACCTGAGATTTATTCTGATTATGCCTCAGGTTTAACTGCAGATGACAGCGCTGGTGAATACCGCAATAAAGCAGCAGCCAGCAACCACAGCAATGCAAAAGCAGTATTTAGCACAGGAGCTGCGCCGCTATCAGTCAGCTGGATCAGCAACTCAATGCCCATTTGGGCAGCTGCAGTCAGCCACAACACACGACTCATAGCCTGTGGCCGAAATCTGGCCCACAAGGAGCCCAGAACTACAAGAACTACCACCAAAAAATAGATTTGATTCAACGGGTTATTTTCGCTACCAATAATACCAACGGCCAGATTCAGCCAGGTCATCAGCAAAGATGTCAGTACAACCAAAGCCCAGCCCGCTCTGGCTGCGCCATTTCGGCCATACTTGACCGCCAGTTCAATACATAGCCCCGTACTACACAACAAAATAGCAGCGACCAAAAAATCTCCGCCTGTCCATTGCACTTCTGTTGTGAACTGCATAGCAACAAGTGGGATCAACAAGACAGATAAAACGCAGCCCCAGCCAGCTAATCGCCAGGGATGACAGCAGAGCAACAGTTTATTATTCAAAGCTAGCATAGCTAAACTCCTGATAGTGAAGGAGCTTTTAGCATGGCGTTTCGGCTATTAAAAAACATGAGCAAAAGATGAGGACTGGCTGAGATTTTTAAAATTGCCTTATTATGACTAAAAAAATCCCCGGAAATCCGGGGAAGTTATAATTCGTCAGTCGATCTGTCAGGGCAATACCTTTTTAAAGGGTTTCACCACTGAACCAGCGTACACTCCCGCCTCAATATATGGGTCGGCAGCTGCCCAGGCTTTGGCCTGTTCTAAAGATTCAAACTGCGCCACCACTAAAGAGCCGGTAAAACCAGCTTCGGCCGGGTCTTCCAGATCAACAGCTGGCAACGGACCTGCAATCAACAAACGATCCTGAGCTTTTAATTCATGCAAACGGGCTAAATGCTGTTCACGCACTTGCTTACGTAATGGCAGGCTGTTTGGCACATCTTCTGAACAAATCATGTAATACATCTGCGACCTCAACGAAAAGGGATTATTTCGCGGCACCTTAGCAGAAGCGCAGCAGCAATCCAAGCCAGCTGCACCAGAAATACAGGCTTAAACCGCGTGTTGAAACTGAGTTTTACGCTCATTGTAAAAGTCGACCATTTGCTGCATCACTGTTTCTTCGTATGGCTGCAGGCTGCTTAAAATCATACGTTTTTCGCCGCGGCCTATCACTTCGCCGTGTTCGACCAGCTCAAAACCTAAGCGGGCTAAACCTCGTTTGCCTTCGACTGTTAAGCCATTGTGGGCTAAACGTAATTCAGGTGAAGTAGCTGAAAAGCGGTCGAATTCCAGAGTCATACTCTCGTAAATCACCAGCGGACGCTGCGGGTTAATCATTACCTGGTGCTGCTTCATTAACGGCTGCAGAATATGTGGGAAGTTTTGACCAGAGAAACGTACATAGTCTTTCACTAAAGACTCGATATAGGCCAAATCATGCAATTTTTCGCCTTGCTGGCGCAAAATTAAGTAATTTTTTTGCTGCTGATCACACAAACGCCACTCGTCGCCTTGTTGCTCTGAGTGCAGCAGCACATCCGAGCTGACCATACCAGCGAAGGTGCAATGTAACTTCTGTGCTAAACCGTGTTTGCTGACCATATGGGCAAACAACAAATCACCTGGTACACAGAATCTTTTACTGTCGGCGTCGTGGATAGGGTTAAAATCTGTAGCCACTTCCTTGGCAAAACGGCAGGCCTGCTGACGGCTAAAACTAACTTCGTGGTTATGCTCACTAATAAACTGCTGTAAAAACATGGATCCCCGTCCTGACGACTATCGAAGTGGTGCAGTGTACCTCAGCAGGCGTGTTGAATTGGTCTAGCCAGTCGTTAAGCGGTTTAATCTATGACTAATTCACTAATCCACTCTGACCAGGCCCACGTCGGCGTGAGATAAACAAAAAATTGCCCTGCGGTTTTTTCGCCTGTGTTTTGGCGTCACTGGCTAAGGCTGCCACATCATGATGACAGACACATAACCTTGGATCAGGTGACACTACCCCAACCGCCAGACTGAGTAAAGGATAAAACACCTGCTCGCCACTGCGATTCTGACTGCGAATACCACCGGCCTGCACATGAGCGCTTTCATAATAAAACAATACCCGCTCGGCAAACTCATTCAGCACCTGCTGGCACAACTCCTGCCAGTTTTCGCTGGTGAAGATCACCACAAAATCATCGCCACCGACATGACCGACAAAATGACCACCAGCGCCGGCTATGCTGGTTAACAGCTCGGCCACCAGCTGGATGACTAAATCACCCTTGCTGTAACCATAAGTGTCGTTGTAGGGTTTAAAGTCGTTTAAATCAAAATAGGCGATATGAAAACTTTTTCGTCGTTGTAATAAACCATCAATTTCACGGTATATCGGCACGTTGCCAGGTAATAAAGTTAGCGGATTAGCGTAACGCGCATTTTGTAATTTGCTTTCTGTGATACGTTTTAACAATGCCCGTACAGAACCTAAACCCAGATACTTTTGCTCTCTGGTGACAATAAAATACCAGCTA
This sequence comes from Rheinheimera mangrovi, assembly GCF_003990335.1. NCBI lineage: Bacteria > Pseudomonadati > Pseudomonadota > Gammaproteobacteria > Chromatiales > Chromatiaceae > Rheinheimera > Rheinheimera mangrovi. The sequence goes on along the minus strand of NZ_CP034683.1, from coordinate 1,852,543 downwards.
CCTTCATCGTCCTGATCCGTTACCTGTTGACTCAACTGATCCAGACTGCTGTTTTCATCCACAATCACAGCATCTTTATCCATCAGCGCCTTCACGCTTTTCTTCTCATACAAAGCCCGGCCATAAGGACTTGAGAACAGCTCAAACAACACAGCCTTTTGCACAATGCCAACAGGCTGATCATCTTCCACTATCGCCAAACTGGACCACTGCGGGTTTTTACTAAATAAATCAAATAACTGCGCTACAGTGGTGACACTAGCTACAGCAGGCACCGACAATAATAAGGCCCCTACCTGCTCGGTCGAGTTTGTCGGTGTACTGCCCTGATTTGGATTGAGCTGATAGCTGCCATTGACCACAGCACTCATCACTGCATGTGGACGGCCTAATAAATAGCCCTGACCATAATCGGCCCCCAATTCCTGACAGAGTAGCAACTCTTCGCGAGTTTCAATGCCTTCAGCCACCACCGCAGAACCTGTACTTTTCGCCAAAGCGATAATACTGCGGACAAATTCTTTTTTGGTTGGGTCAGCATGCACCTGGCTGATAAAATAGCGGTCAATTTTAATCAGATCAGGTTTGAGTTCAGACCAGAGCTTTAAACCGGAAAAACCACTGCCCAAATCGTCAATGGCAATACGAAAACCCAGTTCACGATAATGATGTACTGCATTAATTAGCACAGAAGAATCATCTACCTGATATTGCTCTGACAACTCAATTACTACGCGGCTTGGATTTAGCTGGTATTTATCTAATAAGGCCAGAGTTAAACCGGACGGGTGATCGTTCGACAGCAACAATAACGGATTAACGTTGAGATATAGATCGCCCTGCACAGCTGCGGCGGCAAAGGCAGCTATACTCAGCTCACGGCATAACATTTCCAGTTCAGGTAAAAGCTGACATTGATGTGCCACTTTAAACAACACGAGCGGTGAATGCAGCGGGCTGTCGGATGGGCCACGGATCAGCGCTTCATAACCTTGAATATAGCCGGTGTTAAAATCCAGTACAGGCTGAAACAGCGGCTGCAACTTACGCTGCTGTAAAATACTGACCAGTTCTTGCCTGTAACTTTCATCTGTCCACATGGTACTGCGCTCATACAACTTGAATATGTGAAGTGTAAGAAGGCAGTGTGACAGTCATATGACTATGGCCTTCTTACTTGAAGCCACAGCTGCATCGACCAGACTCAATAGCCCCAATCACCTAGAGTTTCTATGCACCTGGAGACTCTTTCGCTTGTCGCCTTGCTGCAACTTCGATTCATTTGGCCAGGTTTTTTCTGCCTCTTGATCTGTTCCTCGCACTATTCTGGCTCGATTTTCGCAGGGAAAAGGGTTGATGCTGCCACCTATAGCCAGAAATCTGACAGATAGCAGCACAAAGCTGACTCATTCGCTTGACCCTGCCCTGTGGCTTGGGTCTAATAGCGCGCTTTTTTAGGATCGGATTTTGTACTTATGACCACATCAGAACTTTTAAGCCCACAATTTACGGGTATTGATGATCTAACTTTGGCTGAAGTCGATGCCAAATTAAAAGAACATCAGCAGTTATTACAGGTTTTGCTGCAGTCACCTGGCAGCATGCTGTCGTACTTGCCACAAAACGATGCGACTATGCAAACAGCAACTGTCGCGCAGCCAGAGGCTGAACAACTTTTTCAGCAGGCTTTGACCTGCTCTGTGCAACAGGATTTGCACCAGGCTGCGACTTATTATTGTCGTGCAGCTTACACTGGCCATCTGCAGGCTCAGGTTCAGTTGGGTCATTGCTATTTAAAAGGTGCCGGTGTGCCGAAGTCGGCAGTATTCGCATATAGCTGGTTTATTCTGGCGGCTTTACAACAGGACAGTACAGCCCAACAGGCTTGTACAGTACTTTGTAAACACTTAACACTAATTGATCAGCAGCAAGCTCAGCAATTGGCAGCCGAACGCTTTGAAAAAATAACGTTACAAAACAATAAGTAACAGATCAGCCATAAAAAAAGAGCAAAAAACAGCCAAAAACTTTGAAAAAAGAGCTTGCTTTTTAAACAACAGAAAACTACTGTACATCCATACACTGTACATGCAAACAGTATTGGAGCATCGCCATGTTGAATTTAAATAAAGCAGTTCACGTCTACCCTTCAGTTGGCCAAAACCAGTTACAGCATAAAACCGGTCAAACCGCGTTTTATCAAAAATTGCAGGTGACTGCCGGCCAGCTGGCTTTGCCTGAATTGCTGTTTATTATTCAGCAGCACCAACAACAATCTGGCTGGGTGTTGTTACTGGCACCAAACCAACTGCCAGATAAATCGACCTTCAGTGGCTTTGATTTAGACATGTCCAAAGTGCTGGTGATCCAGCAAAAACAGATTAGCAACATTCATAGCGTACTAAGTGACGCATTAAGCAGCAGTACCTGCAGTGCTGTTGTCGTCTGGCAGGATCAGTTCAGTGAAAGCTCATTGCAACATTACCAACAACTGGCTGAGCAGCATCAAACCTGTTTTTATCAGCTAAGTAGCGACAGAGCACAAGCTCCGACAACAAACCAGCGTATTGCGGTAAGTCACTAATTTCAGGCCACAAGCCGGGCTAAAAACACAACTGGCTTGGCCCTGAGTGCCATTTTGCTTACACTAGGCTCTGATTAAGATTTTGATTGATGAATTATGCTAAAGCTTTTAATGAAGTACTGCATTAAATCATCAAAAGCAGAGTGAGTACTAAAATTGGCAGATGTGTTGTCTTTTCCATGTTATTGCGGTTCTGGTAAAAGTTTTGCCGCCTGTTGTGAGCCGCTGATTTGTGGTCAGGCTTTTGCACAAAACCCACAACAACTGATGCGGTCGCGTTATAGCGCCTATTGCCATCATGATAAGAATCCTCAGTGTTACCATTACATTTTGCAGACCTATCATTCAAAAGCGCGGGCTGAGCATCATCTGGCAGACATAGCAGACTTCGCCAAAGCGGTACGTTTTATTGGCCTGAAGATTATTGACGATGCGAAGTTAACGGCTGATCAGGTGCATTTTGTTGCCTCTTATCTTGTCGGCGATAAGCTGGAAGTATTGGATGAAGTGTCGGATTTTCAGCTGGAGCAAGGCCACTGGATGTATTGCAGTGGTGTATTAACAGAGCATGCTGCGACCCGGCTATCCCGCAATGATGCCTGCCCTTGTGGCAGCGGACTTAAATTTAAAAAATGTCAGCACCAAAGGTAACCAGATTTTATCAGGCGTGCAGCTGATTTAAAATCTCATACAAAGCGGTAGGATCAGCCACCATCATCTCTGGTTTTTGCTGAACCAGATGACGTCTTGCATGCAAACTTAAACCCGATTTCACTTCATCCGGCAGCTTCTGCTTATTATCTTCCATCACCAATGGCGCGCCTTGCAGGCACTGCATTAAATGCAAAGCAACGGCACCACCTTGCTGAAAAGCTGTGGCTTGCTGCTTTAATTGCGCTTCATCTTCAGGTAAAAATGAAAAGGGTCGCGCTTGCTGTATGCCCAACTGTTGATACAAATCAGGCTGAAATCTGGCGCTTTGGGTATCCGGCGTATAAAACTGAGCAAATTCCTCAACTGCAGGTGATAAAAATGCCAGCCAGAGTGAGAAATCACTCAGCCGGTGCTGCTGTATCGCCTCATTTAACCGAATACCGGTTTGCCACTCATTAATCAGCATAAAATTCGCACAAAAACATCATATTGTTTGCTTTATCGGCAGTCAGACAAAAAAGTTGAGTAATTTCCTTTACATAAAAATGTTTTTTGATAAGATGCGCACCACACTTGTGGAGGGGTTCCCGAGTGGCCAAAGGGATCAGACTGTAAATCTGCCGGCACTGCCTTCGAAGGTTCGAATCCTTCCCCCTCCACCATTCTTTTCCTGCATTATAGTTCCAGAATAAGTCGCTAAATTTTCCTTGCTAAAATCCATCATATTATCAACACTTGCGATAATTGAATCGATAGGTTTGCTGAATGTCGTACAAAACTCTCGAAAATCTTCGAGTCCTTATTGTTGATGACCAACGCCCCTTCCAGTTATTGCTCAAAGGCATACTGTACTCTATGGGAGCAACCAATATTGCCTTTGTGATGACTGGCGAGCAGGCTCTATGGAAATGCATGCATGGTTCATATGACGTGTTATTTGTCGACTATAACCTAGGGTCAGGCAAAAACGGTCGTCAGTTATTAGAAGATTTACGCGAGAAAAAACTGCTTCCCCCCGGTGCTGTTTATATGATTGTGACCGGAGAAAATCACGTACCTATGGTCGTAGGTGCAATCGAAGCGGAACCTGATGACTACATAATTAAACCTTTTTCACAAAGCGTATTACGCACCCGCCTGGTTAAAATTCAGAATAAGAAAAAGCAACTCGCACCTATTTATCAAGCCATGTTTGATGAACAACCTGAACTGGTTATTGAAGCCTGTAAGCAGGAGCGAGAACAAGCTAGCCGCTATCATTCTTTATGCGGCCGCATTCAGGCAGAAACTCACTTAAAACTAAAACAGTATCAGGAAGCTGAAGCCTTGCTTGCAGAAACTCTGGCATTCAGCCGTACCAACTGGGCCTTATTACTGCAAGCCCGTTTGTGTTTTGAGCAAGAACGTTATGATGAAAGTCTGGAACTCTGCAATGAGGCCATTGATACCAACAGGTACTTTGCTGAAGCCTATGATTTGAAAGCCCGTAATTTAGTTGCTCAGGGTTTATTAGCAGAAGCGATGACAGTGATCACTCAGGCCATTGTTATTTCTCCGTTCTCAGTCAGTCGACAAAACCTGCTAATGGATATAGCCAGAGATATGGGCGATTTGGCCAGTCTGGTGCAGGCCAGTAAACAAATTTACGAAATAACCCGACGCTCAGCACGTCAGGAAGTCGTTCATCTGCTGAACTATATCCGCACAGTGATAGATGCAGCATCGCGTTCTGAAGAACTGAATCAGCGCAATAAGTACCAGCAAGAAGCGTTAATGGCTATTCACAGAGCCAAACGTGAAGATACAGTCATTCGTGATTTTGACTTTGATTTGTTTGAAACCTTGTGTCAGGCTCGTCTGGAATCTTTAAGTGGCCAACAGTATCTGGCGAAAAAAACCTTTGCCACAGTGTCTGATCGCGTTTCCACACAAATGAACCCAGAGATCAATCCGGAAAATCCGGACGAACTGCCACCAATTCCTCATTGCGCCGCGGATGCGGTGTTATTGCTGAACCAAATTGGCGAGTTTGAACAAGCATCAGCCTTAACACAACAATTGCAGAATTTATCTGGCGCTATTGACCCTATACTTGAAAAACTATTCAGCGAGCAACAAAGCCGTTCATTAAGTCGCCAGACTAGCTTTAATGAATTAAACAAACAAGGTATTCAATTCTACAAAGATAGCAACTACGAACAGGCCTTAATCAGTTTTGAGCAAGCGCTGGAAGTTGCACCAATGAATACAGGCAGCGCGCTGAACTATATCCAGACTGCAATACAGATGATGGCTGATCCAAAACGGAAAAAACCATTGGAGTTGGCAGAGAAATGCCGCAAAACCTTCAGAATTGTTGACAATATGCCGTTGCCGGAACACCACAGAGTGCGTCATCAGGAATTATTGCAGCAGTTTAATAAACTCAAAGAAGAAAAACGTTACAGCCGCTAAATCCACTTTGGCGGCTGTATACCCAAGGTTTAGTAATCCAGTTGCTTGCTTAAATCGTTTAATAAGGCACTGGCGCCCAAACGCATATGCTGGGCTGTGGCCACTTCACCTGTTAGTTGTTCAAACAGGCTGACCAGTTTTAATGCAAAGTCGACAGAACGCACGCCACCAGAGGCTTTGAAGCCTACAGGACGCTCAGATGCAGCGATCACAGCCAACATAATACGGGCAGCTTCTTCAGTCACCCCCACTTTGACTTTGCCTGTGGAGGATTTTACGAAATCAGCACCCGACTCCACTACCAGTTCAGTGGCTTTGCTGATCTGCTGACAAGTGACCAGTTCACCGGACTCAATAATAATTTTTAAACAAACACCCTCTGTAGCCTGACGCACTGCGGCTAAAAACTCACGCACTTGCTCCGTATGACCCAACAATAAGGTCTGATAAGGCAACACACAGTCAATTTCATCAGCACCAGCGGCCAGCGCGGCTTTGATCTGTTCCAGCACCTCTGCAAGAGGCAAAGCTCCAGAGGGAAAATTCACGACAGTCGCCAGCTTTACAGCCGCCTGGTGCTGCTTTAGAAAAGTTTGCACTTGGGTCAGATACTGTGGATAAACACAAACTGCCGCAGGCCACACCGCCGCATTGGCTAAATCCTGTTCCAGCCATTGCTGCATGCCAGCAGCGTCATCCTGATCATTTAAACGGGTTAAATCCACCAGCTTCATCAGCTGCTGTATACGCAGAGGGTTTGTCATGTTGTTGTCCTGAAAAGAGAATATTGGCTCTGGCTGGCCAATTTACTGTTGTTCCGGCTCAGGTTGAACCTGAAGTTGTTGCGATTAAAGCAGAAAACACGGTCAGCTGAAAAGCGTAAGTTGATGTTCGAATATGACAAAATGCAAAGCAAAGTGCACAGATCAAAAAAAACAGCAATAAAATGGAATTTTTTCAGCGGTAAAGGGTCTGAAGTGGTGAATCATCCATTCTATTCTCCCAAGATGTAAACTTTGCCGGCCTGATGGTCGGCTTTCTTTTATTAGTCTTGAATTAACCGAAATCTATAACTTCATCCAGTGTTGGTTTTGCTTCAGCCAGAGCCGGGCTTTAGCCGCATCGCTGTTAAACCTACCAACTAAAGTCCAGAAGCTTTTGCTGTGGTTCATATGCACCAGATGCGCCAGTTCGTGCACCACTACATATTGAGCCACCCAGGCAGGTGCCATCAATAAACGCCAGTTAAAACTCAGCACCCCAGCTGAATCACAACTGCCCCACTTGGCTTTAAAATTACACACCCGCACTTCGCGGCTTTGCAGCGCCATTCGCTGCTGTTGCCGTTGTACCTGCAATTCAAACCATTGCTGTGCCTGCTGCAGATAGAATTCGGTCACCAGCTTTTCTATCCATTTCTGCTGGCTTTGTGCTTTGTTACGGCTCGACAGCTGCAGCCATAAACAATCGCCATCCAGACTAAATTGATTGACCGAATCCTGCACTATTTTCAGTTGCAATTTATCGTCAAACAATGGAATTTGGCGTTGTTCCAGCCAAGCCACTTCGACGGGTTGCTGCTGCTGACTCAGATGTTTGTCTATCCAGCCTTTTTTCTGCTGAATAAGCTGTTGAATAAATTGCAGATCGCAACCTGTAGGCGCACAAACCCAAAGCTGGCCTGACTGAATTTTCAGCTGAATACTGCGCCTTTTGGCGGAAAACTTTAACTGATAGGCAGGTAACTCAGAACTCACAACATCCAACTCATCAATACAAAGTCATAGCTTAAAGTTTGTCGCCGCACTGAGCAAGCAGCTGTTCACGCCAAGGCCGACAAAATGCTAGTATGCAGCTCAGACGCCTTTACTCTTATTTGGATCAGAGAATCACCATGAAAATTATCTCTTTTAATATAAATGGCTTACGCGCCAGACCCCATCAAATCGAAGCTTTGCTGGCTAAACATTCTCCTGATTTTGTCGGTTTGCAGGAAATTAAAGTTCATGATGATGAATTCCCGCTCGAGGAGATGCAAAAATTTGGTTACCACTTGTATTACTTTGGTCAAAAAGGCCATTACGGCGTAGCTATTCTGAGTAAAAAGCCTGCATTGTCGATGTTATACGGTTTTCCAACAGATGCACCAGATGCTCAGCGCCGCATGCTGATAGGCACTTTTGCTCTGGAAAACGGCAAAACCCTGACTTTATTAAACGGCTATTTCCCACAAGGGGAAAACCGTAGTCACGAAACCAAGTTTCCGGCCAAACAAAAGTTTTATGCTGACTTGCAGCAGTATTTAATCAACCACCACAGCCCTGACGATTATGTGGCAGTCATTGGTGACATTAATATTTCCCCTGAAGACTTAGATATAGGCATTGGTGAAGCAAACGCCAAACGCTGGTTAAAAGAAGGCAAATGCTCATTTTTACCTGAAGAACGTGAAATGTTAGCCACTTTAAAAGGCTGGGGCTTAATCGACACTTTCCGAGCTTTACATCCACAAGCTACTGAAAAATATAGTTGGTTTGATTACCGTTCTAAAGGTTTTGATGACAACAGAGGCCTACGTATCGATGTTGTGATGGCGACGCCCCCACTTGCAGCCTTATGCACAGAAAGTGACGTAGATTATGAACTACGCGCATCAGAGCGTCCTTCGGATCACGCTCCTGTCTGGTCAAGCTTTGATCTCAGCTAAGCCATGTTAGCTGCGTTTTGCCTGTTGCTGATTGCGGCTTTCTTATTCGGCCGCGACTTTTGGCAAGAACTGCAGTACAAAGCTGTGCCCTGGCCTGTAGCTGGGGCCAGTGTCTGTGTGTTGGCCTTGTTGTGGCAAACCGATGCAACAGTGCTGGACGCTCTCTCCATCCATTTTCTGGCATTGACCAGTTTAGTACTGCTGTTTGGTTTACGACTAAGTTGCCTTCTTTTTGTGCTGGTGATGGTACTGCAATGGCTGATGACCACTCACTCTCTTGATCAACTGCTCTGGACTTTACTGTGTGGCTGGTTGGTACTAGCGCTGAACTACGCCGTTTACTTATTGTGTTTTCATTACCTGCAGCGACAATTATTTGTCTATCTCTTTGTCGGCGCCTTTTTAAACAGTGCTCTGGGTCTGGTCGTCTTTATGCTATTGCAAGCCTGGCTTCAGGCTGATCATTACAGTTCAGATCAGCTGTATGAAGGCTATCTGATCTTTATTCCGCTGGCCGCTTTACCTGAAGCCTTGCTCAATGGCATGGCCATGACTTTGCTGGTGATTTACAAACCAGAGTGGGTCTACACTTTTTATCAGCGGATTTATTTGTCCGGTAAATAAAGCAGACGACTGGCTTACAGCCAGTCGCGAAGGAAGGTTTTGTCGAGTTGCCCAAAGGCTTGTTTTAACAGCACAGCTAGATCAGCATAACGCAGCTTATGCTGCGGGTTTTGAGTTTGTAACCCCTGCGCCTGCATTTTCTGCTTAATTTCGCTATACCAGCTGCTCAGACTGGGAGGTAATTCAGTCTGAGCTCTTTTACCCAGCCAGTACCAGCCCTGAAATGGCATAGATAAGATAAACAGCATCATCGTAAGGATCAGAGGTAGTTGTGAGGCACCCAGCTGATTAAATTGCATGAATGCACCAACCACAGCAACTGCAGGTAGCGTTTTTTGCGCAAACAAAGTCATGCGAATAATTTTATTTTCCGGGAAAATGGAATTGAGTTGAGGTACAACAGGCCAGTCACGGCTGTACTGCAGCCCAGCTTTGAGTGTCAAAAACATAGCTGACATCGCAGGCACTCCTCTTGATGATCGGTGTATTTACCACAAAGTCGTTGGCTCGGAGTCTACCCCCTGTATCTACTATCGTCCAGCTTTGGCCGAAACTAAAGGTAAAATCGCACTGCTTGGAAAATATTCTCTACCCAAGTAAAAAAACACCAAAATCGGTAACATATTTAAAACACCAAGGGCTCAAAAGTTTTACGCAGAAAGTTTCAGATTGAAGACGAAAACTGTCAGTTTCCTGCCTTTGCATAACTATTTGCCAAAGGGCACACTAAACAAATTTTGTGCCATTAGTATTTATTCAATAAATACAGCACGTTAACCCATTTAAACATAACAACACACAAAGTTATCCACAGAATCTGTGGACAATCCTAACAAAGAAAACAAAAGGCTTTCATCGTTTTGCCATCAAAACTGACCTCGACTTATCAGCTTTTCATGACATTTTTATGCTCAAACCTTAAAAATAGACTATTTTGTTTAACTACCCTGCTCTGCCTAAGTTCTGCCAGCAAAGCAAATAGTTGTAAAAATAACGAAACAACTCACTGTAGGAAATCTTCGCCAAATTCTGTTTTTTTCGTTACTATCCGGCTACGCCCTTTTAAATGTTTTTGCTCATGTTTAGCCCTTTTAGTTTGTTGCACTGGCACACCAGCCTTGATCCGCAATTAAAGCTGAGGATCAGGAGTCCGGTTGACGCATTCAGCCACGACCGTATGGCTAGCAGTGATGCCCTCATGGCCTCTGGTTTACAGGGGGATGGGCTTTGGCTTGAATTGCGGGGCACAACCTTATACAGCCCTTTCAGCGGCGTGTTTAGCAGGAAAAATCAGACTGGTCAGTATATTCAGTTTACTCATCCGAGTGGATTAAGGCTGGTACTGGATTTTCCGATGTATTGTCAGAATAAACATGGGGTAGGTTTTCACTGGCTGGTGAACGAGCAAGCCAATGTGCAGGCGGGACAAGCCTTGCTGCATTACGATAAAGCACTGCTGAGTCAACCAGGCCACAGCTTTGGCTTGTTTTTACGCCTAATGCCTCACCCTAAAATTCATAGTATTCATTGCCGTTCAGGTTATCATCAGGCGCTACAGGATGACTTGTTGGCTATTCAATTGCTTAACGCTTAGGATTTATGCTTTTATGACCCGCATTTATGGCATTAAAAATTGTGACACGATAAAAAAAGCCCGCAAATTTCTGGAACAGAAGCAACTGCCTCACCAGTATATTGACTATCGTCAGGACGGCATCACTGCAGAACTCTTAGCAGAATTTATGCAGCAACTTAGCTGGCAAGAATTGCTCAACACCAAAGGCACCACCTACAGAGCGTTGCCGGATGCGGACAAACAAGACATGACCGCAGACAAAGCCGTCCAGCTGATGCTGGCGCAACCTGCGATGATCAAAAGACCCGTACTTGAGCACAACGGCAAGTTTTATCTTGGTTTTTCAGAAAAACAGTATCAGACATTATTTGGACTATCCGCATGAGCACAGCCGTACTTGACCTGACCAAAGATTTAATCAGCCGCCAGTCGGTGACGCCTGAAGACGCCGGTTGCCAGCAACTGATGGCAAAACGCCTTGAGGCTTTGGGTTTTACTATTGAGTCGATGTTTTTTGAAGACACCTTAAATTTATGGGCTCGCAGAGGTCAGGGTAAACCCTTATTCTGCTTTGCCGGTCATACTGACGTAGTGCCAACAGGCCCTCTGGAGCAATGGACTAGCCCGCCATTTGAACCCCAAATACGTGATGGCATGCTCTACGGTCGCGGTACTGCTGATATGAAAGGCAGTCTGGCTGCTATGGTGGTGGCAACAGAGCGTTTTCTGGCTACAAATCCTGAATTAACAGGTGACATCGCATTTTTAATCACCAGCGATGAAGAAGGCCCTTTTATTAATGGCACCAAGCGTGTGATTGAAGTACTGGAAAGTCGTCAGGAGAAAATCAAATGGTGTTTAGTCGGCGAGCCATCCAGCACAAAAAGTCTGGGCGATGTGATTAAAAATGGCCGTCGCGGTTCTTTAACGGGTTATCTGACCGTCAAAGGGGTTCAGGGTCATGTGGCTTACCCACATCTGGTAGATAATCCTATTCACAAGGCAGCACCTGCACTGGCCGAATTAGCCCAGACCGTCTGGGATCAAGGCAACGCGTATTTCCCCGCCACCAGCTTTCAGATTTCGAATATTCATGCGGGTACTGGCGCTACCAACGTGGTACCAGGTGATGTGCAGCTAACCTTTAATTTCCGTTACAGCACTGAAGTTACAGCAGAACAGTTACAGCAACGGGTACTGGCCATTTTAGAAAAACATGGGCTGAACTACAGCATCGACTGGATCCTCAATGGTCTGCCGTTTCTGACCGACAGTGGTGAGTTGGTGGCTGCTGCTGTGCATGCAGTGCAACAAGTCAAAGGTTATGCGCCATCATTGGAGACGACTGGTGGTACATCGGATGGTCGTTTTATTGCGCCTACAGGTGCTCAGGTGCTGGAATTAGGGCCTTGTAATGGCACCATTCATAAAATCAACGAATGTGTGGCAGTGGCTGATTTAGAGCCTTTAGCTGATATGTACCAGCAGATCCTGCAACAACTGGTTGCCAAATGAATATAGCTAAGCTTCTGACTGGTTTTGATGAAACTGCTCTGGTTGAACTGGAGCAGCGGCATCGTTTACTGCCACAAGTCAAAGCTGCTTATCTGCAGATGCAACAGGCTGCTGCTGCCGATGGTATTGAATTGGCCCTGGTCTCTTCCTATCGCTCTTTTGCTCAGCAAGCGCGAATTTGGACGGCGAAGTACACAGGCCAACGCCCTGTCTATAACAAGGCACAGCAACAAGTCGATATACGTCAGTTAGATGGCTTTGCTAAAATTGAAGCGATTTTATTGTATTCTGCTTTGCCTGGTGCCAGCCGCCATCATTGGGGCACCGATCTCGATGTTTTTGACAAAGCCCCTGTAGCAGCAGATTATCAGGTGCAGTTACTGGATGCTGAATATCAGCCCGGTGGGCCTTTTTACGCTTTGGATCAATGGCTAAACCAGCATGCTGCAAGCTTTGGTTTTTTCCGGCCTTATCAACGCGATCAAGGTGGTGTGGCAAAAGAAGCCTGGCATTTAAGTTACCGTCCTTTGGCAGAAGACTATTTAAACGCCTTTGTCGAGGCTATGCTGACTGACGCCATAACACAAAGTGAATTACCGGATAAAACCCTGCTACTTCAGCATATACCTATGATTTATCAGCGTTATATTTGCAACATTTGTAAGGACTAAAAAATGACAGTTACGCTTTGGTGGACCCTTATTATCATTGTTGGCCTTGTCATCGCCAATCTGTGGTTGCTGCGCCGGAATAAAAAACTTCAGCAGCAAAAACCGCAACGAGAAATCAGACAGAAAAAAACGGCCGAAGGTGCAGTGACCGGAACTATAGTGGCAGGAAGCGGCACAGATGGCAGCCGGATTAAACAAGTAGATACCCCCCACCACCACAGCGTATCAGAAAGTGGATCTGATAGCAGTGGCAGTAGCGGTGACTAACTATTTTTGGAGCGATTCTCGATTCGCTTGTTAGCCTTTGTTATCAAAGCTGGAAAAACCTTTTAAAAAGCGTTGCAGCTGGTCTTTTAAGTTCGGTGGCACGCCCTGAATAATCAGCAAATCTTTGTCCATATCGTAGCGAATACGTTCGCCCAAATGCTTTTGCTCAAAGCTGATACTGACCCCGCCACCAGCGCCTGAAAACTTCACTAGCGTTTTTAACTCTTTTACATCCACAGGGAACTGTTCCGGCACTTCAATATTTTGCTCTGCACAGTAATCGGTAAAAGCACGGGCGTCGCTGCTGTCTATAGTGGCCGACAGTTCCTGCAAATGCACATCCAGGCCTTGTTTGGTTTGCTCTTCGCAGTATTCATAAACTTGTTTACGCACTGCCGACTTTTCGCTGGCATCGTAATCAGAGGCAGATAAATACTCTTCGACAGAAGCCAGCACCACTTTGCTTTGCTCTTTGGCGACCATGCCTTCGGCACAACCTAAGAAGTCGAGGAAAAAGTCGGCGACTTTGCGCCCTGCCCGGCCACGAATAAAGGAAATGTATTTATTTTGCTCCGGGCTGGTTTGGTATTCAGTTAAATCGATACGGGCCGCCAGTTGCATCCGGGCTATATCCAGATGCTGATCGGTGGAAAGTAATAACTCCGGCGTCACACTAAAGTGATCTTTACTGCCTAATAAAGTTACCAGCACATACTCTGTCGCCAGATAACGATAGTGACAGAGCATAAAATAGCCGGTTTCCTGAATTTGATGCTGTACCAGTTGCACTACAAGTTGACTGGTCGCTTGTTCTGCCAATTGTAAAAAGCTGCGTTCCTGCGCTTGCCACTGCGCTAAAGGCAGCGCCATTCTGTCCTGTAAATCGTCAGAAAAGGTGGCATAACCTTTGGCAGGTTTGCCGTTGTAGGCCAGGTGCAATTGTTCAATTAAATGCGCTACAGATTGGGAGACCGGCACCAACTCCTGACGAAATTGCGCCTGCAACTGCTCACTTTCAGTACTTTCGATAAAATTTATTGCCAGATGCAACACATCAACGGACATATATTTTCCTGTTCTCAGCTAATTCTGCTAGTATTCCCCGCTGTTCCATTTTATTTCGAGCAGAGACCTTCATGCCTATTGTATCAAAGTATTCGACCGACCAAATTGAAAAGATCGTTAACACTCTGCTTGAGCAATTACGCTCAGAGGATGCCACCACAGAATTGAGTCTGATGTGTTTAGGCAATACCATCAGTCATATTATTAATACCAGTGTCCCAGCTGCGCAGCGTATGGATGTAGTCACTCATTTTGGTCAGGCGCTCAAAGACGCCGTCAACAGCAAGAAACAATAACTCTATGGTGCTGGAACAAAACCTGTCATTGGTCAATAAAGTAAACCGCCTGCTGAACTGGGGTCACTGGTTCACTTTTTTCAATATATTGCTGGCACTGGTGATCACCGCAGCATACTGGTGGGCAGAACCTCTGCCACAGAGTATCACCGGCTGGTTTTATCTGCTGACCAACTGGCTGGGCCACACCGCCTTTTTATGTTTTTTGTTTTTTATTCTGACTATATTCCCTGTCACGCTGATTTTTCCGTACCAGCGCCATGTGCGTGGTATAGCCGCAGTTTTAGCCACAGTTGGCCTGGTTGCGCTGATCTTTGATGCTTATGTCTATCAGGCGCTTGGCTATCATGTGGGCAGCGCATCGAGCGAACAGACTATTGATTTATTGCGCCAGCAAGTTGTCACAAACCTGCGTAACTTTATTCTGATCACCTCTGTCGTCGCAGCTTTGTTGCTGGCAATAGAGTTGGTGCTGAGTAATTTTTGCTGGAAAAAAGTGCCACGCCTGCAAGCTTCGGGTGTGGGTCAGCCTGCACTTTATTTGTTTTTAGGCTGCTTTGTTGCCAGCCACACTCTGCATATCTGGGCTGATGCACAGTTAGACCTGGATGTGATGAAACAAGACAATGTGCTGCCTTTTACCTATCCGGCTACTGCCAATACCTTTTTGGCTAAATACAATGTGCTGGATTTATCCCGTTTAAAAGAAACCAAAGCCGAGCAGTTGCAACGTCCGACCAACTGGCGTGAGCCTGAAGCTTTACAATGTGTCAGCCAGCCGTCCGCGCCTGTGACCGTACTGATCCTGCCGTCTTTGTCTGCGGCTGATAGTGCACTTTTAGAGCTGCATAAATTTAAAGCCCATCAGCAACACTTTGCCCCCGTTGATGCACAAAGTGCGTTGCTGAATTTACTCTATGGCAGCATGCAGCTGAATAAAGATATGGTCGCCGCTTTGCAACAGGCTCCAGCCTGGATGGAACAGCTACCTGCCGGACAACTGAGTATTAGTGCCAGCGATGCGGAATTTCAAAAACTACTGCCTTGGTTATCCTTAACGGAAAATGCAGCTGCGCCGCTGAAAGTGAAATTCAGCCGTGATTTAGGCGCAGAGTTAGCTTTGGTAAACAGCACAGACAATCTACTGGTATTGACTCAGCACGCAGCAGAATCACAGTTTGATCTGGCACCGGCACAGCTTTACAGCAGCTGGCCCGAATTAAACCGTGCTTTATCCAATACAGTGACCCAACATCTGGATTTGATCCCTACTCTGCTGGCTCAGATTGGCTGTCACAGCAACTGGCCTGGTGATAACTGGTTTAAACCGTCCACTTATCCGAAGCTGAATTTACTGCCTCACCAGATGGTGAGCTTTAAAAAAGACAAAATGATTCTGGTACGTGACGATGGCAGTTATGGGGTCTGGTCAGCTGGTACCTTAGTGCCACTGAATGAAAAGCTGGATTTTCCACAACTGACCGATGCGTTAAAACGGGTGCAGCAAAAGTAGCTACTCAACTAATCATGAAGAAACCACCGCAAGGTGGTTTTTTTATTGTCTTTATTGCAGACTTTTTGGTGCTTTGATTAATCGATCACGTTTGCCTTGCAGTTCAAGCTCTGCCAGATGAAATAAATTGGTAAACACCAAAGCGGGCGCCTGCCGTTGAAAGGTCTCCACAAAAGCGATGGTCGCTTCAGCAATCAGCTGGTTCACCTTCTGATCGTACAAAGAATACCCATCATAACTGTAGGGTTCGTCCAATTGTGCCAACTGGTGCTGCTTTTGCTTACGCATAAACCAGTTGATTAAAAACTCATACTCTTTGACATCCAACAGCTCACGACAATCTAACCCCATCAGGGTTTCTCCTGTTTTTGCACCCAGCGCTGGAGGTGCGGCCTCAGTTTCAAAAAGAAGCTATACAACCTGTCAGCACACCAGGTAATGGGGGCTAACTTGAGTAAGAGTCCAAGCATACGCCAATAGGCAAATTGCGACCAGAGCATCGCAAAAGCCGCAGCGCCTTTATAATAGACCTGGCCGTTTACCCGCACATGCATACGCGCCAGGGCGCTGCATCTGTCCAGCTCTGGTGGCAACTCTGCTTTTAAATCCGTTAAATCCAGCCAGATAATAGGCCCCCTACTTTTTAATGCACGAAAGTAATTAATTTCGCGCCGACACAAGGGACAACCGCCATCATAAAAAACTTCCAATGAATTCATTTTACGCTCCTGCTTGCCAAAACAATAGGTTCAAGCATCGTTTCAGGATCGGCTGAACATAAAAAACGATAGCGGCGATTGGATTAATTCGTTTTCGATGAAAAGCGCTGCAGGCTAAGCTCATTCCACATTCAGACATCTGGAGCCACATCATGTTAAAAACTATGACTTTTGCAGTGCTGCATTTTAGTGTCGCTTTTAGCGTCACCTATTTATTAACCGGAGATCTGTTAGTGGGTGGTCTAGTGGCAACCATAGAACCTGCCATTAATACTGTCGCTTACTTTTTTCACGAGAAAGCATGGAGCCGTATAGCGCTGCGGCAAAAGCAACAGCATCAACTCCAAGCCTGAGTCGCGCCATCTCAGGCAACTCACACAAGCTGCATTATTCCGACGAACAAGGTACACTAGCGCCCTTTTGATTTGTTCTGCGGATTTGTTATGGCCTTAAAGGCAACCATTTTTAAAGCAAGCCTTGCTGTGGCCGACATGTCGCGCCATCATTATCAGGACTATAACCTGACGTTAGCCCAGCACCCTTCTGAAACCACAGAGCGTATGATGTTGCGTCTGCTGGCCTTCGCTTTGTGTGCCCATGAAGATTTAACCTTTGGTAAAGGTATTTCCGACGATGATGAAGCCGCAGTGTATCGCCAGAACCTGACAGGTGATTATCAATTGTGGATCGAGCTTGGCTTGCCGGAAGAAAAACGTTTACGTCGCGCCAGCCATAAAACAGAGCAGTTGCTACTAGTCGCCTATGGCGGCACTGCAGTGGATAAATGGTACAGCTCGGAACAAAAAGCGCTGAGTCAGTTAAAAAACCTGACCATAGTAGCAGTGTCTCCTGCCGATACGGCAGAGCTGGCAAAATTATGCGACCGCACTATGCAATTGCAATGCACTATTAATGAAGGCCAGGTCTGGTTTGGCAATGCAGCCCAGAGCGTGCAGGTCCAGCTACAATTTATTCAACAGTCAAACCCAGCGTTGCTGGCATCGGAGTAATCACATGACCCAACTCGCCTTAGGCAAACTAAACAAACTGGCGGTAAAAAAACAGGTCGAATTTGGCGTGTACTTAGATGGCTTAAGCTGGGGTGATATTTTATTACCTAAACGTTATGTGCCTGCCGGAACTGAAATTGGTACTGTACTTGAAGTACTGCTGTATCTGGATTCAGAAGATCAGCTGATTGCCACTACAGAAAAACCTTATGTAATGGTCGGTCAGGTGGCGCAGCTTAAAGCTGTGGCTATCACCAAAGTAGGCGCCTTTTTAAACTGGGGCCTGAAAAAAGACTTGCTGGTGCCTTTTAGCGAACAACAAATTCCAATGCAGCTGGATAAATATTATCTGGTGTACTGTTATGTCGATAAAAGTAACCGTATTGTCGCCTCTGCCAAACTGGACAGGTACATAGGCAAAGACAAGCCTGATTACCAGCCAGGTGATGAAGTGCAGTTTTATGTCGCCTCACAAACCGACCTTGGCTACAAAGTGGTAGTGGATCATCAGCACTGGGGTTTATTGTATAAAAATCAGGTGTTTAAACCACTGCGTATTGGCTACAAAGGCACAGCTTATGTACAAAAAATTCGCGATGATTTCCGTATCGATTTGATGCTGGATAAACCTGGTTATGAAAAAGCTCAGGCCTTTACTGATGTGATTTTAGAGCGCTTAAAACACAAAGGTGGTAGCTTGCCAATCTCAGATAAAAGCACACCTGAGCAGATTTATGGTGAGTTTGGCGTCAGTAAAAAGATGTTCAAACAAGCAATTGGCGCTTTATACAAAGCGGGCAAAATAGTCATCGAAGCAGAAGCAATTCGCCTGGTTTAATCACGCCAATCTGAGACGGCCAATTGTAAGGGCCGCGGCTTGTCCCGGCCCTTCCTTAGGCACCGCGGTGTCATTAGACGAGCGGAGATAAACCCCGCCCCTACATAGGCGTATTATTTAACGTAGCCACTTCACTGCATCTGCTGCTGGCAACGCCTTAGCAAACCAATAGCCTTGTCCGGCATCACAGCCCAGTTCTTTCAGTAATTGGCGCTGTAAACTGGTTTCCACCCCTTCCGCCACTACTTTTAAATTCAGTGTTTTTGCCAAAGCAATCACCGTATTCACCACAGGGTTATCCTGAATCCGGGGTTTCATATTGGCGATAAAAGAGCGGTCGATTTTCAGCACATCCAGCTTAAATTCGTTCAGGTAACTTAAGCTGGAATAACCTGTACCAAAGTCATCCAGCAGCACCTTCACCCCATGCTGGCGCAGCTGCTTTAAGCACAAACGCGCCTGTTCAATATTTTCAATCAGCGCACGCTCCGTGATTTCTATGGCCAGATAACGGGCTGGTACTTGCGCTTCAGCCAGTTTTTCAATGACTGCCGAAGCAAAGTCAGGTTCAGAAAATGCCAATCCGGACACATTGACGCTGACATAAAAAGGCATGGCATAATTTTGTCGCCACAGCCGGATCTGCTCGATGCTCTGTTGCAATACATAATGATCGATAAGTCCTATCAGGCCATTTTTCTCGGCATAAGGAATAAACTCATCCGGTGTGATAGCGCCACGGCTTTGATGTGACCAACGGATCAGCGCTTCAAAACCTAAGGTATCGTCCGTATCCAGACTGATAATGGGCTGATAATGCAACATAAAATGCTTTTTTGCCAAAGCGGCTTTGATTTCCAGACCTAATCTGAACTCCTGACTTTCCTCCACTTTCATATCAGAGGAATAAATACGATACACACCACGCCCATCTTGCTTAGCCTGATACATGGCAATATCAGCCCTTCGGATCAGCTCATCCGCCGATTGCAATTGATCCTCAGAGCTGGCCAACGCTATACCAATACTGCAGGATGTCAGCAGCATATGCTCACCGACCAGTAATGGTTGTTGTAGTGCCTGAATAATGCGCTGCGCCACATCAGTCACATCGACAAGACTAACAACATCTTCCAGCACCACGGCAAATTCATCGCCGCCTAAACGAGCCAGCGTGTCAGTCTGGCGCATACAGAGCTTCAGCACCCGCCCTACCTGAATAAGAAAGGCGTCACCAACCTGATGGCCCAGCGTATCATTCACCGTTTTAAAGCGGTCTAAATCTAAATACATCACAGCCAGATGATTGGCGGGGAAACGTTGCATACGCTTAAAAGCCTGACCAATTCTGTCCATCAGCAGGCTGCGATTAGGTAAACCAGTTAACGCATCGTGCAATGCCTGATGCTGCAAACGTTTTTCAGAAAACACCCGCTCCAGCGCATTGGATATGTGCTGGGAGACAAAGATCATCAGTTCCAGATCCCGCTCACTGTATTGAATGTTGGCGACATAACTTTGTACCGCCACCACACCACGCACTGTATCACTGGATTGGAAAGGCACACCAAGCCAGGATTCAGGCTCGGAGCCATAAGTGCGGACTTTATGTTCACGATCAAAATCAGCCATCTGCTGACGACAAATCAGCAAGGGCTGTTTAGAGCGAAATACGTGGCCTGTCAGGCTGTGTTCCAGTACGTCAGAGCCATACACCTGATTGGGGTCTATTTCATCTTCTGTGTCGGCAAAATAAGGAAATTGCAAGGTTTGAGTTTCATCATCAAACAGCGCAATATAGAAATTCGGCGCATAAATCAACGAGTTAACAATTTGATGCAGCCGCTTGTAGAAGCTGGAAAAATCGTTGGCAAAATAAGAGAAAGAGGCTATTTCATACAAAGCTTTTTGTAGTCGCTCTGCATATTCTAGTTTACTGACCGACGACTCCAGAGTATCCAGCATCTGCGACTTTCGCAGTTTGCTGGCCAGAATGGAGGCCACTACTTCCAGTATTTGCTGATGTTCAGCACTGAAGTAATTGCTATGCGAGTGTTCGCAGTCAAGCACTCCCAGCAGCTCATCGCCATCCAGAATAGGCACAACCAGCTCAGATAAGCTTGGAACTAAATCGGCAAGGTAATGGGGATCATTTCGGGTATCAGACACCAGCACTGACTGTTTAATTTGGGCGGAGTAACCCACCAAACCAAAGCCAACTTTCAGTTCAGCAATACCTAAATGAGAAGGCAGATCACGGGTGCCAGTTCCGGCTTTGCGTACCAGTGTTTCGCCATCGGCTGCCAGTATAAAGATGGCACAATCGACAAAACCTAAGCCTGCCACGACGTGTTTCGCAGCATAGCTAAGAATGTCATCCGCGCCCGTCAACTCATGCAGATCAATGGCAAACTGATTAATTAAGCTTAGTCTGGCATTTTCTTGCTGTAACAGCTGGAGTTGAGCGTGAAGCACACTGACGTCAGTTTGGGGCTGGGAAGTGGTCACGGTCGTCATACAGACTCTACTACATTAATCCGTAGAAAGTTATAAACGACCGTGCTTTATTAAGCAACGAAAAGTTAAATTTTGTTCCTGTTCATAGGTTTGGTGAACACTAAATGTACAGCACTGGTAGCTCTTTCCAGAAAACCGCCTTCGCAGTAACACAAGTAAAAGTGCCAGAGCCGGATAAACTGATCGTCATAACCCAGCTGATGCAGTTTGTCCCGTGACGCCATAAAGTTATGACACCAATCCTGCAAGGTGCGGGCGTAATCCAACCCTATATCCTGCACCTGGCGCAGTACTAAATCTGTGTAATCGGCCACTGCATTGCTCATGCGCTGAATGGACGGCAAGCAACCACCAGGAAAGATGTAACGCTTGATAAAGTCGACTTCTTTGACGTAGTGACTGTAACGTTGATCGGCAATGGTAATAGCCTGCAATACCATCAAACCATCTTCTTTCAGTAAGCTTGAACACTTGGCAAAATATTGGTCCAGGAAGTCATCGCCCACGGCTTCTATCATCTCAATAGAAACCAGCTTGTCGTAAGTCCCTGTTAAATCGCGGTAATCCTGAAATAACAAAGTGATTTGTGACTCTAACCCGGCTTCGCGGATTTTTTCCGCAGCATAGTCGTGTTGTTCACGCGAAATGGTCGTCGTGGTTACTTTGCAACCGTAGTTACGGGCAGCAAATATCGCCATACTGCCCCAACCCGTGCCAATTTCAATCAAGTGATCTGTTGGTTTTAACTGCAGCTTGTCGCAAATAGATTTGAGTTTATTCAACTGCGCCTGTTCCAGTGTACAAGTGTCGGTTTCGTACACTGCACTGGAATACATCATGCTTGGATCTAAAAACAGCTGATACATGGCATTACCTAAATCGTAATGCGCAGAAATATTTTTGCGTGATTGCTCTTTGGTATTGCGATTACGCCAATCCAGCAACTTTAAAGCTGGTTTGCTTAAACGTGCCCATGCCGATTCCAGCTTATCCAGAATGGATGAATTGCGAGCCAATAGTTGCACCAGCACAGTTAAATTATCGCAGCGCCACTGGCCGAGAATGTAAGATTCGCCCGCGCCTACAGAGCCTGCAAACATCATTTTTTGATAAAAATCAGGATCCAGTACGATCAAGGTACATTGCAACTCGCCTTTGGCATTGCCCAGCAAAGTTTTTTCCTGACCTTCGACCAATAAAATCGCGCCATGATGCAACTGGCTTAAATGATTCAGCACCAGCTTGCGGCAGGTTTTGTCAAACCAGCGTAAATTTTGAAAAGGACATTGTTCGGTGATCGAAACCGTCATCTTGGTGTTTCCTTTGACTTTGGGTGGCCATACACAGGTACTGCTTTGAGCAGCAGTTTAACTGCGTGCCAATATATTCGTATCATCACTTGTACGTTTTGCCAGGGACGGCGGATCAGTAGCCCCTTCAGCTCTTTCAGACTAAATGGCTGTAGCACCAGATCAAACCAGGCACTGAATACCTTTTGCTCTGTTTTAAAGTTGCTAATGCTTAACTGCAGTTCAGCGGAATTAGCCACAACAGTCCAGTGGTATTGCATATCCATCGGATTAAAAGGCGACACATGAAAAGCTTTGTCATGCTGGTACTGAGATTTTTCTGTGCTTTGCACCGGCACCAGATAATAATGCCGTTCATTCCATGGTGTATTACTGACTTCAGCCAACAAGGCAATCAGTTGCTTCGACCTGTCGAAACAGTAATACAAGGTCAGCGGACTAAAGTAATAACCCCAGTTTGCCAACGGACTCATCATGCAGACTTTCGCCACATCCTGAGTAAAACCCAACTGCAGTAACTTTTGCCGGACGGCCTGAGTTAAATCCTCTGCTCCTGATAAATAATCGGAGCGGCGGAAACTACAGGCCGCAAACCGCGCTTTCGACCACAACCAACCTTTGGCCGGAATACTGCCCAGTTCATCCAGGTCGAGCCAGAAGTAATGCACCTGATAGTCAAAGCCATGGACTTTGGGCAGGTAACGTTTGTGCCCTACTTCACCCGTTAATAATGCATGACCTGATGGGATCAAAACTCCACTCCCATGGCATGAGCTATATCAACAGCACTGCGCACGCCATCTTCATGAAAGCCGTTATACCAATACGCACCACAGAACCAGCTGTTGTTGACGCCATTAATGTCACTGCGGCGTCGCTGCGCAGCAATGGTGCAGTGATTAAACACCGGGTGGTCATACTGAAAACGTTTTAAAATCTTGCTCTGATCAATGGCGTGGCTGTGATTCAGCGTCACCACAAAGGTGACTGGTGCTGTAATACCCTGCAGTATATTCATGTTATAACTCAAGGTCGCATGACTGGATGCAGCATTCGTTAAATGGTAGTTCCAGGCGGCCCATGCCGCTTTGCGTTTTGGCAAAATACGCTGGTCGGTATGCAAAATTACTTCGTTTTTCTGATAAGCAATACCGCCCAGCACCTGCCGTTCAGCTTCGCTGGGATCATTTAACAGCGCCAACGCCTGATCGCTATGACAGGCAAACACCACCTGGTCAAAACGCTCGGTGCGGCCATCGGTAAATTCCAGAGTGACACCCTCTGCATCACGGCTTACCGATTTTACAGGGCTATTGAGTTTTACCTGTGCAGGATTGAGTGTATTTAATAATGCACGCACATACTCTCGTGAGCCACCTTTGATCACCGACCACTGCGGCCTGTCCGTCACATTCAGCAAGCCATGGTTTTTGAAAAACTGCAGGAAAAAACGCAGAGGAAAAGAAGGCATATCAGCAAGACCAGAGGACCAAATGGCCGCGCCCATAGGCAATAAGTAATGGTTGCGAAGCTCGCGGCCTAAATTATGTTTCGCCAGAAACTCATCTATCAGTAAATCCAGGTCCGGATGATTTTGCTCCAGCAACTCCTTACCCAGCTTATTAAATTTGACAATATCCAGCAGCATACGCCAGAACGAAGGGCGAAACAGATTACGGCGCTGGGCAAATAATGTACAAAGCGTATGGCCATTGTATTCCAAACCTGTATCGGCTTTTTTCACCGAGAAACTCATTTGGGTATGCTGTGACTCCACCTTCAGTTCGTCTAAAAACTTATTAAACAGCGGATAAGTCCAGTTATTAAATACAATAAAGCCTGTGTCTATGGCGTACTCTTTGCCTTCAACAGTAACATCTACAGTCGCTGTATGACCACCGAGGTAAGAACCAGCTTCAAATACAGTGACTTGATGCTGGCGCTGCAACAAATACCAGCTGATCATGCCCGATATTCCGCCACCTATTACTGCTATCTTCATTTATGCGTCCTTCGCCATTTTTTGTTTAATTTTTTTAGTGACCCAGCCCAACAGTGGAATATGCTGCAGTACCATTTCATTTAAATCGTAATAATCTCTGTGATAGGCAATTTTGCCTTCATTGTTCCAGTGCACTACAGAGCAGCCATGCACAGAAATGGCTTTGCCATTGCCTATGGCTTCATGAGTAAAGGTCATCACCCAACTCAGGCAGCCTTGATCCTGATTGGCTATTTTTGAGGTAGCAACAAAGTGACAACTGCTTAAGCGCGCATAAGCGTGTGAGAAATACTGCTGCAGTTGGTCCAGCCCCAGAATATGATGCACGGGGTCAATAAACTCTACATTGTCAGCATAGAGTTGTGGCAAGGAACCCAAGTTGTTTTGGCTTAAGTTATTGTAAAAATCTAAAAAATGTTCCAGCCGTTCCGTCGCGTTATTTTCATTCATGATCCATTACATCCTGCGGTTTTTTTACAGTGTGAAACAACTCTAAGGTTTTAAGTCTGGCTTTACTGTGATCTGCCACGGGTTTGACATAGTCACTCCACATAGGCAAAGGATGGGGCCAGTGAATTTGTTTTTTCGGCACTTCAGCAAGCTCTGGCAACATACGTTTTATAAATACGCCATCCGGGTCAAAACGTTCACTTTGAGTGACAGGATTAAAGATGCGGAAATAAGGCGCTGCATCTGTGCCTGTTGAAGCCGCCCATTGCCAGCCGCCATTATTGGCCGCAAAATCGCCATCAATCAGCTTCGACATAAAATACTGTTCACCCCAGCGCCAGTCGATATGTAAATCTTTGACCAGAAAACTCGCGACTATCATGCGTAGTCTGTTATGCATCCAGCCAGTTTGATTCAGTTGGCGCATCGCAGCGTCCACTATCGGATAACCGGTTTTTCCATCACACCAGGCTTGAAACAGCGCAAGATTATTTGGCCAGACAATGCCATCTGTGTCTTTTTGAAAGGCTTTGTGTTTAATCAGCTCTGGAAAAGCCATCAGAATATGATGGTAAAAATCCCGCCACACCAGCTCAGATAACCAGACCGCAGCACCGGATTTCTCTCTGTCCCAGTCATTTGCAGCTTCCAGTTGCAGCCGACTAATGCACTGCTGCGCTGAAATAACCCCAATCGCCAGATAAGCCGACAAAGACGAAGTACCATCCAAGGCCGGAAAGTCGCGTTCTGTTTGATAAAAAGCTGCTTTGTCCCGGCAGAACTGGCGCATCTGCTCAAGAACCTGCTGCTCATCTACTGTATAAGCCAGCGAGCTGCCATCTCCTTGTTTCATCACAGGCAATTCGGGCAGCCGCAGCTTTATGTCCGGCATCATTTTGGGTTTAGGAAAACAGCGCACACCAGCTTCACGCAAAGCTGTCAGCCAGGTTTTCTTAAATGGCGTAAAGATCTGATAAATGCCACCGGTTTTGCTGAGTATGGAACCCGGTGGCATCACAGCTTTGCGGTCAAACCAATAACAGGCTTTACCCGCATTAGCAAAAGTAGCACTGACCTTGCGGTCACGCTCACGCTCACGCAGTTCGTACTCAGTGTGGCCGTACAAGGCTTCTGCACCTGCGTCTATCAACTGCTGCATCAGCTCTGGTAGAGCAGAGTAATGACTTCCTTCAATCGCCAGTAGAGGGATATTCAAAGCCGCAAGTTCAGTCTGTAACTGTTGCACACGACGACGAATAAAATCTTGTTTCATCGGTGCCATAAAATGCTTCAGCCAGCTATCCGGTGTGGCAACAAAAATTGCTACCACAGGCAACCCTGCCTGACAGGCCTCAAATAAGGCCTGATTGTCGTAGACACGTAAGTCATTACGCAGCCAGACTAAAGAAAATGCTGTGTTACTCATCAGGCACGTAACCCCAACTCATCGGGGAACGGCTGCAGGTACTGCTGCGCTGCTACATACTGATGGGGATGCTGAGCTAAATGGTGACGTAACAAGGTTAAAGGTGCCAGCAAAGGCAAATGGCCCTGACGGTATTTATGGATCAGCTTCAACAACTCATGCTTCGCTTCACTGCTTAGCATTTTTTTAAAAAAGCCCTGCAAATGCATCAGCACATTGGCTTGCTGCTTCCGGGTCGCTTGTTGCTTTAACGCCTGCATTAAATCCAGCAAATAACGCTGCGCCAATTCATCAGGAGCAAAGAGTTTCGCCTGAGCCACTAAACGACCCAATTCGCGGTACGCCGCTGGGCTATGCGCCATCACCAAAAATTTATAGCGGCTATGAAAAGCCACTAACTTACCCACAGTAAAACCGGATTGCAGCATTTGCTGATAGTCGTGACAGGCAAAAATCCGCGTAACAAAGTTCTCTCTCAGGTTGCTATCGAGCAAACGACCATCCTCTTCCACAGGCAACCAGGGATAACTATGCATCAGTTGTTGTGTAAAAACCCCAACACCAACCTTGCCCAATTGATGGCCATTTTGATCATTTAAACGCACCCGTTCCATACCGCAGCTGGGTGATTTAGCACAGACAATATAACCGGACAGCTGCTTCAGCTCTGGCAAAATCTTTTGGCTAAACTGAAGCATAGTGTCTGTATGATCAATGCTGCTGTCTTTGCTGTTGACCAATCGCACTTGCTGTGCAGCATTGAGCTGCAACCGGATAGCAGGGCGAGGCACACCTAAGCCTATCGCTTGCTCAGGGCAAACCGGTACATAAGACACAAAAGGAGCAAGAGTGCTGTTACAAAAGTCTGACGCTTTATGGCCGGCATCAAAACGTACTTTTTGCCCAAGCACACAAGCACTGACACCGATTTGGATACTCATAATAAGAACTCACAGAAAAAATCACGGAGATGACTAGAATTGTTTACAGATCAGCAGGTTCATTGGATCACTGCAAGTAAAAATTTTTGCCTGTAGAAAATCGATTGGAACGAAGTAATAATAGCCGGTATGCGAGCCAACGGCGCAAGCTGGAGCATTTTGCAATAAAAAAAGCTGCATCGGACGACGCAGCAGCACGTCTGGTCACACAGTATCAATAATTGTTACTCTGGTCTCTGTCGTTGTACTCACATCGATAAGCTAGGAATTGTGACAATAAAAAAAGGAGTGCCCGCAAGGTACACTCCTTTTTAACTACACAATTAGACATTACTTCTTGGCGGTGCCTACTTCGACTCTACTTTTTAACTTCTGGCCCGGTCTGAAGGTCACCACGCAGCGTGCAGAGATAGGAATATCTTCACCTGTTTTCGGGTTACGGCCTGGCCTTTGGTTTTTTACCCGCAGGTCAAAATTACCAAAACCTGACAGTTTTACCTGGTCGCCTGCTTCCAAAGCAATGCGGATCTCTTCAAAAAAAGATTCGACTATTAATTTTGCATCGCGCTTGCTGATGCCAAACTTGGTAAATAAACGTTCTGCTAAATCGGCTTTGGTAAGCGCCATTCTTAATCCCTCAACGTTGCGTTGAACTCTTTGCTCAGCACCTCGACCACAGAAGAGATAACCTGTTGGATATCTTTATCTTCAAGCGTTCGCGCCTTGTCCTGCAAGGTTAAAGCTATTGCTAATGACTTATAGCCATCAGCGACACCCTGCCCTGTGTAGACGTCAAACAATTTTAGGTCAACTAATTGATTTCCGCCAACTTTTCTAATAGTAGCAAGGATATCTGAAAAACGCACATCAGATTTCACAACAATAGCTAAATCGCGACGGTTTGCAGGATATTTTGAAGTTTCCTGAGCTAAAACAATGTGTTTATCACCAAATGCTTCCAACTCTATTTCAAATAAAAAGGCTTTGCCTTTAATACCCAATTTGCGTTCCGCTTCCGGATGCAAGGCGCCAAGCACACCTACAGCTTTGCCATCCCGGTTTAACTGAGCAGTTTGCCCCGGATGTAAGGCGCTGTGTTGACCTGTAGCGAAAGTAAAACACTCTGTAGCTGAAGTGCAGCTTAACAGCGCTTCCACATCGCCTTTAACATCATAAAAATCAACTGCGCGCTCTGCAATGGTCCAATGTTCGTTGCCATAACTGCCAACAATCACCCCCCCTAAAACCGGCACCTGACGCACACCACCTTCAGCATTCGCATCAGGGATAAACTTCAGGCCATATTCGAACAGACGAATACGGTTTTGCTGACGGTTCTGGTTGTATTGCACAGCCTGCAATAAGCCAGGCCACAGGTTTAACCGCATCGCCGACATATCAACGGAGATTGGATTTGGCAGCACCAGTGCGGCCTGACCTGGGAACAAAGCCTCTTGCACTTTAGGGTCAACAAAACTATAAGTAATAGCTTCCTGATAACCACGGGCCACCAACAGATCTCGTAAGCTGTGAACAGAAATACGGCTTTCCTGATGTTTGCTCATCGCTAGCGCAGCTTGTGGTGCTACATTAGGAATATTGTTGTAGCCATAAACACGAGCCACTTCTTCGATTAAATCTTCCGGTATAGAGATATCAAAACGGTAGCTTGGTACTGTGACCTGCCACTCGTCGCCTGAAACCTGAACCTGCATCCCTAAACGCTGGAAAATTTCAGTCACTGTCTCTGTCGCAATAGAAATGCCTAAAATACGGTCCAGCTTAGCGCGGGTTAAGGCAATTTGTGCCGCTTTTGGCAGGTGCTGTTCGGACACAGCTTCCACCACAGGGCCAGCTTCACCACCTACTATAGCTAATAACAAGGCCGTGGCTCTTTCCATTGCAGTACGTTGCAGCTCTGGGTCTACACCACGCTCATAACGGTGAGAGGCGTCTGTGTGCAGGCCATACTGACGGGCAATACCAGCCATTTCTACCGGAGAGAAAAAGGCGCTTTCAAGGAAAATGTCATTGCTGTCTTTGGTGACACCACTGTGTAAACCACCAAAAACACCGGCCATAGCTAAAGCTTTTTGACTGTCAGCTATCACCAGTGTATTGGCTTTTAAGCTCACTTCGTTGCTATCCAGCAGAGTAAGCTTTTCACCTTCTTTGGCCATACGCACGTCAATGTCACCTTCGATTTTGCTTAAATCAAAAGCGTGCATTGGGTGACCCAGCTCTAACAATACATAGTTGGTCACATCCACTACAGCATCAATAGAACGGATGCCTGAGCGACGTAACTTTTCCACCATCCACAAAGGCGTAACAGCCGCTGTGTTGATGTTGCGGATCACGCGGCCCAAATAACGTGGACAAGCCTGCGGCGCAGATAACTGAATGCCTTTGACGTCACTGATACTTGCAGCTACTGCGGCAATTTCAGGTTGTTTTACGTCCAGATTATTCAGTACACCGACTTCACGGGCTAAACCTTTTAAGCCTAAACAGTCAGCGCGGTTTGGCGTTAAATCCACTTCAATGGCATTGTCGTCTAACGTCAGGTACTGACGAATGTTCTGACCCAGCGGCGCATCCACAGGCAGTTCAATAATGCCTTCTGAACTTTCGGCCATGCCCAGCTCAGATAAAGAACACAACATACCGTTAGAAGGCTGACCACGTAACTTGGCCGCTTTAATTTTAAAATCGCCAGGCAATACAGCGCCTACTGTGGCAACCACAACTTTTAAGCCCTGACGGCAGTTGGCTGCACCACAAACGATATCTAATAGTTCACCAGAGCCAATATCCACTTTAGTGACTTGTAATTTGTCGGCTTCAGGGTGACGACCACATTCAACCACATGGCCTACTACAACACCGCTAAATTCACCTGCAACAGGCTCGACACCGTCTACTTCCAGACCGGCCATCGAAATTTGTTCTGCTAACTCATTGGTCGATAACTGCGGGTTGACCCACTCACGTAACCAGGATTCACTGAATTTCATTATCTGCTCCCGCTTATCTGAATTGCTTTAGAAAACGCAGATCGTTTTCGAAGAATGAACGAAGGTCTGTTACGCCATAACGCAGCATGGTCAGACGCTCAACGCCCATACCAAAAGCAAAACCGCTGTAGATTTCAGGGTCGATGCCAACAGAACGTAATACATTTGGATGCACCATACCGCAGCCTAATACTTCCAGCCATTTGCCGTTTTTGCCCATCACGTCCACTTCAGCTGAAGGTTCAGTAAAAGGGAAAAAGGACGGACGGAAACGGATTTGCAAATCTTCTTCAAAATAGTTATTCAGGAAGTCGTGCAAAATACCTTTGAGTTCAGTAAAGCTGACGTTTTTGTCGACCATCAAACCTTCCACCTGATGGAACATCGGGGTATGGGTTTGATCGTAGTCGTTACGATACACACGGCCCGGAGAGATGATCCGCAGCGGTGGTTGTTCTGTTTCCATAGTACGAATTTGCACACCAGAGGTCTGAGTACGCAGCATCAGCTTAGGATTAAAATAAAAGGTGTCGTGATCAGCACGGGCCGGGTGATGCGTTGGAATATTCAGTGCATCAAAGTTATGGAAATCATCTTCGATTTCCGGGCCATGTTTGACTTCGAAACCCAATTCACCAAAAAAGCTTTCAATACGGCGAATGGTGCGGGTGACAGGGTGCAAGCCACCGGCTTCTAAAGCGCGACCTGGCAAAGTCACATCAATCTGCTCTTTTGACAGTTTTTGTGCCAGCTCAGCCTGTTGCATCTGATCACGTTTAGTGTTTAACGCGTCCTGCACTTGCTGTTTTAAGTCATTGATCTGTTGACCTGCAGTTTTGCGGGTTTCCGGATCCATAGCACCTAAAGATTTCAGCAACTCAGTGATGCTGCCTTTTTTGCCCATAAAGGCCACACGCACATCTTCCAGTGCGTTGATATCGTTCGCTACAGCGACTGCCTGTAAGGCTTCTTCTAAAATGGCGGTTAAGTTCATCGCTATCCTCAGACCAGCGTTAATCCCCTTGCTACCTGAAGCTGCAGCTTTGTCGGCTGCAGCGTCACTAACTTCGGGGGGATAAGTCGTATAAAAAGGTGGCAATAATACACCAGATTTGCGCTCAGAGCTTGCGTAAAATAAGGCTTTTTTTAGTTCAAAGGACGAAAAATCAGTGAGATAAGCTCAGCATATCTTTGACAAAAGGAATGGTCAGCTTACGCTGATGCACTATCGAGGCTTTATCCAGTAAATCGAGAATTTGCACCAGTTCCCGAATGTCGCGTTGCTGACGGTTTAATAAAAACCGCGCCACTTCATCCGGTAGCTCCATGCCTCTTAACCGGGCTTTTTGTTGTAGCAGTTTTTGTTTGTCTTCATCGCCTAATAAACGCAGCTGAAAACTAGTACAAGCCTGCAAGCGAGACACTAAATCAGGCAAGGTAATACCCAATTCAGTTGGCGCCTGATCGGCGACAATAATCAGAGCTTTGCCCTGCTCTGTCATACGATTGTATAAATCAAACACTGCCACTTGCCAGCTGATATCCCCTGCTATGGCCTGAATGTTATCCAGACACACCAGATCCAGTTCTTCCAGTTGGTCCAATATCCGCGGGCTCCAGGCTTTAAAATCTTCCAGGCTTAACAACTGACTGGTTAAGCCCAATTCCTGCGCCTGCACGCACGCGGCATAGAGCAAATGCGATTTGCCACTGCCACTGGCGCCAAATAAATACAAAGGCAGGCGGTGTTCAGAGGGTGTTGTCAGAAAATGCTTGATATAACCCACCACAGGGCTGGTTTCAGCCCCATAGAAAGTATCAAGAGTTTCATCTTCCGGCAGTGTCACTGCCAGGGTGTATTGCACCGGAGTCATTAGTTCGGGATATACCTGTAACGCAGCGCGGAAGGCATAACATCTGACGCTGCAGCGGCTGGCTCTGTCGCCATTTCTGCCGCCATTTCAGAGAACAGCTCATCTGCCGCATCTGTTGTGTCAACAGGGATTACAGCGGGTTCGCTTGCGGCTTGCAGCGATTGCAAACGACGTTCCAGCGACAAAGAGTTAATAAAAGCGCTGCGGTCTGCTGCCAGTTGCACTTTAAACTTCAGTAAGTCCGCTTTGCGTTCCTGCACTGTCACTTGCTTGACCGACAACATAGCGCTAAGCATTTGCTGTACTTTGACCTGATCGACAAAATTAGTTAAGCCTTCAATATCCAGTTCCAGTTCGGTCTGGCCTTGCGGGCTACCAAGCTGAACGGCAAATTTACTGGCCAGTTGTGCCGTCAAACTGCTTAAAAATGCAGTAGCCAACTCTGGTTGCGAGCTTGCGACTAACTCATTGCTGACCAATTGGTCTTGCTCATAGCCCTGCCAGGTTAATCTGTATTGGCCAACTGCCGGCTGATCAAAAAGCAAAATTAAGGTCTGATCGGCATTAAATGGCAAACTGGCTTGTTCAATCAACAACCAGTTACCCGCCCATACTTCGTCCACAGAAAGCGTGGGAATATAAGTTTCACTGGCTGTTGGTAGCTCAAGAGGCAAGCCGATAGCTTTCGCCTGTTGTTGCAGCTGACTTAATACGGGGTTCGCCGTTCCTTGCATAAAGACGCGGCTTTCAGGCGTTTGCTCTACAGGCCACAGCACTATGGCAGGGCGTCTTGCTCCCCAAATCGCGATCTGATTCTGGCTTAATAGCTGCTGTACTTTTTGTTCGTCCAGTCCGACTTTTAACGCCGGTCCTTGCTCTGAACTGACAGCGGCAAAGGTCTTTATATAGTTACCGGCATTTTTCAGCTCAGCTTTGATGGCTGCCTGCTCCACCACTGCAGGATTGACTGTCACTTTCACCAATACCTGTGCCAGCGCTTGTTGCTGCCATTCACTTTGGTTTTGACCTGCAGGCACAACAGCCTGATACACATCTGTCAGTTGTTTTGCTTGTGCAGCATGTGTAACCAATAAAAAACATAGCGCCGCAATAAGTAATCGCATCTTTTGCCCTTAACCTGCTAAACCTTTAACCCGCCAACACAGGGAAAATCCCTTTTAAGCCAAGACTGATAAACTCAATAGAGATAGCTGCCAAAATAAGTCCCATCACCCGGGTAATAATATTCATACCGGTTTGTCCTAATCTGTTGGCTATTTTACCTGATAAGCGCATCAGGATCGCCAGAAGAATACCAACCAGGATTATTTCTGCCGAAATAATTAAATAATGCTGCCAGCCTTCTGCTCTGTTAGCGTACAAAATAATAGAACTGATAGCGCCGGGGCCTGCCAGCATAGGCATGGCCAGCGGCACTACAGCAATAGAAGATTTTTGCGCTGCTTCTATTCGCTCCGCTTCTGTGCTTTTGGCACCACTGGTCTGAGCGTTTAACATCGAAATGGCCATCAGTAAAATAAGAATGCCACCACCGACCCGAAAAGAATTCACTGAAATGCCAAAAAAGCTCAGAATAAATTCACCAAAAAACAAGGTCACCAATAAAATTACAGTAGCCGCTTTGGCGGCTGTCATCGCAACTTGTTTTTTGTCCTGCTCACTGTGGTCCGCAGTCAAGGACAAATACATAGGTAAAGCGCCCAGCGGGTTTAAGATAGCAATGATGCCGATAAAAATTTTCAGATAATCCTGTACATCCAGCATCGACGTCCCTTAGTTTTGCTTATTAACACTATTAAAGTGAGCCTAATCATAGCGTTATTTTATTCATCCTGCATCGGCTAAGACGGTTCGATAGCAACTTCTATTTACTTTGAGTTTTTTTAGTTCAGACAGTGAATAAAAAACCACCCGCAGGTGGTTTTTCGACTATCACTCTGGCTTAGCCCAGTTGCACACTCAAACGAAGAACTTCAACTTGTCATTTAAAACTAACGCAGAGCTGAGCACTGCACTTTAGCTCAGTTCACTTCAGTTCAAAAACAGGCGCAAACAGAATTACTTTGCGCCTGCCCGAATATAGCTTCTTACAACTCTATATTATCTTTCCTGATAATTTGCACCAAAGCCTGATGCAAAGCACTGATCTGGTCGGCAGATAATATTTTGCCCGAACTGTCACGCCAGCTCAGACTGGTTCCAATTTCAGCTTTTGACAGAACTAATTGATAATCGCCTTCTGTTAATGGCACAACAATGGCTTCTTTATCTGCCCACAGCGAGTCCCAAAAACCAGTCTCTGGTTCTTTATAGGTCAGGAAGAAGCTGTATTTGGTTCTGTCCAAATCATTAACAACAAAGCCATTTTGTTCAAACATTAATTCCAACTGTGACCAGGCTACATCAATGGACTGCCCTGTGATCATCGCCGCATTGCCTTGTGCATCAAATCCTGTAGTCAGAGTGATCTGACGTGATTGAGCTTTTTTCAGCTTAATCTGAGCCAATTCTACGGTCGCGACTTTGTCCACCAGACGGTTCAGGAAATACACTTCCTCACGCTTTTGCGCTATTGCCGATAACTTTGTATCGTTTTCAATGTAACGATGTTCCAGCAATTGCACTCTGACGCCTACAGAACGGCCATGAGTTTTAGGTTCAAACACCACTAGAAAACGGCTTTGTTCTTTCTCTACCAGGTCTTTCCATAACCAGAAACCTTCTTCTTCAAAACGACTGACCCAGCCCGTCTCAAAAACCAATCCTTGCTGGTCTTTTTGTGTGATTTCGATTTGCTTTTCTGCACCAAAATCCAGCACGTTCTTTTTCAGGTAAGGTAATAACTCACCTGTATATTCTGAACGTTCGAACCAAATCCGCGCTTCTTTTTCTTCTTCTTCAACCCGGCTATTGGTCGCCAGCGCCAATACCTGCATAGGTGATTTCAGTTCAACTTCAGTCACTGGCGCATTAGGGGCCGGTGGAATATCAAATTGAGTCGGCTTTTTCGCAGCCGATAATCCGGCAGGAACTTTTAATTCTGCAACAGGTTTGGCCTCCACCTTACCTTGCTCTACAACGTCTTTAGGGAACAAAGAGCAACCAGAAATAAACAATGAGGCAACTAAGCTTGCCGGGATCCAATACTGCACTATAAAACTCCTACACATTAATCTGGGCTTGTTTCAGCGCTTGTTCGATTACGCTTTGGTGAATTGGTTCCAACCGGGTCAAAGGTAATCTTGCCATATCATCAGCAATTAACCCCATCTTCAGCAGTGCCCACTTACTCGGAATAGGATTGGCTTCAATAAACAGCTGGTGATGTAAGCCTTGTAGCTGCTGATCGAGTTGTTGTGCCAATTCTGTATTTTTTTCTATCGCCGCTTTCGACATTTGAGCCATTAAAGCAGGTGCTATGTTGGTAGTCACCGAAATGACGCCGTGGCCACCTTTTAACATAAATTCGCAGCAACTGGCATCGTCACCGCTTAATAATAAAAAATCTGCCGGGCATAAGGCCTGCAATTGTGCCAGTCGCTCCATAGAACCTGTGGCTTCTTTAATGCCAACAATATTCGGCACTTTTGCCAGCTCAGCTACTGTTTCAGCCTTTAAATCAACACCTGTCCGGCCTGGCACGTTGTATAAAATAACAGGTTTGTCTGTTGCCGCAGCAACGGCCTGATAATGTGCCAGCATGCCTTTTTGCATTGGCTTGTTGTAATAAGGAGTAACGGTTAAAAAACCTGCAATGGGCAAAGCAGATAATGTTTTGGTTTTTTCTACTGCATCAGCTGTTGAATTTGAACCATTACCAGCGATCACCGGAATACGGCCATCTACTTGTGCCAAAACAGCTTCAAGCACCTGGACTTGTTCAGAAAAACTTAAAGTGACCGACTCACCTGTGGTGCCCATAATCACCAAAGCGTCGGTCTGATTGCTTAGATGGAAATCTACCAACCGCTTGAGGCTGCCGTAATCTACAGCACCATCTGGATCCATCGGGGTGATCAAAGCAACAATACTTCCGCTAAACATGCTAAAGGCTCCATAATTTTCAGGCTGCCTATGGTAATGACGCACGACAACAAACACAAGCAAGGGACTGTCACACAGGTGAAATTTACGCTAAATATGCTAAACTTCGCAGCCGTTTTTCATTCAGAGACATCAACTTAGCATGCCACAACAATTGGTCGTCACTGCAATAGGTGCAGACAGAACAGGGCTGGTTAGCCGTCTTGCACGGCTGGTTACAGATTGTAACTGCAACATAGTCGATAGCCGAATGGCTATTTTTGGCAATGAATTCACTTTTATCATGTTGTTATCCGGTGATGCAGTGGCTATCAGTCGAATTGAGCATTTATTGCCTGGGCTAGGTTATGAACTTGATCTGCTTACGATGACCAAACGTACATCAGCCAATCATACTGCAGAGGTCAGCGCACATTACGTGTTGGAATACACCGGAAAAGATAAAGTGGGTACCTTGGGCGCTATCGCTACTTTGCTGGCGAATCATCAGATTTATATAGGTGCTTTGCGCACTGAAACTCTGACGGATGCTACCACTCAGCAGCTGTTAAACCACTGCACAATGACGGTCCAACTGCCCCAAGGTGCGCAGCTTGAAGTGATTAAGCAGGAAGTTTCAGCTTTGCTTGACCAGCTTCAATTGACCGGACGTTTTGAAGCACAGCTCTGAATCAGAAGCCAAACTCTCATCAAAAGGAAAAACAATGAACAGATTAACCGCAGGACAACAAGCTCCGGATTTTAGTTTGCCAGATCAAACAGGCAAAGTTGTACAGTTGAGTGAGCTACTAAAACAAAGCCGCGTACTGCTGTATTTTTATCCTAAAGCCATGACACCAGGCTGCACAGTGCAAGCCTGCGGTTTACGCGACAGCAAAACGCAACTTGCGGAATACAAAGTTCAGGTTGTAGGGATCAGTATTGACGCCCCTGCCCGTCTGGCGAAGTTTGAACAAAAAGAACAATTAAACTTTACCTTGTTAGGTGATGAAGAGCACAAAGCCGCAGAAGCTTTTGGCGTCTGGGGCGAAAAGAAATTTATGGGCAAAATTTACGACGGTATCCATAGAATCAGTTTTCTGATTGAGCAAGATGGTACTGTCAGTAAAGTCTTTGATGACTTCAAAACCAGCAATCACCATGATGTGGTGTTGGCTTACCTGAAAAGCGCCAATTAATCTCCATTAATCCCAACAAAGTGGATACCAGCCGCATTTTCACTACTTTTTTATGGTATCTATTATGCTCAGTTTTTTTATTGCGCTAAAAAAAGGACCTGTTGTATGCATAAACTATCCCTGCTCAGCCTGATTGTCGGCCTTGGTCTGGCGACTCATCCCCTGTTGGCCGAATCGTTAAAAACCGAAAAAGCCACTTTGGAGATGCAAACGCTTTCTTCCGGATTAAATCATCCGTGGGCCATGCAGTTTTTACCAGACGGCACTTTACTGGTGACAGAACGCGCAGGCTTTATGCGTTATATCAGCAAAACCGGTGAAAAAAGTGAAGCCATTGCTGGTGTACCCGCTGTGCATGCGAAAGGTCAGGGTGGTTTATTAGGTCTGGTACTGGATCCAGACTTTGCAAAAAACAAAACCATTTACTTTAGTTTCAGTGAGCCCCGCGATGGTGGTACCAATGCCACAGCAGTGGCCAGCGCCATTCTGGATGGACAAACATTAAAGCAAGTGAAGGTTATTTTCCGTCAGGCCGAAGCCATTGACAGTAACTACCACTACGGCGGCCGTTTGGTGTTTAACCCTGCTGGTGAATTGTTTATTACCTTGGGTGATCGCGGTTCACGCCGTGATGATGCGCAAAAACTGTCAGGTCACTTTGGTAAAGTGGTAAAAGTAAATAAAGACGGTTCTGCAGCCGCAGGCAATCCATTTGCCGCACAAGCAGAAGCAAAAGCCGATGTCTGGTCTTATGGCCATCGTAACTTGCAAGGCGCTGCGATTCACCCTCAAACCGGCATGTTATGGACTCATGAACATGGTCCTCAGGGTGGCGATGAAATCAATATAGCCACTGCAGGTAAAAACTATGGCTGGCCTGTGATTACCTATGGTGAAGAATACGGTGGTGGTGTCATAGGCAACAAATCCAAAGCAGGTTTAGAACAGCCGCTGCATTACTGGGTGCCTTCTATTGCTCCAAGTGGTATGAGTTTTTATACCGGCACTCAAATTAATGGTTGGCAAAACAATCTGCTAGTCGGATCACTAAAATTTGGCCAGTTAGTGCGCTTAGAACTAACTGGCGATAAAGTCAGTCACGAAGAACGTATCCGTATTGGCGCTCGCATCCGTGATGTGCAGGCTGGCCCTGATGGCGCAGTCTATCTGCTGACCGACGAAGATGACGGTAAGTTATTACGTTTATCACCGCAATAAGAGTAATTTCTCTCAATGAACTATTTACCTTTTAAACTGAGCGCTTTAGCGCTCAGTTTTTTTTCTGCCGCACTTGCCGCAGAAGACAATAGCATTGCAGTTCAAATCCCGGACGAAATCATAGTAGTCACAGCTCAAGGCCAGCAATCCCCCTGGTTGGGTAGCGCGGCCAGCAGCTTTCGCAGAAGCTTTGATCAACCCCCCCTGCAGATAGATGCCGCCAGTTTATTGCAGCATATTCCCGGCATTCAGGCCGACAGTCGAGCAAACTATGCTCAAGACAGCCGTTTAAGTGCCCGTGGTTTTGGCAGTCGTAGCAGTTTTGGCATTCGGGGTATTCGCCTGTTACAAGATGGTATTCCGCTGTCGAGTCCGGACGGTCAGGGCCAATTCAGTTCAGTATTGCTGGATCAACTCGCCTCTGTTGAAGTGTTAACTGGTCCACTTGCGGTGTTGTATGGCAATGCAGCAGGAGGTGTCGTGTTGCTGCAAAGCCGTTGGCCTACAGAGAATTCGGCCTCAGTACAACTGAGTCACAGCCAGTTTGCCCGCCAGCAACTGCTCTCGGCTGCTGTGGTCAAAGGCAATCATGCAACCTCTGTTAGCCTGAAAAACGCAGAGTTACAAAGCCAGCGCGCGCACAGTGATGCAAAAAAACAACAAGCTCAGTGGTTATGGCAAAGTGCGTTTGAAAACGATCTAAAGCTGCAGTTGCGATACGACTGGTCTTACGATCCGCTGCTGCAAGACCCATTGGGTTTAACTGCACAGGAATGGCAGGCCAACCCGCACCAGACAGCCGCCAATGCAGAAACTTTTGATACCCGTAAATTTACCAAACAGCAGCAATGGAGCATGAACCTGTCACAGCAGCTTGCAGATCAAAGCTGGCGTCTGGCAGCCTGGTTTGGCCAACGTGATGTAGGCCAGTATTTAGGCTTTGATGGTGTTGCTGCGACATCAGCCGGTGGTGTTGTAGATTTAAGCCGGCCTTATCAGGGCCTGGATGCGTCCTACAGCTGGCAATTTGACACTGTTCGCCTGAGTTTAGGTGGTGCGCTTGAGCAAAGCACAGATGAGCGCCGCGGTTATGTTAATAATCAGGGCGTTCAGGGTGATTTACGCCGTGATGAAGAAGGCGAAGTGCAGTCTGCTGATTTGTATAGCCGTTTTGTCTGGGACTTAAGTTCAACATGGCAATTCAGTGGTGGTGTTCGCCACTCAGAGCTGGATTTTGATGTCACTGATTTTTACATCACTGCACAAAACCCGAACGACAGTGGTTCCACTTCTTTTGCGAAAACCTCTGCAGCTCTGGCATTAAATTTTGCTCAGTCTGACCATTTGTCCTGGTATATCAGTGCCGGTCGCGGTTTTGAGACCCCAACCTTTAGCGAGATGGCGTACCAAAGCAAGGGTGATGGCCTGAATCTGGGGCTAAAAGAGAGTACCAACCAGCAATGGGAGTTAGGCAATAAATGGCAATTGGCTAACTGGCGATCCAGTGTCGCGGTATTTTTAGTTGAAAGTGAAAATGAGTTGGTGGTCGATCAATCCATTGGCGGTCGCACCAGTTATCGCAACGCCAGTGAAACCAAACGCACTGGTGCGGAAGTATCTGCCTTATGGCTGGCATCTGCTTCATGGCAACATCAATGGACACTTACTCAGCTCAATGCCCGTTTTACAGAGGGCGCCCCTGATGGCAAGTTACTTCCTGGTGTGGCCAAGCAGCAGGCACAATGGCAAATCAGCTGGATGCCGTTGCAAAGCTCTGAATGGATGGTGCAGTTTGATACCTTGTATCGCAGCAAAATAGCCACCAGCGACCAAAACCTGCTATTTGCGCCCTCTGCTACTGTCTATCACATGAAACTGGTTGCAGAGTCTACGCTGTCCAATATGCAGCTGCGCTACTGGCTGGGTGTGGATAACCTGACCGATAAAAACTATGTTGGAGCTGTGGTGGTGAATCAAGCCAATGGCCGAGCTTTTGAGCCAGCCTTGCCACGGTCCGTAACTTTGGGACTTAGTCTGAATTTTTAACTCTTTCACAGGGGGGATTGCTGCGGCAATCCTCGCTGGCTTCGGCTAAAAAGTGGATCAGGTTGAACTTCATCCAATTTATTTTGCCAAAGACACTGAAATTAATCAGTGGCTTAACAACATTTAACTGAACCACTGTACACTCTGCTTTACCTTTGCTTTGCGAAAGGCAACAGTGCGCCATAAAGATCATCTATCTCTTTGCTGCTGTTGCATATTTATCAAAAAAAGCTGGGGTAAGCGGGCCAAGTGAATTAAAATTGCCTGTGTTTAAAGCCGGTATGACTGAGTTCAAAAAATAAATGAAGCAATTTGCAGTAAAAACACAACTCATTAAACTGAGCCTGTTCAGTATCTGTCTGGCTCTGACTAGTGCCTCAGTTCAGGCAAATAATGCGCTACCTGATATAGGTGGCAATGCTTTTTCAACCCTAACGCCTGACAAAGAAAAACAGTTGGGCGACGTGATGATGCGTCAAACCAAAGGCCAGTTGCCTATGGTGTACGACCCTTTACTGGATGAATACCTGAACACTATGGGTAATCAGATGGTTGCTAAAGCTCAGGACGTTAAATTTCCATTCCGCTTTTATTGGGTCAATGACAAAAACATCAACGCTTTTGCGACGCTGGGCGGCAATATAGTGTCTCATACCGGCACTTTAGCTGTATCAGACAGTGAAAGTGAATTTGCCTCTGTTATAGCGCACGAAATATCTCACGTGACTCAACGTCACATCGCCCGTTCTGTTGAAGCACGCTCTGAAAATGGTCCACTCACGCTTGCAGGTATTCTGGGTTCTATTTTGTTGGCAACAGTCAATCCGGAAGCAGGTATGGCTGGTATCATGGCCTCACAGGGCCTGGCACAACAAAGTGCGATTAACTTTACCCGTAGTAACGAGCAGGAAGCTGACCGTATTGGTATTCAACTGATGGCGGATGCCGGCTACAACCCTTATGCAGTGCCAGAGTTTTTTAATAAACTGGCGGAAAAAAGCCGCTTTGCCAATACTCAACTGGCCTTCTTGTATACCCACCCCTTGTCACAATCCCGGGTCGCTGACTCACGTTTAAGGGCGGAACAATTTCCTAAACGTTTTGTTGCTGACAGTCAGGATTATGCGTTGGTAAAAGCCCGTGTTATGGCTCGATACCACTATCAAAGCAAAGATGCTCAAAGCTATTTTTTACGTAAACTGGCTGAACCTGGTGGCAACACGAAAGCCAACCAGTACGGTTTGGCTTTAGCATACTTTGATGACAAGCAAGTGGATAAAGCAGAGCAGATCATCACAAAATTACGTCAGCAAGAACCTGACAATTTGTATTACATCGATGCCTATACCGACATATTGCTGGCGCAAGGTAAGGCTGAGCAGGCCATGACTATGCTTGAGCAGCAGTACTTACTGAAACCCAATAATCAGGTCATTACGCTGAACTATGCCAATGCTGCGGTTCAGGGCAAAGCCTACCGCCTCGCCATTCATTTGCTCAGAAATTTACTTTATTACAAAAATGATATTTTTATGGCTTATGAAATGCTGGCTGACACCTATAAAGCAATGGAAGACTATGCACACTATTACGAGGCCAGAGCTGATTTATATTACCAAATGGCTATCTACCCCAAAGCTATTGATGATTTAAATGAAGCTTTAAACCATATTGGTGCAAACAACACCTTAGAGAATCGACGGATTGAGGCGAAGAAAAAGCAATGGCAAACCGAATTAAACCGTCTGAAACGCTTGTAAAATAAAGGCTCAATTTATTTATGATTACGCTTTATCACAATAACCGTTGCTCTAAAAGCCGTGAAGCTTTGGCACTCTTAGAACAAAGCGGCAAAGCTTTTACTGTGCGTTATTATCTGGATCAGCCTTTGTCTGCGGCCGAGTTGATGACGTTACTAAACGCATTACAGCTGCCCGCCCGTGAATTACTGCGCAGTAAAGAAGATGAATACAAAGCGCTGGATCTGGCAAATACTCTGTTGTCTGAACAACAGTTGATTGAAGCTATGGTGCAACACCCGAAGCTGATGGAAAGACCCATACTGCAGGTAGATGGCAAAGCCGTGATAGCCCGTCCTGCCGATAAAATGCTGGCGCTGCTGGCATGAGTGCTCAGTTATTAATTCTGTATTATTCCCGTCATGGCTCTGTTGCAGCTTTAGCTGAAAAAATTGCTATTGGTGCCCAGCAAGCTGGTGCAGAAGTGATGCTACGCACTGTGCCCGCTTTGGATGGTTCTGCGGTCGGTATGCATCCGCATGTCACAGAGCAGGATTTACTCATAGCTGATGGCTTTGCCTTTGGCAGCCCTGTGCGCTTTGGCAATATGGCGGCACCGCTAAAAGCATTTTGGGATAACACCAGTAGTTTGTGGCTTAAAGGGGCGTTAATGGATAAACCCGCCGGTGTTTTTACTTCATCCGGTAGCATGCATGGCGGTAACGAGGCCAATTTACTCAGTATGATGTTGCCTTTGTTGCACCACGGTATGCTGGTGATCGGCCTGCCCTATCTGGAGCCTGAACTGCACCATACCCAAACGGGCGGCACGCCTTATGGCCCAA
The DNA here is from genome assembly GCF_003990335.1 of Rheinheimera mangrovi. Lineage (NCBI taxonomy): Bacteria > Pseudomonadati > Pseudomonadota > Gammaproteobacteria > Chromatiales > Chromatiaceae > Rheinheimera > Rheinheimera mangrovi. The sequence continues at coordinate 1,809,422 of NZ_CP034683.1, read as the reverse complement.
GTCATGTCAGTGGTTTATCAGCTGAAACCAGTTTAAGCAAAGATGAACATCAACTGGCCATTCAATTTGGTAAACGTTTAGCTTTAGCGGCTATCGCTTTAAAAACTTCCGGATTCACTACTGTATGAACGAGATTTCTGTGCCTATGGCCCCTTCTACCCGTCTTTACCTATGGCTTGGCCGTATAGGCTTCAGTGGTCTTTTTATGCTGATACCACTTTGGGTTTTATGGTTAGCACCACCAGAATTGGGCAGTGCTAAGGTTCTGCTTGCGTTGTTGTGGACGCCTTTGTGGTTCCCGCTCTGGGGCATGATCACAGGCAAAGCTTATACCTTTGCCTGGGCTAATTTTATTGTCATGCTGTATATGATCCACAGTCTGACGCATTTGTGGGTCAGCTCTGGCACAGAGTTTTTGCTGGCTTTGCTTGAACTGCTGTTTTCCTGCCTGATGTTTGTTGGCTGTACTTATTATGCCCGTAACAGGGGTAAAGAACTGGGTTTAAAAATACCTAAACTGAAAGATGATCCAATAAGAACAGCGAAAGACTAATCTAAACCTTCTATGAAAGCGTACATAACCGCAGAGTAGTTAACGACATGCGGTTATGAACCCAACAATAGCTTTATTTCCACTGAATACCCTGCTGCTGCCTCAAGGCAGAATGCGTTTGCGTTTATTTGAACCACGTTATTTAAGGCTGATGAAAGAAGCCAGTAGCGGTGTGCGCCCTTTTGCGATGGCAAGCCTTAATCCACTGGTTAGTCTGCAGCATGCTGACCGTATTTGCCCTGAAGTGACACTAGTGTCTATTGTCGATTTTGAACAATTGCCCGATGGTTTGTTGGGTATTACAGTCGAAGGATTAGGACGTCATCGAATTACGAAAAGATGGCAGGAGCAGGATCAGCTGCATGTAGCAGAACTGGAGCCTATGCCATTTTGGACTGCTGAAAATACCACTGCAGAACAGCAGCAACTCTGGCACAAATTGCAGCTGGTGTTTAAGCAATATCCGGAGTTGGCCAGCCTTTACCCTGAACCTGAACATCAGAATTTATGCTGGTTGGTGTCACGCTGGATGGAACTGCTGCCACTGACCCCCCACTTGAAACGCCAGTGGTTAAAGCAGGATTTAAACGACACAGCCAGAGCTTTAACGCTCTGGCTGGAGGACAGTCTGGAAGAAATCAGCTGAGTGATTAATTAATGCCAAGATACTTATGCACTTGCACACTTAAACGCCAGTTGTGCTGTTTACAAAATTCAATAGCCAGCTGCGTTGCTTTGGCTTTTTGACTGATCGGCTGCAGATAGACCAGTTTGTTTGTTAAATCCAGGCCTTGCAGCAACTCGAGCAGCTCATCGATATGCTTTTCCATGGCTACAGGGTGCTTAATTTCGTTGGCGCGATCCAGCGCTGTACGCAGCACTTCATAGCCCCCTTTCATATTCACTTTAGGCGATACCGTCACCCAGGTCTTACCCGGTGCCAGAATTTCAAAAGTGCCACTGGTTTCAATTTGCGTTGAAAATCCCTGCGCATGCAACAGCTCACACAAAGGCCGTAAGTCATACATACAAGGCTCGCCCCCGGTGATCACCACATGTTTAGCGCGGTAGCCTTTGTCGGCAAACAACTGCATTATTTCTGCTGACGATAAGCTGCACCAGTGATCCGAATCGGCTTTTTTCTCCAAAATAGCCGCAGGGCTTAATTGCAGATCCGGGTCTATATCCCAGGTCTGCTTGGTATCACACCAGGAACAGCCAACAGGGCAGCCTTGTAAACGCAGAAAAATAGCAGGAGTACCGGTGTAACTGCCTTCACCCTGAATGGTCTCGAAAATCTCGTTTACTTTATACACTTTATGGGGTTTTCCTTTAGCTACAGGCTCAGATACAGTACAATGCGCGCCCGAAATTTTGCCTATTATAGCGAGAGAGCCTGACAGATGCCGCAAAAAGTTGTTGTGATCTATTCCGGCGGTATGGATTCATTTACCGTGTTGCATAAAGCCATTGCCGATGGTCATGAAGTTTATGCCCTGTCTTTTAACTATGGTCAGCGCCATGTCAAAGAACTGGTCTGCGCCAAGAGCGTCTGTGAAGAATTAGGCGTTGCGCATAAAGTGGTGGATATTTCTGCGATTAATCAGTTACTGGCAGGTTCCAGCCTGATGGCGCCGGACAGCACCCACGAAGATATTCAGATCCCTGAGGGCCATTACGCTGCTGATACCATGAAATCTACAGTAGTGCCAAACCGCAATATGATTTTATTGTCGTTGGCCGTAGGTTATGCCGTATCGCTGAATGCCCGTGCTGTATATTACGGTGCTCACTCTGGTGATCATTTTATCTATCCGGATTGCCGTCCTGAGTTTGTGCATAAAATGAATGAAGTTTGTCAGGTGGCTAACTACGAGCCAGTAGACATTGTCAGCCCTTATTTAAGCCAAACCAAAATTGAGATTTTGCGCGATGGTTTAGCTATGGGGCTGGATTACAGCAAAACCTGGACCTGCTACAACGGTCGTGAAAAAGCCTGTGGCAAATGTGGCTCTTGTCAGGAACGGCTGGAAGCTTTTGAGCTAAACCAAGCAACAGATCCATTAGCTTACGAAGGCTGATGCAGGCTGATTTGCTCTAACAACTGTCGCAGTGGGTTAGCCTCTTGCTGCCCCTGCCGACAGGCTGCGTACATAGTTCTGAATAAACCTTGCTCTCCTATAGGGATAACCGCCAGCAGGCCCTGAGCCCGATAAGGCTCCATCAGCCAACGAGGCAACAACGCCACCCCCTGCCCCGCAGCAATCAACTGCAAAATCTGGCTGCTTTGCGCCACAGCTCGGAATTTTGCTTCCAAACCCGCTGGAGCCAGTACATAACGATATAAATCCTGCCGGTCCAAAGGCAATGGATAACCTAATAAAGTGTCCTGCTTTAACTGCTGTGCTGTTACAAAAGGTTGCTGCGCCAGTGGATGATCTGTGCTGACTCCCAGACACAACTCCATTTCAAATAAAGCTGAAAAATAACAACCTGCAAGAGCACGTTTGTCTGTCGTCAGCACCAGATCCAGCTCATCGCTTAATAACGCATCCAGCGCATTGTGTTCAATTTCAGCAGAAAACTCGACCGGGCAGTCAGGCTGTAACCCTCCAAAAGCTTTGACAGCAGGCATCAGCCAATGAAAGCAAGCATGGCATTCCACAGCCAATCGAATCCGGTTTAAAGCTTTACCTTTGAGCTGTGCTTCCGCCTGCGCCACCAAAGGCAGCACTTGTGCAGCTAAATCCAACAGCAACTGACCTTGTGTACTAAAACTCACAGGCTGGCTTTTACGCAGGTAAAGTGCAGCCCCCAGATAAGACTCTGCCTCCTTGAGCTGGTGCGATAAAGCCGACTGTGTCAAACACAGCTGCTCAGCTGCAGCAACTAAAGTACCTGTCTGTTGCAACGCTTGTAAGGTGCGCAGCAGCTTTAAATCAATCATCTCCCAATTCCTTTACAACCAATTTCCTGATAACACGAGCCCTGTTCATACGAAAGCATGCTGTCTTTGTTTGGCATAACCCCTTTTGGGCAAGCTTTTATGAAAGCACGTCAGGAACTGCGGCAGGAGTTTGCTCCCTTCATCTGCAGATGAAGGGCCATATTGGCCCTTTATTTAACCAGGTCATTTACTTAACCGGCAGCTCAAACTTGGCAAACATTCGGTCTATATCGTCCTGGTTACGCAGCATATTGGCTTTTTCTACCACTTCACGGGTTAAATGTGGGGCAAAACGCTCAATAAAATCATACATGTAAGTACGAAGGAAAGTGCCTTTTCTAAAACCAATTTTGGTGGTGGATGCAGCAAATAAATGACTGGCATCGATAGACACCAAATCCTTATCTAAATCCTTATCCATAGCCATTGAAGCAATCACCCCGACACCTAAACCCAAACGTACGTAGGTTTTAATCACATCGGCGTCAGTGGCAGTAAAGACGATTTTAGGCTCCAGGCCTTTTTCGCCAAAAGCGCGGTCCAGTTCAGAACGCCCCGTAAAACCAAACACATAGGTGACTATAGGGTGTTCAGCCACATCTTCTACCGCAATTTTACGGCTTAAGGTTGCCAACGGGTGGTCGTGACGAACGATCACGCTGCGATTCCAGTGGTAACAAGGCAACATCACTAAATCGTTAAATAAATGCATAGCCTCTGTGGCAATTGCAAAATCCGCATCTCCACGCGAAGCGGCTTCTGCAATTTGTGAAGGCGTGCCCTGATGCATATGCAAAGACACTTTAGGAAATTTTTTCATAAAACCACTGATCACCGGAGGCAGTGCATAACGCGCCTGAGTGTGAGTTGTGGCTATGTTCAGCTTGCCTTGATCTGGCAAGGTATGTTCTTTGGCAACTGCCTTAATGCTCTCAACTTTTCCTAGTATTTGTTGAGCTATTTCAATAACATCTCTGCCAGCTGGTGTAACATGGGTCAGGTGTTTGCCGGAGCGCCCAAAAACCTGGATACCCAGCTCATCTTCCAGCATCCGCACCTGTTTACTGATGCCGGGTTGTGAAGTGTATAAACTCTCCGCAGTTGCAGAGACATTCAGGTTGTGATTGAGAACTTCAACAATATAACGTAGCTGTTGTAATTTCATGTGTCAGTGATCCGTTCTTGGCATATGATATAAACACTATACATATTCATCTGGATATTCCAACTTATTTTGATTTACTTGGAATATATAACCAATAGTAACTAAAAAGACTGCTGTTTTTGTGTCATTGGCAGTACAACGGGATCATCGGGGACAGTATGTCAGGTTCAGACTCATCCATCGACTTTGCAACAGTGCTGGCATCTGCAGCACATGATATGAAAAACTCTTTGTGCTTATTGATCCAGTCCATTGATAACCTGCAACAAGAGCAACAACAGCTGGATACCAATGGCCGGGAGGAATTGTCCCGAATTCACTATGAAGCCAACAGGCTGAATATCAATTTGCTGCAATTATTGTCCTTGTACCGCATTGAAAAAAATCAACTTCCTTTACAAATAGATCAGTTTTACATCTCTGATTTATTCGAAGAAGTCCTGCTGAAAAATGAAATGTACAGCACTCAAAAAAACATTCAGGTTGAAGTGCAGGAAAGCAGCGAATTACTTTGGTATTTTGACAGCGATCTGGTTAGTAACCTGCTGAACGACATGTTTGTCAATGCATTGCGTTATACAAAAAGTAGATTGTTACTACGGGCAGAACTGACCGAATATGGCCTCGCTATTGAATTACACGATGACGGCCCTGGCTATCCTGAATTTATGCTGGAAAATGCCGATACCCTAATGAAAAATTTAAATTTGGCAGCAGGCCGCACAGGTTTAGGCCTGTTTTTTGCAGGGTTAATAGCCAAAGCGCATAAAAATCATGGTAAAACTGGTTTTATTCGCTTAAGTAATGGTGGTCTGTATGGCGGTGCCATGTTTAGTCTGTATTTACCCTGACCTTACTGTAGATATGTTTCATGGCCCGCCTTAAAATCAGGCCTTAGCTGAAATCCCCTCTTAGAATCTGGGGGCAACGGAGTTTAGATGCTTTTTACTATTATCATTGTACTGGTTGTTGCACTGGTGGTTATCGCCGTGATTGTCAACGCAGTGCAGCAACATAAAGAGCGGCTGGCATCGCTGAAACGCGCTGAGTTTTCGAAACTCAGATCGCTGCTCGAAGATACAGAAGACATTCTGTTGAATGCGGCCAATGTGCCTATTACCAAAGGCATCACACAAATGCTGCTAAAACGTATAGTAGTCACTCTCAAAGCTATGCTTGAGTTAGAGCCTACTTCAAAAGACCTTAAAAAGCGTATTGGTGAAACAGAATCGCGTTTGCAGGAAACGGCAACAGGTGATCTGACCGTCGAAGGCTTAACCATGCCAGACAACGATAAGCAAATTATCGGTATGATCCAGGGGATAAAGAAACTGCGCACAATTTTGCGCTCGGAACATGCCCGCGGCAATATTGATACACAAACCGTAGTACAGGAAGACAGACGGCTGGAGATGCTGCAGCTACGTATTAATGTTGAAAGCCAGGTGAAGCGTGGCCATCAGGCTCGTTCAAGCAATATGTTGGGGTCTGCACGTCAATGCTACGAAAAAGCGCTCGCTACTTTATCGAACTGTGCTCATATAGATGACTATGTAACAAATCGTAAAAGTGAAGTGATGACCATACTGGAAGATATTGCCACTGAACTGAAAGATGGTAACCTGCGCGACAGGCAGAAAAAAGCAGAGCAGGAAAACAACGATTTGGATGTACTATTTGCCCCGAAACGAAAGTGGTAACTATCCCTGCGTACTTGAAGCTATAGCTTTGTTGACTGCGTGCTCTCGCCCCAGACATATAGAGAAAATATCTACTTAGCGTTGCGTGCGCATTCTCGCCTCAATCCAATTGCACATAGGACTTCTATGCTCCTGGGGCCTCCCTGCAATTCCAATTACTTTGGGTATAGTGCTCAGACATTAAAAAAGGCGCCTCAGCGCCTTCTTTATTACAGTGAAATCACTTCTCTTTTTCTTTGGTGACTACCCAGCGGCCATTTTCGAACCAGGCAGACCAGCCTGTGGCTTTGCCGTCTTTCTCCGTCATCACATACTGCTGCTTTGTTTTGCGACTCCAGCGGATGATGGTCGGATTACCAGAAGCATCAGCTGCAGGAGCTTCTGCCAAATAGTGGAACTTCGGCATAATACGATCTTTAAAGCGAGCCAGTTCAGACACCAGAGGCGCTCGTGTTTCCCTGGATTTAGGGAAAGTCGCGGCAGCGAGGAATAAACCTGCGGCACCATCACGCAACACAAAATAGGTATCTGACTTTTCGCATTTGAGCTCAGGCAAATGCACCGGATCTTCTTTTGGCGGCGCAGCTTCACCATTTTTCAGCAGCTTACGGGTGTTTTTACAGGCGTCATTGGTACAACCAAAGTACTTACCAAAACGGCCTGATTTGAGCTGCATATCGCTGCCACACTTTTCACATTCGATCAGCGGGCCGTCATAACCTTTGAGCTTAAACACACCGGATTCAACCAGATAACCATCACAACCCGGGTTATTACCACAGACATAAAGCTTACGCTGCTCGTCTATCAGGTAATGATCCATGGCAGTGCCACATTTAGCACAACGCTTTTTATGACGCAGTACTTCGGTTTCCAGTTCGTCATCGTCGGCTACTTCAACCGCATCATCACCTGGTGTCAGGTTCATGGTGGTGGTACAACGCTCTTTCGGCGGCAGGTTGTAGCCTGAACAGCCCAAAAACACCCCGGTAGAGGCGGTACGAATACCCATCTGACGGCCACAAGTCGGGCAGGCAATGTCAGTCAGCACAAACTGATTGGTGCGCATGCCACCTTGCTCAGGATCAGATTCTGCGGTTTTTAACTGATGAGAAAAATCACCGTAGAATTGGTCCAGAACCTTCTTCCACTGCAGTTCGCCCTGAGCTATATCATCCAGCCGGACTTCCATATTAGCGGTGAAGTCGTAACTCATTAAATCGCTGAAGTTTTCGACTAAACGGTCTGTAACAATTTCACCCATTTTCTCAGCATAGAAACGACGGTTGTCTACTTTGACATAACCACGTTCCTGAATAGTGGAAATAATGGCTGCGTAAGTCGAAGGACGGCCTATACCGCGTTTTTCCAGTTCTTTTACTAAACTGGCTTCGCTAAAACGTGCCGGTGGTTTGGTAAAATGCTGAGCAGGAGCTAACTGTTCCAGCGTTAAGGTTTCGCCCGGTTTGACATCCGGCAGTTCCAGCTCTTCTTCGTCTTTGCGTTTTTGCGCAGGCTGCACTTTGGTCCAGCCGTCAAAACGTAATACACGGCCTTTAGCTTTTAATTCAAAGTCAGCTGCGGTGACAGTGATGGTCGTCACATCATATTGAGCTGATGGCATTTGGCAGGCAACAAACTGGCGCCAAATCAGCTCGTAAAGCTTACGGGCATCGGCTTCCATATCCTGCAGACTGCTGGCTAAAACAAACACATCAGATGGACGAATGGCTTCGTGCGCTTCCTGAGCATTGGCTTTGCTGCCATAACTTAAGGGTTGTTCCGGCAGATACTTAGCACCAAAACTTTGTTCAATATAATCGCGACAAGCGGTAAGTGCATCCACACTTAAGTTGGTCGAGTCGGTACGCATATAGGTAATGTGACCGGCTTCGTACAAGCGCTGCGCCAGCATCATGGTTTTTTTCACACCATAACCTAAACGGGTACTGGCAGCTTGTTGTAAGGTCGAGGTGATAAAAGGCGCCTGAGCTTTACTGCTCGATGGCTTATCTTCGCGCTCAGTGACCTGATAGCTGGCTTTTTGCAACACAGCCACAGCAGCATCAGTCTGAGCTTTATTTTCCGGTCTGAAGGCTTTTCCGGCCTGTTTAGCCACATCCAGTTGCAGGTTTACACCCGTTTTGGTCAGGGTGTCTGCGGCAACAGTCCAGTATTCTTCCGGCACAAAAGCTTTAATTTCACGCTCACGCTCTACCACTAAACGCACAGCGACAGACTGTACACGGCCAGCAGATAAGCCACGGGCGACTTTTTTCCACAACAATGGCGACACCATAAAGCCAACAACCCGGTCTAAAAAGCGACGGGCTTGCTGCGCATTTACACGGTGCTGATTCACTTCACCTGGTTCAACGAAAGCATTTTTAATGGCGTTTTGAGTGATCTCGTTAAACACCACACGTTTAAACTTCTGATGTTCGCCACCAATAATTTCCTGAAGGTGCCAGGCTATCGCCTCCCCTTCCCGGTCTAAGTCCGTTGCCAGATAAACAGTGTCTGCTTTTTCAGCCAGAGCTTTCAGCTCTTTGACGACTTTTTCTTTGCCAGGCAAAATTTCATAGCGGGCCTGCCAGTTGTTGTTTGGATCTATACCCATACGTTCAACCAGAGCCTGATACTCTTTTTGCTCTTTGCTGAGCTTCGTCTTGTCTTCTTTGACTTTATCTTTGTTGCTGCTCGTTGGCAGATCGCGGATATGGCCTACGCTGGATTTGACGATAAAGTCATTTCCAAGGTACTTATTGATAGTTTTAGCTTTCGCTGGTGATTCGACTATGACTAGTGATTTCGCCATTTTATGATTGAGATCCCTGACCTTTTAGCGTGCCGGCGGGCACTTCTTTTTTAACGTATATCCGTAAACTCAAGTTGTGACAAGAGAATAAGTTCATTATTATGCCAGAAGGTCACAATTTAGTGACTTTTCGCTGAATAAATCAGCGGCTCCTGCATAAAGTAAAAAAGTCACAGCAAAGAGGCAAGCTCAACGGCTGACTATCTGGCTATGGCTATAACTACGGGGGTTAGTTTCCCAGAGTCACTGCAGTTACGGCCGGTAAAGCTGTGATTTTCAGTGCCAGCGGAAAAAAAATGAAGCAACGGCCGCAATAATAATAAAAGCAGTGCCCCTTCCCAAAAATGAAGGAATAAAGCAAAAATGAAGTTCTTTGAAGCAAACTTTGACGGCCTCGTCGGGCCGACACACAACTATGCCGGATTATCCATCGGCAACGTTGCCTCTCTCAATAACGCCAAAAATACCTCCAGTCCGAAACAAGCTGCTAAGCAGGGCTTGCAGAAGATGAAATCTCTGTCTGAACTGGGGTTAATACAAGGCGTACTGGCGCCACAGGAAAGACCTGATGTCTATACCTTAAGACGTTTAGGTTTTACCGGCACTGACAGTGAAGTGATTAGTAAAGCAGCAAAACAAGCACCCGCTGTACTGAAGGCCGTTTGTTCGGCCTCCAGTATGTGGACAGCCAACGCCGCCACTATTTCGCCCAGTGCAGATACGGCGGATGGTAAGATTCATTTTACGCCGGCGAACTTAACCAATAAGTTTCACCGCTCACTGGAACCTGTCACCACAGGTCGTATTCTCAAAGCCATGTTCAGTGATGACAAACATTTTGCGCATCACCAGCATCTGCCGGACAACGATCACTTTGGTGATGAAGGTGCAGCCAATCATACCCGTTTATGCAGTGACTACGGTAAGTCAGGTGTCGAGCTGTTTGTATACGGCCGCTACGCCTTTGACTCATCTAAACCTGCGCCTAAACGCTTCCCTGCCCGGCATACGCTGGAAGCCTGTGAAGCAGTAGCCCGTCTGCACGGTTTATCCGAGAACGGTGCTGTGATGATGCAACAAAACCCGGACGTGATTGATCAGGGTGTGTTTCATAACGATGTGATAGCAGTGGGTAACCAGAATGTGCTGTTTTTCCACGAACAGGCTTTTGTTGACACCCAAAACAAGCTGGACGAAATTCGTCGTAAGTTTGGCTCTGCTGCTGATCTGCATTTTATTGAAGTCAAAACCTCTGAGGTGTCGGTCGCAGAAGCCGTGAAAACCTATTTGTTTAACACTCAACTGGTCACTTTACCCAATGGTGATATGGCGATTATCGCACCAACAGAATGCCGTGACAGTGCTACGGTTTCTGCATATCTGGAGCAGCTGACAGGCCGTGGTACTCCGGTGCGCCAGGTGCATTATTTTGATGTCAAACAAAGTATGCAAAATGGCGGTGGTCCGGCGTGCTTACGCTTGCGTGTGGCCATGAGCGACGCAGAACATCAGGCTGTTAATCCGGCCGTGCTGATGAACAACAGCTTGTTTATCCACTTAAATCAGTGGGTAGACACGCACTATCGTGACGAGATCAGCGAAGCCGATTTAGCCGATCCTCAGCTGCTGGTTGAAAGCCGTCAGGCATTGGATGAGCTGACAAAAATCCTGAAACTCGGTTCTGTTTATCAGTTCCAGCGTAATTGACAAATTAACGGACAGATTAACAACATAAGGCGGATAAACATTCCGCCTTTTTTATGCCACGGTACAGACAACAGCTGCAGCTTAGCTTTAATTGGTATTGCTGCACAAAGCGCCGCTACCAAAAGGATTACTTGCCGGTTTAGCGGTCTCATCTGAGACATACTCACCCGAAACCAAAATCCGATATTCCCGGCTTGCAATGTTTTCAGTTCCATCGGCAAAACCTGTCACAGACAATAATACTCTGGTCCATGGGGCAAAATCTCTGGTATAGGTTAAATCAAAGGTAGCAATACCATTGTCATCAGCTTGCACTGTACGGGGAACCGAAGCCACATTACCCGGCGTTAGCTGACCATTTCCATTGAGGTCTTCACCCGGATCCAAAATACCATTGTTATTCACATCTTCACTTGCACAGTCAGGGCTGGTGATCACGGAATCCCAATACTCAAAATCAATTAGATCGGGAACTGCCATCCAAAAGCCTTTGTTATAGCTTAAAGGCACTACAGAAACGTTCAACTCCTGCCCCGCCACAGGATTACCTGAAGAATCCGTGACCAAAATCGAAAACTCCTGTGCAAACAAAGAATTACTTGGAGCGATGATGCTATTGCCTGTACCAAAGCGGAAAAACAAAGTCCTGGATCCGACAGATACAGGAGTGTTCCCCCTGACCACTGGCGTCGTATTAAGTACTGTAGCTAAAACGTTTAAATTCGCACCTGTCCCAGCCCCAGTCGTATTGTCAGCCGTAAAGACTGTACTGGCGAGCCCCTGAGAATCGGTGATCGCCACTGCCGGATTAATTTGGCCACCAGGAGCGCCATCCAGAGTAAAGGCCACTGAGCGGTTTTTCACAGGATTATTATTCTTATCACGCACGACAGAGCGAACAACACTTTGTTCACCTGGGCCTAACTGAGCAGGAAAAGCGGACACGGCTATGGTATCCGGCACTGTGGCAATAAACTCTATCTGAGTTTGAGTGGTCAATAAATCCGTGGCTCCGGACCGAACTTCAGTCGCTGCAATATTGGCAAAACCAGCAAAATTGGAGGCAACCAAAACCGAAGCCTGACCTTGCGCATTCGTTGTTTGATCCACAGAAACCTGAGTAACATTTCCTGTCAGTAATCCCAAAGTTCCTCTGGTGGTAGTGAAGTTAAGCGCTTTGCCGGCATTAGGTAAATTGTTCACCAGCCATTCCGCGGTAAGTGACTGCTCAATGCCAAGTGGGACTTCTATGACGTCCGTATTTAAAAAGCGGAACTGATCTGCCTGAATGCTGATAGTAGCAACAGCCGTAGCGCCCAGCCCCACAACAGTCAGTTCATCTGTACCGCCCTGGACGGCTCTGTAGGTGAAGGAAACCCGACCGCTATTGCCAGCTGTGACCAGTGAAGTACTGCTGACAGGATTACCTAAAGCTGATGTCACAGTTAAAGTTCTACCCTGAATACCTTTGCCATCAAAGTCAGTTAAATCTGCGGTAATGGAGACTTCGTCAGACAACACCATCGAGCGTGGCGCACTGATCAGAATGGCTGTGCCTATGACGTTAATATCTAATGTAGCGAGTTTATCTCCCACCGCTGCCGTGACAGTGATAGTCCGTAGTGAAGGGTCTATACTGCTGGACAGGTTGGCTTTGGCTACGCCGTCCGATTCTGTCACAGCACTCACTACCTCCAGTTGACCGGAACTGGTACTGAATTGCACAGTCACTCCGGGCTGCAGTACATTGTTGGCATCGAGAACGACCGCTGACACCGCCACCTTTGCTGTATTGCCTGAGCCTAATTGCAGGCTGTCTGCAATGAGACGAAGTGAGCCCACAGGCTTTTCAGGTTCCACATCATCAGCATCTCCGGCTGAAGCAAAACTGATGGTCGCAGATTGTCCGCCGGTTAAAGTGGCGGCTATTGTGCCGGCGCCACTTTTGGTACCAACAACAACCCCGATTACCGCAATACCACTGCTATTTGTCTGCGCTGTGCCGGCTTCGTTATTAAAACTGGCCAGAAGCGCGTCATTAAAACTAAAAGTGACCAACTGACCCGCCATAGAACGACCGGTTGAAGAAGTTAAAGTCGCAGTTAAGGTCAGAGGCTGGGCTTTACTCACTTCTGAGGACACCACAGCAGATGCGCTTGTTAACGCCAGACTGATGCTTATCACTTCGGTAGAGCCGCCACCGTCATCGTCGTCACTAATGGTGCCTCCACCACCGCCACAGGATGCCAACAGAAACAAAAGAATGATGACAAAGTAGCACCGGACTCTAAGCATCTGGACTCTCCATTGGATGCGCTAACTTATTGTAATTATTCTAGCTTAGTCGAAACTTTCAGATGGGGTTAAGCCAAAGCGTAAAATAATTCAGTTCGTTGTGGTTTTTCTTTTGACTCACAAACTGTTAGGCTTAGCGACATTTTCTGGTCTGATAAAAAATAGAAATGACGTCTAAAAAGAAATTGGGTCTAACTCCACGTATTCTGATCGGTATGGCACTGGGTATCCTGGTCGGTGCATTGTTTAAATTTCTGTTAGCAGGTGAAGCCGAACGGACCTTGAGTTTATTTGGCGTTGAATTAGGTCTGCGGGCATTTTTTGTTGACGGCATTTTTCATGCTGGCGGGCAAATTTTTGTCGCAAGCTTAAAAATGCTGGTGGTTCCTTTAGTTTTTGTCTCTTTGGTCTGTGGGACCAGTTCGTTAAGTGATGGCAGTACACTTGGGCGCCTGGGTGGCAAGTCTGTAGGTTTGTATATTCTCACTACAGCCATCGCCATCGCCATCGCCATCTTTTTTGCACTGCTGGTGTCTCCAGGTACTGGTGTACAAATGACGGCAGATGCAAATTTTAGCGTGCAACAAGCACCGTCTATTACTCAAGTCTTTATCAACATGTTCCCAAGTAACCCGGTTGAAGCCATGGCGAAAGGAGAAATGCTGCAAATTATCGTCTTCTCAGTGCTATTCGGATTAGCAGTTGCACTCACTGGTGAAGCAGGCGCCAGAGTTCGGGCTTTGTTTACTGACTTAAATGAAGTAGTGATGAAGCTGGTTGGCTTTATGATGGCTTTAGCGCCTTATGGCGTATTTTTTCTGATGGCCAAACTTTTTACCAGTTTAGATTTGAAAGATCTGGAAAGCCTCGGCTGGTATTTCAGCACTGTACTTTTTGTATTGTTTTTCCATGGTTTCATTGTCTACGGTTTGTTTATCGGGGTCTTCGGCGGTTTAAATCCACTGATGTTTTTCCGGAAAATGAAAGATGCTGCTTTGTTTGGTTTTAGCATGTCCAGCAGCAACGCGACTATTCCAGTTAACATGGAAACTACTACAAAAAAACTGGGGGTCAGTAACAATATTGCCTCCTTCACTATTCCTTTGGGCGCAACCATCAATATGGATGGAACCGCCATTATGCAGGGTGTTGCCACTGTATTTATTGCACAGGTATTTCAGGTTGATTTAACCACTATGGACTATCTGATGGTTATTTTGACAGCCACTTTAGCCTCTGTAGGTACTGCTGGAGTGCCTGGCGTAGGTTTGATTATGTTGGCTATGGTTTTGCAGCAAGTCGGTTTGCCTGTCGAAGGTATAGCGCTGATTATTGGTGTAGACCGTCTATTAGATATGACCCGCACTGCTGTGAATATCACAGGTGATGCCATGGTATCCTGCCTTATCGCCAAAAGCGAAAATCAGTTTGATGCAGAATGTTTTAACAACCCCGATGCCGGTAGAAACAGTTAAAACTTCAGTGATAAAAAACGCCGCATAATGCGGCGTTTTTTATGGCATTCACAGCTACCAGCGGATCCAATACGCTTTTTCAACAAGCTTACTGACGTTAAACTGCCGCTGTGCAAAAGGCCGTCCCGTCAGATTTCGCAGCGCTACTAACTCCACAGAGGCCGAATAATCAAACAACTGCCTAACTTCCTGCTCAGTCACTGAAAATGGTGGGCCGGACATTTCTTCTTGTGGATACTCCAAACTCAACAGCAACAAAGAAACGGGTCCAGTACATAGTTTTTTTAATTGCTTTACGTAGTCAATGCGCATCTGCGAAGGTAAGGCAATCAGTGCTGCTCTGTCATAAATCAGCCCAATTTCGTCTAGTTGTTCTGGCTTTAAAGCAAAGTAGTCACCTTGCCAGATATCCACAGACTGATGACTAAAGTACTGAAAATCGCCTTGTGCTGAAACAGAGAACTTTTGCTCCTGCTGCTGATAAAACTGCTGGCAGGCCAATTCAGACAGCTCCGCACCTATCACTTTTCCCTGCTGAGATAACCACCACAGATCCAGGCTTTTGCCGCACAAAGGCGCAAAAACAGTCTTAGAGCGATCCCAACTCAGTTGAGATACCAGTACAGGCAACAGCGGGTGAACATCATATTGATGAAAACCTATTCGTTGTTGTTGCCAACAGTTATGCCAAAATTCCGAATGCATCAGTTAACGCCAGAAACTAAGTTGCGACAATTTATGCAAACTGCTGCTTAGCGCCGTGCTTGCTGCCAAACCCACTTTTTCTGCCAGTTTAAGCTTAAGCTGATACTTCACCTGCACTACCTTTTTACTGTGAAATTGCTGCACTAAATAATCATCACTGGTTTGAAGTTGGTCGATTAAATGTAAATCCAGCGCCTGATAACCAAACCAATGCTCACCTGTTGCAACCTGATCTATATCAAGTACAGGTCTGTGTTTATGCACAAAGTCTTTAAACAACACATGAGTTTGTTCCAGTTCCTGCTGAAACTTCTCGCGGCCCTTGTCCGTATTCTCGGCAAAGACTGTGACTGTGCGTTTAAATTCGCCTGCAGTGAATTGTTCTACATCTATATGGTTCTTCTTCAACAGCTTATGGAAGTTAGGCAACTGAGCAACCACACCAATAGAGCCAACAACAGCAAAAGGTGCTGCTAAAATGCGATCGGCAATACAGGCCATCATATAACCACCACTGGCCGCTACTTTGTCGACAGCCACTGTCAGGCGAATATTGTGCTGTTTTATCCTATCAAGCTGAGACGCAGCCAAGCCATACCCATGCACCACCCCACCTGGGCTTTCCAGCCGGAGCAATACTTCATCTGTGGCCGTTGCAACAGCTAACACAGCTGTTACTTCTTCGCGCAAGGCGTCCACTTCATGCGCATCCATACTGCCATTAAAATCCAATACAAAAAGCCGTTCTTTTGGCTCATCTTTTTGTTTTTGACTTTTTGTCCAGGCTTTATAGGCTTTTTTATCCAGCAGTTGTTGTTGTAAATCGGCGGTCAATTCGCTGTAATCTTCTGACAGGTCGCTAAACTCCAGCTCACCTTTTTTCGTCTTTTGTCTGGCGGAAACCACCAGAACGATAATCACAGCGACAGCTATCACCACAGTGGCGGTTTTCGCCAGAAATAAACCATATTGATATAAAAATTCCATTTTTATTCCTTTTCGAGAAAAACTACAGGCATTGTAGCTTGATAGTCATAAAAAAAGCCCAGCAAGCTGGGCTTTTTATAGGTGGTGGGACCTCTAGTTAGCAGGAGCCATCACAGCGCCGTTAGTAACTACAACACCAGCACCACGCCCCATAAAGAAGCTAACGCTTTGGCTTTGCATTTCTGTAGTAGCAGCACTACTAGCAGCAGGGCTTAGAATTGAGCTATGACCACCGGCAATAAAGCGGCTTAATGCAGTGCCGGTCACTGGATAAGTACCAGCAACGTTATTCACCGCTGATGCGCCTAATAACGCAGCCAAAGGTTCAGTACCAGCCAGAGGCATAGCTGCAGCACGGTTTGGTATCACCTGATCCGGTAACTGTCCTGCCTGATCACCAACAACTTCAATGATATAGGTAGGAGTTGCGGACGCAACAAGCATTGAAGCGTAGTTATTTGGGTCACCCGCATCTGTCACTGTTTGTGCAGCAAAGGCAAAAGAAGCGAAAGAGGCGTTTAATGCAGCCAAAGCTGTTGGGTTTGTAGCACTCAAGGCCTGAACAAAAGAGTTAAAGCAAGCAGCATAAGGAGCAGCTTGGCCTGTACCACAAGTATTGGATGCAGCAAACTGGGTGTAAGCCGCAGCAGTAGTACCCCCTGCACCTAACAATACACTGGCTTTAATAGTTGGACCAAAAGACGCTGATTCCAGCAGGAAGTTGGCTACAGCACCACCAGGCATAGCTAAAGTTGCAGAACGGATTTTATATAAAGCATCCAGTTGAGCACTGCCTGTTGTAGTGTTGGCCAAAGCCACCATAGAAGTCCCAGAGATAGCGCCTAACGAGTGACCTAAGAACTGTACATCCTGAGTATTCAACAAACCAGGCTGGTTATTAAAGTTCATGCCTAAACGTAAGCCGAGCATGTCCGCAATACTTTGACGCAGGTTGTCACGAGTGACCAACAGGTTTGAAAGATTCATATAATCAGTAGCGCTATTGGTCGAAGCGTTAATGACTAAATCTTTCACTACACCATTCGCATCTTGTACTGGAAATTTGAAGCCACGACTGCCGTGTAACGGATGGTCAATAGCGATAGTGGCAAAACCACGGGCAGACAAGGCGCCGGTGATAGCTAACATATCTTCTTTTTTGGACGTAATACCATGTTGCAATATCACGACAGGCCAGCCCGCCGCTGGTTTGACTAAACCTAAGGCGGCACCACGAACTTCATCCGGCACGGTAACCTGCACGGCCACGGTTTGAGTGCTGTTTGTTTTAGGAATAACATTAAACTTGGTCAGGTGACGTTGTTTGTCTAAACCAAAGTCACGTAAAGCACCGCCTGATGCAGCTTTACAATACGCGTCATTAGCCAATTGCGCCGGATCAGTAATACCTGATTCAAGAGCAGTTTTCTGAGCATCAGACAATGACGCAATAATAGCGCCTGAGTCACAACGAGCAACCCAGCGGGTACTCAAAGGCGATGCTGGATTTCCTGCCGTTGCAGCTTTCAAATAATACGGCAGATTGATGGTACCAGTGTAGAGTTTCGCCAGTTTAAAAATAAAACGCGGATCAGCCGGGCTGTCCGCTACTGTTTGTCCTTGGAATAAAACATCAGATACCACTGCGCCAGTATCAGTCAGCATTACAGATGGAGGGGTGTTGTTGTTTAATGGGCTTGGCGCCATTAACTTCTTAATGCTGGCAAATACCGGAGCAGTAGACTGAGTAGTAATAGCTGCGGTGTATATAATGTCAGCTTTATTGATAGACTCTACCGAAACTGCATTTTCAAAACTATTGATCACTCCTTGTAATGCCAGTTGAGCCGCTGTACCTAATGGCTTAGTGGTAATATCCTGTTTAACCAACTCATAGGTGACGGAAGGTGCGACAGAACGGCCTTCACTGTCTTTTAAGGCGTTCGTGACTACCAGGATATAGGTAGTGGCTGGTTTTAAAGGCTTTAACGGGATAACGGCAACGTTATTGCCACTGGCGCGGGTAATGTAATCCACACCATAACGCAGGCTGCCTACAGGCTTACAGGCTGCACCACGAGGGACTACACGGCAATCTGCGTCAGGCGAAGCTGGGTCGCCCATCAGAGTTTCAACTAAATAAACAGCACCTGCTTGCTGTACACTGGCCGCATCCAAAGTCACACCAGAGGCAAAGCTCAGAGCTAAAGTGAATGGGTTTTGAGTCGACCAACCATCCAGTGCTCCGAGGGCAGTGCTTGGATCTGCATAATTTGGATAGTTTAAATGCGCGCCAGAGGCGTTTTTCTCACCGGGCATAAACAAGGTGCCGTCAGTGGTCCCTTGTAACAATAAATCGTTTGGTGGTGATAACACACCATTGGCAGGGTCATACACTACACGTGATAAAGGGATCTGAACCTCACCACCTGTCTGAGTATCTTCTTTAATTTCGTCCAGTGATTCGCCACCACAACCGGCTAAACCTAATGCACTGGCAATAGCAAAGCTAAGCAACAGCTTGTTCATATCTTCTCCCCGTGTCCTGTATTTTTCTTATTCCGCCCCGATAGTTACCTAAAGGAGTCGTTCGTTTTTGTGATATTAGCTTTTAACAGCTACGACCAGTTAAACTTAACCCAATCAGGAAAAATTCGCTAGCTCAAAATCAAGCTTGTTGAAGAAAGGTGCAAAATTAGTACAGAGCAGGTATGCTGCCGCCGTTTTTCAACGGCTGGGACCCCTATCTATGTTCAATTATCAAGCAAGCCCACAGACACTGGCAGACAAAGTTATTATGGTTACCGGTGCTGGCGACGGCATAGGAAAGGCTGCGGCGCTTTGTTACGCTAAACATGGTGCTACTGTTATATTGTTAGGTAAAACCACATCCAAACTGACAGCAGTCTACGATGAAATCATGGCCGCTGGCTGGCCAGAACCCGCTATAGTTCCGCTGGATTTAAAAGGTGCGACAGCCAAACATTATCAGGATATGGCTGCGACTATTAAAGCTGAGTTTGGCAAACTGGATGGAGTACTTCACAACGCTGGAATGCTGGGCGTTTTAAGTCCGTTTGAACATCTGGATTTACCGACCTGGCAGGATATCCTTCAGGTGAATGTTACTGCTGCCATGCTAATGAGCCAGGCACTTATTCCCGTCTTAAAACTGGCGCCACAAAGTTCTGTTGTCTTTACTTCGTCTGGAGTGGGCCGCAAAGCCAAAGCCTACTGGGGTGGGTATGCAGTGTCAAAGTTTGCCACTGAAGGATTAATGCAATTGATGGCCGCGGAATACGAAGGTTCAACGGTTCGGGTCAATGCCATTAACCCAGGTGCCACCCGCACTAAAATGCGCAGTAAAGCCTATCCGGGTGAAGATCAGTTAAGTTTGCCAACTGCTGAACAAATCATGCCTGTGTATCTTTATTTAATGAGTGATGACAGCAAAGCCGTGAATGGCCAATCGCTGGATGCCCAGCAGAAGTAAGCAGCTTCGCTGGTCCTGCAACTCTTTTTCAAAGCATAAAAAACCGGCTCAAAAATGGCCGGTTTTTTCTACTGCTGCGAAAATTACTTCTTCGACAATATTTCTTCGCCGTTTGCCTGCGCCCACAGATTCCAGACGTCTACTTTACTATTGAAATTCTCGACAGCCTGTGTGCCTGCTTCCGCTAATAAAGCTTCGATATCTTTGCTGTATTTGCTATCGACTTTATGGAATGGCACCACTTTAACACCACGGTCAACTAAAGCCTTTTTCATGGTGTGAGTTTTCAGCAAATTTAATTTGCCTGCGTCTACATAAAAAAACTGACTTTCTTTATTGATGGTTTTAAATTTAGGTTTAACCGGACGCTTACCTTTTGATTCGTTGTCATCTTCGTGGCTGACAACTACATCGGCATTCAGTTGATAACCCAGTTGCTCCAGAGTAAAACCCTGAGCCTTAGCTAAAGCTCTGATCTGAGATAACACTTCAGTTTCTTTTTGGCGTTCAACTAATACTGAATTTAACGTTTCAATCACTTCATGTAATTTAACCGTCGTAATTTCTTTAGCGGCTTTTTTCAGTTCTTTTTTATCAAGTAACAATGACATGAAAATCTCCCGTGGATAAATACTATTGATGATAGTACAGAATCATTTTGATAAATTAAAGCTTAAATACAATCTTATTTAGTAAATAAGATTGTAGGCCGAAAAGCAGAGACCAAATCAACTGAACCTGGTCACTCACTGATATTTAATGAAAAAACTTATAAGCCAAACAAAGTACAGCTTCATCTTGAGCATTATTGGTCTTTTAGTAAATATAAATCTTTCAGATAAGTACGGAACTCATCTGATAGCTTTTTATCCTGCAGCGCATACTCTACAACAGCCTTCAGATAACCTATTTTACTGCCACAGTCATGTGACTTACCTTGTAAATGATAAGCCTCAATTTTCTCAATTAATAATAAATGATGTAAAGCATCTGTCAGCTGAATTTCGCCACCTGCGCCTGGTGCTGTATGGCGTAACAAATCCCATACTTTGGCAGACAATACATAACGTCCGGTAATAGCCAAATTAGAAGGAGCATCCTCAACCTCTGGTTTTTCCACCATAGTACGAATTAAAGCGGATTGTCCCTGAACCAGAGTCTCACCAGCAATATCCACAATACCGTATTTATTCACTTCAAGCGCTGGCACTGGCTCAACCATAATCTGGCTTGCGCCAGTTGTTTCAAAGCGCTCAATCATAGCTTTTAAATTATGAATACGGGCGTCAGCATGGTACTTATCAATCAATACATCGGGCAAAATCACCGCAAAAGGCTCATTGCCTACCACAGGGGCTGCACACAACACCGCATGACCTAAACCCAAAGCCACAGGCTGGCGCACTGAAATGACAGTGACATTTTTTGGGTTGATAGAACGAACATCATCCAGTAATGAGCGCTTGACGCGTTTTTCCAACTGGTTTTCCAGTTCAAAACTGGTATCAAAATGGTTTTCTATTGAATTTTTACTGGAGTGGGTCACCAGTACTATTTCAGTAATTCCAGCGGCAGCAGCTTCCTCTACTACATATTGGATCAAAGGTTTATCGACGACCGGCAACATTTCTTTTGGAATAGCTTTAGTTGCAGGCAACATTCTCGTGCCTAAACCTGCAACTGGGATCACTGCTTTTTTTAATTTCACCATAGAATCATGGTTCCTTTAGAAGAATCTTAACTTATTGTTCTATCATACCCTGAGCCACAGTGAGCAGCCAAACAGATTTACCACCGCTGAATATGTTGGTCTGATAGTCTGGTATAGTGGTGGCTGGTCGGTGTTCCCCTCGGGGTAAGATCTGTTATCGTAGCTCCAGTTCTTTATAAGGTGATTCAATGCGTTCCATAAAACAACTATTTGCCAATAACAGGGCGTGGGCTGAGCGGGTTGAGCAGGAAGCTCCGGGGTTTTTCAAGCAGCTCTCCGAACAACAGGCGCCTGAATATTTATGGATTGGCTGCTCTGACAGCCGGGTTCCTGCCAATGAAATTGTAGGCCTGCTGCCGGGCGAGCTCTTTGTTCACCGTAATGTAGCCAATCTGGTTTTGCATTCCGACATCAATTGTTTATCTGTGCTGCAGTACGCTATCGATATCTTAAAAATCAAACACATTATTGTCTGCGGCCATTATGGTTGTGGCGGTGTAGCTGCGGCTATGAACAAACAACGTATTGGTTTTGTTGATAACTGGCTACGTAATATTAAAGATGTGTATGCGCTGCACAGAGAAGAATTGGACAGTTTTGAAGACGAAGGTCAACGAGTCAACCGCTTGTGTGAGCTCAATGTGATGGAACAGGTGCGTAATGTGTGTCACACCAGCTTTGTGCAAGACGCCTGGGAGCGTGGTCAGCCTCTGACAGTTCATGGTTGGGTCTACAGTTTACGCAACGGCCATATTAAAGACTTAAGAGTCAGTCACTCCAGTGCGACACAGATAGACAATATCTACGCACTGGAGCCGACTGAAGAGTTTATTATCGAAAAGTAACAGCCTTTAGTAAAACTTCACTTCGGTGTGGGGCACACGTTTATACTGAGCGCTGTGCCCTTTTACCCATTGACCATTTTGCAAATACTCTGAACTGACCTCAAGCTTGCCACTTTTATCCAGCACTGAATGTGAACGCACCTGCGTGATGCCTTGCGCGTTATTCTCTACGTTTTCCAGTGCTTCGATGCTTTGAGTGTCAGGGTTGTAGGTCATAGTGCCATGGGTATAAAAGCCTGCTGTGGTGAAATAATAGTACGCGATTTTTTTCTGTTTCTGATCCCAGAAAATCATGGTCTCACCACCATACTCGCCATCATTAATGGAGTGCACAGTTTTAATAGCCTGACCATTTAACGCCCTGCTCCAGATGGACCGATCAATCATTTTTTTCTCTTTGCCAGCTTCTGTTAAATCTCCTTCCCAGTGGCTATTTAAAAAAGGGCGGAAGATTTCCAGTTGTGGATGCAGCACAGGTTCAGCTGAAAAAGAGGCAAAACTAAAAAAAGCAATGATTGACCAGAGCAGTTTCATTCGGTTTTCTCCTGATAATAATCCAGCATATCCTGCTCAACCTGTTGCGAAAAAGCTTTGGTTTTAACAGCATATTGCTGCAAAAACCGGTCTTCCTCGGTCTGTGGCACCCAAGCCGGCACAGCGGCTGTATTACCTTCTGCATCCAAAGCCACAAAACTGATAATGCAGTGGTTGGTTTCCAGCATTTCATCGCCTTTGGTGTCACCTGAGCGCACCTGTACCAGTACGTGCATACTGGTGGTGCCTGTGTAAACAATACGGGCAATCAATTCAACCTGATGCCCTACCAGAATAGGACGACGAAACCTGATAGTACCTACAGACACAGTGACACAATATAAGCCACTCCAACCCGCGGCACAGGCGTAAGCCACCTGATCAATCCATTTCATCACCATGCCGCCATGCACTTTGCCACCGAAGTTGACATGAGTAGGTTCGGCCAGAAAACGAAATTCAACAGCCCTTTTACCAGACATAAAGTTTTTACCTTTAGTGTTTTTAATCAGCATAGTTCGTTTTCTGAAAAAATCGAACCAAGCCCCTGATCTGAATGATTTTTTACAGGATTACTGTTTTATTGCCATGCACAAAAACCCGGTCTTCCAACACCAGTTGCAAGGCTTTGCTCAGCACATTTTTTTCAACATCCCGACCGGCTTTGACCATATCCATAGCGCTGTAGGTATGATCCACAGGAGTCACCAGCTGTTTAATAATAGGGCCCTCATCCAGATCGTCAGTGACGAAATGTGCTGTGGCACCAATAATTTTGACACCTCTTTTATGCGCCTGATGATAAGGATTAGCACCGATAAAGGCAGGCAAAAAGCTATGGTGGATATTGATAATACGTTCTTTGTAATGCGCGACAAAAGCCGGGCTTAACACCCGCATAAACTTAGCCAGCACTAAATAATCAGCCTGATACGGGTCTATCACCTGCTGCAGTGCCGCCTCATGCTGTTCACGACTTAAGTTGATATGACTGACAAAATGGTAAGGAATATCAAATTTTTCGGCCAGACTTTGTAAATCCGGATGATTGCCCACTACTGCAGCTATATCCAGTTTTAATGAGCCGTCATAGACCTTCATTAAAATATCACCCAGGCAATGCGCTTCTTTAGTCACCAGTATCACTACTTTTTTCCGCCCTGCAGCGACCAACTGCCGACTGCTACCATGTGGCAAGGCTCTGTCTAAATCCAGCATCAGGGTTTTGTCGTTAAAAATCCCTTCAAGCTGAGTACGCATAAAAAACTGACCTGAATCCGGGTCAACATATTCTGTATTACGAATTATATTCAGCTGGTGTTTGTAGCAAATATTGGTAATTTGAGCAATCAACCCTTTTGAATCCGGGCATTCAATCAATAAAACTTTCTTTTCCATCATAAACTCTCGTCAAGCCATAGCAAAAACACAGCAAGGATGCTGCATAGATTAAGGTGGATTCACGTGGTTTGGTTCTTTTTAATATGGTGGTTTGTTACCACTCTTGGATGCTTGCTGTAAGAATGTGGGCCAACATAAAGCAGCGTCCTGCTATTAATCCCAAGTTTTCACTCTGTTGTAAAGTGTTTTCAGTCTGGAGTGCTTTTGGGCTTTGCTTGTCCTTTGAGGATGCTAACGCCATAATAGAACTCATTTTTCGCCTTCCGTTGGCTTTTATCTTCTGAGGAACTGATGCCCTCTTATCAAATGCAGGTGCTGGGCACCATCCGCTCACCCTATAAACAAAAGTTCGCGATTCCCCGTCAGCCAGGTTTGATAGCCGAAGCCAAAGCTGAACTGGTTTTGGAACCAGGCTATGACGATGACGCTATTGTCCGCGGTATTGAAGCCTTTAGTCATTTATGGCTGGTGTTTGTATTTCATGAAACAGCAGACAGAGGCTGGTCACCGCTGGTGCGGCCACCACGCTTAGGTGGCAATGAGAAAAAAGGGGTTTTTGCGACCCGAGCTACCTTCAGACCAAACCCAATTGGCCTTTCTGTCGTAAAACTTGAAGGCGTAGTACGTAAACAAGGCCGTTTGATTATTCTGTTGTCCGGCATTGATCTGTTGGATGGCACGCCAATATTGGATATTAAACCTTATCTGCCCTATGCAGATGCCTTACCAGATGCAGCAGGTGGTTTTGCTGACGCCGCACCTGAAACTGATATGACAGTCAGTTTTGAACCTGCAGTGCTGGAATTTTGTCAGCGGCAGAAAGATCAGCCTGAATTAGCAGTTTTGATAGAAAAAGTGTTAAAACAAGACCCGCGCCCTCCGTATAAAAAGCAAAAAGCGGAGCAACAGAGCTATGGCATGACGCTGTATCACTTTAATATCAAATGGACAGTGAATGGAGTACACAATCATGTTACAGAAATCAGGCATGTCCCAAAAAATAAGCAAACTGCTGAAATACAGCCTCAGCCTGAGTCTTAGCGCGCCTGTGCTGGCTGGCGCAGCACAACTACCCGCCTTACCCGAAGCTGTTAGCAATAATCTGGTCATGAGTACCAGCGTGGCAGGCCGCACTTATGTCACCAGCTTTATGGGGCTCTCTTCAGGTAAAACCCATGCCGATGTGCACAACAGAGTATGGCAATGGACAGTGGGTGAGCCGACCTGGCTGAAGGCCCCTGCCGTACCAAGCCGTCAGCGTTTAAGTGGCAGGCTGGCAAGTTCAGGTGTCACCTTACAAAATCATTTTTTTGTGTTTGGTGGCTACACAGTTGCAGCCAATGGCACTGAAGTATCAAGCGCCGAAGGTTATCGCTACAGCCCTGTCACTAAAGCTTACAACAAGCTGCCGGATATGCCTGTGGCTGTCGATGACAGTGTGGCCCTGGCTTACAACAACAGATACATTTATCTGACCAGCGGCTGGTCACAAGATGGCAATGTTAATCTGGTGCAGTTATTTGATAATTTCACGCAGAAATGGAGTCAGGCTACGCCTTTTCCAGGCACACCTACTTTTGGTTTAGCAGGTGCTTTATCAGGCCAGCATATGCTGCTCTGTGATGGTGTAAAAGTCAGTTACCAGACCCTACCCCGCCAATACGAATCTGTGGCTCAGTGCTGGCTAGGTGAAATCAGTAAAACCGATGCCAATAGGATCAGCTGGCAACAAATACAGCATCCAACAGGCAAAGCCCGTTATCGGATGGCGGCTGCCGCGGTAAACCAAGATGGCAAAGATCTGATTGTATTTATTGGTGGCAGTGAAACGGCTTATAACTACAACGGTATAGGTTATAACGGCACGCCGGCCGAGCCTTCAGCTGAAGTCTGGGCGTATTCAATTACGGATAAAAGCTGGCTAAAAGCTGAAAACACCACTGCAGTGATGGATTTACGCACACTGGTGAGCATGAACAACGAGCTTTACAGCTTAGGTGGCATGGTGTCAGGGCAAAATCTGACGACAGAATGGATAAAACATCAGATTAAACTTCTGCCAAACTAGTTGCCTTGATACACTATCGGCAAATTTATTAGAGTACAGCGGCCAATTTAAGGCGCAATTAAACTTAAAACACGGAACTATTTATTTATGCGGACAAGTCAGTATTTACTCTCCACTATGAAAGAAACCCCGGCCGATGCCGAAATTATCAGCCATCAATTGATGTTACGTGCCGGTATGGTGCGTCGTCTGGCGTCAGGTTTATACACCTGGTTGCCCAGTGGCCTGCGGGTTTTACGTAAGGTAGAGAACATTGTCCGCGAAGAAATGAACAAAGCAGGCGCCATCGAAATACTGATGCCTGTGGTTCAACATGCAGAACTGTGGCAGGAATCTGGTCGCTGGGAAAAGATGGACGCTGAACTGCTGCGTTTTAAAGACCGTCACCAGCGTGATTTTGTGTTAGGCCCAACCCACGAAGAAGTAGTGACAGATTTAGTCCGTAAAGAAATCAGCAGCTACAAACAGCTGCCTATTAATTTATACCAAATTCAGACCAAGTTCCGTGACGAACGTCGTCCACGTTTTGGTGTGATGCGTGCCCGCGAATTCTTAATGAAAGACGCCTACTCTTTCCACTTAAGTCAGGAAAGTTTGCAGCAAACCTATGACGCTATGTACCAAGCCTACTGCAATATCTTTACCCGCCTGGGTTTAGATTTCCGTCCTGTATTGGCGGACACTGGCGCCATTGGTGGCAGCATGTCGCACGAGTTCCATGTGCTGGCCGCCTCAGGTGAAGATGCAATCGTATTCTCTGATGGCAGCGATTACGCCGCCAATATTGAAAAAGCCGAAGCTCTGCCCCCTCAAGGTGCCCGCCCAGCTGCGACACAAGCCAAGACAGAAGTTGCAACTCCAGACGCAAAGACTATCGATGAAGTTTCAGCCTTTTTAAAGGTAGAAGCATCTGCTATCGCCAAAACCTTAATTGTTTATGCCCGTAAAGCCGACGAAAAAGCAGCTCAGACACTGGTTGCTTTGGTGCTGCGTGGCGATCACGAGTTAAACGAAATCAAAGCTGAAAAACATCCTCTGGTGGCTTCTCCACTGCAGTTTGCATCAGAAGAAGATGTGCTGGCTGTGACTGGTGCGAAGCCAGGTTCTGTTGGCCCTGTTGGCTTAACTATTCCTGTGGTTGTCGACCATGCCGCAGCTCATTTAGCTGACTTTGTCACTGGTGCAAACAAAGACGGTTTCCACTTCACTGGTGTGAATTTCGACCGTGATATCACTACGTATCAGGTGGCTGATTTACGTAACGTGGTTGAAGGTGACCCAAGCCCTTGTGGCAAAGGCCATTTAGTTATTCGCCGTGGTATTGAAGTAGGCCATATTTTCCAGTTAGGTGACCGTTATTCGTCAGCGATGAAAGCAGGCGTGTTAAACGAAGAAGGCAAACACCAAATTATGACCATGGGTTGTTATGGTGTAGGCGTGTCCCGTATTGTCGCAGCTGCTATTGAGCAAAACCATGACGAATATGGCATCAAATGGCCAGCAGCTATAGCGCCGTTTCAGGTGGCCATAGTGCCGATGAATATGCACAAGTCGGTGCGTATTCAGGACGCAGCAGAGCAACTGTATAAAGATCTGACAGCGGCAGGCTTTGAAGTGCTGTTTGACGATAGGAAAGAGCGCCCTGGTGTGATGTTTGCTGATATGGAGCTGGTTGGTGTGCCTTATCACATCATCGTAGGCGAACGTAATCTGGATGAGCAGAAAGTTGAGCTGAAAAACCGTCTGACCGGTGAGAAGTTAATGCTGTCGTTGTCGGATGTAGTAGCTCAGCTCAAGTCTTTCTGAGTAGGTTGGTAGCATATACCCAAAGTAATTGGAGTTGCAGCGAGGCGACAAGAGCGTGAGCCCCCAGGAGCATAGTTGTCCTATGTGACTGGGGCGAACGAACGCAGTCAACAAAGCTGTAGCTTCAAGAACGATGGGGATAAAAGGCCCTGCTCTGACGGGGCCTATTTTTTTAAGGAGTTTTTGATGTATTTTGGCAGCCATTCCATTCCGGAGCTTGCAGGTTTGAAGTTTGCAGAGCGGATGCAAGTGATCCGCACGGCCACAGAGCAGGTGCCTACTCCACAAAAACTGCTGTTAAATTTGCTGAAACTGGCCATTTTAATCCCGCTGTTTTTAGTGATAGCCCAATGGGATTCATGGCAAAGCACTGTCACTATTCTTGTGTTGCTGGCCGCCTACCCGCTGCTGACCCGACCTCTGACGTTTGCCTTATGTCGCCCCCACTTGCAGCAAGCCCGCACTAAGCTAAAGCTTTAGCTTAATGAGCAGGAAACGACCTTTATGTTGAAGTTTTTGTGTGACATTGCGAATAAAGAGCTGCGTAGCTGCCCTTTAGAGCACAGGTTTAGTAAAAAACAGCAAGCCATAGCCGATCGTGAGCAGGAATTACTGCAGATTGCCCACCAGTTGGTCAAAGCCGAAGGCTACGCCAATTTGACTATGGATAAATTGACCGCCGCCAGCCCTTATTCTAAAGGCACTATCTACAATCATTTTTCCAGCAAAGAAGACGTGATCACCGCCCTGTGTAACACGGCTTTACGTCATGAAATCAGTTTGTTTAAAAAAGCCGGATTGTTTAATGGCAGCAGCAGGGAAAAAGCACTGGCCTTGCATCAGGCCTATTTCTTATCTGCCAAAATGCAGCCTATTTTATTTAACTGTGTACTGATCGCCAAATCCCCCTGGGTGCAGGAGAAAAGCTCGCCAGCACGAATTACAGTGCAGCAGGAATTGGAAAAAGAAGTGACACAGATGGTCGACTTGTTGTTGCAACAGGCTATAGATGCCAATGAACTACAACCTAAGGCCGGAGCTACAGTAGATTTAATGGCTTTTGCCAACTGGGCTATATCGTTTGGTAGTATTGCGCTGTTAAGCAGTGCCAGTGAAACCTATAGTGTAGAACGCTTACTCGGAGCACATCCCTTTCTGTTCAATTTAAACTGTGTGCTGGATGGCATGAATTGGTTACCTCTCAGCACAGACTGGGACTATTGCCAAAGCTGGCTGCGCATTGAAAAAGAAATCTTTAGTGCTGAGCAACAGCAATTGGCCAGTGCTTTACCGCCCGTCTTGAGATAGTTTTTGTTCCCCTCTCGCTATATTTTTAACCTGATGCAACTTTTTTCAACTATTTAACACAAATCAATGCAGCAAAGCAGATGATCCAAATCATGCTTTACCAGTATAATAATCAACGTGTTATTTCCCTCAAACGGATGCAAACTTATGGTCTTACGCATGAAGCCTGTTTTAGTGTCGTGCCTGTTATTGTTAACGGTGAGTGGCTGCGCCAGTAAAAAAGCAGCTGATGAGCAACAAGCACAAACGAACTATCAGGACCCACGGGATCCAATTGAATCTGTAAACCGGGATATCTGGGATTTTAACTACGACATACTGGATGCTTATGTACTGCGCCCTGCCGCCATAGGTTATATGGTAGTGGTACCAAAACCAGCGCGTACCGGCATAGCGAATGTGATTAGTAACCTGGATGAACCAACTAATTTCGTCAACGGTGTATTGCAGGCTAAACCGAAAAGCGCGGCGATAAGCTTAGGCCGTTTTGTGCTGAACAGCACTGTAGGTTTATTTGGTTTGTTTGACGTAGCCACCCGTATTGATTTAAAAGATCAGGACGAGGATTTTAACCAGACGTTAGCGACCTGGGGTGTCGGAGACGGCCCTTATCTGATGCTGCCGGCTTTAGGACCTTCCACGGTGCGCGATACGACAGGTACTGTAGTCGATAATCTGTATTTTCCATCCACTTGGATCAACACACCTTTAACTATCACCAAAGCTGTGTTGGGCGCCTTAGATGGACGTGTACAGATGCTGCGGATGGAACAGTTACTGAACGAATCTGTAGACCCATACGCCTTTATTAAAGAAGCCTATTACCAACGTAAAGAGTTTCAGATTTACGATGGCAATCCACCGAAAAAAGCTGAAGAAGACGAAGCTTATCTGGATGAATACCTGCCTTAAACCGCAGAAAAGACCAAGGCCAGCATTGCTGGCCTTTTTTATTGAATAACGACTTTCTCCAGCACTGCACTGGTCTGCTTTAAACCCGCAGCTGTAGCCCCGCCTATGATGTAAATGGCATCATCCAATGTGACTGCACCTAACCCATGACGTGGTAGTGGCATTTCCCCTTGCTGCTGCCAGCTGTTGTCCAGAGGTGAATAAGACCAGACCTTGCTGAACACTCCTCCGCCTTGCTGAAAAAACTCACCGCCAAAAACCCAGAGCTGCTGGTTAAGCACTGCAACAGCTAAACCAGCCTGAGCATCAGGCATAGTTTTTTGTAGTGTCCATTGCTGGTTTTGTGTATTAAAACTATAAACATCTGCTTTGTTGCCGCCTTTGACCTGCCGGCCCCCGAACAGATAGCCCATGTTATTAAATACAGTACCAGCTGCGCTATTTTTCGCTTCAGGCAACGCTGGCGCCACTTCGGTTTTTAACGACTTTAGGTCAAAAATCCAGTGAGTTGCCACATCAGCCTGATCTTGCCACTGTGCATTCGCTGAGGTTGCAGGAGAGCGACCAGAGACCAGATGAATGTTGTGATCCAGTACCCAACTGACGGTTTCGCTTAATGGCGCAGGCAAGCTTGCTACTTTTAACCAGCGCTGCTGATCAAGATCTAATTGCAGTACATCAGCACTAGCACTCCAATGACCTCCATTGGCCTGAATAAAACCACCCACTAAAAATAACTGCTCATTCACCGCAACCAGTTGGCCATGGTGACGCCCTTCAGGTAAAGCAGGTCCATACCGCCATTGATCAGTTTTTGGATTGTAGATCTGAACTTGCGCTGTCATTTGGCCTTGTTGTTTTGGCAGTTCAGAACTCAAACCACCGGCGACGTAAATCTCGCCCTGAAAAACAGCAGGGTAAATTTCCTGTACTGGTATAAGCAAATCGGCTTTTTTTTGCCAATTCAGTGATCCCGCCGTCAGTTGAAAGCTAATACAACACAGCACCACACTAATAAATTTCATGTTTGTCTCCACAGAATATAAAAAAGGCCAGCGGATTACTCCAGCTGGCCTTTTAAAGCGATTAAACCGCTTAGCTTTGCGCGCGCTCTGCGCCATGCATCCAGCGTACTAAAGTACCGGATAACATCCACAGCACAGCAGCAAACACCACCAGTGCTACAGCTATACCACCAAACACCACCAGTAAACCAGCGTGAGCGGCCTGTACACCAAAGGATGCGGCAAATTCAACTACTGCAGGGTTATCACCTGCAGTATCAGAATAAGCACCAACAAAACCAGCCAGATAGTGAGCAACGGCAGGCATCAGGAACCAGACCCCCATAATAAGCGACGCCAGTTTCACCGGAGCCAGCTTAGTCATTAATGACAAGCCCACAGGAGAAATACACAACTCACCTAAAGTATGGAATAAAAACGCTAAAGTTAACCACATCATGCTGGATTTGGCTGAAGGGTTTACCTGCATCTCAAATACACCCACGATCAGGAACAGGAAACCAATAGAAGTTAACAGCATACCGAATAAAATTTTGATCGGTGCATCTGGCTGTTTGTTCATCGCATTCAGCTTCACCCATAACCAGGCAAACACAGGCGCAAACATCAGAATAAACAGCGGGTTTAACGACTGGAACCAGCCAGCAGGAACTTCAAAAGAACCGACCATACGGTCAGTGTGTTCAGAAGCAAACAAGCTCATTAAGCCACCAGCCTGCTCAAAGGCCAACCAGAACATAGTGACGAAGATAAACAGGAATAACACCACTCGCAGGCGATCAAATTCAACCTTAGTGAGCGGCGTTGGAGTGCCAGAGGCACTACGTGACGAAATACGGCCAGGAACCTTACCTAAATCACCTAAGTACTTTTGCGCAAACAATAACTGGATCACCACAGATAAAGTCATACCAATACCAGCCGCTAAATAACCATAGCGCCAGCCGAAGGCATCACTTTCACCTAAAGAGGACGTCACTAAAGGCGCGATAAAAGCACCTAAGTTAATACCCATGTAGAAAATAGTAAAACCACCGTCACGACGGGCATCACCTTGTGGATACAAGTCACCGACTATGGCAGAGATATTTGGTTTAAATAAACCGTTACCGGCAATAATAAAACCTAAACCTACATAAAACAGCGACATACTGTGTGGTGTGGCAGCAAACAAAGTGTACTGACCAATGGCCATTAAAGCGCCACCCAGAATAATAGATTTACGCTGACCTAACAGGTTATCGGCAATCAAACCACCAAACAAAGTCGCGGCATACACCAGACCTGTGTAATAACCGTAAAGCAATAACGCATCGCCATGG
This sequence comes from Rheinheimera mangrovi, assembly GCF_003990335.1. Classification (NCBI taxonomy): domain Bacteria; kingdom Pseudomonadati; phylum Pseudomonadota; class Gammaproteobacteria; order Chromatiales; family Chromatiaceae; genus Rheinheimera; species Rheinheimera mangrovi. Next base: position 1,776,645 of record NZ_CP034683.1, on the reverse strand, counting down.
CCTAAGCCAAAACCAGGGTTAGTGGATTCAGTAGCAGCAACTAAGGTAAGAATAAGTAAAGCGCGCATCCCGTAGTAGGAAAAACGCTCCCACATTTCCGTGGAAAATAGCAGGAAGAGTCCTTTCGGATGACCAAACAAAGTCCCCGAAGCTGGCGGTTGATTCATAACGTGATCCTAGATTGTGGGTTTATTTTAATTATGGTTGAAGGTACTAGACTGACAGATGCAGACCGCAAATTGCAGGCCCAAACACCGGACAGACTTCTCAAAGTTGCCGTGTTATAGCCTATTGGGCATCAAATGAAAAGAGGCAAAGGGGTAGAACGCCGAAGCAAAAGGCCAGAGCATGACCTTTTGCTTATTTAATCGACAATTTCAGGTTTTTTAGCTGTGCTGCTTCAGGGCCGGTTAAGGCTGCAAGCTAAGGCTCAGACGCAGTTTTGGCTCATTAAAACTAAGCACATCAGACTGCACTTGTGGGCCATTCTCGTCATTCAGCACTTGCCCGGATAAAGACAAACGAGCACTGATTTGAATACGCTCTGCGTTAGCTAAGGTCCAGCCTGGCTGCATGGCCTGAGCTTCGCTTAGCTCTATGGTTTGAGTGCCATTAAACACTGCAAGTTTTTGCACTGCTAAAGGCAAAGGCGGACCATCCACAGCTTTGGCAAACACAAACAAGGTACCGGTTTTGTACTGTGCTGCCAGCTCTGGGCTGATAGTTAACTGCACAGACACCTGACGGCCAGACACAGCCGCTGTCGCTGCTTGTTCTGTAGTTGTGGCTTGCTCTGGTGTAGAAGCTAACCCCAGCTTCTGTTGCACTAACTCGTAGCGTGGGTCGGTTTTATCCAGCTTCGGCAATAACAACTGCCAGGCTTGCTGAGCTTGTTCTTTATCGCCACGCTCTTCGGCGACCATCGCCAACATCGACAAAGCGTCCGGGTTTTCCGGTTCCTGTTGCAGCACTTTGGCTAAACTCAAGGCAGCTTTGGCAAGGTTCTCTTCCCCACCAGCTACCAATAACGCCTGACTGTAGCTGATCAAGACATTGACACGCTTTGGAGTTAATGCCAGGGCTTTTTCAAAAGCTTCAATAGCATCATCCAGCATGCCCTTAGATAACCAGATACGACCAATCACAAACCAGGCCACAGCATCATCGCCTTCTTTGCTGATTTTAGTGCGCAGTGCCAGCGCAAAGAGTTCTATTTCGTCTTCCGTCAGCGGCTCGCCCTGATTTAACAGCGCTCGTTCGCCATAAGTCGGTAACTGCTGCTGCGCAGTTTGCCAGTTCTGCAATGCAGTGAAATGGCCCGTTTTGGCATAAAGCCCGAGGGTTCCAACCAGAATAAATGCAGAGGTAACCAGCACCCAGCCTGTGGCGGAACTTGCAGTCGATTGCTGATGTTGCTGCGACTGCAGGTACTGAGTTTTCAATTCAGTGGCAGCAAGGACAAAATCCTGCTCAGCTAATTCGCCATTATCCCGCGCCTGTGACAGCAGCCTTAATTTATCTTCAAACTGCAGTACCGGATTTAACAGTACATCTTCGCCTTTACGACGGCAAAACAACAACAAAAGCAGAATAAGCACCAGCATTAAAGCTGCTGCAAAACTTAACGACATCAGCATCAGCTTTTTCTCCTGTACTGCTCAATCAGTTGATCAAGTTGCTGTTCTAACTGCGGTTCGGCTTGAAGCTGAGCTGTATCCACTGGCTCTGCCGCCATTACCTTGCGCTCAGCTTTTCGACGCATAACAAGTAACAGCATTAGCCCAAACACCATCAGCGCTGGCAATAACCATAAAACAAAGGTGAATTTATTCAGTGGTGGCTGGTAATGTACAAAGTCACCGTAACGACTTTTCATGTAGTCCAGCACCTGTTCTTTGCTTTGTCCCTGCTGCACCAGCTCCAGTGTTTTGTTGCGCATATCCACCGCCACTACTGCATTGGAATCGGCAATATTCTGGTTCTGGCATTTAGGGCAACGTAATTCGTGGGTCAGCTCTTTGAATAACGCTTGTTGCTCCGGGCTTTTAAACTCTATTAAGGCCTGCGTCGCCTGCACTGCGCCAGTGAGGAGCAACAGGCTGAAAAAAAAGTATTTCATGCCCTACTCCTGCAAACTTTGGTAGGCAGCCGCCAGCTTTTGCTGCCACACCTGCGGATTAATATCACCTATATGGTGCTGACGAATGATGCCCTGAGCGTCGATCAGGAAAGTTTCAGGTGCACCAGTCACCCCTAAATCAAAAATAAGGGTGCGGTCTTTATCCAGAATATTCCACTGATAGGGGTTGCCTTGTTGCTCCAGCTTCAGCGCCACTTCCTGTTGCAAAGCCGTAAGGTCAAACACTTCACCAAAGGCCGCGTCAGCCGGCTGTTGATAATACAACCCTACTATCATCACACCTTGCTCACGCAGCTCTGTTAAATAGGCCAGCTCAGCGTTACAGGTCACACACCAGGTGCCCCAGACATTCAGTAAAAACGGCTTGCCTTTGACGCTGTCTGGTGTCCAGATTTTTTCCGGTTGCTGTAAATCAGGCAAGGCAAAAGCTGGCAACGGCTGGTTAATCACAGAAGATTCACGCTCCATCGGATTGGAGAATAAACCACTGAATAAAAACACCGACAGGCCAATAAAAAGCACGAAAGGAATAAAAAATGCCAGTTTACGCATCTGCTGTATCCTTTTGTTTCAGGGCTTCTTTTTGAGAAGCGCCACGTCGGTAGCGTTTATCACAGAGCGCTATGAAACCGCCCAGCGCCATCAATAAGCCACCCAGCCAAATCCAGCGCACAAAAGGCTTCACATACAAACTTAAAGCCCAGCTGTTGTCATTCAATGACTCACCCAAAGCCACATACAAATCACGGCTTAAACGGGCATGCACAGCAGCTTCTGTCATCACGCTACGCTGCACTGTGTAAAAACGTTTTTCGGCGTGCAGATGGGTGACATAGTCGCCCTTGTAACTGACATCCAGTTCAGCCGCTTCGCCTTTGTAATTCGGGCCATTGAGTGGATAAACTTCAACTAACATAAACTGGTAACCCGCCAGCTCTACCTGCTCACCAGCTTTCATTCTGACTTGAGTCTCCACACTGTAGGTTTTAGTCATAGCCACACCAATCACCAGCACAGCAAAACCTATATGCGCCAGCGTCATTCCAAAATGGCTGGCATTGAGCTTAGTTAAACCTTGTTTAACAGAGCCAAACTGCTGCAGTCGTTGCAGCAATTCGAAAATGGCGGAAGATCCCACCCAGGCGCCTAATAACAAACCGAGCAGGGCTAAGTTAGCCTGAATGCTTTGCATTGCAGCCAAAGTACCTAAGGCCAGTATTAATGTCGCTATGGCGATCAAACTCATAGGTTTTAACAGAGGTTGCACCTGTTGTTGTTTCCAGCGCACCCAGGGGCCTAAACCTAATAACAAGGCAAAAGGGATCACCAGATAATAAAACAGCTGATTAAAAAACGGCTCACCAATGGAGATAGAACCTAAGCCCAGCTCTTTGTGCACCAGTGGGAATAAAGTACCCAGCAGCACCACCAAGGTCGCTGTTAACAGGAAAATATTATTGCCCCACAGCAATACTTCGCGGGAAAAAAGCTCGTAACGGGCCTGACTACGCACTGAGTTCATCCGAAGTGCGTACAGCAGCAAAGAACCACCGACCACCACCAGCAAAAACGCCAGTAAATACAATCCTCTGTCCGGATCGGCAGCAAAAGAATGCACAGAGACTAAAACGCCTGAACGTACTAAAAAAGCACCCAATAAACTCAGTGAAAAGGCCGCTATCGCCAGCAGTACTGTCCAGGATTTAAAAGTGCCGCGTTTTTCAGTCACGGCCAAAGAGTGAATAAGCGCAGTGCCAACCAACCAAGGCATAAAAGATGCGTTTTCGACCGGATCCCAGAACCACCAGCCGCCCCAGCCTAATTCGTTATAAGCCCACCAGCTACCGAGCATAATTCCCAGGGTTAAAAACAACCAGGCGGCTAAAGTCCAGGGTCTGGCCCAACGCGCCCAGGTGCTGTCAAACTTACCACCCATTAAGGCGGCTATCGCAAAAGCAAAAGACACAGCAAAACCTACGTAGCCCATATACAACATAGGTGGGTGAATGATCATGCCAAAATCTTGCAAAAGCGGATTTAAATCACGGCCATCAACAGGGAAATACGGCAAACTACGCATAAATGGGTTAGACATAAAAAGCACAAAGGCATAAAAACCTACGGCAATTAAGCCCATTACCCCTAAGATCCGGCCCTGAAACTGCAGAGGCAAACTACGGGAAAACATAGCAACAGCCGCAATCCAGCCAGATAAGGTTAACAGCCACAATAACATCGAGCCTTCATGTCCACCCCAAACCGCGGTTAAACGGTAATACCATGGCAATAAAGAGTTGGAGTTGGTGGCGACATAAACCACAGTGAAGTCATTGATCCAGAAGGCGTAGGACAAAGCCCAGAACGAAAAAGCCGTTAGCAAAAACAAAGCATAAGACAGTGGATTACCGAGTTGCAAAGCGGTTTGTTGGCCTTTAAAACTGCCATACAAAGGCACTATGGCCAAAGCCAAAGAAATACAAAGCGCAAAGGTCAGCGCCAATTGACCATATTCTGCAATCATGGCTGCTGACCCGCTTCTGGTTTTTTAGTCTCTGGCTGATAATTTTTGGGGGCTACATGTTTAATGCCTTTGACGGCCTCAGCCACTTCAGGAGGCATATATTCTTCGTCGTGTTTCGCCAGCACTTCAGAGGCCAGTATGGTGGTTGCATCCACTAACACCCCCTGAGCTACTATACCCTGCCCTTCACGGAATAAATCCGGCAATATGCCTTCGTATTCCACTGTAACTATAGGGCCTGTATCAACTAAATCGAAGCTGACTTTCAGTGAATCAGAGGCCCGGCGCACAGAACCTTTGACGACCATACCGCCGATACGCAGGCGCTGGCCTATTTCAGGTTTTACCTTGTCATCGCCCATGCCTTCAATCAGTTGGCTTGGCGTATAAAACAAGTCAATATTTTGCTGCAATGCATACAACATGGCGCCAATAGCACCACCTAACAACAACACAAAGGCTACTACAGCCACTAAGCGTTTCTGACGTCTCGGATTCATCTACTTCTCACTCTCCTGATGTTGCCGCACCCGTTGCTCCCGCGCTGCTTTGGCGCGGATTTGTTGTTGTATCTCTTTATGCTGCCGTTTGCTGTACCACCACAACCCCAGCAGCAACAGATAAGTAGTACCAAAGGATAACCAGACAAAAAGCGCGTAACCGCCCATAGCCCAAAAGTCTGCCCAGGATGTAAACGCCATTAGTTCTGCTCCTTCTGACTTGAGTCAACCAATTGCCGGACCCAGGGTCTGTGCTGTTCAAAAATTAAAATCTGACTACGTAAACGTAAGCAGGTTAAAGCCGCCAGCAGCAGCGCAAAACCTAAAATACTGATCAGCAGTGGCCATAACATGGAAGGGTCTATCGAAGGTTTGGCAAATTTTGTGATTGTCGCGCCCTGATGCAATGTGTTCCACCACTCCACTGAGTAATGAATGATAGGCAGATTCACCACTCCCACTATCGCCAGCAAAGATGCGACCTTGATGCCACGAGCCGCTTCTGAAAAAGCACCAGAGAGGGCAATTACACCTAAGTATAAAAATAGCAGCACTAACTCAGAGGTTAAACGCGCGTCCCACACCCACCAGGTGCCCCACATTGGCTTGCCCCAGGCTGCGCCTGTAAACAATGCAATAACGGTATAAACAGCACCTATAGGAGCTATGGCCAATACAGCCCACTGCGCAACCCGAATTTGCCAAACCAGTCCAATAAAAGCCGCAATCGCCATGCTACTGTAAGCGCCCATAGACCAGATAGCCGAAGGCACATGAATATAAATAATGCGGTAGCTATCACCTTGCTGATAATCCGAAGGGCTAAAAGCCAGGCCCCAGATATTGCCCAGCAGCAGCGTTAATACAGCCAGTCCCATCAGATAAGGCAACAAGCGGCTACACAGATGATACAAAGTTTCTGGTTTGGCGTAAGGATCTAACCAACGGAACATACTACCCCACATTCATTCGAAGCGCCTGACGCACGGCCAGAGGCACCAGCGCTAAGGCAAATAATAAAAAAGCTAATAATACAGCCAACTGGCCAGTGTAAGGCAAAGCAGTAGCTGCGGCTTCCATAGCACCACTGGCAAAAATCAGCAGTGGAATATACAAAGGTAAAATAATCAGTGCCTGTAATATACCGCCTTTATCTGCGGCCATAGTCAGTGCAGCACCGAGCACACTTAATAAACTTAATACGGGCGTACCCAGTATCAGGGTCACGACTAACACCTGCCAACTTTGCCAGTCCAGTCCAAGCAACACAGCAATAAGAGGCGACACCAGAATTAATGGCACACCGGTTGATAACCAGTGGCAACAAATTTTTGCTGTAACATAACTAAATAGCCCCTGACGCCCAGCTACCAGTTGCTCAATCACACCATAACGGTAATCGTCTTTAAATAAGCGTTCAGCAGATAACAACACACTCAATAGCGCAGCTATCCAGACCAGACCTGGTGCTATTTGTTTTAGCATACCGGGTTCAGGGCCAATACCCAGAGGAAACAAGCTCAGGACCAGTAAAAAGAACACCAGCGGATTAAGCCAATCAGCTTTTTGCCTGCCTAACAACTGCAGTTCACGTTTAACCAAAGCTAGCCACATCACCATCTGTACTCCAGTTCAACCGCCTGAAGGGCCGGATAAGAGGCAGACAAAGCCTGATGACTGGTCAAGACAATAACGCCACCTGCTGACAGATGCTGTAAAAAATGCGTTTCCAGTTTGGCAATCAACTGCTGATCCAACGAGGTAAAAGGCTCGTCCAGTATCCACAGTGATTTATTGGTAAACCATAAACGAGCTAAAGATACGCGGCGCTGCTGGCCTGCAGAGAGCATAAAACAAGGAATATCTTCGAGTCCTGCCAAACCTAAAGCGCCCAACAACTGATAGGGATCAGCTATAGCTTGTTCAGATAAAGCAGACCAGAACGCCAGGTTTTGTAATGCGGTCAGCTGAGGATGAATGCCACTTTGATGGCCGATAAACAGCAATTGTTCGGCAAAAAATTCAGTTTGCTGCTGCAGAGGTTTACCGTGGAATAAAATCTGACCGTCTTCAGGCAAAGTCAAACCCGCCAGCAGTCGCAACAGCGAACTTTTACCGGCACCGTTTTTTCCTTGAATATAAAGCACTTGCCCTGCACTTAACTGAAAATTTAAGTTTTCAAATAACACTCTGTCCTGGCGGACACAGCTTAATGCTTCGGCGGCCAAAATTATCGACAAAGGGCAAACTCCCAAAAAAAGTCGCGGCATCTTAGCATATTGGCAATAGAATACGAATGCGCTATAACCTTGAAACAGCGGGCTTTGTAGAAATTAATGTTTCAGATCAAAGCCACAGCTGCCGATAAAGCGATGTCGTTATCTCCGATGCTAGCAATGGACGTAAAAATAAGTGAACCAGATTACTGTAGATAGCGCGTTAAGTGCCCAAACCAAAGGGTCTGTGCCCGCTGCTGTGCTGGTGGAAGAACACAACTATCAGGCGCTGTTGAATATTGGTAAAGATGGTTTGGGTCAATTAAAGCTGCAGACCGCTGCTGGTATGGTGCTTATTCAGGACGCCAAACTGAATTTACCGGCCTTGCAGGGCCAGCTAACGGTGCAATTAAGCCAAGCCTTATCCGGGCAAATACAATTAAAACTCAGCCAAAATGGCCCTCCGCCTATGCCGGTGCAACTGACTCAGCCTCAGTTGCAACAGCTGGTGACACAGCTGAATAGTCAGCAGTCATCTCCGCACTCTACTAGTGTCGCTGCAACAATCGCATCCACATCCGTTGCTACGGTCACCGCTGCACTAACGGCTACAGTTTCTTCTCAGCAGCAAGCGTCACAATCTCCTCAATTGATGCCCCAGCTGAACACTCAGGCCAGTACTGATCCGGCCAAAATAGTGCAGGTGCAGGTACAAATACAGCGCCAGGAGCAGCAACTGATTGTGCAGCTTGGGCAAAACAAAGTGCAGTTGGCTTTACCCGCTGTTTTACAAAGTTTACCGGCAAGCCAATGGCTTGAAGCAAAGCTACAACTCAAAGCGGGGCAATTAAGTCTGATCCTGCCAAAAGCCGCTTTGCAACCAGAGCTCAAGGTTACTAAAACGCCGGCTAATACCAATCCAGCAAAAAATACAGTTCAGGTTCAAGGAGAAAGTACAACTCAGCTCCAGGGAAAAACCACAGAGTTGCTTACTGTGCCTCTTAAAAACGAAACCATTCAAAGCAGTATAAAAAATCAGCAGCAAACTATTGCTGCGGCACCAGCTACAACACAGCTAAAAACACCAGCTGCGACTTCAGCGCAGTCTCAAACTGTTATCCCTTTACCTGCGGCTGTGCAACAACGCATTTTACCTTTGGTTTTGCCTGCGCTGACAAAAGCAGTATCTGGTGTGGTATTAAGTTTAAATGAGTTAAAACAACTGCCTTTGCCCGCTGCAACAAAACAGCAACTGGCCGATCCGCAGTATCAACTGCAGCTCACTCCTCAAGGCCAGTTACAACTAAAAGCTATACCAGAACAAAAAACCATAGTGATTGACGCACAGCCTAAAGTGTTGCAGCTGCAAAGTTCTAAAACAGAACCAAGCCAGGCCCTGGCCAGCGCAGTGGAAGCAGTAAAATTTATAAAACCACAGATTGAACCTGCAGTACTGAATCAGGCCTGGCGCCAGTTATTACCGATGCTTAATCCTCAGTGGGAAAATCTGGCGGAAGTGCCGGAACTACCGGAAGCGGTCAAAGCTATCTTGCAGTTAGTACGCCAAAGTCAGCCCGATGCCAGCAAACTTACAAATCTGGCACAATTGCCCGCTCAGTTGCAGGCTTTGTTGCAGTTTAATCCGCTACAAAATGTCACAATGCCGCAAACTGCAGCCGGAACTTTGGCGGTCGCTATTCAGTTGTTATTAGGACGTTTAGGCCAAAGCCTGCCGCAAAATGACAAGGGGCCCAATAAAGATCACAAGCTAAAAGAGTTTGTTGCACAGCTTGATCAATCCCAAAGCAGCCAGTTATTAAAACAACTGTCCAGCCAAAGCTCGTCGATGCAACATGCGCAGTTATCGACGCTGGAGCAGCAAAGCAAAGACCCGTTGCAGCAGATCTTCTTAACCTTGCCCATTCAAAACCAGCAAGTTTCGGATTTTTGCCAAATCGCCATTACGCAACAGGAAGAAGAGCAGGAAAAAGGCAAAGGTAAATCTGTGTCCTGGCAATTGTCGATGAAGTTTGATTTAAAACAGCTGGGACAATTATTAGCCATCAGTAAGTTATCCGGCTCTTCCTTGTCGTTGCAGCTGTATACCGACACGACCATGCTTAAACTGCTGGCAGAAAAATATCTACCGCTATTAAAAGACAGATGCAAAGCTCAAGGCATTGATGTCAAAGAGGTCCATTGCCAGTTGGGCAAAATTCCGGACAGTTTAATGCCTAAAACCACCAGCTTGCTGGCTATTCGGGTGTAGAGGATACAGATGAAAGACTTGACTAAACACCTTGCTGGTAAAGACATAGACACCAGCGCTGTCGCATTGGCCTATGATGGCAAAAACGCACCACAAATAGTCGCTAAAGGGCATGGTGAACTGGCGCAGGATATTATTGCCACAGCCAAAGAGCATGGCGTACTGGTGCATGAAGATGAAGAGCTGGTCAAAGTGCTGCAACGCATTGAACTGGGTACTGATATCCCAAAAGAGCTCTATATTATTATCGCCGAGCTCATTGCCTTTTCTTATGTGCTACAGGGGAAATTCCCGGACGAGTGGCACAATATTCACCAGCGTATCGATTTAAAAAGCTAACTGGTTCAGAGCCTAAGCTCTGACCCAGACAGTGCGGCTGGAGGATACAGCAGGGTGCGAAATCTGCACCTGGATTTCGCTGATCAACTGATGCAACTCCGACTCGGCAATGGCCTGTTTCATCTGCAGCTGAAACTCCAGACAGGCATGACCATGCCAGTTGGTTACACCTAACAGATCCCAGTCTGAAAGTTGTGGGTGACTCAGCGTATGACCACAGTCCCGTGCGACTTCGTCTAAGTCTGCATCGTCATCCGATAAATCCACTTCGAGGTATAAATACAACATCATCAATTCCTTCAGCTGTAACATTCTATCGCAGAGCGAAATCTGCAGACTTTTGCGCATGCAAGGCCGTAGTGTCAAATAAGGGCACAGAGCAATCTTCGCTACTCACCAATAAACCTATTTCAGTGCAGCCTAAAATAATAGCTTCTGCGCCTTGTGCCACCAAATCAGCCATGATCTGTTGATACAGCAGCCGTGAATTGGGATTCACCACACCCAAACACAATTCCTGATAAATCACCTGATGCACCAGGGCCCTGCCCTCTTCGTCAGGCACCAGCACTTCTAAACCATAAGACTCTGTCAGGCGCTTTTTGTAAAAATCCTGCTCCATGGTAAAACGTGTGCCTAATAAGGCAACTTTGTGAAGACCAGCAGCTTGTATAGCTTCGGCCGTGGCATCGGCAATATGCAACAGCGGAATAGTCACTGCGGTTTCAATAACAGCGGCAACCTTATGCATGGTATTGGTACAAAGCACTAAGCAATCAGCACCAGCAGTCTGTAACTTAAATGCAGCTTCTGCTAACAACTCACCTGCTTTATCCCAGTCGCCACTGCGCTGAAATTCTTCAATTTGTGCAAAATCCACACTGTATAAAATAATCTTGGCGCTGTGCAGGCCACCTAACTGTTGTTTGATATGCTGGTTGATCTGACGGTAATAAGGAATAGTCGACTCCCAGCTCATGCCGCCTATTAAGCCGATGGTTTTCATTCAGATGTCTCTACGGGGATGAAGCAATTACAGTATCAAGGCATGCCGATATAAACAACAAAACCCGTGACGATTGCAACGGGTTTTGTTGTGTAACAAAGGGAGAGCAAGCTCAGTAATAAATATCGGCTTTTTGATGCAACTGAGGTTCGTCCTGCAGATCATCAAAAGACACAGCAATGTGCTGATCTTTATTATCCAAATCAGACAAATACACAGCTCTGTCCTGTGCATCAATCCAACTCACTACGCCTATGCCTTTTTTGGTTTGGCAAACCATGCCTAATTTCAGCTCAAGTACATTCATCTTACTTCTCCTCAGGCTCAATAACTTAACGTCAGTACTAAGTTAGACGCCCAAAGATGTCATTTTGATGTCCGACCAGATAAATTAATGCTAACTGAATGAAATAAAGCAGAATTTAGTTTGGGTCAGAGTGTTTACTCTGACCCAAACAGGACTGGATTAGATGCGGGTACGTTTTTTCTGGGTTTGTTTTGGTTTTTTCGCTTTGGCTTTGTCCGCAGCCGCCGCTTTTTCAGCTTTCACCACTTCAGGTTTAACGCCTGATTGCACCATAATCTGATGCTTACGTACCGCACGTTTAATACCAGCCATACGACGGCGACGTTCGTCACGGTCTTCGGGTTTCATTAAGCTTTCCGTCTCAGCCGGCATCTGTACCAGCTTACGCAGGTAGTTCACTTCTTCCAGCGGGTACTCAGCATAACCACCGGCTGGTAAATGTTTAGGCAATAACAAATCACCGTAACGAATACGAATTAAGCGGCTGACCACAGCGCCTTGCGATTCCCACATCCGGCGAACTTCACGGTTGCGACCTTCAGTCAGCACCACATGGAACCAGCGGTTAATGCCTTCACCGCCCATAGATTTCACTTTTTTGAAGTTGGCTTTACCATCTTCCAGCTCAACGCCGGTGCGTAGTTTTTGGATCATCGCATCGTTCACATCACCAAACACCCGTACCGCGTATTCACGTTCCACTTCAAATTTCGGGTGCATCAAGCGGTTGGCCAGTTCACCATCTGTAGTAAACAGCAATAAACCACTGGTATTGATATCCAGACGACCAATCGCAATCCAGCGTGAGTCTTTAATTTTTGGCAGGCGATCAAATACAGTCGGACGACCTTCAGGATCGGTACGGGAACAAATTTCACCTTCAGGTTTATGATAGGCAATAACACGGCAAACCTGCTCAGCTTCAGCAGCAATTTTGACCGGATGGCCGTCAACCCGCACCTGTTGGTTGGCATGAATACGGTCGCCTAAATGCGCCACTTTGCCATCCACAGTCACACGTCCAGCACTGATGTACTCTTCCATCTCGCGGCGGGATCCAACACCGGATCGCGCCAGCACTTTCTGTAGTTTTTCACTCATGATTTAATGTATCTCTTCAGTCATCACGACTGGGTTAAAAAAATCCGGCGTTGCCTGAAACTCGGCCAGAGCAGGTAAATCGCTTAAATCCTTTAAGCCAAAATAATCTAAAAATGTCGGCGTCGTGGCATACAAACCAGGACGACCAGGTACTTCTTTATGCCCTACCACTTTGACCCAACCCCGGTCGAGCAAAGTACGCATAATCTGGCTGCTGACCGTCACTCCCCGCACTTCTTCAATTTCGCCGCGGGTAATAGGCTGACGATAGGCAATAAGCGCCAAAGTCTCCAACACGGCACGGGAATAACGGGGTGAACGTTCTGGCCAGAGTAAAGCCAGATATTCACTTAAATCAGCGCGGGTCTGAAACCGAAAACCAGAGGCGGTTTCAATCAATTGAATACCCCGGCCTAAATAATCTTGTTGCAACTGCGCTAATGCCTGCTGCAAACGCTTGCGGCTTAGATCAAAACTTTCCAGCACAGTGCTTTGCAAGTCATTGACAGACAAAGGTTTATCAGAGGCAAAAATAGCGGCTTCGACTAACTGCAGCAGTTGTTGCTCGTTAATTTTTTTCGCCATTCCAATCCCTTTTATCTGTCAGACCGTTATCAAAACCAATAACCAAGTAGTGAATGATACAGCAAGGCGACCAATTATTGAGTTCCCATGAGCATAGACCACTATGTGATTGGGGCGAGCAAACGCGGTCAACAAAGCTGCGGCTTCAAGTACGAAGGGCATATTATGCCAATTTGACATGGATCTGACCATAAGCTTCTACTTGTATCACTTGGATCAGCTTTTCTTTCACCAGCTCCAAAATAGCCAAAAAGCTGACAACTACACCCTGTCGCCCTTCGGCTAACTCAAAACATTCGGCAAATTCAAGGTAGTGGCTGCGCCCACGCAATAACCCCAAAATTTTACTCATGCGTTCGCGGGTGGATAAATGCTCTTTTTTGATCTGATGATGCTGAAAATCTTTGGCGCGTTTGGCTATATCTTTTAGTGCCAGCAAAATCTCCTGCAACGACACTTCAGGCAAAATCACATAAGGTTCAAAGTTATCATCTAAGCCTGCTTTGGCAGGAAAATAATCCCGCTCCTGGCGTGGCAATAAATCCACGTCAGTGGCTGCTTTGCGGATAATTTCGTATTCCTGCAAGCGCCTGACTAAATCTGCTCTGGGGTCGGTTTCGTCATCTGATTTATGGTCGTGCTGCGGCAGTAATAAACGTGATTTAATCTCTGCCAGCATAGCCGCCATTAGCAAATACTCAGCAGCCAGTTCAAAGTTCATATCCTGCATTAAATCAATGTATTCCATATACTGCAGGGTTATTTCGTTAATCGGCAAATCGACAATATCAAAGCGGTGACGACGAATTAAATACAACAGAAAATCGAGCGGGCCTTCAAAACTTTCCAACAATACCGACAGTGCTTCAGGCGGAATATACAAATCTTCCGGCTTATCCAGCACAGCCTCGCCGCGAACAAAAGCCAGCGGCAAAGGCTGCTGTATAGTCAGGCTGGCAAAGCTGTCGGCGAGTGGCTCAGACATGCACTGTGCATCCTTTCAACAAAGCTGCAGCTTCACCTACCAAGGGTTTAGACAAAAGCACTGCTATCGCCCGCGCCCTGCCGCACCAGCACTGGGTAATCTTCCGATAAATCAATGACGGTAGTATGGTTTTCAGCAATCACACCACCGTGCAATATCACATCAACCTGACGCTCCAGTTGGTCGCGCATTTCTTCCGGATCGGACTCGGCAAAGTCATTGCCTGGCAACACCAAAGAGCTCGACATTAAAGGTTCACCCAACTCTTCCAGTAAGGCCAGCGCCACTTTATTTTCCGGAATACGCAAACCTACAGTCTTTTTCTTTTCGTTGAGCAAACGCTTAGGCACTTCTTTTGTACCTTTTAAAATAAAGGTATAAGCACCAGGCGTGTGGTTTTTGATTAAGCGAAAGGCGGTATTCTCGACTTTGGCATACACAGAGAGTTCAGACAAATCGCGGCACATCAGCGTAAAGTGGTGTTCTGAGCTGATTTGGCGAATTTGTAAAATCCGCTCCATAGCCGCCTTGTCTCCTATATGACAACCCAGCGCATAACCAGAATCTGTAGGGTAAATTACTACTCCACCTTGCTTGATAATATGCACAGCCTGTTTAATTAAACGTTGCTGTGGATTGTCCGGATGAACATAAAAAAACTGGCTCATAAAACTCTTCTTATTCTCTGTGCATTTACTTAAGCAATAGCAATAAATTTGTTAAAAATCAAGATGAAAGCTCAGCCATCCTAGGCTCTGGCAAGATCCAGTCCTGCCATACCGGAATGACGTCTTCGGTAAAATACAACTGCCTGCCCAGTTCATTCCAGGGGGTTTCCTGATGAAAATCAGAACCAGCTGACGCCGTTAAACCAAACTTCTGGCACAGCATCCAGACCTGACGTTTTTGCACTGGTGTCATTTGGGCAGATGCCACTTCCATGGCTTTACCTCCTGCTGCTGCAAACTCTTCAGCTAAACGGGTCAGCCAACGGCCATTCAGTTTGTATTTCAGTGGATGCGCCAGTACCGGTGTACCACCTGCGGCTAAAATCCATTGCACCGCCTCTTGCATAGGCACCCAGTTGTTCGGCACATAACCGGTATTACCGCGGCTTAAATACTTTTTAAATACAGTATTCATCGAGCTGGCTTTACCAATCTGCACCAGATAACGGGCAAAGTGTGTGCGGGTTAAAGCTGCGCCATTGGCAATTTTTAATACGTTTTCCAGCACGTCCGGTATTTTGTTTTTCTCAAGACGACGCGCCATTTCTTCGGCACGTTCAACCCGACGCTGCTGCTGAGACGCCAAATGCTGTAAAAACACCGGACAATCGGCATTGATATGTAAACCAACAATATGAATTTCAAACTCGTACCAACTGGTCGAGATTTCCACACCTGGGATCAAAGTCAAAGGCAGCTTTTTTTCAGCAATAGCGGCACGGGCTTCACAGAGGCCTGCAATAGTGTCGTGATCGGTAATAGCAAGCACATCCACGCCTTTGCTAACGGCTCGCTCAACCAGTTCAGTTGGGCTTAATACGCCATCTGAGCAATAAGTGTGGCTGTGTAAATCAATTTTCATGGGAAGGGCTGCCTGACTAAACGGCCGTCATTGTGCCATACAATGCCCTCTGCGACCAGAAAGACTCTGACAGCAGCCTTTAGCTTTTATTATCAAAGCAAAAGCTAAAGGACTTTTCTAAGCTTAAAGCAGCAGACTTAAGACTGTGCGGGGTGGCAACTGCACAGAATAAGGCTGTAACGCGCCTTTTAATTGCAGGTTAAAACCTTTGGCATCCTGCGTTATGTTTTGCAGGATCAGCGCATAGCGGCCATCAGGGCGCAGATAAGCCACATGACGAATATCCTGCATTGATGCTGACTCAATACGGACTGAGCCGGGTGGTACGATTTTAGTGGCGTGAGCGATAATGTAATAGGCCACATTGCGCTTCACCTTCTGACCATCAATAGTCAAAGCCCCCAGACACAAACTGCAGCCACCTTTGGTATGAGGTTGCAGCTTGGCGTCAGAACTTAAGTTCCATTGCAGTACATTGCGGGCCCAATGCCGCGGTGCACCAATCATTAAATGCTCGATATGCCACATCAGTGAGTCATCAAAATCTGAATTGGCACCCACCCACTGCTCGGTAAAATAAATATTTTTATCCGGGTGCGCTTGTTTGAGCTGGTCCAGTGCTGCAATAGGACCGTTGTACAAATGAAAAGCCGCACCATCAATATAAGCTCTGGCCTCCTTATCATTCAGCACCGAAATGGGGTATTCCATGTGGTCAGTATTGTGATCATAAATAATGATTTTGGTGCTCAGCCCGGCTTTTCTAAAGGCTGGCCCTAAATGGTTTTTTATAAACTCGGCCTGGTCCTCAGCGCGCATCAATAAGCTTGGGTTATTGCCAGGATGCAGCGGCTCGTTTTGTACAGTCACAGCATCCAAACGAATACCCTGCTGCTGCATCGCCTGAATATACTTGACGAAATACAGCGCATAACTGCCAAAATGCTGCTCCAGCAGCTCGCCGCCTATAGTGGAGTTATTGCTTTTCATCCAGGCTGGGGGTGACCAGGGACTGCCAAGCAATTTAATATTCGGATTAATCGCCAGTATTTGTTTTAATACAGGTAGCAGGTATTTCTCGTCCGCTTTTATTGAAAACTGCTTGAGTTCAGGGTCCTGTTGGCCTTGGGGTAAGTCGTTGTAACTAAAAGGTTCAGGGTCCAGATCCGAAGCACCGATGCTGATGCGTAAATAACTCACCGCCAGCCCATCAGCAGCAAATAACTCCTGCAATAATTGCTGGCGATTCTCTGCGCTTAAGCCCATCAAATGCATAGCACTGCCACCAGTCAGGGTGTAACCAAAGCCGTCCATCTGCTGAAATTGCTGCTCTGCATTAAGCTGCAGCAGGGGCAGTTTTTTATCAAGCGGCTGCTGCCATAAGGCGGTTTCTGTACTCAATAACTGCTTTTGATCAGCGCTGGATAAATAGCTTTTTGTTGCGGCACTGGTAGTGAAAGGCAAAATACATGCCCATACCAGAGCAATCAGCCCCAGCTGTGTTTGAAACAATCTCATAAAAAACCTCTGTTAATGCGCGGCAATTCCGGCAATAAAATCTGTATGTGTTGGCATTTTGTCCACACAAGCGGTAATCACATGGGCTGTGGACGCGGCAAAATCGCTGATTTGAGCCAGGGTTTTATTATCCACCATAGGGTCGTAATGCTGTGGCATCAGACGCTGACCTAATAACACCTGCACCCAACTATCTTCTCGAAACAGCTCGTCAGCCACTCGATGCACCCGGCCATAGGCCTGAAAAATATCCAGCTTTTGTTGCAGTGAGTCCGGCACACTCATCTGCTTTAAGTAGCGCCAGTACTCGCTGTCATCGCGCTCTGTCACCTTGTAATGCGCAATAATAAAATCGCGGATCTGAGCCATTTCCTCCGCGGCCAGTAAGTTGTAATGATCGGTATTCGCCTGAGCAAAACTGCGATCAGGAAACAAATTCACCAGACGGGTAATAGCGGTTTGCACCAGATGTAAACTGGTCGACTCCAGCGGTTCAAGGAAGCCACTGGACAAGCCAATAGCCACACAATTACCAACCCACATCTGTTTGCGTTTGCCCGTGGTAAAGCGGATAAGCCGTGGATCTGCACTTTGTTGCTGCTCCAGCGTCTGCAACAAGCGTTGTTGCGCCAGCTCATCACTGACATAAGCCGAACTGAACACCAAACCATTACCGGTTCGATGCTGCAGCGGAATACGCCACTGCCAGCCAAACTCATGAGCAGTAGACCTGGTATAAGGCGGTAATTGTGCAAGCCTTGCCGAAGGCACAGCCCATGCACTGTCATTCGGTAACCAATGGCTCCAGTCGTCATAGCCAACACCCATAGTCTGGCCAATCAATAAAGCCCGCAACCCTGAGCAGTCGATAAACAAATCACCGGCCACTTGTCTGCCATCCTCCAGCACCAAATGCCGGATATGGCCACTGACCGCATCCCGCTCCACATGCTTGATCATACCTTCATGCCGAATTACACCACGCTGCTCACTTAAGGTGCGCAGGTAACGGGCGTACAGGCTGGCGTCAAAATGATAGGCGTAGGCAATTTCACTGACGGGTGACTTCGGCTTAGTGGGGTCTGCTGGCATAAACTTATGCTGCTGCGCCATCTGACTGGCGATACAGTAGTGCTCAAAAGGCAAAGCCAAACCCTCCTGCTTTAACTTCAGCCAGTACTGATAAAAGCTTAGCCATTCCCACTGGCGACCCAAGGCGCCAAAGGCATGAAAATAGCTATCGCCTTTTTGACCCCAATTGACAAACTCAATACCTAATTTAAAGGTGGCCCCTGTAACGCGAATAAACTCCTGCTCATCAACGCCACATAAATGGTTGTATAACTTAATGGCAGGAATAGTGGCTTCTCCAACCCCTACAGTGCCAATCTGTTCAGATTCAACCAGTTCAATCCGATAACATTGCCCAGTCAGTTTCGCCAGTAAGGCCGCGCTCATCCAACCGGATGAGCCGCCTCCGACGATCACAATGGTCTGAATAGGTTCAAGCATTGTGTCGTCCTTCTGCTAGAGCTTGTAACTCACGCCCAGCAGGAACTGCCGGCCATATTCTTCATAAACTTCAGGGAAGTAACTACCACCGCCCTGCAGTGTATTCAGACGAGTGGTATAAGGTGAGTTGGTCAGGTTGTTCACCTGCATCAATAAAGTCACGCCATCAAAACGGCCTTCATCAAAGCTGTAACTCAACTGAGCATCTACTTGTTTGTCCGCCAGCACTTCGGTGTAACCCCGCGTCGCAAACAGCTGCACCACTTCACCACGGAATTCAGAGCGGTAACGTTGACTCACCCTGGCTGAAAAACCGTTTTGTTCGAAGTACAGCGTTAAATCACGCACCCGGTCTGACAAGCCCGGCAGCTTGCTTGAAGTGCCAGGGCCATCAGGCTGAATACTTGAATCCGACCAGGATTGACTACCAATAAAACCAAAACCTTCCAACGGCGCGTAGTAATTGCCAAAATCAATCGACATACTCAGCTCCAGCCCTTTGATATTACCGCCCTGGCCGTTGGCAGGCCGGCTCATATTGCCAATAGGACTGATAGGTTCAATGGTGGAATTATTCGGTGCGTTGGAAAAATCAAAGTCAAAATTCTGGGTGTAGATATAGCTGTCCAGCTTTTTATAAAAAGCACCAGCTGCAATATAAGTACTGCCATCAAAATAAGCTTCGTAGGTTAAATCCAAAGCTTTAGCACGCCATGGTTCCAGTTCAGGGTTACCACTGCTGCCGCTCCAGCGCCGTGAATCCACGCCAACACCAGCGGTAATACTGGCGCGCATTTCATCCATACGCGGTCGTGCCATGGTTTTACCCGCAGCAAAACGGACAAACTGATCGTCCAGTACTTCCAGACTCAGGTTCAGCGCCGGCAATACATCGGTATAAGAAGCGCCGGTTTCCACCTGAACCAAAGTGGCCGGATTGTCCGGATCATAATCGCTGGCAAGGAAACCGCTGGACAGCTGATCGGTTTGCACCACCTGAGTACCAAAGTTACCTTTGAGTGGCAATCCAAAGACTTCAGTATCCAGATTCATCCGCAGATAGCTGGTCAAGACTTCTTCATCCACACCCCAGGCTTTATTCCATCTGTTGGTATCCAGAATTGGCTTCACATCATAATAGCGGTCGACCGTTGGTAAAATGTCGTATGAAATCACGCCAGGTATACCGGCAAAATCCAGCGAGGTTGGGCTCACCAGCAACGAAGGGTCTATAGAGACAGGCGCTCTGTCGTTTTTCAAAAACAGGTCGTTATCGTCCACCACTTTATCTTTGGTGCGTTTAGTGAAATTCATACCAAAATCAATGGAGCTAAAATTAGTGCCAAGGCTTGTGTCAGTTAAATCATAACGGGCGCTTGCTTCGGCTTCGCGGATTTGCTCTTTGACATGAGGATAACGAATAGAACCGTCATGGCCCCAACCGCCCCAGGGTGCAGGGTCACTTAGCTGCACCTGATTGACATCAGTGTAATCTGTCGCAGGGGTGTAGGTGGGGAAGCCATGAGGCGTCAGGTCAAAACCAATGGAGTCAAAACCGCTATTGTTTAAACCAGCGTAAGTTTCAAGTACCTGCTCTTCACGCTCAGAGCCTGAATAGGATAAATCCAGCTCCAGAGTCCAGCGATCCACTGTATAAATAGTATTCCAGCCTATGGCTTTGAGTTCATCGTCGCGCGTGTTGTTGTCATTACGCAACACAGGACGCAGGTTGGTTGCTGTGCCACTTTGAACCACTTTAGTACCACCAAACTCAGTAAAAGTCGGATTTTCAAACTGCATGCCGTCGCCTGTCCACTGGTTAGTGAACCACATCACGCCACGCATAATTTCATCTTGTTCGAATTTGGAGTAGTAGGTATCAATAGTACTGTGCAGCTGATCGTTGGGCTTAAATTCAAATACAGCCATCACGCCATCACGCACCTGACTACGAGCTACAGCTGTTACTTCCTGACCGACTAAACCCAGCGCATCGTCATTGTCTGTGCCTTCCAGAGCTGTTTCGACCGTGTTCCATTCCCAGGCTTTGTAATGTTTGACCTGAGTGGGTGTATCCATATGAGCAAAACCGACAGCGACACCTATAGTATCGTCGGCAAATTGGTCGATATAAGAGACACTGCCACGCCAGCCATTAGCTGACACTTCAGGGTGCATTTGATCAAAGGAGCTTTTTTCACCCCGAAGGTTCATCATCAGGGTTTGCTCGCCATGAGCCAAAGGCCGGATGGTGCGCATATCGACAGTACCTGATAAGCCCATACCTGCTATAGCTAAATCTGAGGTTTTATAAACAACAGCACCATTAATCAGCTCGGAAGGATACTGATCGTATTCCACGGCTCTGTTATCACCGGCACTGGCTTGTTGGCGGCCATTTAACGTCGTCGTAGAGAAATCCGGAGCCAGACCACGAATAGAGATCACCTGCACCCGGCCATTCACCCGCTGTCCGGCTAAGCCAGGTAAACGGGTCAGGGATTCGGCAATACTCTGATCCGGCAATTTGCCAATGTCTTCTGCCGACACAGCTTCAACAATAGAAGCTTCATTCTTTTTAATATCAATGGTGGTTTCCATACTACGACGGATGCCCATCACCGAAATGACTTCAATTTTGTCATCTGCCTTCTGCTTTGTCTGAGCATCAGTTTCAGCTTGCTGAGCCATCGCCAGCGATGGCAACAATGTAACGCCAACAGCCAGACCTAAGATCTGTTGAATGGCACTGCCTAACTTGGTTTTTTTCATTTTGATGTCTTCCTTACCCTGTTGATGCCGGCTTTGCACCTTATTATGTTGTTATGCCAATTTGACCCTAACCCAAGGCTCCCTACTTGTCGTTTGAAACAGGTCGAACGCGTTAAAAAAATTCACTTATCGGGGTTCGAATAAAGTCGAACCTCGATTAGTACTATTAAATAATTGAAAATACTACACTTAATCTCTGGCACCTGCAGAACCCGAACCCTTAAGTTTGTAGAATAAATCAGCAAAATCCGGCTCTAAATCTTTGTGGTTGTCAGCTTCAGCGACTTCAGTGTTCAATCCAGTCAGCGGAAAAGTGGTCATTACTAAAGTATCAGTGGTTTCTTATACAAAGTCCTTGCTGATAAAGGAGGACGGAGGCATAGTAAAGATCTGCTTGCACCATCAAGTGCAAAACCGTAACGAAAACAAAGACAAACGCTGACGACACCCGCTATGGATACCATTCTGTTTAACTTCCATGACCTGCTTATGGTGGTCACGGCTTTTGAATCTCTGCTATTGGCTTTACTGCTGGCGGCCTCTTCACCACGATCGTCTTTAAGCAATTGGCTTTTAGCTGCGTTTTTGTTTTGCCACTTTTTGATCCCGCTGCATGAGCTGACGTTCTGGGGCAAATTGTTCCGTATCTGGCTGCTGGATATCTCGCCCAATATTTTTTTCCTGTTCAGCTACGCCTACTTTTTAGATGGCCCTTTGCTGTACTTTTTTGTCAGAGCTTTGTTGTATAAAGATGTACGGTTACAACGAAAACATCTGTGGCATCTGACACCTTTGCTGCTCTATACGCTGCATATGCTGTGGAATTTTTATTCGTTGGATCATGCAACACGCCTCGATCTGATTGAAAGTCAGCACATAGCCTACTCTTCTCCGCATTTGTATTTTGAAGCTATGGGACGTTTTGTCCGGGTGGGTTATGTGATTTGCTGTTTCCTGCTGGTCTGGAATTACCGTAAGCAATTGCGGCACGAACAAGCCGATCTGAAAACCTCAGATGTGGCCTGGTTAAAACTGATGTTGCTGTCTTTTCTGGTGATTTTTGGCTGGGACAGCGCTTTACACTGCATCAAACTGTATGGCCTACTCACCGACAACTTTAATTTAGAACTGCTAAATGTAGTCGGATTATCCAGTTATTATCTAAACTTTATCGCGCTGAACATTCTGATTTTCTTACGTTTTACTGCATTTTCCAGCGTAGAACCAGTCAGCGAACAGCCTCTGTATGAAGCCAAAGAAGAACAAAACCCGCTGTCTGATCCGCTGATAGTGCAAAAACTGGAGCAACTCATGCTGCAACAGAAGTTTTATGCTCATCCGGATATCACCCTGGACAAGCTGGCCGAAGCTGCAGGCTATCCAGCGAAAAAAGTGTCGCTGACTATAAAGCAAGCCTATCAGCTGAATTTCTATGAGTATGTAAACAGTCATAGGATCACCGCCGCTAAAAAACTGCTGGCCGACAAAGGCCCAGATGCCAAAACCATTACCGACATCTATTACGAAGTGGGTTTTAATAGTAAATCCGTGTTTAATACTTTTTTTAAACGGCTCGAAGGGGTTACGCCCAGTCAGTACAGAGAAAAAGTGATTTCCGGATAACAACAAGCCTTGCGGTACGTAAATGGACTGGCCTTAAAAACCGGCTGAAACCTATACGATACAAAGGAATGAAACCGACATAACAAGAGCTCGCAATGAAAAAACTCAATTTCATCTTTTTATATATGTTGTCAGGCGTTGCGCTTTGGCTTACGACACTGGTATTTCCATTTCAGTCGACAGAGGAACTGATTTTAAAACTGCGCCTGAATTATAAATCGGTCGAATTGTATTTTTTTTCCGACAAAAAACAGCATGAACAATTGCTGGCCATTTACAGAGCTGCTCTTTACGGGCAACTGAGCATTCAAACAGAGCAGCAACTGGAGCGACAATTAGATGCATATTTAGCAGTTTTGGGATTCGTGAACACTGCTGATCAGCTAGAAGTCCAACGCTATCTCAAAAAAGCTCTCTTACTAGAGCAAAGTTCATCGATTCAGCCTTTGTCAGCGCCATTAATGGTCTCACAAGCGCAACTCAGGCTATATGCTCATCAGGACGCCGAAGCTATGCGCATATTTCAGCTTGCGCTTCAACGCTTTGAACATCAGGATGCTGCACACAGCAAACGTGGTATCGCGCTGGAAGAGTTGTGTAATTTACATTGGCAAAAAGCAGAATTTACTCTAGCGATGGAGCGCTGCAAACAAAGTTTGAAATGGAGCCAGAGCTCAAAACTGGCAACAACAGCCGATAAGGCGACATCTTTACATAATCTTGCACTAGTTGAATTGCAACTTAGTAATGCCGAAACTGCAAAACAATTGTTTCTGCAGGCAATTGAGCAACGAAAGTCCTCGCCCACAGCTGTTAGTTTGGAACAAGCCAATCATTTGCAAGGGCTAGCCTCCGCTTACGCCGACCTCACAGAGTTTAAACAAGCTGAACAAGCTTTAATCCAAGCTTTGGAAATCACTGAGCAAGTGCTGCCCCCAAATGACAGCCGTTTGACTCAAATAATCCAAAATATCTCAGAAAATATGGCAGAACAGGGTCAATACAGCACAGCCTACAAATACAGCGAGTATGCGCTAAAGTTAGCATCAACTGACCCAAACTATGCCGAAGCAGACTTAGCTTCTATTTACCACCAACTAGCGTCCAGGGCTCAGGATCTTTCTCTGCTGAGTGAAGCAGAGGAGCATTACCAATCAGCTTTAACACTGCTGCGTTCAGCCCACAATGGGGATCATCAGGAGGTCGCAACATTATTAAACAATATAGGGTCTCTGTATTCAGACAAAAACGATACTGAAAAATCAAAACACTACCATCAGCAATCCTTAACTATGCGTTTAAAACTTTTTGGAGAAAGACATCCAGACGTAGCCATGTCGCAGAACAATCTGGCGTTAGTTCTGGACGACCTAGGAGATACCGCTGCTGCGCAAAAACTGTTAGAGCAAGCAGTAGAAACATTAAGACCAATCTTGGGCCCTACCCACCTGAGTGTCAGCACAATGGAGGTTAATTTAGGCCGCATGTATAAGGAGTTAGGTGATAGCCGGGCAGAACACTTGCTGAAAACAGCCTTGGTTAATCAGCAGAATACTTTAGGCTCTAAACATCCTAAACTACTGCCCACTCTGGTTGGTTTAGCTGATTATTACAAAGACCAGAATAAACTGCTGGATGCTGAACAGCTTTACCACCGGGCACTGACTATAGCTGAAACCTCACTCCCTCCAGAGCATCCTGATTTGGCAAGCTGCCTGTATAGACTGGCACGCATTTATCAGCTCAAACAAGAATACGCCAAAGCCGAACTCTTTTACCTAAAAGAGCTTCGCATACTGCGACATAATAAAAGTCCGGCCGAAGAAATTCAGGGGACGCTCAAACGGTTAGTTCAGGTACTGAAGGCATCAGGCAAAACCGCTGAGGCCAGAAAATTACAACAAGAAATTTAGCCATCTATCCGCTTATATGGTTTTTTTTGGACTTATAACCAAACAGCGCTTGACGGCCATTTGATTTCAGGGTTTTATAGAGGCGTTTTCAGAGCGACTTACTAACAGCGGGTTTATAGCCAATGCAATTTCAAACAACAACTCAAACTCACATTTGGTGGTGGCATACTCCTTAACGGGTGTGTGGAGGCGTTGTATTCGCTATAAAACCAGGCCCGTTTCGAAAGATGCGGGCTTTTTTGTTTCTGGACTGATGAAAATTTAACTACAGGAAAAACAATGATGAATTCTCAAGTAACACGTTGGCACTGGTGGCGACTTCCTGTTTAGCGGGCCGGACAACTATTGTCCGAATACAGCCAAAAAGCCCGCTTGATGCGGGCTTTATTGTTTTAGGAATTTAGGAAAACCATGAACTTACAGCAAATAACTACCACCACAGGACAAGTGGCCAGCTTCAGTCAGACCCTGAGCATTCAGCCCGATCCGCTGCAAAGCTTCAGAGCCTTAACCAGCCAGGGCCAAATGGCGTTGTTACTTGAATCGGCAGAAATAGACAGTAAGAACAGTTTAAAAAGCCTGATGTTAATTGACGCGGCTTTGCGTATTGAATGCAATGGCTTGCAGGTTCAGGTGGAAGCCTTAACCGACAACGGCAAAACCTTACTGCCTTATCTGGCGTCTTTGCTGCAAGGCAAAGCAGAACTTGATTTGTCATCCAACCAACTCAGAGTACAGTTTGCCAAAGCCGACCCACTGCTTGACGAAGAAAGCCGCTTATTGCTACCGAACTCACTGACTGTTTTGCGTTTACTGCAACAACAACTGCAGAACAACAGCGACGAGCCTTTGGCGATCTTTTTAGGCGGTGTGATTGGTTACGATTTAGTCGCCATGGTCGAAGACTTACCTCAAGTGCCGACCGCAGAAAACCAATGCCCTGACTACCTGTTTTATCTGGCTGAAACCTTATTAGTGGTGGATCATCAGGCCAACAACAGCCGCCTTATTGGTAATGTATTTTGTGGCGCGGCAGCCCAGCAGCAGTATTTTGTCATTGGCCAGCGCTTGTCTGAACTACAGCAGTTGTTGCAGCATGCAGCTGAGACCACAACTCAGGCAGCAGAACCAGCGGCAAAAGCTGAAGTTAAAGTCGATATCAGCGACGCCGACTTTGTCGCACAGGTTGAAGCCTTAAAACAGAATATTGTGGCGGGTGACGTGTTTCAGGTGGTGCCATCCCGTTGTTTCAGTCTGCCCTGCCCTGATCCGCAAGCGGCTTACGCCAAACTGAAACAGCAAAACCCCAGCCCTTATATGTTTTACCTGCAGGACAGAAATTTCAGCCTGTTTGGTGCCTCGCCTGAATCCGCTTTGAAATACGAAGCCAAAACAGCCCAAGTGGAGATTTATCCTATAGCGGGCACCCGCCGCCGTGGTTTTGCGGCCAACGGCACTATAGATCGCGATCTGGACAGCCGCATCGAACTGGAACTGCGTCAGGACGAAAAAGAAAAAGCCGAACATTTAATGTTGGTCGATTTAGCCCGTAACGACGTAGCCCGTATCAGTGTACCTGGCAGTCGTTATGTCAAAGAGCTGTTAAAGGTCGACCGTTACTCTTATGTCATGCATTTAGTCTCGCGTGTGGTTGGTACCTTAAAACCAGAGCTGGACGCTTTGCATGCCTATCAGGCCTGTATGAATATGGGCACCTTAGTCGGCGCACCTAAAGTGCGGGCTGCCGAACTGATTCGGGGTGTCGAGAAAAAACGCCGTGGCAGTTATGGTGGCGCTGTAGGTTATTTAGCTGGCAATGGCGATTTTGACAGCTGCATCGTGATTCGTTCTGCTTATGTTCAACAAGGCACAGCTTATATTCAGGCCGGTGCCGGTGTGGTGTACGACAGCGTAGCGCAAGCCGAAGCCGACGAAACCCGCAGCAAAGCTCAGGCTGTCATTAACGCTATTCAATCTGCAGGAGCTGCCGTATGAGCGTTGTGTACCTTTTAGATAATTTAGACTCCTTTAGCTACAACCTGGTGGATGAAGTCGCACAGTTAGGTTTTAGCTTAAAGCTGTACCGCAATACGGTGCCAGCTGCCTATATCTTCGAAAAAATGCAGCAGGAACAACAGCCTGTGGTACTGCTGTTATCGCCTGGCCCTGGCGCTCCGGCAGAAGCCGGCTCTATGCCTGCACTGATTTCGCTTTGTGCTGGCAAATTCCCCATGCTGGGCATTTGTTTGGGTCATCAAGCCTTGGTGGAGCATTATGGTGGTGTGGTCGGCCGGGCCGGTGAAACTGTGCACGGTAAAACTTCTATAATTTCACTTTCGGATCACCAGGTGTTTGGTACCTTACCTAAACAGTTCCCGGTAGCGCGTTATCACTCATTAATGGCCACCGAAGTGCCGGATTCCTTACAGGTCATTGCCAGCTATCAGCATATTCCTATGGCGATAGTGCACGAAGAGCACAAAGCTTTGGGTTACCAATTCCATCCGGAATCTATTCTGACTACCTTAGGTAAACCTTTGTTAAAACAGAGTCTGGACTACTTAATGCAAAGCCAGGGAGCAGCCTTATGAGCCAATCGATTTTAGCTTTGGTGCAACAAAGCTTAAAAGGCGAAACTTTGTCTTTTGAGCAAAGCCACCAGTTTTTCAGCGCTGTGGTCAAAGGTGAAGTGGAGCCTGTATTACTGACAGCCCTGCTGGTTGCACTGAAAATGCGTGGCGAAAAGGCCGAAGAAATTGCCGGAGCTGCGGCTGCCATGCGCTCTGCCGCAGCCACATTTCCCGCTACTGTGGCTGGCGCTATAGATTGTTGTGGCACAGGAGGTGACGGCTCCAACACCATTAATATCTCCAGCACAGCGGCTCTGGTTGCCGCCAGTATGGGATTGCCAGTGGCCAAACATGGCAACAGA
This sequence comes from Rheinheimera mangrovi, assembly GCF_003990335.1. NCBI lineage: Bacteria > Pseudomonadati > Pseudomonadota > Gammaproteobacteria > Chromatiales > Chromatiaceae > Rheinheimera > Rheinheimera mangrovi. Next base: position 1,748,816 of record NZ_CP034683.1, on the reverse strand, counting down.
AGCGTATCCTCTCAGTCAGGTTCAGCCGACTTGCTGGAGCAATTAGGCATCAATATCCAAATGAGCCCGGCTACCGCAGCCAATGCCTTAAGCCAATGCAACAGCAGTTTCTTATTTGCGCCTTTGTATCATGCCGGCATTAAGCATGCGATGCCGGTACGTACAGCACTGAAAAGCCGCACCATTTTTAATTTGTTAGGTCCGCTGATCAACCCGGCCAAACCTGATTATCAGTTGCTTGGCGTGTACGACCCGGCTTTAACCGGCGTGATGGCGCAGGCGCTGCAGCAACTGGGCGTTAAAGCCGCCTGGGTGGTGCATGGCAGTGGTTGTGATGAAATTGCGTTGCATGGAGCCACCAAAGTCAGCGCTGTGACTGCAACAGGCGCCATTGAACACTTTGAACTGACCCCAGCTGATTTTGGTTTAGCCACAGTCAGTTTGTCTGAACTTGCAGGTGGCAGCCCGGCCGACAACGCCAAAGCTACCTTGGCTATTTTACAAGGCCAGGGTAAAGAGGCGCATAATCAGGCAGTTGCAGCTAATGTAGCGGCCATGCTGCAGATCACAGCAAAAGGCTCAGATTTAAAACAACAGACCGCAGCTGTACTTGAACATTTAGCTTCAGGTCAGGCATTTTCGACATTGACGCAGTTAAGGGAACTTAGTCATGGCTAATGTGTTAACCACTATTATCGATCACAAAAAACTGGAAGTGGCAGCGCGCAAGCAACAGCTGCCACTGGCGCAGTTTCAGCAGCTGGTGCAACCCAGCCAGCGTAATTTCCTCAAAGCCCTGCAGCAAAAAGGCCCACGTTTTATTCTGGAATGCAAAAAAGCTTCACCTTCCAAAGGTTTAATTCGCAGCCCTTTTGATTTAGACGAAATTTGTGCCGCTTACAGTCAATACGCCGACTGTATTTCTGTGCTGACCGACGAAAAGTTTTTTCAGGGCAGCTACGACTATCTGGCGAAAGTGCGGGCCAAAGTAAACCAGCCTTTGCTGCATAAAGACTTTATTATCGACCCCTACCAGATTTACCTCGGCCGTTTGCAGGGTTCAGACGCCGTGCTGCTGATGTTATCTGTGCTGAACGATCTGGAGTATCTGGAGCTGGCCGCTGTCGCCGAAAGCTTAAATCTGACCATACTGACCGAAGTCAGTAACGAGTCAGAAACCCTAAGGGCTGTGGCTTTAGGTGCAGAGCTGATTGGCATTAATAACCGCGACTTGCGGACGCTGGATACCAACTTAGAAACCAGTTTTAAGCTGGCGCGCCTGATCCCTGAAGGTATTACTATCGTATCCGAATCAGGCATTTACAGCTCGCAGCAGGTACGGCAGTTGGCCAAAGTGGCTGATGCTTATCTGGTGGGCAGCTCGTTAATGGCACAACACGACTTAGCCAATGCCTGCCGATCACTGATCCGGGGCGAACATAAAGTCTGTGGTTTAACCCGCGCCCAAGACAGTAAAGCCGTGTATGACCATGGCGCTTATTTTGGCGGTCTGATTTTTTATCCAAAATCTCCACGTTGCGTTACAGTGGAACAAGCCAAAGCTGTGCAACAAGGCGCACCAGCTTTGCATTATGTCGGCGTTTTTGTCGATGAAGCTGTAGATACTGTGGCTGCCATAGCGCGGGATTTAAAACTGGCAGCAGTGCAGCTGCATGGGGATGAGTCCGACTTGTATCTACAAAAACTGCGGCCTTTATTGCCTAAAACCACAGAGATTTGGAAAGCCTACAGAGTGCAGCACAAGTTGCCTGAACTGACCCGTTATGCCGACCGTTATTTACTGGATGCTTATCATCCACAGCAAGCTGGTGGCACAGGTGAGCAATTTGACTGGCAATTATTAGACGAACAACTGCTGGATAAAAAAGTGATGCTGGCCGGCGGTTTAAATCCGGACAATGTCGTTGCAGCACTTAAACATCAGGTTTTGGCCGTGGATCTTAATTCAGGCCTCGAATCCGCTCCCGGCTTCAAAGATGCGGGCAAAATTCAACACGCTTTTGTGAATATCAGAGAATTCAGTCATGACTAAATTAAACTTAAACCCTTATTTTGGCGATTTTGGTGGCATGTTTGTGCCTGAATTGCTGGTCCCGGCATTAGTGCAACTGGAGCAGGCTTTTGTCGATGCGCAGCAGGATCCAGCTTTTATCGCTGAATTCCAGGCGCTGCTGAAAGACTACGCCGGTCGCCCAACACCTTTGACCTTGTGCCGCAATGTATCACCTAACCCGCTGGCAAAAATTTACTTAAAACGTGAAGACTTATTGCATGGCGGCGCGCATAAAACCAATCAGGTGCTGGGCCAGGCTTTATTGGCAAAACGTATGGGCAAAAAAGATATCATTGCCGAAACTGGTGCTGGTCAGCACGGTGTAGCCACAGCACTCGCCTGTGCTTTATTAGGCCTGAACTGCAAAATTTACATGGGCGCCAAAGACATAGAACGTCAGCAGCCGAACGTCTTCCGGATGAAGCTGATGGGCGCAACTGTTATTCCTGTGACCGCAGGTTCTGGCACCTTAAAAGATGCTGTCAACGAAGCCATGCGTGACTGGTCCGGCAGTTATGCCACCAGCCATTATTTATTAGGCACTGCGGCTGGCCCTCACCCTTTCCCGACCATAGTGCGTGAATTCCAGAAAATGATTGGCGAAGAAGCCAAACAACAAATTCTCGAAGCTGAAGGCAAATTACCAGACGCAGTGCTGGCTTGTGTCGGCGGTGGCTCCAACGCCATTGGTATGTTTGCTGACTTTATTAAAGAAGAAGGCGTACGTTTAATTGGTGTCGAACCCGGTGGTATGGGCATTGAAACCCACCAGCATGGCGCGGCATTAAGCACAGGCAGCTTTGGTATTTTGCACGGCGCTTACACCGCTATTATGCAAACCCAGGATGGTCAGATTGAAGAGTCGTATTCTGTATCCGCAGGTTTAGACTACCCGGCTGTTGGCCCACAGCATACCTATCTGCAGAGCATAGGCCGCGCTGAATATGTGGCGATAAACGACGATGAAGCCTTAGCTGCGTTCCAGCATCTGGCCAAATCTGAAGGCATTATCCCGGCTCTTGAAAGCTCTCACGCTTTGGCTCATGCGCTGAAAATGGCGGCGGCTACCACAGAACCTTTGGTGCTGTTAGTGAACTTATCAGGTCGTGGTGACAAAGACTTAAACCACGTCTACTCAATTATTGGCGAAGCCCATATCAAACCAAACAACATGGCAGAGCGCAGCTAAGGAGATTTTTATGCAACGTTATCAGCAGTTATTCAGCCGCCTGAGCGCCGCCAAACAAGGGGCTTTTGTACCTTTCGTCACTATGGGCGATCCGGGTCTTGAGCTGTCGTTCGACATTATCAAAACTTTAATAGACGCAGGTGCCGACGCACTGGAGCTGGGTATTCCGTTTTCCGACCCTATAGCGGACGGTCCTGTGATCCAAAACGCCAATATCCGCGCTTTAGCCGCTGGTGTCACACCGGCGCAGTGTTTTGAGCTGATTGGCCGTATTCGTCAGTACAACAAAGACATTCCTATTGGCTTGTTGCTGTACAGCAATCTGGTAATGGCGCGTGGTGTAGATAACTTCTATCTTCAGGCGCAGCAAGCTGGCGTGGACTCAATTCTGATTGCCGATGTGCCTCTGCATGAAAGCAAGTTATTCAGAAACGCCGCGATGACACATGAGATAGCGCCTATTTTTATCGCGCCGCCTAACATCACAGACGACAGCTTACGTGAACTTGCCTCTTATGGCCGTGGTTATACGTATCTGCTGAGTCGTGCTGGTGTCACAGGCACTGAAACTCAGGCCGCTATGCCCGCCAGTACGCTGATTAATCAGTTAAAAGAATACAATGCAGCGCCAACGCTGTTGGGTTTTGGTATCTCTAAACCTGAACATGTCAAAGCAGCTATTGATAGTGGCGCAGCAGGAGCTATCTCTGGTTCGGCGATAGTGCAAATTATTGAAAAGTATCAGGCAGAACCTGCGCAGCTCAAACAGCAGTTGTTTGACTTTGTCAGCAGTATGAAAGCGGCGACGCTCTAGTTCAGAACGAAAAACTGAAAGGGCAGAGTCAAGACTCTGCCCTTTCCCATCACTCAATCAATATTGGGTATTTCAGGTAATGCTGGTCATAGTATGGCAAACGCTGATACAGCCATTGCAGCTTGGCCTCTGGATCAGCCGCCAGTTTTTTATCCTGTTTCAGCGCTTCGTCAAATTCAGCTTTAAGCTTTTTATCCTGCTTCAGCGCAGTTTCTATCAGCGGCACTATAGCGTAAGTTTCAAAGTACTCTACCCGCTCAAACATACCGGGCATATAACCCCAGCTGAATAAAGAATCCGGCGCTGTAGGTTCCAGTAATGCAACAGCTAAAGCACCTAAAGGCTGATCGGTACTGACCCGGATTGAACCAGCAGGCAAACGGATTTTTTGCCAGTTGCGGCTAAACTCGGCTTTGACGCCAAAACGGCCTTCAAAAGGTTTGCTGGCAAACTGATGCGAAGTTGCAGTAAGTTGCTGTAACTGAATAGTTTTGGGTGACTTTAAGCTGGTAAATTGCACGCCATGCAACGCCAGCTTGGCGATCACTTCTTGTTGCTCTGGTGGGATCCAGTAGGCTTTAGGCACTTCAATTTCAGTGGCAGGCTCTTTTTCCCAATACACAGGCAATTGTTCATAGTTCAGCGGCTTACCTGTCCAGGTTTGATAAGTCACACCAGTGATCGCATCTTTTTTCTGAACGGCTTCAACCCCTTTAAACGCAATATAGTCTGGCGTTTCACTGGCTTTCCAGGCCAGTACCTGGCGCTCTGGCCGGGCATTTTCATCGGCTTTTTTCGCCAGCTTCAGCACAGTGCCCTGCTGTTGCAACAGTTTTAAACTTTGCTCCAGTAGCACATAAGTGCCTAAAACCCGCTGCTTATAAGGTTTTAAACTATGGTTTTCTACCAGCACTGTCGGAATATGCCGTACATCACCATAACCATTGGAAAAACGTGGAGATGACGTAGAACCAGCTAAACCTTTACTGAAATCCGAGCTGTCGTAAGCAAAAACCAGCGGACCAGGAATATGATCAGCTTCCGTCAGTGCCTGATCAATTTCAGCGCGGTAGCTACTGGCCAGCCAACTGGCTGCATTAGGGCTTAAGGCAGCGAAAGGTTCGTTGAAACCATAAGTGATGTCGTACTGATAGTCTTCACCGTCTGTCACATGAATATCCAGATACAGATCCGGCTGATAGCTGTTCAGTAATTTCAGCAGCGCCTGCATTTCAGGTGCTTCCGCTTTCATATAATCGCGGTTTAAATTCAGGTTTTGCGCAGTAGCACGCCAGCCCTGTAATTCAGGACCTCGCTGGTTCATCCTATTGTATTTACCGCTACGCTCATGGCCATCGACCGAAAATATAGGAATAAACAGCAGATTCACCTCTTTTAATAAATCTGCTTTATCGCCATGCACTATGTCGCGCAATAACATTAAACCAGCGTCTTTGCCGTCAATTTCACCGCTGTGAATACCGGCTTGTGCAAGTAGCACTGGTTTTTTGTCTCTTCCTATCATATCCGGATCAGTACCCGCCTTCACCAGATAAATAGCACGCCCCTGCGGACTTTGGCCTATCACTTCCAGCTTAATTAAAGGGGTGCTGGCAGCCAGTCGCTCCAGAAATTTGATGGTCGTGTCGTAGTCAGGCGTTTCCGACAAATCAGACACTTCAGCCGGAGTAACCCAAGGATGTTGTGCAGGTTTAATCAGGCTTAACGTAGAGCCTTGCCAGTCGGGTAAAGCTGGTAAGTGGTCGGCAGCAGTAACGGAAAAGACAAAGCTGCACGCCAGAGAAAGGGCGAGTTTTTTCATAGTTATAATGTCCATACCAGGGCTTTGTTCACAGCCAAGCCCACGACAATTCAGGAATTGAGTCAGGGTGTGGCGTGCGCGAAGCAACACGACATCCCTTCTGTGTTTTTATGGAGATTACCACAAGCACAGGGCGCTAAGTCCAGCATTTATCATAGAAAAATATCAACTGAACTATTGTCATGATTTCAGAGATTAAAACAGAGAGAGAAAGCCGGAAAAAGCAGCAAAAATCTGCTTCTCCGGTTTTTTGATCAAAAACAGCTGCACTAACGCTGTGACGGGATCCGATAGATAGAACAATACATTAAAGGTAAAAACAGCAAGGTAAGAATAGTGCCAAAACCCAGGCCAAACATAATGACCACAGCCATACTGGCGAAGAAGTCATCTGTGACCAAAGGCAACATCCCCAGAATGGTGGTAATAGCGCCCATAGACACTGGCCGAACCCGGCTCACTGCACTGTGATAAACCGCCTGATAAGGCGCAAGCCCCTGACTTAATTCCAGTTTAATCTGATCAAGCAGCACTATGCCGTTTTTCACCAGCATACCGGACAGGCTTAAAAACCCCAGTAAGGCTAAAAAGCCAAAGGGCACATTCACCGCTAACAAACCCAGGGTGACACCAATAAGCGCCATAGGCACACAAGCCCAAATCACCAGTGCGTCACGCATTGAACTGAACAGCAACACTGTGATCACAAACATCACCAGATAGCCCATAGGCAAAGAGCTGAATAAAGCTTTTTGCGCTTTAGTTTGTGCTTCCAGTTCACCGCCCCAACTCAGGCTATAGCCTGTAGGCAATGGTATAGCTTCGATTTGTGGCCGTACTCTTTTTAGTAAAGAGGCGGCTGTGTCGTCACTTAAAATATTATGATCGGCCATCACAGTTAAAGTACGTTTACGGTCACGGCGCATAATTTGTGGATCTTCCCATTCCAGCGCGAAGCTGCTGACGACCTGACTGATCGGAATATAGCGGTTTAGCTTAGGGCTATACACCTGCAAATCGGCCAGCGCATCGACACTTTGACGCTCCGAATCTGGCGCACGGGTAATAATAGGCAACAAATGCGTGCCGTCCCTGTAAATACCCACAGTGCGGCCATTGACATGAGTCAGCAGTACGTCATCGACATCTTGCTTACTAATGCCAACCCTGCGCGCCAGGGCTTCATTAAACTGCGGCCGGATCACTTTGACTCTGTTGCTCCAGTCATCGCGTAAATTACGGGTGCCTGGGTCCTGAAGCATAATAGCTTTGGCTTGCTCTGCCAGTTGTCGCAGTACATTAGGGTCGGCGCCGCTAAAGCGGGCTTCAAGTTTAGCTGCAGTGGAAGGCCCAACATCCAACCGCTTTAATTTGTGGCGAAGTCCAGGGTGCTGCTCGTTGATATAAGAGCTGACGTCTGCCATACGTCCAGCTAACAGCGATTTGTCCTCGACCCGCACAATCAGCTGGCTATAAGCTGCATAAAAACGCTCTGGCTGATAGGTCAGCATAAAACGGTCAGCGCCACGGCCAGATGTTAAAGTGACAGCTTCCACTCCTTCCAGAGTTTTTAGATACTGCACCACTTCCAAAGCTTCAGCGTCGGATTGCCGCACATCAGTGCCAGCAGGTTGCCATAGATCCACTAAAAAAATGGGAGTATTAGACGCTGGAAAAAACACCTGTTTTACCTTGGCAAAGCCCATCACCGACAAGATCAGTAACAGGATCATCAGGCCATAACTTAAAAACCTGTACCTTAGTACGCCGGTTAAGGCGACTCTGTACCAGTCAAAAATAAAACCACGGTAGAGCTCAGGCTCGCCCTGGGCTTCATCCACTTTGGCTTTTAATTCTTCTTTAAAAAACAAACTGGCGAAAAACGGCGTAAGCGTAATAGCAGTCACCCAGCTCAGCAGCAAACTAACCAATAAAACCCAAAACAAACTACCGGCAAATTCCCCCGTTGCATCACTGGATAAACCAATAGGTGCAAAAGCGGTAATAGCAATAATGGTTGCGCCCAATAAAGGCCACTTGGTTTGTTTAACTATAGCCGAAGCCGACTCGCTGATGCTCAGGCGCCTTTGCATGCCAATTAAAATACCTTCGGTAATGACTATGGCATTGTCCACCAGCATACCTAAGGCAATAATCAGCGCGCCCAGTGACACCCGCTGCAGTTCAATTTGCATTTGCTGCATAAAAATAAAGGTGCCAAGCACGGTCAGCAGCAAGATAAGGCCTATTAAAAAGCCACTGCGCAGCCCCATAAACACCAACAGCACCACAATAACAATAGCGACAGATTCCAGCAGGTTCAGCACAAAACCACCGACTGAAGCCTCTACTTCGGCAGGCTGATTGTAGATAGTATTAATATCCATACCGACAGGTCGGGCGTAGTCCAGTTCAGCCATGCGGGCAGTCACCAAAGCCCCAACATCGACTACGTTCACGCCCTGACTAAAAGACACACCCAAGGTCAGGGTATTTTTGCCATCAAACTTTAAAATCTGACTCGGCACTTCCTGCACATCTTTGTAGACTTTGGCCACATCACCTAAATAAATCAGCTCTTTGGCAGCAGGATTGCTGATAATCAGCTGCTCCAGCTCCTGCACTGACTGAAACTCACCCGTAGGATGAATACGGATCCGGTCTGGTCCAAGGCGCAAAGCACCGGCATTACTCACCACATTCTGAGTTTGCAATAAACTGGCAATTTGGGTCGGAGGAATACCTAAAGCAGCCAGACGGGAGCGGGATATTTCGACCACCACTTGTTCCTGTTGCCTGCCACTGACTGAGACTTTGCCAACCCCATCTACCAGCACCAGCTCACGGCGTAAAAAGTCGACATAATCCCGAATTTCTTCGTCTGAATAGCCATCACCAGTGATGGCATACAACATACCGTACACATCACCGAAGTCGTCATTCACAACAGGGCTTTGCACACCAGGTGGTAATTGTGGCGTGAGATCATTGACCTTACGACGTAGTTCATCCCAGATTTGTTTTAGCTCTTTGGCCCGATAAATGCCTTTCATCTCCACCATGATTTGTGAGTTACCATTGGTAGAAATAGAGGTCACATGGTCGACATAAGGCAGTTGCTGAATGGCATTTTCAATCGGATAACTGACTTCTTCCTCCACCTGCAAAGGTGAGGCTCCGGGGTAAGAGGTAATTATCAGCGCTTGTTTCAGCGTAAACTGAGGATCTTCAAGCCGCCCCAAACCAAAATAGGCCATAGTACCGCCTATTAATAAAATAGCGGTGACAAGCCAGGACGAGGTTTTATTTTTTATAAAATACTGAGCAACATCCATAGCTTACAGACCCCGCTCACGTTGCCAAGGCCGCACTTGCTGGTTTTCTGTCAGTTGATTTACACCAGCTGTCACCACCTGATCACCTGCAGCTAAACCAGACAAAATTTCAATGCCCTGTGCAGTTAAGCGCCCAACAGTCACAGCACGTCTGTTCACTACACCTTCGCTATAAATCCAGACAAAGCGCTCTGTCGCATCCACAGGCTGATCATTAGCAGCAAATACTGCAGTGGCAGGCACCACCACAACTGAAGCCTGAGCGCGCATCAACTGGCTCATATCAGCCACTACATTAGCTGTCATGCCTGAGAGCACATTAAATTCTTCAGGTGCAGCCATACTGAACACCACTTTAAAGCTGTTGGTCGCGCTGTCTGCTCTGGTATCCCACTCTTTGATACTGGCTTTGTAACTTAAGCTTGGGTAGGAATCAAAAATCACATCCGGCTGATAATTGACGTCTTTTTTCACCAGTGCTATCACATCCTCCGGCACCTGGATCACCACATCCACCATGCCCTTGAGCTGTAACTCCAGAATGGCTTGCTGAGCGGCAACGTTTTCATGATTCTCAACTAAGGAACGCGATACGGTACCGCTAAAAGGCGCCACCATCTCTGTATAGGAAAGATTAGTTTGGGCTGTTTTTAAATCAGCGTCTGCCACTTGCAGCTGAGCTTTGGCTTCATCGTACATGGCCTGAGACACAAGTTTTTGCCCAATCAGGCTGGCTGCCCTATCAAACTGTGCTTTTGACAACTGATACCGGGCCTGTGCCTGCTCAACTTTCAATTTAAAATCGGTAGGATCTAAACGGGCCAATACATCGCCTTTTTTCACTTCCTGACCAGGCCGGATAGAAAACTGAGTGAGTTTACCGCTGACGCGAAAGGTTAAACGGGCATTTTCTGTAGGCTCTACTATAGCCGGAAACTGGCGGATTAACTTTTGTTGGCCATCCTGCATCAGATGCAATTTCACCGGTCTGTTCAGGCCTTGAGCTGCCGTTTCAACTGGCTTGGAACAGCCTGTAACCGATACCACACATAAGAGCGCACTTATCATCATCTGTCTTGACATTTAAACCTTTCCCTTTTTTGCTCTGGCCACACTGCTTTTTGTAGTTGCACTATACAAAAGCAAAATTAATATTAAAATTTATATTTATTTCAGTTCTGCATAAGAATAATTGATGAACTTAACTCAGCTTTATATTCTCGACGCCGTCGCCAGCAGTGAAAGCCTGCTGCAGGCCGCGATTAAATTGCATAAAACCCAACCTGCTTTGAGTATGGCGCTGAAAAAGCTGGAGCTGGAATGCGGTTTTACTATAGTGGATCGCAGTCAATATCGCCTGCAATTTACCGAAGCTGGTAAGCGTTTTTATCAGCAAGCTCAACAACTTCTGCATCAAAGTGCTCAATTAAAATCTTTGGCTCAACACTTAAGTCGTGGTGCCGAAGCCAGTTTACGTATGGCCTTTGATGAGGCTGTTGATCTTCAGCCTTACATGGGGGCTATCCGGCAAGCTCAGCAACAGTTTCCCCATACCGAATTGCTGTTGAGTTGTGATTACCGGCTGCAAGCGCTGGAAAAACTAAAAAATCAGCAGGCCGATTTAGCAATCAGCCCCTGGTACCCGGTTTTTATCAGTCTGGGTGATTTTGAAGCCGTGGCCATTGGCAGTTTTGATCTTTTATGTGTTGCCAGCCCGGAGTTTTTAAAACAACTGGGCGGCCCTTTAACTCATCAGGCGCAATTAGCAGAACTGCCCCAACTGGTGGCGAATTCAGAGGCACTGAATTTTGATAGTGGAAAACTACTGCCCTTGCAGTCAGCACGACGGGTCAAGGTCAACAACAGTTTATGTATGAAACAGGCCTTGTTAGCGCATTTAGGCTGGGGCATGGTGGCAGGACATCAGGTGGCTGACGAACTGGCAAGTGGTGCTTTGGTACAGCTGAAACCAGTGGAGTTTCCAAAGTTTATTCAGGGAGAAGTGCATCTGGTGCGGCATAAAGATCAACTGCTGGGGCCTGTAGCAAAAGCCATCTGGCAGCAATTGACTGCGGGTTAATGCCTTCGAAAAGGCTGTAGGGGCGGGCCTTATGCCCGCCCGTCTAAACGAAACCGCGGTGCCCATTGACGGGCCGGGACAAGCCACGGCCCCTACAAACTGCATACTTACACGATTTCACAGCGCCAAATACGAAGGGCAATAAATTAGAAGCGGTAGCTTGCGCCTACTTGATACAAATCATCACCCGTTTCCAGCGCGTCAAAAGCCACGCTCGCAGATAACGACAAGTTAGGTAAAGCGAACCACTTAGTACGTAAGCTCAGGCTGTCTTCACTTTCACTTAATACACCGTCAGAGATCCACTGATAACCTACGCCGGCAGAGAAGTTCTTGCCGAAGTAATAATCCGCGCCCACACCATAACGGGTGGCTGAATCATTGCGGTAATCCAGAATATTGGCTTCCAGGTTGATCATATCGCCTGTGCCTAAATCCCATAACTTTTTGGTCATCACACCATAATTGGTGCTGCTGCCACCTTGATCAGGACGGCTGTGCTCAAAAATAGCGCCCACTAACCAGTCATTGCTGATGAAGTAACCCAGCGTACCATCCACTTCCTGATAGTCAGTGCCGCTGTAATGCAGCCATTCCAGCTTACCGTAGAAGTTATGGCTTTGGTCCATATATTCACCGCCCACGGACCAGCCATTCTGATCTTCGTCGCCTACAGACAGACGGGACAGGGTGCCGAATACGCTGGCGTTTTTATTGATAAATGCAGCTTCAGCCCGTGGTGTTTTGCCTGAGGTATCTACCGCATTAAAGAAATATTGGTGCTTCAGTTGCCAGCCATCGACATCAACCCCGTTGATCTCACTGTTGCCATAATCCACTGAAGTTTCATTTTGATAGCTGTTCGCTGCTGCACCGGTGGACACTACAGCGATAAGTAAAGCGAGCATAGAACGTTTCATAAGTACTACCTTTTGGTTGAGGAAACGCAGGCAGTCTAAACTTCTGAAAGTTAATGTTCTCTGAACAGCCTTGTTATAATCTGTATAAATATCAACCAGATAAGTAACGAATTATATTTTATGAAACATTTAGCAGACGAGGGAGCAGGCTTTAGCCCCCTGAATATTGCACCAATAGCCAAGGCCTGTTCCAGGATTTTGCGGTCAGATTTCCAGCAAAGCTTCGCGTAGCTGATGAATTTGATCCCGAAGTTGCGCGGCTAATTCAAACTCCAGATCTTTGGCATGCTGCAGCATCTTCTGCTCCAGTTGCTTGATTTCAGCTTGCAACTGATAAGGGGTCTTGCCTTTGGCCAGTTTGATTTTCTCCGCCACTTTCGGCAGATCTGCATCCTGACCTAAGTCCATCACATCCGACACTTTTTTCTTAATAGCTGTAGGTGTGATGCCATGCAGTTCATTGTAAGCAATTTGTTTAGCTCGGCGCCTTTCGGTTTCGTCGATAGCGCGCTGCATAGAACCAGTGATGCGGTCGGCATAAAGTACGGCTTTACCTGCCAGATTTCGCGCAGCCCGGCCCATGGTCTGGATCAAGGATCGCTCTGAACGTAAAAAACCTTCTTTGTCGGCGTCCAGAATGGCCACTAATGACACTTCCGGAATATCCAGTCCTTCCCGCAGCAGGTTAATACCAACCAGCACGTCAAACACTCCTAAACGTAAATCGCGGATAATTTCCATCCGCTCTACTGTATCTATGTCAGAGTGTAAATAACGCACCTTCACGCCATGGCCCGCCAGATAATCTGTTAAGTCCTCGGCCATTTTTTTAGTCAGTACTGTCACTAGAACCCGCTCGCCCAATTTGGCACAGCGCATCGCTTCCGACATTAAATCGTCCACCTGAGTCGCGACAGGACGAATTTCAATCACAGGATCCACTAAGCCTGTTGGCCTTACCACTTGCTCCACCACTTCACCCGCCGATTGTTTCAGCTCGTAATCTGCGGGGGTAGCCGAGACATAAATACGCTGCGGCGCTATGGATTCAAATTCGTCAAACTTCAGCGGTCTGTTATCCAAAGCGGACGGCAGACGAAAGCCATAGTTGACCAGGTTTTCTTTGCGCGAGCGGTCGCCTTTGTACATGGCGCCAATTTGTGAAATGGTGACATGCGATTCGTCAATAAACATCAAGCCATCGGCCGGGAAATAATCCAGTAATGTTGGAGGTGGTTCGCCTTCCGCCCTGCCCGATAAATAGCGCGAATAGTTTTCTATGCCGGAGCAATAGCCCAGCTCCACCATCATTTCCAAATCGAACAAGGTGCGCTGACCTATGCGCTGCTCTTCAATCAGTCGGTTTTCAGCGAGTAATTGGGCGCGGCGATCTTTAAGCTCCACCTTAATACGTTCTGTCGCTTCGAGGATTTTCTCTCGTGGCGTCACATAGTGAGTTTTTGGATAAATAGTGTAGCGGCTGACCACTTTCTCCACTGCACCTGTCAGAGGATCAAACAAACTAATGCGCTCAATTTCTTCATCAAAGAGTTCAATACGCACAGCGATTTCATCGGATTCGGCCGGAAACACATCGATCACATCGCCCCGTACACGATAGGTTGCGCGTTCAAAAGCGGCGTCGTTGCGGTTGTATTGCAATTCGGCCAAACGGCGCAGCACAGAGCGCTGATCCACTATATCGCCCACTTTCAGATGCAACAGCATCTTCATATAGGATTCCGGATCACCCAAGCCGTAAATGGCCGACACAGAGGCAATAATGACAACGTCGCGCCTTTCCATCAGCGCTTTGGTCGCCGATAAACGCATCTGCTCTATATGTTCATTAATAGAGGCGTCTTTTTCGATAAAGGTATCGCTCGAGGGTACATAAGCTTCAGGCTGGTAGTAGTCGTAATAAGACACAAAGTATTCCACCGAGTTATTCGGGAAAAACTCCTTCATCTCACCATAGAGCTGCGCTGCCAGAGTTTTGTTATGCGCCATAATCAAGGTTGGCCTGTTCACCTGGGCTATCACATTAGCCATAGTGAAGGTTTTGCCTGAACCGGTAACCCCTAATAAGGTTTGATGCGCTAAGCCAGACTCCAGCCCTTCTACCAATTTAGCTATGGCTGTCGGCTGATCACCGGCAGGCTGATAATGGGAGACCAATTCGAAATCGCGGCTCATCAGGATTCTCCACTCAAAGTTAAAGCAGCCAGTTTACGTTTAAACCAGCTATAGGCCAGACCAGAGGTAAAAGCATTGGCTATTAAACCACCAACAAAAACACCAATCACTCCACCTAACAGGCCACCTATATAGGCAAAAGGCACATAAAACACAAAAAGCCGGATCACACTGAGTTGCAACGCATTAAGTGGTAAATGCAAAGCGTTAAAAGACGAATTGGTTAGAATAATAATGCCTTGCAGGCCATAACCTAAAGGCAAGATCCAGATAAAATAGCGGATATATTGTGCCACCAAAGGATCTTTGGTAAACAGGTCGGCCACCAACCAGGCGCATGCAGCTAAAACAAGATACACCACAAACTGCCAGGCCAGAATAAATTTAATGCAGCTTCTGTAAGCATCATGAATACGTTGATAAGCACAGGCGCCATAGTTCTGGCTGACAAAAGGTGGCAAAGTCATCGAAAGCGCCAATACAACCAAAGACGCGATACTTTCAATACGGGCCCCCACCCCAAAAGCCGCCACAGCTTCAGCACCATAACTTGCCATCAGCGCAGTTAAAATCGCCATAGCCAGAGGTGTCAGCATATTGGCACCAGCAGCAGGTAAACCTATATGCAAAATTTTACGACAGATTTTAATAAATTCACTAAAAGGCTGATGCCCTACATCTACCAGTTTACGGCGTACCATCAGTAAATACAGGATCAGGCCAAACCCCAACAACCAGGACAACACACTGGCTAACGACGCTCCGGCAACCCCCATAGCAGGCACTGGTCCCCAACCAAAAATCAAAATTGGATCTAAAACAGCATTCAGCAGCCCGGCGCAGGCCATTAAAATACTCGGCGTTTTCGTATCCCCTGCAGCTCTTAATACAGCATTGCCAATCATTGGCGTAATAAGAAAAACAGCGCCTAAAAACCAGATATCCATGTATTCATGAATAAAAGGCAAGGTGTCGGCTTTTGCTCCCAACAAACGGAACAATGGATCAATAGTCAAATAACCAAGGATGGACAAAGCGATAACCAGATAAGCCGACAACCACAAAGCCGCTAAACCGTCACTACGTGCGCTTTGTTCATCGCCACTGCCCAAAGCACGGGCAATAACAGCAGAGGTACCAATACTCAGACCAATAGCCAGGCTAATGACGGTAAAGGTAACAGGAAAGGTAAAACTAACGGCTGCCAGTTCAGCTGTACCCAGCATACTAATAAAGAACGTATCAACCAGATTAAAAGACATTAACGTGATCATGCCAAACAGCACAGGCACCGTCATTTGTTTCATAGTGGCCTGAATATTACCTTTGAGCAGATCAGGACGTTTCGAAGTGGATTGAGTCATAACAGTCAGCTTAAGCGCAGGTGGCGCTATTGTAGAGAAAAGTCAGAGGTCGCACTACCTGCAATGCGATCAAATTGGCCTAAAACTGAGCAAGAATGAGAAAAAATGTTCACAATCTGCTTTTGCATAGAAATTTTGTTTCTTCAACAGTGTTTTGCATAAAGTTTCAGTTCTTTCATATTCATAAATCATTGTTTTATAAAGAATAAAAAATTAGTCGCAAACCTATTGATCTGGCGCTAAGCCTTATCTGTTAAGGCTTAGCCTAGCCATCAGGTCAACAATTCACAGACTTATCCACAGATTCTGTGGGTAACTTACGCCAGCCCTTTATTGGCCTGACTTTGTCAAATTTCAATCCCATTACAAAAGTACGAATAGCTTTTGCATATGCAAAATTTGGTTTTGCACAGCTTTTCTACTGGCTTTGGCTAAACAAGCAGCAAGTAAACTTCTTTTATGAAAAAGCACTGGGCAAAGTGTTGACAGTGTTTAAGACGGGCATTAGTATTGCGCCCCGTTGCAGAACACAGTTCCTCAGTAGCTCAGCCGGTTAGAGCGGCGGACTGTTAATCCGTAGGTCGTTGGTTCGAGTCCAACCTGGGGAGCCACTGTAGTCTCAACATATTATTTCAGTTCCTCAGTAGCTCAGCCGGTTAGAGCGGCGGACTGTTAATCCGTAGGTCGTTGGTTCGAGTCCAACCTGGGGAGCCAACTGAAATAATCACAATTTGATAACCGTATAGAATTCCTCAGTAGCTCAGCCGGTTAGAGCGGCGGACTGTTAATCCGTAGGTCGTTGGTTCGAGTCCAACCTGGGGAGCCACCTAAAGCACATCACTATTCCATTCTTAATTATCTCTTTTCTTTAGTGTTTTTCTTTGAAATACCTTAAGCTTATTTTTTATGTTCAAGCTCGGACAAAAAAATTCAGTATGGGTTGCCTGCTATGAAGTCTCCATCCTTGATCGCTTTAAGTCACTGGACTGCCGCTTTGGTATCGGCTTTGCTTGCGCTTTGGCTGTTCTGGTTTGCTGCAGCTCAACAAATTCAAAGTTTGTATCAGCTGCACTACAGTGCTATTCAACAAATGCTAGCCAGTGATCTGACAGGCGATACCAAAATTCTGACCCGCCAACTGAGCAGCAGTTTTGATTTACCTTACTTAAAAGTCAGCCAGCTTGACGGAGTAGTGCTGCACGAACAAAGTAATCCGATGCCTTCTTATACGTTTTCTGCCTGGATGCTGACTCAGTTCGATCGTCCCATTGCCCCTGCTTCAGTCAAAGATAAAGCGCATAATTTACAGGTAGAATTTTTACCCCAACTATCAGAGCAATTAGGTACTCTTGAGCTTTTTAGCTTATTTCTCTTTTTTGGTCCTCTGCTGTTGGGTGTACTGCCTTATTACCTGCAACCTGACCGGCCAAAAAAACTCAAAGCTCTGCCGCCTCATCCTATCGAAGCCGCTGTGCAACAAGCTCCGACCGTAGTACAGCCATTACAACCTCAGACAACAACCTCTGGCACAGACTACTTACTAGAGCTGGCACTTTATGATCAACTGACCTCGTTACCGAACCGTCAGCAATTTGTTCGTTATTATGAACAGCAACTCAAAGCCGCCAATGCAGTGCATCAGTCTGTATTTGTACTGGTACGTTGTCACAGTCTGGCTCAGATCAACCATAAACAAGGTTATCTGGCCGGGGATTTGTATATTAAAGAGATGGCGGACTTATTAAAGCAATTGCCGCAACTGTCGGATGAAAGCCCACTGTTCCGTTTGAATAACACCGACTTCTGTGTGTTGTTTCCACAAATGACGACCGAACAAATGGAAGAACTGGTATTGCAGCTGCAACAAAACTTCGATAGTTATCAGCAGCAAAAGCAGCTGGATTCGGTGGCATTAACAGGTTTAGTGCAGGTCGCTCAGGGCAAACCTTTAGGCGAATTATTGGCGATGGCCGATACAGCTTTAGGCCTGGCAAAAACCAAACAAAGCAAAGTCACCAAACAAACAAATCTATGGTACTTATTTACTGACGCTCAGGAACAAACAGCAGAATCGTCGTTCAGCACTAAAAACTGGCGTACTTTGATTGATGATGTACTACAAGGTCAGCGTTTAAGCTTATTGGCTCAGCCTATTCAGCCATTGAATAAAACCAGTAAAACCTACTCCGAGTTATTGGTGCGCTTTCGCAGCAATGAAGATCAGCTCCTACCCACAGCATTGTTTTTAGACATGGCACAAAAACTCGACAAGTTGATCGAGATAGAACAGATGATCGTAGAACAAGCGCTGGCTTTGGTTGCTAATCACCCGGGACAGAGTTTTGGCCTGAATCTGTCCGCTCATTCAGTGCAGGATGAAGCCTTTATCAGCTATCTGGAACGACGTTTGCTTAAAGAGAGTGACCTGACACCGCGGCTGGTATTTGAAATCAGCGAATGGGGTTTGCAGCAAAACCTGAAATTAAGCAAACGTCTGATTGATATGCTGCATCAATGTGGTTCTCGGGTCACTGTGGAGAAATTTGGTGCTGGTATTACATCCTTTAAATTTTTCCGTGATTTAAAACCCGACTTTGTCAAAATGGATGGCAGTTACACCCGACAAATCGAAGAAGACAAAAACAATCAGTATTTTGTCAGACTGATGGTTGATTTAGCACACCGTATAGGTGTGGCTGTGTTTGCTGAAAACGTAGAAACTGCAGCAGAGAAGCAAATGCTGGAATCCCTTTTAATAGATGGGATACAAGGCTACTTCTTAAGTAAGCCTGCACCACTGGAATAAAGCTTTTTACAAACATCCACCTGAACCGCGGTATCAATAGACGGGCGGGTGTAGGGGCCGCGGCTTGTCCCGGCCCATCAATGGGCACCGCGGTTTCGTTTGGACGGGCGGGCGTAGGGGCCGCGGCTTGCCCCGGCCCGTCAATGGGCACCGCGGTATCAATAGACGGGCGGGCGTAGGGGCCGCGGCTTGCCCCGGCCCATCAATGGGCACCGCGGTTTCGTGTAGACGGGCGGGTACAACACCCGCCCCCACAGTTTTATCCGGCGCCATAGGCTCAGATAAGAGCCATTCGCGTTCAGTACTGTTGTTTCGATAACAACAAAGCTTCATAATAGCGCGACTTTTTTCTGGGGTTCTTTTATGTCGGAATTTTTGCTGTTGCTGGTCAGCACAGTGCTGGTAAATAACTTCGTACTGGTGAAGTTTCTCGGTCTATGCCCCGTGATGGGCGTCTCCAAAAAACTAGAAACTGCAATCGGCATGTCGATGGCCACCACTTTTGTTCTGACCTTAGCTTCACTTTGCAGTTATCTGGTGGATTTTTACTTATTACAGCCACTGGACTTACTCTATCTGCGCACCTTAGCCTTTATTCTGGTGATTGCTGTGGTTGTGCAATTTACCGAAATGGTGGTGCATAAAACCAGCCCTACTTTGTATCGTTTATTAGGCATCTTTTTACCTTTGATCACCACCAACTGTGCGGTGTTAGGTGTGGCGCTGTTAAACGTCAACGCCCGTCATGATTTTTTCTCTTCTGTGGTCTATGGCTTTGGTGCAGCTGTTGGTTTTTCTTTAGTACTGATTTTATTTGCTGCGATGCGCGAGCGTCTGGCCGCAGCCGATGTGCCGGTGTCCTTTAAAGGTGCCGCTATCGGCATGATTACCGCGGGTTTAATGTCACTGGCCTTTATGGGCTTTACTGGTTTGGTGAAAGTGTAAATGTCTATTATCACAGCCCTTTGGGCTTTGGGAATTCTGGCGCTGATTTTTGGTGCTGTGCTGGGCTATGCTGCTATACGATTTAAAGTGGATGCAGACCCTCTGGTCGAACAAATTGACGAGATTTTACCGCAAACCCAATGTGGTCAATGTGGTTATCCGGGCTGCAGGCCTTATGCTGAAGCCATAGCCAATGGCGATGACATCAATAAATGTCCACCAGGTGGCGATGCTACGATCAAAAAGCTGGCTGATTTAATGGGCGTTGAAGCTAAGCCGCTGGACGCGGCTCAAACTCCAGCAGTGAAACGTGTGGCCTTTATCCGCGAAGATGAATGTATTGGCTGTACTAAATGTATTCAGGCCTGCCCTGTGGACGCTATTGTTGGTGCATCCAAGCAGATGCACACTGTGATTGTCGACGAGTGTACCGGCTGTGATTTATGTGTAGAACCTTGTCCTGTGGATTGCATTGATATGGTGCCATTAGCCAGCAGTATTGAACGCTGGAAATGGGATTTAAAATCTATCCCGGTAAAAGTGCTGGAGTCGTAACTTGCCTACTTTATTTCAACAAATTCAGGCAGGAAAAGTCTGGGACTTTCACGGTGGCATTCACCCGCCAAGCCGTAAAGAGCGCACCAATCAAAAGCCTGTAGCGCTTTTGGATATTCCTGACCGTTTATATATTCCGCTGCGCCAGCATATTGGCGTGGCTGGCAAAGTGCTGGTTAAAGTCGGCGATCGAGTGCTGAAGGGCCAGGCTTTAACTCAGGCGGATAATGCGATGGCCGTGCCTGTGCATGCGCCAACGTCCGGCACTGTGCTGGCAATTGAACTTCATACCAGTACCCATCCTTCCAGCTTAGCCGAACCAACCTTAATACTGGCGCCTGATGGCATGGACGAATGGCGGCCACGTCAGCCGCTGGATCCAGAGCAAGTGGACGCCTATACCTTGCTGGAACGTATTCAGGAATCTGGTATTTCCGGTATGGGCGGAGCAGGTTTCCCTACTCATATTAAGGTGAATGTTAAACAGCCGGTTGATTATCTGATTATCAACGCTGTGGAATGCGAGCCTTATATCACAGCAGATGACATGCTGATGCAGGAGCGCGCCAGCGACATTATTGCCGGTATCGAGATACTGGTAAAACTGCTGAGTCCAAAAGCTGTATTGATTGGTATTGAAGACGATAAACCGATAGCTGCGGCCTCGTTAAAAGCCGCTATAGGCCAAAAAGACAACTATTTCGTGCGGGAAGTGCCAACTAAATACCCATCTGGTGGCGAAAAACAACTCATCCAATTGCTGACCAATAAAGAAGTACCAGCAGGTCGCAGACCACTGGATATTGGCATAGTGATGCAAAACGTAGGTACAGCTTTTGCGATAGCTCAGGCCGTGCTGGATGATATTCCGCTGATCCACCGTGTAGTGACTGTGGCCGGTGAAACCTTAGCCCAGCAGCAAAACGTATTGGCGCTAATTGGCACACCTATTTCTGACTTATTAAATGCCTGTGGTTTTCAGGCTGAACCGCAGCAGCGTATTATTATCGGCGGCCCTATGATGGGCTTTGCGATAGCAGACTGGTCTGTGCCAGTAGTCAAAACCACCAACTGCATTTTAGCTCCTACTGAAAACGAGCTAGGCGCAGCCGTTGACGAAATGGATTGTATCCGCTGCGGCGCTTGTGCCGACGCCTGCCCTGCCAGCTTATTACCGCAGCAACTCTTGTGGTACAGCAAAGCCAAAGATCAGGACAAACTGGCGGAATACAATTTATCCGACTGCATTGAATGCGGTGCCTGTGCTTATGTCTGCCCCAGCGAAATTCCATTGGTGCATTATTACCGTGTCGCCAAAGCCGATATTCGTGAAACACAACGTGAAGCCTTAAAGGCCGAACAAGCCAAAGCCCGTTTTGATGCCCGCACTGAACGTTTAGAGCGGGAGAAACAGGAACGTTTAGAGCGCAATCAGCAACTGGCTGCTCAACGTATCGCACAGCAACAAGCCAGCGGTCAGGTCACTCAAAGCGCAGCAGCTGTGCAACAAGCTTTGGAGCGCACACAACACCAGGCTGCTCCACAGCTGGATAAAGAACAAATTATTGCAGAACGTGAACGGAAAAAAGCCGAGGCTTTGGCCTACCAGCAACAGAAACAACAAGCTGCAGCTTCTGTTCCAGTTGTGGACGACGCAGCAACTCAGGCCGAAGATCCACGTAAAGCCGCTATAGCCGCAGCTTTGGCCCGAGCTAAAGCGAAAAAACAGGCGGAAGCTTCGCCTGAAGTAGCTTCAGAACCAGCTCCGGCTGAAACACCAGCTTCTGATGCGGATGCTAAAAAAGCCGCAGTAGCGGCAGCTATAGCCCGAGCTAAAGCGAAAAAGCTGGCACAACAAGAGCCTGAAGCTCAACCAGAAGTAGCTGCAGAACCAGCTCCGGCTGAAACTCCAACTGCTGATGCGGATGCTAAAAAAGCCGCAGTAGCGGCAGCTATAGCCCGAGCTAAAGCGAAAAAGCTGGCACAACAAGAGCCTGAAGCTCAACCAGAAGTAGCTGCAGAACCAGCTAAGGCTGAAATTCCAACTGCTGATGCGGATGCTAAAAAAGCCGCAGTAGCAGCGGCTATAGCCCGAGCTAAAGCGAAAAAGCTGGCAGAACAAGTCCAAGTGCAGCAAACAGAACCTGCACCTGCACCAGCAGCAGAGGTTACTGCGCCAATTGAAGCCGCAGCAGAATCAGCGCCAGAACAAGATGCGAAAAAAGCCGCTATTGCAGCAGCAATTGCCCGTGCCAAAGCTAAAAAACAACAAAACAGTGAGCCGTTATGAGTTTTAAAATCGCCAGCTCTCCGCACCAGCACAGTCAAAAAAATACCGCTCAGTTGATGAAATTGGTGGCGCTTGCTGCGGTACCAGGCATAGCTGTGCAGGCTTACTTTTTTGGTTATGGTGTGCTTATTCAACTGGTGCTCGCGATTATCACAGCGTTGAGCTGCGAAGCCGCTGTATTGGCTATTCGTAGTAAAAAAATCAAGGTCAAACTGCTGGATCACAGCGCCTTAGTCACAGCCTTGTTACTTGCTGTCGCTATCCCCTCTTATGCGCCCTGGTGGTTAGTGGTAATAGGCACGGCCTTTGCCATAGTAGTGGTGAAACAACTGTACGGTGGTTTAGGCAATAACTTATTTAACCCGGCCATGGCGGCTTATGTGTTGCTGTTGGTCTCATTTCCGCTACCTATGACAAGCTGGTTGCCGGCAGCTCCGGTGCAACATTTATCTGTAGGGCCATTGGATGCTGTCTGCGCTATTTTTACCGACTTTAGCTGCAGCGGTTACAGCGTCAGTCAACTGCGCCAGGATGCGGATGGCATCAGTATGGCGACGCCATTAGATACCTTAAAAACCGATCTGTCCCAAGGTTACACCACAGCAGAGAGTATGAAAAAACCTGTGTTTGGCTGGTTATCCGGTGAAGGCTGGTTTTGGGTCAATTTGGCTTATTTGCTTGGTGGTTTGTTTTTACTGCAGCAAAAAGTCATACAGTGGCGCATTCCAGTCGCTGTATTAGGTTCGTTATTTGGCTGTAGTTTACTGGCATGGCTGATCTCGCCAGATACCAATGCCAGTCCGCTGTTTCAACTATTTTCGGGTGCCACTATGCTGGCTGCATTTTTTATCGCCACAGACCCTGTATCCGCTTCAACCACTGAAAAAGGCCGGTTGATTTTTGGCGCTTTAATAGGGGTTCTGGTGTTTTTGATCCGCAGTTATGGCGGTTATCCGGACGCTTTTGCTTTTGCTGTAATGTTAGCCAATATGACAGTGCCTTTAATTGACTACTACACCCAGCCACGCACTTATGGCCATAAAAACAAAGGAGCGCGCTGATGCTTAGTTCTGTTGGTAAAAATGCGCTATTGCTTGGAACAGCTGCTGTGCTTTGTGTATTTGCAGTAGCGGCAGTTAATGAAATCACTAAAGCTGAAATCGAACAGCAGCAACTAGCCAGTAAATTGAGCACCTTGGTTGAAGTAGTGCCGGAACTTGCGGGGAACACAGAAGTACTGAAGGATTGTGTAGCAGTTCTTGATACCCAACTGCTGGGCAAAGACGCCAAACAAAAAATCTACCGTTATCGCTCTGAAGGCAAGCTAAAAGCTTATTTGATGGAGACCACGGCACCTGATGGTTACAGTGGAGCCATCGAAGTACTGGCGGCTATTGGTCCGGACAGCGAAGTCATTGGTGTGCGGGTACTCAGCCATAAAGAAACACCTGGCCTTGGCGATAAAATTGAACTACGCAAAACTCCTTGGGTATTAAGCTTTAATGGCCAGACTGTGGGCTCGAGCGATGATCGCAGCTTTGCGGTCAAAAAAGACGGTGGCCAGTTTGATCAGTTTGCCGGTGCTACTATTACACCCCGTGCTGTCGTCAAAGCCGTAAAAAATGCCGCGGTGTATATTCAGCAACATCCTGAACTGGCCAGCTTGCCAGCCGATTGTGGAGCCTGAAGCAATGAATCAATATCAGGAAATAGTCCGTCAGGGCCTGTGGAAAAATAATCCAGGCTTAGTGCAGTTATTAGGGCTTTGTCCTTTATTGGCAGTGACCTCCAGCCTGACCAGCGCTTTAGGTTTAGGCTTGGCCACTATGCTGGTGTTACTAAGCACCAATACTGTGGTATCGCTTATTCGTAACTATGTGCCGAATGAAATCCGTATCCCGGTTTTTGTGATGGTGATCGCTTCTGTAGTGACTGTGATAGAGCTATTGATGCATGCTTTTATGTACAACCTGTATCAGGCTTTAGGTATTTTTATTCCGCTTATGGTCACTAACTGTATCGTCATAGGCCGCGCTGAAGCCTACGCCTCGAAAAATGCAGTATTACCAGCAGCATTTGACGGTCTGATGATGGGCGCCGGTTTTGCCTTAGTGCTTTGTACCTTAGGTGCTGTGCGAGAAGTAATAGGTGCAGGCACTTTGTTTGCGGGCGCCGATTTACTCTTGGGTGACTGGGCCAAAGTACTGACTATTCATCTGTATCAGGCCGACCATCAGTTTTTATTGGCGATATTGCCGCCAGGTGCATTTTTAGTGATGGGCTTTTTGATTGCAGGGAAAAACGCAGTGGATGCCAGAGCGGCAGCCAAAGCTAAACCTGTAGAGCAAAAAATCAGTCGTGCACGTGTTACTCATGTCAGTAGTTAAGGCAAAACCGTTCAATGAATAAAGAAAAACGTATTCAGATTTTACAACGGCTGCGTGAGAATAATCCTAAGCCAACGACAGAGCTGGAGTTTAACTCGCCTTTTGAATTACTGGTGGCCGTGTTGTTATCGGCTCAAGCTACCGACGTCAGCGTCAATAAAGCCACCCGCCTGCTCTACCCTGTTGCCAATACGCCGCAGGCTATTTTTGATTTAGGTGTCGATGGCGTAAAGCAGTACATCAAGACTATTGGGCTTTTTAACTCAAAAGCAGAGAACCTAATCAAAACCTGCCGTATCCTGATAGACCAGCACAACAGCATAGTGCCGGAAAATCGTGAAGCTTTAGAAGCTTTGCCTGGTGTAGGCCGTAAAACGGCGAATGTGGTGCTCAACACAGCCTTCGGCTGGCCTACTATTGCTGTCGACACTCATATTTTCCGCGTCAGCAACAGAACCAAATTTGCGCCAGGCAAAAATGTCGATGAAGTGGAACAGAAGTTACTGAAAGTGGTGCCAGCCGAATTTAAGCTGGATGTGCATCACTGGCTTATTTTGCATGGTCGTTATACCTGCATAGCCCGTAAACCTAAATGTGGCAGCTGCCTGATTGAAGATCTGTGCGAGTTTGCCGACAAAGTCGATTAAGGAAATTTTATGCGCATTTTACATACCATGCTCCGTGTCACCAACTTAGAACGCTCTTTGGCTTTCTACACAGAAGTACTCGGCATGAAACTGTTACGTACATCAGAAAACCCTGAGTATAAATACACCCTGGCTTTTGTTGGTTTTAGCGATGAAAGCGAAGGTGCTGTGCTGGAACTGACCTACAACTGGGGTGTTGACAGTTACGAGCCAGGCACTGCTTATGGCCATATAGCCTTAGAAGTAGATGATATTTATGCTGCTTGTGAATTGATCCGTGCTAAAGGTGGTGTGATCAGCCGCGAACCCGGCCCGGTGAAAGGTGGCACGACTGAAATCGCTTTTGTACGCGACCCGGACAACTACGCTATTGAGCTTATCCAGAAAAAAGCCAGCTACGTTCAGCTTTAATCTGCGAATAGCAAAAAGGAGCCGATTGGCTCCTTTTTTAATTGCTCGCTGGCTTATTCCAGCTCAATCCAGATTTTGTCGTTCAACGACATCGCCAGATTGTTGTCGTAATAGGCAGCTTCATTGATAAAGGTTGGATACACCACTTTATCTCCGTCGTAAGGCACTTCAGTGCCATCAAATAAAGTGAAAATCGGATCGCCAGGGTGGATAGGATGATAATCCTTATCCTGCACATTTTTGTGCACCATGCCCAAACGTTCGCCTTTTTCATTCATCGGCAATTTAATGCTGTGAAGATACAGATAAGCTTCAGTGCGTTTTGGCAGCTCTGGCAGGCTCTGGGTGTTGTAAAGTTCCACAAAGTCCAGAATATGTGCCGTCATCTGATGCATTTGCTCAAGCACGTCCTGACGCAGCACAGACTGAGATTGCGGCCCTACTTCCACTATCACCCCATAACGACCCAGCGTACACATCAGCGCGTGATCGGAAGCCTCTAAATGGTCTTCATCGCGGGAGATAATAGCTTCTGGCATTTTCATCTTTACGTAAGCAGCCATCAGATTATAAAAAGCACCAGCTTGCGTCATGATCAAACAGGCGCCCATATTGCTGGTGGTGTTGTGTAAATCGATCACCAGATCGGTTTTGGCGTTGCCTTTTGGCCCCAAAATTTCATTGATCACTTTGGCGCGGCTCTGTTCGTAATTGGTGAGCTCTGGATTGGCCAAATCGACATTTTTAAACTGACGGTTTAAGTCGCTGTGTAAATAACGCTTATTGGCTTTGTGCGCTTCAGGATTAGCAAACAACGTGCTGGTTTCAAAGCTTGGGCGCTGGATCAAAGCTGGATTGGCCTGGTACTGACGAATGGCATAAATACCGGAGAATTCGTTGCCGTGGGTGCCCCCCACTATCGCAACCTTAGCAATTTTAGTCATAAGGTTTACCTCAGGAAAAGATGCCAACATTATGCCTAGCCGCAGCGATAAATGCAGCCCATTTAACTTTAAATGCTAATTTAATGAATAAAAATGAAGAATAGTGCTTAGAGGTTCAGGAATTAATTAGGCAGCAGGACGAGTGTTATTGACCATTAACACCGGGATAGGTTGTTGTGACGCATATTTAGATAAAGCAGCGTCAAGAATATCGCTGGCCTGACAGACACATTTGCCACATTGAGTGCCGACACCCAAAGTTTGTTTCAGCTCACGCATAGAACAAGCTCCCGCTTCGACCTGTTGGCGAATGGCTTTATCTGTGACTGCTTTACAAAGACAAACGTACATAAATGCACCTGCGTGTTGAACTGCGGGCATCATAATCTAATCAAGAATTGTTATCAATATCTTCAAGGAGAAAAAATAAGGGCCAGACAATCTGACCCTTATTTCTTTTTAAGACTGTTATTCGTTGTCTTGTGTCGCTTCAATCAGAGTTTCAGAGAACTCTTCAGGGCCAATCACCACACCAGGTTCAGCTGCGTGTGGGAACACAGCGATAGCTAACTCGTCGCCGTCTAAACCAGCAGTCCATTTATCTAACCAAGTGGCGATGTCCACAGCCTGAGCCTGACACTGAGCCCAATCACCATTGATCCACAGCTCTGCTAATTCAGCATGCGGCCATACTGGGATGCAACGCTCTTCGTCAGCATCAACCAGGACAAAACCTTCTTCATCAACCAGGATCCAGATCTTTTCCAGATCGGCCACGGCCTGAATGAAGTAGTCGTAACGCTGTTCAGCGTCCAATAAACTGAGTTTGTTTAAATCATCAGCTGTTAATTCGTAGTTCATTGCTATCCCCTCGGAGCGCCACAGAAAAGGCGCACATAATGACTGAAAAGACTGCCATCGACCAGTAAATTTTGTGTTTTACAGGCTTTATACAGCTTTTACTACACGCACCGGCACCTGCGGATAACAAACATCCATATTGCCGTTGCCTTTGTGCTGATAAAACACATGAGTACGGGAGCGACGCTCAGCCAGAGACTGCGAAAACTCAGAACTGGTGGTGCTAAGCCACTCTAACTGCAACTGCCGGTCTGGCGCTAAATCTGTGCCTAAACGAGCTTGCTTAATCACAGTACGGGCCGCTGCAGAACCTATGACACCACCATCTGCAGTGTCACCGCGGCGAATACGATTGATGGCATATTGCCCCCAGATCACTTTACCAAAGGCTGACATATTTTTATCCAGATGACGTGTTGCCTGCCCCATCATAATAGCTATGTCTGCCACACCTGTATCAGGTTCATTGGCACGAGCCATATTGACCACACCAGGGCAATGCACCAGCCATTCCTGATTTTGCTCACGCGCTACCGCAAAGCCCTGATTAAAGCCTGTTTCTTCAGCTAATAAATCCGGACGCTGCACTAAAAGATAAGGGTCGCTACTGCGCACAGGCCAGCTGAACTCAGCTTTCATCGGAGTTAGTTTGGCTCTGGTGCCCCACTCGTGTTCCGGTACACCAAACTGAGCGACAAAACCTTCAATCACCCGATAAAAAGTGACACCATCATAAAAACCAGCTTTCACCAGTTGCTTGACCCGTTTGACGTGTTCAGGTGCAAACTGTGGGGCTAATAAAATCACAATACGGCCCTGATCGGTTTCCAGATAGAGCAAATTATCCTGTGGTAGCAGTTGCCAGGAAGAATCTACCGCAGCAGCGGGAGCAGCAGTTGAGGCTGCAGGTGTTGGTGTAGCAGGACTTTGCTGCGCTAAGGCAACCCCAAAGCCTAAAGACACAACCAAAGCACAAAGAGATAAAGCCTTCATCAGATCTCCAAAATTCCGTTCAAACCGCAGGCATCAAACCAATAACAACACCATAACGCAACCCTTTGCCTAAGCCTACCAGCAACACAAACCAAAACAAAGGAACCTTCAGCACACCAGCCACCAAAGTCAGCGGATCGCCAATAACGGGCAACCAGGCCAATAATAACGAAGGTAAACCCCAGCGCTGAAACTGCCCACTGGCTTGTTCTATTTGGTGTGGCTTAAACATAAACCAGCTTTTGTGTTGAAATAAAAGCAGCTGTCGTCCCAGATACCAGTTCAACACCGAACCTAAAGTATTAAATACAGTAGCTATGCCCCACAACACCAGTGCCGGATAGCCTTGAGTTAATAAGCCAACCAGCACCAGCTCTGAGCCAAAAGGCAGCAAGGTAGCAGAGACAAAAGCACTGAAGGCCAGACTCAGATAAGGCCAAAGGAACTCCGTCATCAGGCGAGCAAATACGCCATGCTTAACCGCAACCAGAACAGCAGCAACATCAAGGCACCAAATACATAAACCGCAAAACGCAGACGCACATGGTTAGCGCCCACATGCACATAGGCATGTGCCAGACGGCTGATAACAAACAGCCAGCCCAAAATAACCAGGCTCAAATCAACCACAGCAAACTGCATTGCAAAAGCCACAGCAAATAAATACAACACCGGCAATTGGAACTGGTTATCAAAATTACGGCTGGCGGTGATCACCTGCTCGTTCGCACCAGTTAAATCCATTAGTCTGAATGCTTTAAAAGGTAACTCACGATTTTTCGCCGCTTTAAAACGACGTTTGCCCATCAATACCATCATCACAAGGGTTAACACCACCTGCACTAACACAGTTCCAAACAACAACTTATCCATTGTTTCCCCTTCTGGGGTCAGAGCCTTGACACTGACCCCATCATCAAAAAAATGTAAAGATATCAGAGATTAACCTAAGTTCTGAGGCAGCCGCAATATAAAAGGTCCGAGCCTAAGCTCTGCCCCTTTGAGTGTAGGTTAATTGTCTTCTTACTGTCATCTTCCGACGTTAGGCTACGCCAGACTAATGCTTTTGGTTATACTGCGCCGGACTTCAATTTACGAGACCACGCAGATGGCGCAATTGTATTTTTATTATTCGGCAATGAACGCAGGCAAATCGACCTCTTTACTGCAAAGTGCTTATAACTATCAGGAAAGAGGTATGACAGTGGCGCTGTTTACCGCTGCCATTGATGACAGATTTGGGGTTGGCAAAATTAGCTCACGCATTGGCTTGTCGATGGACGCGCAGATTTTTGACGCCAACTTTGACTTTATCGACGCCTGTAAAACCTTGAAACAACAAGGTGCTTTGGACTGTGTGCTGATCGATGAAGCACAGTTTTTATCCAAAGCTCAGGTGAAGCAACTCACTTATGTGGTTGACGATCTGAACGTGCCTGTATTGGCCTTCGGCCTTCGAACAGACTTTTTAGGTGAAACCTTTGCTGGCAGTCAGGCCTTGCTGGCGTGGGCAGATAAATTAGTGGAATTAAAAACGGTTTGTCACTGTGGCCGTAAAGCCAATTTTGTGGTGCGGCTGGACGAAAACGGCCAGGCTGCGACTACAGGCAGCCAGGTGCAAATAGGCGGGAATAATCAATATATCTCCATGTGCCGCGTCCACTTTAAAGCGCTGGTCTGGAGGGACTGACAGGAGTGATTCGATGCGGGTTTTGTATGGTGTGCAGGCAACAGGCAATGGACATATCAGCAGAGCCCGCGCTATGGGCAAGTACCTTATCGCTGAGGGCATAGCTGTTGATTTTTTATTTTCAGGCCGTCCGGCCAATCAACTTTTTGATATGCAACAGTTTGGCGACTATCAAGTCAAAACCGGGCTGACCTTTGTCACAGAACAAGGTCACATCAATTACCTGAAAACAGCCCAACAAGCCAAACCTTTAGAACTCTGGCGTGATATCCGTGAACTCGACTGTACTCCTTATGATTTAGTACTGACGGACTTTGAACCCATCACGGCCTGGGCTGCGCGGCAACAGAAAAAGCGCTCCGTCGCTTTTGGCCATCAATATGCGTTTTTACATCAGATCCCACAAACTCATGACACGCCACTCAGCCGCGGTATTTTTAAATGGTTTGCCCCCGCCCAGCAGCAAATTGGCCTGCACTGGCATCATTTTAATCAGCCTGTTTTGCCGCCTATTGTAGATTTAGAACCGGCTGCCAATACGGCAGATGCAAACAAAGTACTGGTGTACCTGCCGTTTGAAGATCAACAACAGGTGATCCAGTGGCTGCAACCTCTGACCCAATATCAGTTTTATCTGTATGGCCCTGGCCTGAGTAAAAATCAGCTGGGACATATTCAGTGTTCAGGCCCTTGTGTTGATGAGTTTAAAAGCGATTTAAAACAATCCAGTGCCGTGATCAGCAACGCCGGCTTTGAGCTGGTTAGCGAAGCGCTACAACTGCAAAAGCGTATTCTGGTAAAAGCTCTGCAAGGTCAAATGGAACAAGAGTCGAATGCACTGGCGCTCACACAGCTGCAATTGGGGCAAAGCAGCAGCAGGCTAAATACAGAAGTGATTGCTGACTGGTTAGCTTCACCAGTACGGGCAAATAAGGTGCACTACGCGAACGTTGCTTTAGCTTTAGCTACATGGATCCGCGCAGGAGCCTGCCCTACTGAATTACAACAACTTAATTTATGGCAAAACCACAAACTCTGAGCGGCTAACCTGCACGCCGTATAATAAGTCACTTATACCCAAAGTCGGTTTATGTTGTGGTAGGCTAACGGCTGTTGGCGTAAGAGTTGAACGTTGAGTGTTTCATTAAGTGGTATCTAAGCGAGCATTTTACCGGTCTAAAAAAGTTCTGGTCATTGAAGATTACGAACAAGTGATAGCGTACATGAAAAGCATGTTGGCGCTGATTGGTTTCGACCATGTAGTTGTAGCCCGCAATGCTGAAACTGCAATGTCTGCCTGCAGAAAAACCGACTTCGATTTTATTTTATGTGACTATAACTTAGGGGTTGGCCGCGACGGTTATCAGTTGTTTGAAGCCCTAAAAGCAGAGCACTGCCTGAAGCACGACTGCTGTTTTATTGTGGTCAGTGGCGAACGCCATCGCCAGTCTGTGTATGGCATGATTGAGTTCCTACCCGATGATTACCTGTTAAAACCCTTCAGCTACGCCGAACTGGAACGTCGCATAGGCCGTGCCTTTGAGGTGAAACGTGCCTTAAAGTACGCTTATCAAATGATCGCGGAAGAAAACTACCCTGACGCAATTCAGGCCTGTGATGTTGCTTTAGAACAATATCCTATACACCGCACCTATACCCAAAGACTCAAAGGCGAGTTGCTTGTTAAAGTTGGTCGCTATAAAGAAGCGGAAGCTTTGTACAACGAAGTATTGGCTTTCAGAGAACTGCCATGGGCTAAGCTCGGCATAGCTGTAGCTAAAGGCTATCAGGAGCAGGATACAGAAGCTGAAGGTATGTTGATTGAGCTTGTTGATCAGGCTGAAACAAAAATTGAAGCATTGGATTGGCTTACTCGTTTGTATTTGAGCCAAAATAGAACTGATGAGGCCTTTAATACAGTACGTATTGTTGCCGAAGCATCCCCCAAGAACTACTTGCGCCAGCACGTATTGGCTAACTTAGCTGTGATCAACAATCAACCAGATCTGGCAGTACGGATTCACAGCAAATTACTCGAAGCCGCCAAGTATTCCATCTACGACACGGCCGATAATATGCTGAATTATGCCCGAGCCATGATTCAGAATGCACAGGATCTATCCATACGAGACAAACGCAATGTACTTGGCAAAGTTGATTATTTTCTCAAAGACGTAAAAAAACGTTTTAATCCGGCGACATACGAGCACGACAAGCTGGTGATTGAAGCCCGTGCCGCTGTGCTGGAAGGCAAAACCGAAAAAGCGAAACACTTACTGCAACAAAGCGAAGAGTTAAGTTTAGGCAAAACCTTGTCCCCTTCCGCTTTACTGGATAGAGGCAGAGCTTATTTTGAAAGCGGCAATTTGGCGATGAGCGACCACTATATGGGCAGTTTAAACACCCTGTCGCAAAGTGCCGACTTATACAACAAAGTACTGAATATGATGTTTTTATCCGAGCAGGACAAATACAGCAGCAAAAGATCCAGCATGATGGCAACGCACAACGCTGGTATGGAAGCTTACAGCCTGGGCCATTACTCCGAAGCTATTAGTTACTTTATCGAAGCACAAAAAACCATGCCAGCCAACGCCAGCATCGCCATGAACTTACTGCAAGCCATTAGCCAGCGAGGTCGTTTAAACGAGGATCTAATCTACCTGGCCCACAAATGCATGAACGTAATAGACGAAGCAGAACTCCCCAAAGATCAACGTAAAAGATACAGCTTCATCAAAGAGCAAATTCAGCAGATGTTGTGAAATTTAGTTGTAGCCGTTGGGATTGTTTTTTTGCCAGTTCCAGCTGTCGCGAACTATATCATCCAGTGTTTTTTCTGTTTGCCAGTTCAGCACCGCTTTTGCTTTAGATGGATCGGCAAAATAACGAGCCACGTCGCCAGGACGTCGTTCGACAAACTGGTAAGGTACTTCTAACTGATTCACTGCCGCAAAGCGCGTCACTATGTCCAGCACAGATAGCCCCAACCCACTGCCTAAATTAAAAACATCAAAGCCCTCGCCTTTGGATAGATGCTGTAAAGCAGCAACATGGCCTGCGGCTAAATCTGTGACATGAATATAATCACGAACACCTGTACCATCTGCAGTGGGATAATCACTGCCAAAAATTTGCAACTCTGATCTTTTACCTACCGCAACTTGCGTAATAAAAGGCATCAGATTATTGGGAATGCCATTTGGGTCTTCGCCAATACAACCACTTGCATCAGCACCCACAGGATTAAAATAACGCAATACAGCTATATTCCAACTGCTGTCTGAACGCTGTAAATCCTGCAACACCCATTCTGTCATTAGTTTAGATTGGCCGTAAGGATTCATAGCGACAGTTGGAGTAGTTTCCGGTAGCGGGCTATTTTGCGCATTACCGTACACAGTGGCCGATGAACTGAATACCAGATTCTTCACACCAAATTCCGCCATAACCTGACAAAGCTTAATAGTGCCGCCTACGTTGGTTTCGTAGTACCACAAAGGCTTTTGTGTAGATTCCCCTACAGCTTTTAAACCGGCAAAATGCACTACAGCTTTGACAGGATATTGTTTAAAAACTGCAGCCAAAGCATCTGCATCCAACACATCACCTTTAATCTGAACCATTGATTTTCCGGCTAACTGCTCGACACGTCTTAACGATTCCGGGCTGGAATTGCTGTAATTATCAAAACTAATCACCTGCTCACCTGCGCGAAGCAAGGCCAAAGCCGTGTGACTGCCGATATAACCAGAGCCGCCAGTTAACAAAACATAACTCATCACAAATCCTATTGATTTAACTGTAAAAACAAAAGTAAGTTTGAAGCTTAAGGTATCTAACGGCTGGAAAGTTTCAGCCAAAGCCTCACTGCGTAAATAAAGAAAGCCTCCGAGGAGGCTTTCATTTATTTAATCAGAACTACCTTGTAAAAGGTGCACGAGATTCCGTTAGTGCATTTAAGTTAACTGGCTTATTTAACATCTGACCACCATCTCTGGCAATAGGTATCCATGGAATACGACCGCGGCCAGTAGCAGACTTCAATGAAAATACATCAAATGGAATTGACACATAAAAACCTTTAGTAAAACTACCTTCTCCATATTCTTCTGATGACATATCAGTAATAGCGGCATAAGCACCAACTACAATGCCACTATCAAAACGTTTAGCAAAATCTACTGTGACACCTTTATCTTTGGCCAGATACTGGCCAAAACTTGCTGTAATCATGGTGTCTTTTAACCATTGAGGAGTCCAATAGAAACTTAAATGACCTGTTACGGTTTTATAGTCAAAAAATGCAACATCACTGTCATAGTCCCGTTGCCGTACGTAGTTAAGATCTAAACCAATGGCAAGCGTTGTATCTATTGGCTTATACAAGACTTCGCCACCTACGCCACCATACATGGTTTCTAAATAACCCGCATAAGCTTGGCCATACCAGTTATCTGCTATTTCATCTTTCCAAAGACCGTATAAGTTCTCCATAGTGACATCGCTACGGCTGACATATTCGCGAACATAAGTACGAACACGAGGCACACCTGTATTCTGGGCATCTACTTTAAAGTTAAATTGATCGAAGTTAGATAACAAATTCAGTTTAACTGTAGTTTGCAAACTAAAGTTAGTATTGAACTGATAACCACCGCCCAATAATAAGCCGCCTTGATACATATAGAAGCTTTCAGGGTTACCAAAAGTCTGGATCCAGAAAATATCGGCGCTATATCCAAAACCACTTTCTATGCGCTCCACAGCCCACTGCTCGTCTTTAGCTAACAATGGTTGTGTTCTGTGGTACGTTGTTTTTACATCAGCTTCTGGCGTTTCATAACGCGCAGCTTTTACAAACTGCTCCGCATTGATTACGGTCTCTACCATAGGTAAATCCATCACCTGGATCACTATCCGGTAGGTTTTAATACGCTCAGGTAAATGTGTTGCCAACACTCGCCCTATACGGTTCATTGCAACATCTTCATCACGGTAGGCAATCTGTGAACCCTTTAAGATAATTTCATCGTCTTTTAAAACATAATTATTGACCACAAAACCAGCGTTTAAGTACAAATCCTGGCGAAGTTGCGCTTTATCTAATTCGTCTATAGACACCACCCTTATATCAGGAACTTCCTTAGGGGGAGGGTCTAATTTGATCTGTTTTAGTTTATTAAAATCAAGTTTGTAATTCACACCAAAACCAAAGGTGTTACCGCGCTGGTAGTTTAAATTTAAATCAAAAGATTCATTTAACGCATAGACAGCACCAATATTAAAATCAGAATCTTGTACTAAAGCCCCAGCTTTGTCTTGCTGGTAGTTATTGCCATCGTATTCCAGTTTTAGCCTTAATGGTTGCCATGGCGTTTGATACTCTATACCACCATACAAAGAGGCTGGGCCTTTAAAAAAACGTTGATAATCAACTTTCCCGCCTGAACCGCTAAAGCCACCAGGCCTTTCACAATAACTGTCTCTGATTTCACAAAATGGATTAGTAATATTCCCTTTACGGCCCAAATACCCCCAACCTATACCTAAATGCAGGTCAAAAGGGCCTAATCTTTTACTGGCTGCAATAAATTCACTTTCAAATAAACCTGTACCACCAAAATCACGAAAACCTACAGAGAGATCCGGCAAAAATTCACTTTCACGCCATAACTTAAACTTAACGTCTATGCCTTTGTCTTTATAGGTCTGGTCTCCGCTAAAACCAGGATCGTCACTATACAGTTGCGTACGCACATCAGAATAACGCACTGTGGTTTCCATCCAGGGAAATAGCATCAGAGACGCGGACCAAAATCTGTACTCTTCGCTGTCCTGGTAATTCAGACTAAAAGCTCCAGCCTCATTCATTCGAGCTGTTGGCATTTGAATTAAACCAATACCGCCATGATTGCCTTGCGAGTAATTATTTTGCGCCGGAGAAAAATACTCTTGTGCTAAAACTGTGGGACACAACAAAGCAGAAATAATAGTAGCTATACAGGACATCTTCATTGGGCAACAACCTTGTGCAGCAAAAGTTCTACAATTTGTTCATTAATATCACTAAAAGCCTCAGGCAAAAAACGTTGTTCAAAGGGAACAAACAAGAGGCTTCCAGGCGATACTTCCTGATAGGTATTATTCCATAAACCTGTTTTGGCTATTAAAACCTTGCCTGCAGCAGTAATAATATAAAGATAAGAACTGCTGCCCCCATCAAGCACTGAAACTGAATCAAGATAATGCACAACAGAAACAGCATCGGCTAGCGCAATGTTTTTCTCGGCCACTAAACCTTCCAATTGCACTACCGTAGGCCTGACATTCACTAACAACTTGTATTGCCCAGCAGAAAGCAAAGGATTAAGCGACTTTTTCGCTCTTACTATGTCTGGGTCGAGCGACAATTGCATATGACCTGCTAATTCCCAGGCAGCTATATCCTGTTCTAACTTTTCAACACTTGCAGCTAACTGAGGTTCTGCATCCTGTTGAAACTCAAGTTTAAGTGCTGCTAACCGACTTAGAAGTTGCTTGCGTTGTTGTTCAAGCTTTAACTTAGTATCAAGATCCACCTTAAAAAGTCTGGCTGCAGGCCAGTATAAAGAGGCTGAGGCATTAAACTGAGTGACAACCAACCCCAATCTGGGCTTTTCAAAATAGCCCTGATACTTGCCCTGATGCTCAACCAACACCACTGGTGTTGCAGCTTTTACAACATTCAATCCTGCAATAGCCAAAGCAAGTAATAAACAACTCAAGCGATTCATCTTAAACTCCCTTTTTTAATCACGCCTAACAAACGTCCAGCGCTGCTGACATGAATCAGCTCAACTTCCGGCCAAAATGGAGCAATGTTTTGACGGCTTTTTAATAACCAACCACTTTTTAAATCAAACCAAAACTGATTAATTGCAGTCTGTCCGTTTGGAAATGTAACGAGTTCAGTAACCAGTTTGGTTTGAAAGCTATAGTCCAATAGCTCGATAGAAGATATTTCTGTTTCAATGATTTCATAACGTAGCAAATGCCCTGTTTCTGCTTTTCCAGACCAGTCAGTTTTGGCTTGCCAGCTCTGTCCAACCTGAATTTTTGTCATGGGTTGTTTCAGTGGATCCAACTCTTTGTTAGAGATATACAGCAGGTTATTTTCAAATCCCGTTGTCTTCACTAAGCGGCCTTTTTCAAGCACCAACAAGGCTTCATCAGCCGACACCCATTTGTACTGACCATGTTCCAGATAAGCTAAAACAAGAACTGCATTAGGTAGCGTTCCTACTTTGGCATATAAAACGTCACTTTCCCGGCTAGCAAGCTCGGCTTTAGTTAAACTGGCGCCATCACCTTGATTAAAAGCCAGCTCTAAGGTCTGGGTATAAGTGTGAAAAGTGCTGGAACAGCCAAAAAGGGTTGCCAAAGCAAAAAAAATAAAAGGCAGGGCTAAGTTGCGCATAAGATCCATTTCAAGCAAAAGTTGCAGATAACAAAAAGCCGCCATCAGGCGGCTTTTTAACAAGTTACACTGATTTACTGTACTGAAGGAGCGTAGGTAAAAGTTACAGGAACTGTGATAGTGCCTGTAGAAGTACCTGTACCAGTTACAGTTACTGTAGAGGTAGTACCAACACAAACACCACCAACCAGAGGGTCAGCACCATTACAAGTTGGCTCTGGTTCTGGATTTGGAGTACAAGTACCATTTACCAAAGTTTGGCCTGTAGGGCAATCCACTGGAGAATCACTACGGTTGTTAGAAACAACAGCAGCCAATACACCAGCAGCGATAGCACCAGCTACAATAGTACCAGTAGCAATACCACCGATAGCACCTAAACCAGCACCTGCAGCTGAAGCACCTGAACCGGCACCTGCAGCTGAAGCACCTGAACCGGCACCTGCAGCACCAGTCTCTTCACCCTGAGCCATTACTGCACCAGAAGTTATTAATAAAGCAGCCATTAACACGCTTAATTTTTTCATCACATCATCCCTATTAAAAACAATACCTCTAGAATAGAGGTTTTTCGTACAACCGACAAGCGTTTTTTTGTTGTCGGTTTACAACATTCCAACTTATACCAAGCTGGAAAACTTTGTTGTATCTGCTATTAACCTAATGCACCAGCTCCTTCTTTACTACGTCACTGGCGTGGCTGCCGACAAAGAGTAAATCACAAATTTCACTGTTGGGCGCGAAGCCTGTTGGTGCATCAAGTAATATTTGCCTGAGCATTTGTTGGTCAAAGCTCTGGCAGGCCACATCCAGGCTGTTAAGCACTAACATTGTAGCTGGCCAGGATAAAAACTGTTCTTTTGCCGCTCGAATTCGGACATGCTCAGTCGGGCTTTCATTATCACCAATTAACAATTCTTCGTATAATTTTTCACCAGGCCTTAGCCCTGTAATCTGAATTTCAATATCGCCACTCGGATTCGTTTTGTCTTTCAGTTTCAAACCAGCCAAATGGATCATACGTTTCGCCAAATCATAAATTCGAACAGGCTCGCCCATATCCAATACAAAAACTTCGCCACCTTTTGCCATAGCGCCAGCCTGTATGACTAACTGAGATGCTTCTGGAATGGTCATAAAAAAACGGGTGATTTCTTTATGCGTTAAAGTAACTGGGCCGCCCGACTTTATTTGCTGCGCAAAAAGCGGCACCACAGATCCGGACGAACCCAATACATTACCAAAGCGTACCATAGACATACGGGTAACTGTCTGTCGGCTCGCCAACCCTTGCAATACCAATTCGGCCATACGTTTGCTGGCTCCCATCACATTGGTAGGGCGAACAGCTTTATCTGTGGATATCAGCACAAAACTCTCCACTTTGGCCG
The DNA here is from genome assembly GCF_003990335.1 of Rheinheimera mangrovi. Lineage (NCBI taxonomy): Bacteria > Pseudomonadati > Pseudomonadota > Gammaproteobacteria > Chromatiales > Chromatiaceae > Rheinheimera > Rheinheimera mangrovi. The sequence continues at coordinate 1,709,643 of NZ_CP034683.1, read as the reverse complement.
CAATCGCCGCCTCAGCACATGCCCAGGTACCAAAGACGTTATTTCTAACACCTTCCACCATATTGTATTCAACTAAAGGTACGTGCTTGTATGCCGCTGCGTGATAAACCGTCTGGACCTGAAACCCTAACATCACCTGTTCAAGTAACTTTTGCTGCTGCACTGAGCCAATCACAGGTTTTAGACTACACTGATAACCGTAACGACGTTTTAACGCATTTAGCTCACGCTCAATTGAATACAACGCAAACTCTGACACATCGAACAACACCAAAACAGTGGGCTTACAGCGAATAATTTGACGACATAACTCAGCGCCAATAGATCCACCAGCTCCCGTAACCATCACTACTTTATGCCTGATATTTGCCTGTAATAAATGCTGTTCAGGCTCTATAACTTCTCGTCCCAGTAAATCTTCAATACGAATATCCTGCAAATCATCAATTTTCATATGACCTGCCACTAAATCCACCATTCCAGGGATACTCTGAACTGGTACAGGCAACTTAGATAAGCCTTCAAGCAATTCGCGCTTGCGGCCACGCCCAGCCGAAGGCATAGCTAATAAAACCCGGTCTACTCGATAACGTTCAATGGCTTTTGCAAGCAGTTCAGAAGGTAAAACACTTAATCCACAGACTGTTGTTTTTTGAAGTTCAATGTTGTCGTCAACAAAAACCACAGGCCTGTAGTCATCACCGCTTTGCAGCGCATAAAGTAGCTGGCGACCAGAACAGCCTGCCCCATATATCAATACTCGGCTTTTAGCTTTGTGCCTGTGCATTTGCAGTGCACTTCGAAACAACCAACGGCTTCCGCCTACAAAAATCAAAGCCAAAATAGCGAAGCAGAGCACTAAGCGAAAAGTATCAGCTGCAGGTAAGAACCAACATAAGGCAATAACTCCGGCTGAACTGGCAAAAACACCATAACCTACAGTAGCGACGGCCTGAGGAGCCATATAACGCAAAATGGCCCTGTACAAACCTAAAGAAGAAAAAACTGCCAGACTAAAACCAAGCCATACTAACAGCCCAAAACTATAAGATAGGATAAAAGCAAGAGGGTCTAAAATGCCGCTAAGCCAAAAGGCTGCGCATAATGCACTTATCAGAAACACTGCATCTGCACTAAGAGAAATCCCGCGCTTTATATTCCGGGGTAGCGACATAATCCACGTCACGCTTTCACTCCCTCTTCATTCATAGCACAACCCATTTTTGTCTGTAATATGACTGGTTTACCGACCAACAGCTTAGGCTAGCGTCTTACTATCTACCAGTTTTAACCTAACAAAAATGAACTTTATATGAATAAAAATGTCCTTAGGAATCAATATTTACAGAAAGACTACATATTTCTCTAACTTGGTACAACAAAAGAATAGTAACTAAGCGTTAATACCAGATGAATGGACAGCATCAAATTCTTTGATTAACTTGCCACCATAAATCGCAAATTCCGTCGGTTGGGTTAAAGCCTGTGGGGGCACTGAGCATTAAAGCCCTGATTTTTTCTAAATCATAATTAATAGAGGCTTCACTTAGCTCACTTAGCAAGGCCTGCATGTCGGTCCAACTCAAGTAAACCTCATTTGCAGCTTTAATCCGTGGATGGCGAGTCGGTTTTTCATCATCACCAATCAACAGCTCTTCATATAACTTCTCACCTGGCCTCAAGCCGGTAATCTTGATTTCTATATCACCATTAGGGTTTTGTTTATTTTTCAGCTCCAACCCCATCAAGTGCACCATCTTTCTGGCTAAATCATAAATTCTAACAGGTTCGCCCATATCCAGAACAAAAACATCACCGCCCTCTCCCATAGAACCGGCCTGAATAACCAACTGCGCCGCTTCAGGAATAGTCATAAAGTAGCGGGTAATGTCTTCATGAGTCAGTGTGATAGGCCCCCCCTTTTTAATCTGCTTTCGAAATAAAGGTACAACTGAACCAGATGAACCTAGAACATTACCAAACCTGACCATGCAAAAACGGGTGCTTTGCTGCCTTTTTGCTAAAGCCTGTAATGTAAGTTCTGCCAAACGTTTGGTCGTTCCCATCACATTGGTTGGGCGCACCGCTTTATCGGTTGAGATCAGCACAAAGGTTTCAACCCCAGCAGCTATTGCTGCTTCAGCCGTATGCCAGGTGCCAAACAAATTATTTCGCAAACCTTCTATCACATTAAATTCAACCAAAGGCACATGTTTATAGGCTGCGGCATGATAAACCGTTTGCACTTTATAACTTTCCATCATGCGCTGTAGACGCTGCTGATCAACTACAGAACCCAGAACCGGAAGCAACTGAACATCCAATTGCATCGCAGCAATTGTGCCATTTAGTTCTTTATCTATTTCATACAACGCGAACTCGGAAGCTTCAAATAACACCAGCTTAGCTGGCGCCTGCATAATAATTTGCCGGCATAACTCAGAGCCTATGGAGCCACCAGCACCTGTTACCATAACTACTTTGCCAGTAATATTGGCTGTTAATAAAGATTGAACGGGCGTAACCGCGTCCCTGCCAAGCAGGTCCTCAATTTTAACGTCCTGCAGCTCATCAATTTTCATTTTGCCGTCGACCAAATCCGTCATACCAGGAATAGTCAACACAGGTAGGCCCAGCGGTTCAAGGCGTTCTATAAGTTTTGCTCTTGTGCCGCGACTTGCCGAAGGCACAGCAAGTAGAATGCGACTGATACCGTACTTTTTAATCACATCTTCGATGCAATCCGGTGCGTGCACCTTCACATCCCGAATCATTACGCCATGAAAAGAAGGGTCATCATCAATAAAAGCGACTGCACGAAATTCAACACTATTGGCCAACGCCAGCAACAATTGTCTGCCGCTGGCACCAGCGCCATAAATTAATACTTTGTGATGCGCGTCGCGGCTGCCAGCTAATACAATCTCCCTTAGCAAAATTCGGATACCTGCAATGCCCGAAAATGAAAAAAATACGTAATTTAAAATAACCGATGCACTGTAGAGCACTGCATTTGCTTGAATAGCCAAATGAAGGAAAAAGGCAGATATAGCAGTACCAAATGCTATAGATAACATGGTTCGCAACCCCATGTAACGCACCACTGCCCTGTACAAACCAAGGCCGTTAAGAACGATCAGAGTAATAATTAATACCACTCCAAAGCTAAGCACAAAATTATTGTCTTCAAATAGTGAGAAATGGTCATAACGAAGATAATATGCACCTCCCCACGCAATAAACAAAACAAGACTATCTACAATTAAAGAAACAAAATGCTTGAGTGGTCGAGATAGAGTCATCAGCGGAGTTAAGCACCGAAACAAAAACTTAGAAGAAAATTTACCCAAAACACGCTCCAGAATTAGCGAATAAACTACATAATATAGGCACAACTTTACACGGTCTAAAGAATAAGCGGCCGAGTAGGACTTTGGCTCGAAGCGATAAAGTTTAAACCTTTTAATTTATAGTTGCTACGTATTGCCTTATGAAATGGAGTTGAAACACCGCAAAGATCAACTTAAACCCCATATTATCTTTTAACTCTGTCTCCTGAACCATTGCCTGCAACTGTCATAAAGATGTACTTAAAATAATCTTTCAATGACAAGTTAGATAACATTTTCTGATCAGTTTCAGCCAATAACACAGGCGTGGACATATCAATTTCATTGACCTGCGCTAAACCGGTGATGCCAGGGCGGAAATTAAAAACACCACGTTGCTCACGTTCCGCAATTAACTCGTCCTGATTAAACAAACAAGGCCGCGGCCCGACCAAACTCATTTCCCCTTTTAACACATTCCATAACTGTGGCAATTCATCCAGCTTGGTTTTCCGTAAAAAGCCACCAAAAGGTGTTATGGCGACAGCACTGGCTAAATGGCTGGCGACAGAAGCAGTATCAGGCCTCATAGTACGGAACTTCACCAGTGTAAAAGGCTTTTTATGGCGCCCCACCCGCTCCTGTCGGAAGATCGGTGAACCCGTATCAAACAAGCCAATAACAGTTAACAACAGCAGAATGGGAAAACCAAACAGCAAGCCTAAAAAAGAAAAACAGATATCAAAAACACGAATGAGCATTTTTCCTCGCCAGATGGTAATTCCATCAATTAGTTTTTTTTCGCTTTCAAAACGGACAGATGCAGGCAAGCTTTCAAAGCTTGGTCCACGTTAAGTATAGGCTTCCAGCTCAGCGTATCTTTGGTGTGCTGAATATCAACCTGCAGCGTTCCAAATAAACGATCTGTTATCGCCTTTCTTTTAAGAATTACTGCAACCCCTATCATCAAAGAAACAGGAAAAGGCAACAGCCAAGGCTTTTTTCCAGCGGCACGAGTCATTTTTTCGAGCAATTCGGTAGTGGACAGATCTTCGTCATCGCTCACAAGAAACGTCTGATTAGCCGCCTTAGGGTGTGAAACACAGGTCAGTATTAAATCAACCAGATTATCTAAAGCCACCAAACTACGCTTATTATGAATTGAGCCAAAAGGAAGAGGAAGGTTCTTTTGTGCCAATTTCATCATAGCGGCAAAATTTGCTTTTACTCCCGGACCATAAACTAAAGGAGGTCTGATAATCACCAACTCCATCTGAGTTCCATTGCAAATTTCCCAAAGCTCTTCTTCTGCCTCTTTTTTCGACAAACCATAAGCGTCTTCCGGTGCAGGGATGTCGTCATAGCGAAACGGCTTTTTGTTTGTCGTGCTTTCGCCATTTACTTTCACGGAGCTGACAAAAATAAATCGTTTCACTCCTGACGCCGCAGCTTGTCTCGCAAGATTAGCTGTGCCCGCTGTATTCACTTCCCTAAAAGCACTTAAAGGATCACTGCTGCTTTCATCCATCACATGAACGCGAGCCGCGGTATGAATAACAACATCAACATTGTGCAGGTAAGCTGAATAATCTGCAGAGCTGTCTATCTCTGCCTGGCAAAATATACCTTGAGTCTGCTGTGGATCTTTGCGGCTCAACAAACGAAGCTCTTTGGTGTGCAGAGCTGACACCAGAGCCTTGCCTACAAAGCCAGTAGCCCCAGTAAGGAGTATTGTTTTATTAATCATCATGCCTCACCAAACTCACTATGTCCTTAGCCATTTCAGCCATAATTTGCCGGCGGGAGAACTTGGTAATAAATTCTGTTCTTGGACTTACCCCTAATTCCAAAGTATCAAAAGAGCGATAGGCTTCTTCGTCATTCCCAGGATAAAAGACAGAGGAGTTACTTACTTCTTCTTTCAGAAAGTCAGCAGCATAACCAGAAACGCCAGCCCACACAGGCTTACCTAAAGCAGCATACTCAAAAATCTTTGATGGCAACACTTTACGAAAAGCAGGATAGTCATTTAAATGTAAAAATAAAATATCAGCGATTTGATATTCACGAATCAATTCATTACGACTGACAGGGGGCAATAATTCAACGTTAGGAATATCCTTCAGATGCTGCTGGAGAACTGCCTTGCGCCCACCATCTCCAATGACTCTGAACCTGGCTTTTCCTTCCAGACGTTTTGCTAATGCAGGCAGTATAGTGTGTAACCCCTGCCCTTCGCCCATATTACCAGCATAAAGCACAGTCACCGGACCTGAAACTTCAGAAACCACCGAAGATTGTGGAGCAACAGCCAGAAATTCATTATCAATACCATTGGTAAACCAGCGGTATTCAGCCTTAGGATAACGACTGGAAAAATAGTCGGCAAAACCTTTGGAAACTAAATTAATACGTTTAGCACGGCCAAAAGCGTAAGACTCAATCCAGGAAAATATCGGTTTTGCCAGCCAAGTAATTTTAGCCGGTAATACGTCTTTAATGGTATCAACAAAGATATCTCTGATATCCAGATACAAAGGCAACTTCTTAGCAGAGGCTATGCGTGCGCCAAGAAATGCGGTAAATAATCTGGATGAAGTTGCAAATACCAAATCATACTTTTTATCTTTGGAAATCTTTAAAGCTTGCCTGTAAAAAGCAGTAAAAGCTTTGATCTGATCCAGCATGCCACTTTTATGCGAAGGTAAAGCAATACGATGTATTTCAACTCCGTCTGTTACTTCATGTCCTGGTGCCTGAGCAGAAAAAGATGCGTAACGATTTGGCAACGTGGTAATCACTTCCAGTTCCACATCTTTTTGCTGCTTCAATTGTTCAACTAATGCAGTGCAACGGAATGAACCCGCACATAAATCAGGCTGATAATAAAACGACAACACAAGAATTTTCAAAAGCTTATACCTTCACTAATGTTACAGAGGTAGCCAACTCATTCTCTTTAAACTGAACTTCAATTTTTAAAGAAGGCACGGACTGACCAAAACGAGGATGCCAGGTGGTTTTTATGATCCGGCAGCAAAAGGCGGATTTAAATTGAACGACCTGACCTTTTGGTAAAGTTAACATGATATTCGTATCGTCTTTTTGTACTGCAGTGATGTTCGGATGCAAATGAAAGTGAGCTACCGCACTGTGGTAACGTCCGATCAGAGTATCTTTAACCTGAAGTTGGTTTGGCATCATAGACACTGAGCGTCTGTGCACTACTTTGTCAGACAATCTGCAATATCCGTCATGAGATGCCGTAATAGTCACCATCTCATCTGAAACACTGCTGTTCTCCAAAGTAGCTTTAGCACGGCGCGCAACCCTAAAACCACTCCAAACTTCAGAAGAATCGACTCCATTCACAACAACAGTATTGTGTGCAGCGGTTTGGCGTTGCCTTAAACGTTCGGCACTGACACCATAAATCGATGTTCCCGAATTGACAAATACACGCTGTAAACCCAACGACCATTCGAAACTTAAGCTATCCGCATGTGCATGACCCGGCAAATAATCAGGCCCAACCTGAGCGTGATCAAAAATCAAGCTGTGATCAGGCATACTAATTTTGCTATAGCCGCTCTCAGATAAAGTGTGCAGGGGCTCTGGTACAGATTCGCTAACAAAGAGCCCTAGTGATTGTGCATAAGCAAATATTTGCTGCGGTGTAGCAGCTATACCTATGGCACTGTCGTTAAAAAAACTAACCTCGCCGTCCGGATGAAGCATTGTTTTAAGCCAGATCAAACCCTTTCGTGCAATATCTGACCAAGGCTCTACCCTTGTATTCAACTTAGTATTTCCGGACAACTGAGCTAAATGTAGCAACTCCAGTAAATCCCAAAGTAAAATACAATGATACATAGGGCTAAGCTCAAAATGCCCACCGTCTTTCAGAAACTGCTCTGGTATTTCGCGATCAAGGATCTTTAATCCAGAATCAAGGTATTTATCGGCAGCAATCCCTTTAAGGAAACAACCGGAGAATACCAGTGCTTTGCCGTTGGCAAACAAGTGATTTCCTAAAATATGATATTCAAGCTGTTTGCTCAGGGCTTTTGCTTGAAGATCTATACTACGAATAATTTCGGGCTTATTCAGTTTTGCCCTTTTATACCACTTGATCCAATTCACCAACCGCAGCGACAAAGGATAAGGCTCCCAGCCATTGCCTGATACTGCAGGGTTTTCCGCCATCCAACGCTCTACCAGAGCAAGTTGTGTTGCGGTTCTTTGCTGACTGCCTCGGGCATTCAAGTCATCGAAATAGTGCAGGTTATACAGCCAGAGTTTTTCAAAGGCAGGACTATTCCAGTCCTGAGCTGACTGAACCTGACCGGACAGGTTCAGAAAACAAACTTGGTTACCGCCTAAAAATGACGGCTCAACGACCTCTGGCCCATGCCAGATCCAATCGGTAGAACTTAAAGAGGTCGAATCGGATGAAATGTGTCGCAATGGAAATAGCTTATAGTAAATTCTATAAGCTATTTGTTCAAAGCGCAGCGGCCTTACCGTGTGGTAAAGCCGCTGAAGTTTAGTGAGCAGTTGCATCCTTAGCCCTGTTGTATTCTTAATTGCTCTGCTATTTCAATAGAAACTCTTGCCACTTCAAACACTTCATCAGCTGGAATTGGGCACTCTTTGCCTTCATTAATAGCAGCTAAAAAGGCCTGACAACAAGCGACTTGCCCTTTGTCCTGACGCCACAAATTCATTTTCGAGAAACCAGGCCAACCGAAACCTTTTAGTTTCAGGAAATTATCTAATTGCAACACCCGTCCAGCAGTGAACACTTCAACCCTTTCTTTCGGAAAGCTTGATGATCCATTTGCAAAGTAATGGATGGTACCAAAAGACCCATCTGCGAAACCTAAAATAATGGCGGCTTTGTCTTCAGTTATAGACTGGTGTGAATTGTCTCCCATACGTCGAGCCTGAACAGATATAATTTCTGAGCCTGCCAGATAACGCATTAAGTCGATGAAGTGGCAAGCTTCACCTATGATTCGACCACCACCCACCGAATTATCCTGAGTCCAGTGATCTTCAGGAATGGCGCCTGCGTTCATGGTCATAATAAAAGACTTAGGTTCTTTCACTGCATTGAGCAACGACTTCATCTTTTGTATTTGCGGAGAAAAACGACGGTTAAAACCAAGCATCAACAACTGCTTGCCTTCGGTTTGACGATACGCAGCTTCTACTTTCGCCAATTCTTCTTTGTCGATAGCCAGCGGCTTTTCTACAAATACATGTTTGCCATGTTTTAAAGCTTGTTCTGTGAAATAAGCATGACTGTTATGTTGAGTAACAATAACTGCAGTGTTTATTTGCGGGTTTTCCAGCAGAGCTTGTGTATCAGTAGATGCGTTCGCAAACCCCGCTTTTTCGCCATGGATAACACTATTAATCCCCCCTGAGGTGCTAATAGTATGCAGCTGAGCGCCTGCAGCTTTAAACGCAGGGATCAACACTCTGGAAGCGTAATTTCCAGCGCCAACAAAGCCTAAAGTCGGCTTATCAGCTGTAAATGAAGTCTGTAATAAGCTTACAGAACGGATGTGCCGTTCATTAAATTCGCTTGGGTACTTTAATAAAATACCCAGTGCAGCTTTATCGTCTGTTAAAACCGAATAAGCTTCTGCAGCATTTTCAAATATGAAACGGTGTGTAATCAAGGCTTCTACATCAAGTGCGCCTGCAGACAACATATCAAGCACAGCCTCAAAGTTACGTTGTTCAGTCCAGCGCACAAAAGGCAGTGGGTAATCCAGACCTTTTTGCTCATAATCTGGTTCGTAGCGGCCTGGGCCGTAAGAGCAAGAAACCTGAAAGCTTAATTCTTTTTCATAAAAATCTGCACGATTTAATTCAAGGCCTGTTACACCAACTAACACAATACGGCCACGTTTACGGCTCATTCGGGCAGCTTGGGTTATAGGATCATTCGATTTAGTAGACGCCGTAATAATAACAGCATCAACACCATGACCTCGGCTAAATGCCATACCAGCTGCGACCGGGTCTTCACCAGCTCCAGGGTTACAGATTTCTGCACCAAATTGTTTGGCAAGTTCAAGTTTACGTTGATCAAAATCTATAGCCAGTACCCGACAACCCTGGGCGCGTAACAACTGTACTGTTAATAAACCAATTAAGCCTACGCCTGTAACTACTACAGATTCACCTAAGGTTGGTTCAGCTAAACGTATACCTTGTAAGCCGATGCTGGCCACTACAGTAAAGGCAGCAGCTTCGTCACTAACGTTATGCGGGATTATGGCGCATAAATTTTTTGGCACTCGTGCTACATCTGCATGCGGTCCATTAGAAAGCACACGGTCACCAGGCTTAAACTGCTCTGCCCCTTTACCAACAGCCTCAACAACACCAACGTTGCAATAACCTAAAGGAAGTGGCTGCCCCAGCTTTGAGCGCACAGCATCTATAGTGGTTAACAAACCATCCGTTTGAACCTTTTCAAGCACCATTTTTACTTTTTCAGGTTGCTGTCTGGCTTTGTCAATTAAAGACGCCTTGCCAAAATCGACTAGCATACGCTCCGTACCTGCAGAAATCAGACTGCATGTAGTATTAATCAGCAGGTGCCCGGAACTCACAGAAGGCGTAGGTGCCTGAACGACAGTGGTAGCACCTTTGGCAAGGTCTTGGAGAATTTGCTTCATCATTAAGCCTTTGGAAAAATATTGAGCTTTCGAGCTGAGTTCAGCTCTTATTGAGTAATTTCTTATCTTCTACAGAGGGGTAATTGATCAAAACTGCCTTGTAGGTTCCTTTAAATACAAACAGGCTACCTGCAGCAACACCTATAATTTTATGTTCATCAATCACCGATTTAATGTCGCTTAGAGAGCCAGCACCACCAAGTACAGTGAGGGGAATATCTATTGCAGCGCGAATCAATCTGATCAATTTATGATCATAGCCAGCCATTTTACCGTCATTATCAATAGAGTTAACAACAATTTCACCTGCGCCTAATTGCTGAGCCTTTTTAGCAAGTTCTACAACATCACCTTTCACTTTCTTTGTGCCATTGTAAATATAACAATCATAACCGCCAAAAAGAGTTTTCTTAACGTCGAGAACAACAACTACGCTTTGTCTACCGATGGCACTGGCAATCTCAGTTATTAACATTGGGTTCTCAAGTGCAGAAGAACTTAACGCTACCTTTTCAACCCCCAAATTACTAATCCTAACTGCTTGTTCAACAGTTTTAATACCTCCACCGTAACAAAACGGCATACGGCATTCTGTAGCAAGATTTTCTATCATCTTGTAATCAGGTTCTCGATTATCTTTTGAGGCATCGATATCAAGAACAACAAGCTCATCAACAAGTTTTTCATTAAAAATTTTAACTGCATTAATCGGGTCACCGACATACTTAGGATCTTTAAAATTGACTGTTTTAACCAGTCCTTTATTTTTAACGAGCAAACAGGGAATGATTCTTGAACGCAGCATAATTATAAATTCGCAAAATTTTTAAGGAGTGTAACTCCGTTTAATAAACTTTTTTCAGGGTGAAACTGAAATCCGTAGATATTCTCCTTATGCACAGCACAAGCAAACTCCCCTGCATACTCTGATACAGCAAGTATGTCCTGAGGATTTTCAGCATCATAATAATAAGAATGCAGAAAATAAAAACCCTGCTCGTAATCAATACCTAAAAAAATCTCAATATCCTTTGTCGCTCGAACCTGATTCCACCCCATGTGAGGAATAGTAGGCTTGTGATTTAGCTTGGTTACATCAATTTTCTTTACAGTTCCATCAACCCAGCCTAACCCTGGCAAAGAACCTTCTTCGCTGGAATTGGCCATAATTTGCATACCTACGCAAACGCCTAACACTGGCATTTTCTTATTAAGAACCAAGTCGTCCAGCGTGTCACGCATTCCAGAATTATTCAAAAGCTGCATAGCATAATCAAATGCGCCAACGCCAGGAAGGATCAGCTTATCAATTGACTGAAAGTCGGCTTCTGTTTTGACCGCTTTAAAAGATATATTCAACTGCTTGAATATATTAGAAAACGCGCTGAGATTTCCTAAGCCGTAATCCACGATTCCAATCAACGCTTGCCTCCTTTTTCCAACCCGAAAGCACGCATCACTTTCGCACCAATATCATAAATACTTTGCTGGTTTTTATAGTCGCGGTAAGTTTTGTTTGGTGCATCCATATAACCTTGCAATTCATCAACAGTGATACCCAACTTCGTAGCAATATACTCAAACTCGTTGGCAATTTGCTCATCGTCATGCGCAGGAGTTTTTAACTTCTCTAATGCTTCTTCACGAGTCATTTGCCCAGTCAGAATTAAACTTGAGTACTGAACTTTTCTTGTGTCATAACCAAATTTTTTGGGTAACCAGTAGCCTTCATAGAACTTGGTGAATCTGGATTCAAAATGCTTTTGCGCGTAACGCTGATAACCAAAGTTGTCGACTAAAAACTGTGTAGCTTCTTCTTTGTGATATGGCATGTAGTCTAATGGACGAATCAGTTTAATGCCGCGAATGTAAGGCAAATAAACTTTGTGCCACAAAATATTTGTGACCGGGTAATTTTTTAATGGGATAGTGCCAAACTTCTTGTGAATATCAACAAGCTGAGTAGCATCTGACTGATAATACATCCATTCGAGTGGGTTACGAACACACTCTGTAGAGAAATTCCCACCGGTCAAAATATAATTAACCTTATATTTTGCTGCAAACTTATACATAGTTGCAAAGAAAGAATGGTCCTGCGGGCTATCAATATGCGATACACCAGATTTAATGAAAGCTAACTGAAGATCTTTCATCTCTTCCCAATCTATTACTTCCGTATATAAATCAAGCCCAAGTTTGTCGACTATCTTTTCAATATTATTTACTGCGGTCTGAGAGTTCCAGCCAGCGTCAACATGAAATACCAAAGGGCGCAAGCCAAGCTTCTCCTTGGCTAGGTAGGTAAGGTAGGAGCTATCAATACCACCACTCATACCTATAATACAGTCAAAGTCTTTCCCTTTACCTTCTTCTTTAATCTTGTCGGCGATTGCCATAATGTTTTTAAGGCCTACCTCGTCGGTATGCCATTTAGGCTGAATGTCGGTAAAGAAGGTATTACAGTGATCACATACACCTTCATCATCAAATACAATTTTCGAATCGGTGGTATCCATCACGCAATTGGTACAAACTTGATATTCACGCATTAATTCAGATCCTTTAGCGCCAAACTTTAACGTACTTACGATATTCTTTATGAGCCTGGCAAGAATATTGCCACTTAAGCTCACCTGGGATCATGCCTGTTGAAGCATGACAGTAATGAGTTACAGAAATACGGGGCTCATAGTACGTTTTAAAGCCTTTCTCCTCAAGCTGCTTTGACAAGAAAAACTCTTCGTACATCAGAAAGGTAGGTGCCCACAAATCATTAAAATTCTTAAAAAACAATGGAGTAAGCACATAACACGCGCCATATCCCTGATAAATTTCTTGAGCTACTTCATACTGTTTTTCATCTTCACGGTCTGTCAGGCCATGAGTTAACTTCGCAAGTTTGACAATGAGCCCAGCAAGCCAGTAACTGGAATGGTATAAATCGTAAACGACTTCCCTCACTTTACTTATAGACTTAATCACATGAGGGTTTTGTGGTGTCCCATCCAACATGCGGATATCAGGTGACAAAACTGGATAACGGGATACGACGTCAGCGCTTTGCTCTAGTTGTTGCAAAAAATTTTCCGGAAAAATGAGGTCGTTATTACCCACAACCATTAATTCAACATGTGGGAAATCTTGTCTGGCTCTTCGAATACCCACATTCAAACCTTCGAAATAGCCAAGATTATTTTCGTTAAAAATAGCGGTTACCCAAAAGCTATGTAATTTACTGAGCTCAACCAACTTGCCTTGCTCTACCTTACTACTTCCATTATCCACAACGAATACATGAATTTCATTAGAACAGTGCTTTAAAGATTCTAGCATCTTTTCAGTAAAATCAGTGTTATTAAAATTTGTAACTACATATGATACACGCATAAGTAAAACCGGCTCCAAAAATTAGATTAACATTTGATTGCATTATAATGGACTCTGAATAGATACGCTAGAAGTGCTATCATTTTGACGTCTGAGTAAAAATCCAAACTAGTACCCATGAACAGGCCAGTGACTATTACGAATGTAATGACTCTATTAGATTCACTTAAGGTGGAAAAATGAAACAATTTCCATATAAAAATAGAGGCAATACTAATAAAAAACACCAAACCGACCACTCCATAACATACAAAAACATATACGTAATCATTATCAAAACTATTGTTATACACGCCCAAGAATTCGAGATAGGACCTGCCTGCACCAAAAATAAATAACACTACGTTTGAATCAATAACAGCACCTATTTGAGCAAGCCAAATTTCAATACGAGCTCCCATTGAAGATACTTTCAATCCAAATTCAGCTAGACGTTTCAAATCATAAAACGTAGCAGTCAGCATGTCCCAATAAGAAAACACACTAAAAGAAGCAACACAAATTATTGAGAGAACAAAGAAAACCGAAGACCAACCTTTTGTTGCCATAACCAAAAAGGAGTAAATAGCAAACATTATCACCAAGATCAAGATTGCAGTTTTAGATTGCGAAAGTACAATTAATCCAACAGATAATATAACACCAAGCAAGCTTGTATACCGATAATCTGAAAAACTGTATCGCATCAGAAAAAAAGAGAATGAAAAAATTGCCAAAATACCATGCTGTCCAGGACCTGGCGACAACCCCAGAGCTCTAACACTATTGAGCGAGGAGGAAAACTCGCTGTGCGAGGAGCTATTATAAATGCTTGAAATAAGTTCAGAAAATGGAAAACTCAAATGAAAAAATTGGAAAAGTGATACGCAGAAATCGGCAATTACATAAAAAAGTAGCGCATTATGAAATGCGTTTAAATTTTTATCAGAGACTGAAAAAAAAACAAACACAAAGAGAGTTATTTTAACAAACTCTTTTATATCGTAAACATTTCCAAATATAATCGATTTGAATATAGCCCACGTGAAAAATAGAAAAAAAACTGAGAGCAGGAAGGACATTGTTTTAAAATTAAACTTATTCCTATTTGAAAGCAAAAATGGGGTGAAAAAGATAAAATTTAATATATAAAACACATCAAAGCTTACTGCCGGAGAGAACAAAATAAATAAAACGGCTATAATGCTTACATTATTGTAATTTTTAGAAGAAGTACTAACCATACTCTGCGCACACGACAAGCCTGCAGTGCTATTCATCTGTTGTCAGGCCTTATTTTCAAAATAGTCTATGCATTCCAAAGCAAAAAGACTTACTGCTTTATCGACCTTAGCATTTTCACTAAGGACATGTTCCAAAACTAAACCTTTAGTTTCTTCCGCCCAATTATTATATGGCACACCGTAAGATAAGCCGAATCGGTCCACTTGGTTTGGGTACCAATCTCGCTCCTCAACACCTTCGTCACCAACAACAATCGATTTGCATCCACAAAGTACCGCGAAAATTGAATAGGCTGTATAGGTATCATAACTAATAAAAAATTCAGAATTCTTAAAAATCTCTGCCACTTTCGAATGAGGTAAATCGTCAATTAAAGTATCAGTGGAGTGATCTTTTATATGCTTTTTACCCTTTCCCTTTCTAACGCAGTAACAATAACCTTTACGACTAGAAGGTAAATCAGCAGTGTTATAATATTCCAAAGGGTAGTGAATTACCTTTAATTCATTTTTTGAAGTTACCGAGCCAGGAAATTCAAAATCCTTAATAGCTGAGTTAAATTTATAGATTAATTCACCTGCGCTATAATAAAATCGATTTTCATGAAATCCTGGCTGATGAAGAAGCCATCTAACTACGTTTTTAGCTTGTAATGGATTGCCAAAAACAACTTCTGGATATATCACTATATAATCATTAAGATTTTTAATAGAACCTGAAAATACTGGCGTATTAAAAAATTTATTGGTCTTGAATGGTCGGATGCTGTTATAAACGGACCATTTTAAAAGATTAAAAATATTTTTAATAATATTGAATCTATTCACCTCATACGTGTAAGCATAAGGAAAAACATAAGATTCATAACCTAACTCATTAAGGACGTGACATAGTTTATGGAGAACAACGGTACCACCGCTATTTTCATCATAAGACGGGGTAAAACAAATAAACTTCTTCATTTAAAAACCTCACTAAACCGCGCCTTGAAAATAAAAATAGATTTATATTTCGAAAATACAAGATGCAAAATAACCACTGAAGCTAGCGCACAACAAGCCACTGATGTTAACGCAAACCAAACTACACCAAGATTAAAGAATACTAGTTTGTTTAAAATAAGGATACTAACGGAAGATAGTAGTGACGCTGTAAAGACCATAAATCCATACTTAATCAACTTCGGAATTAAACTGTTTAAAACAAAACCAGACCAGAAAAACATAAATATCATAGAATGAAGAAATATGAAAAATGCGCTTCCTTCTCCGCCAAATTTCATAGCAACGATCACTGATAGCGGAATAGTAAGAAGTGAGTAAAGTGAATATGCTCTAAAGTGATATTTTAGCTTCCCCACCGCGAAGAGAATAATAAACAAGAAATTAGTAATTCCATAAAAGTAAGCTGATGATATAAGCCATTTAGCATAACCATTCACATTTTCAGAAATATCTCTAGAACCAATCCAAACATAAATAAGCTCTGCTCCACACAAGAAAAATAAAGGTATTATCGGTGTAACAATAGCAATAAAAGCCAAGAAGAATTTTGTAAATAATTCAGACAGTCTGTCTGAGTCACCGTTGGAAAACAAAGAAGAAAGCCGAGGTAATAAAAATTGAGTTAATGGCACGGTAAATAGGCCAAGACACAAAGAAACTTGAGTTGCTATCTGGTAATAGGCAAATTCTTCCAATGGGATATATTTCGTTAATACTAATTTGTCCACCTGCGTTGCCACGACCCACAAAAGGGATAGGCCTGACAAATGAATAGTCGTTCCAACAAAATCCCTTACTTTGATATTCTCATTTTGATATGAAGAAGATATGTAATTTAAGACATTTTTTTTAGCGAGCATCGTCTTCTCAACACTGTAATAGTACAAAACCAGCGAAGAAACGACTAGAAAATCAATAACACTTACCACAAGCATGATTAAGAAATAAACCAAAATATCCCCAGAGGAATAAACTAAACCTAAGTAGGAGCCAAAGTAATACGCTAAAGTGGAAGTGACAGACCAATAAGCTAATGGAACTTGTCTTTCTAAACCATTTAAAAAACTAGTAAGGTATGTCTTCAAGTAAGACACGAACAGTATAAAACCCATAATCAGGAGAGACTGAGATACGATTTCCGGTTTTAGATTTGATTTCAACCAATTATTTTCAATAAGATCCTTTGATAAAACAACGAAAGTAAATAAAAGTATAGCTACTGCGAAAAGTACGCAAAAAACTTTTAAGTAAAACGAAAAAACTTTTTTGACACCCTGAACATCATTCTTATGAATTGCGACTAAGCGTGTTATACCGCCACTAACCCCCGCATCTAACAAACCTAAAAGACCAATAAACAAAGCTAACAAAGACACCAAGCCATATTGCTCTGGTCCAGTAATATCAAGTATTAAAGGTACAAACACCAAAGGAAGTAATGCCTTTAATGTTTGCGCCCCATACAACACTCCTAACTTAATTAGCATTAATTACTTACTTCCATGGAGAGATATCAAAATCTTTCTTCTGAGAAAAAAGATGCTATAAGATTGCAAATTTTTAAAACTTCCTCATTAGTTAAATCATAGAACATAGGCAACCTTAGTAAACAATCACTAAATTTGTCACAATTAGGAAGGTCTCGGCCATCGTGCAGACTAGTATAATAAGGACTTTTATGCAAAGATATATAATGAAATACTGAGGAAACCTCGTTATCCTTTAAAAACTGTATTAACGAACTTCTCACCTCCAGGCTTGCACATACTATGTAAAACATATGTGCATTATTGGTGGCATACGAAGGCGTTACAGGTAATTTTATAAACCCATCGACCTCCAAGTGGCTGAGCTCTTGAAAATATAAATTCCAAAGTTTCAACCTTTTGCCTTGTATATCTTCTATGTTTTCGAGTTGAGCATATAGATAGGCAGCTATGATATCTGAAGGAAGAAATGACGAGCCTAAATCTACCCAGCCATATTTATCAACTTCGCCTCTAAAAAAAGAGCTCCTATTGGTTCCTTTCTCTCTGACGATTTCAGCACGTTTCACGTATTCTTGATCGTTAACAGTAAGCAGCCCCCCCTCACCTGAAATGATATTTTTTGTTTCATGAAATGAAAAAGTGCCAAATTTGCCTATTTTACCTAATGGTGTGCCCTTGTAATATGAGTCTATCGCCTGAGCTGCGTCTTCCACAACAGATATGCAGTGCTTTTTGGCAATAGCCATAATATGATCCATATCACATGCTACGCCAGCGTAGTGGACAACAATTATCGCTTTTGTATTTTCAGTTATTAACGGTTCTATCAATAACGGGTCTATGTTAGGGTTATCGTTATAACTATCGGCAAAAATTACTTTCGCCCCTCTCAATACAAACGCATTCACTGTAGAAACAAAGGTAAACGAGGGTGCAATCACTTCATCGCCGGGCCGAATATCAAGAAGAATTGCTGCCATTTCTAACGCATCAGTGCATGACGTAGTCAATAATGCCTTTTCAAAACCATAACGACTTTCAAAGAAAGTGTGACATTTTTTTGTGTATTTTCCGTCTCCTGAAATTTTTCCTGAAGATACTGAATCGGTGATATACACTAGTTCTTTTCCATGCATCAAAGGCTTATTAAATGGGATCATTTTCATCTTCACTCTGAAAAAATATTTTTTCTAAATTTAGTAAATTTTTACTTCGATTGGACTTTCGCTTTGCAGGGATTCCTGTATAGATACCCCAGTCTTCTGTGCTTCGATTAACTAAAGTCATTGAACCAATAGCGCACCCTTCAGCTATAACCACGCCAGGAAAAATCACTGACCCTGCGCCTATGATTACATGCCGACAAATATACACAGGCTCAAATTTTTCATTTTTAAATTTTTTGGGTATTAGCGAGTTTGTCATTGTTTCGCCAGTGTAATCATCACTTTGAGCGAAAACCTTTACACCGTAAGCTAATGTTGAGAAATCAGACAAATAAACACCTGGAATACCTCCTGCAACTAAGCACATTGGAGTGATATGGCAATATCTACCAATTTCAACAAGCCCGGAGATAATACAAAAATCGTCTATACGAGAGTTATCTCCGATCTTTATAGTTTCTGGGTTATAAATCGCTGCTTTGTCACTTATTTTTACGTTACGACCTACTGATGCAAAACCCATTGCATTAATTTCATTTTGAGATAGGTATGCCATAATGCTCCACTAATAAAATTTATAGTTACTGAATAAAGCACCATTTTTATCTTTTTCGCTTAATATCAAATTATCGACTTTTGGCCATTGGATATTTAAATCAGGATCGTCCCAGCGAATTGCGCCCTCGTCTTTGGGATCATAAAAATCAGTGCACTTGTATTCAAAATCTGCAATGTCAGATAGCACTAAAAAACCATGTGCAAAGCCCGGAGGCACCCAAAATTGAAGCTTGTTTTGTTCTGATAAAATAACGCCCTCCCATTGTCCGTAGGTAGGAGAATCAGGACGAATATCAACTGCAACATCAAAGACTTCGCCTCTCACCACTCTGACAAGCTTACCTTGAGGTTTAGTTTTCTGAAAATGCAGTCCCCGTAAAACGCCTTCTATCGAGCGGGAGTAGTTATCTTGCACAAAAGGCAAATCAATTTGTGCCAACTCAGCATAACGGTCACTTTGAAATGTTTCTAAAAAAAAACCACGATCATCACCAAACACTTTTGGTTCAATAATCAAACAGTCTTTTAGTTTGGTATGCGACACTTTCATCACACGACTCCGTCTGCCAGTTTCTTCAGATAAGCACCATAACCCGTCTTTCTCAGGTATTCAGCCTGGTTCAATAACTGACTTTCACTTATCCAGCCATTTCTGAACGCAATTTCTTCAAGGCAAGCCACTTTCAATCCTTGTCTGGATTCAATCGTTTGCACAAAATGTCCAGCTTCCAGCAAGGAATCATGAGTTCCAGTGTCAAGCCAGGCGAATCCACGGCCTAACAAAGACACGTTCAGATCGCCACGCTGTAAATATGCGGTGTTTATATCTGTTATTTCTAGTTCACCGCGAGCAGAAGGCTTTATGGATTTAGCAATTTCGATGACATCATTGTCATAAAAATAAAGTCCGGTCACCGCATAATGTGATTTTGGCTGAGCAGGTTTTTCCTCTATTGATAAGGCTCGACCTTCCTTATCAAATTCAACCACGCCAAATCGTTCCGGGTCTGTCACATGATAACCAAATATAGTTGCGCCCGAATCACGGTTGACAGCATCTTTTAACTTATCACTAAAATGTTGGCCATAAAAAATGTTGTCACCAAGTACTAAGGCCACATGACCAGACCCGATGAATTCTTCACCTATTAAAAATGCCTGCGCAAGGCCATCAGGGCTAGGTTGCACGGCATAACTCAAACTTACACCAAACTGGCTACCA
This sequence comes from Rheinheimera mangrovi, assembly GCF_003990335.1. NCBI lineage: Bacteria > Pseudomonadati > Pseudomonadota > Gammaproteobacteria > Chromatiales > Chromatiaceae > Rheinheimera > Rheinheimera mangrovi. Next base: position 1,689,562 of record NZ_CP034683.1, on the reverse strand, counting down.
TCACCAAGCATGCGCTGAAATGCAGGCAGGTCATCTGGTGTTGAAATAATTAATATTTCGCGAATACCTGCTAACATCAATACAGACAATGGGTAATAAATCATTGGCTTGTCGTAAATTGGCAGCATTTGTTTAGAAACACCCAAAGTAATAGGGTGCAACCTAGTGCCTGAGCCGCCAGCTAAAACTATACCTTTTGCAATGGCCATCAGCTCACCTCCCCTTGTCCTAAGCGTTCCAATTTATATGAACCATCTAACACAGCTTGCCACCAGGCTGAATTCTGAAGATACCATTGGACAGTTTTACGAAGACCGCTCTCAAAAGTCTCATCTGGTGTCCAGCCTAAACAATTTTTAATTTTAGAGGCGTCAATTGCATACCTTAGATCATGGCCAGGACGGTCGGTAACAAAGGTAATTAACTCTCTGTAATGTTTCATTCCCAATGGCTTTTCAGGCTGTAATTCTTCTAGTAGGTCGCAAATACTATGCACAACTTCAATATTTTGTTTCTCATTGTGGCCACCAATATTGTAGGTTTCGCCAACTTCACCTTTTGTCACAACATGGTACAAAGCGCGAGCATGATCTTCGACGTACAACCAATCCCTGATTTGATTTCCCTTGCCGTACACTGGTAATGGCTTTCCAGCCAAAGCATTGAGGATAATTAGCGGTATCAGTTTTTCAGGGAAATGGTAAGGACCATAGTTATTCGAACAATTAGTAACCACAACAGGCAAGCCATAAGTTCGATGCCACGCTCTCACCAGGTGATCACTACTTGCTTTGCTGGCAGAATAAGGGCTGCTTGGGGCGTAAGGCGTAGTCTCGGTAAACAAGTCATCAGTACCGTGTAAATCGCCATAAACTTCATCTGTTGAAATATGGTGAAATCTGAATGTGGCTTGACGAACCTCAGATAACCCTTTCCAATAAACTCGGGCTACTTCCAGCAAAGTGTAAGTCCCTACAATGTTAGTTTCGATAAAGGCTGAGGGTCCATCGATGGAACGGTCTACATGGCTTTCTGCCGCCAAATGCATCACAGCATCAGGTTGATGTTCTGCAAAGACTCTGGATAATTCTTTTGAATCACAAACGTCTACTTGTTCGAAGCAATACCGATCAGATTCGCTCACCTGCGCGATAGATGACAGATTTCCAGCATATGTTAGCTTATCAACATTGATCACGCTGCAGTTTGTATTTTGAATAATATGGCGAACTACTGCTGAACCAATAAAGCCTGCGCCGCCTGTTACCAATATTTTCACAACCAAATCCCCTTCGTATCAATAACCAAACCATTAGGTCTTACTTGTTTAAAGTCTTTATGGTCCACCAGTAACAGATGTACATTGGCATTAGTAAGCGCATGCTCAAGACTGACTAACGAGTTTGATGCAAGCTTTTCCGGCAACTCGTCAATGTTTGGTTCTACCCAAACGCAATTCGGATAAATAGCTGAAAGCTGTTTTGAAATTTCAAGCGCCGGGCTTTCACGTAAATCGTCGATGTCAGGTTTAAACGCCAATCCGTAACAGGCAATGGTCAGTTCTTTCACTGTTTTTTCAGGGTTTGCAATAAGATAGTCTGCAACCTTTTGTTTCACTTGATCCAACACCCAAACAGGCTTGCTATCGTTAACTTCGCGCGCCGTTCTGATCAATCTGGCTAGTTGCGGTGATTTACTGACGATAAACCAAGGGTCAACAGCAATACAATGGCCTCCAACGCCGGGCCCTGGTTGCAAAATTTTCACCCTTGGATGTCTGTTCGCTAAACGGATCAACTCCCAAACATTGATTTCCAAATCATCGCAAATCAAGGACAGTTCATTGGCAAAAGCGATATTTACGTCTCTGAAACTATTTTCTGTTAACTTAGCCATCTCGGCGGTACGAGCATTTGTAACTACACACTCACCTTGAACAAAAGTGTTATACAAAGCAACAGCGGCCTCAGAGCAAGCAGGCGTCATTCCACCAATCACACGGTCATTTTCCAATAGTTCTCTCATGACTTGCCCTGGCAATACACGTTCAGGACAATGTGCAACCCTGATATCTGAAGCAATACCAGCTGACTGAGGAAAACTTAAATCAGGTCTGCATTCTGCAAGCCAGGCAGCCATTTGTTCAGTTGCACCTACTGGTGAAGTAGATTCGAGAATAACCAAATTTCCATGTTCAAGAACGGGAGCAATAGCTCTGGCAGCAGATTCTATATAACTCAAATCAGGTTCATGATTTTCGCCTTTAAATGGCGTAGGAACAGCCACAATAAAAGCATCCGCTTTTTGCGGTATTGTAGTTGCAGTCAAATAACCTGCCTTAACAGCGGCATGAACAGCGACATCCAACTCAGGTTCTACGATATGAATTTTACCCGCATTAATCGTATCTACCGCTTTCTGGTTCACATCAACGCCAATAACTTTAATGTTGTGAGTGGCAAACACTGCTGCAGTAGGCAGGCCAATATAACCCAAGCCAATAACGGAAACAGACTTAAACATCCTTTAATACCTCAAATCGTTATAATCTTAAGCAGACTTTTCAGTTCTCATGGACATGCGAAAAATCACAAAAAAAGCCGTTAGAAAGAATCCCAACAAAAAGCCTAATACAACCAATAATGCTCTGGCTGGCTTAATTTTTTTCTCTGGAGCAAGCGGAGGATCTATAGTTTTGAACACATACTCATCACGCACATTTGCCAACATTATCGTTTTGGTTTGTTCTTCTACCAATGAAAACAACATTGTCTTAATCTCAGATATATTCGTTTGCGCAATTTGTTCATTGAGGTAGCGGATACTTTGTTCTGCTTCAATTAAATCACGTTGCTTCATTTCATTGTTAATGTCTTTAGTCAAAAGCAAAACCCAATCTCGAGCAACATTTGGAGACACATGTTCGATGGATATTTTCACCATACTAGTCATTTTATCCTGACTGACCGCAAATATATCTTTGAACTCTTCATAAGCTTCCTGCATTGAAGGCTCAGGCTTAATAGGGGCTTTCACATCACGAACCCAAATCTTGCTCTCTTCGTTGTACTCGTCAGCGTCTATAATGACTTTATCCTGATTCTGATCCCAACCTTTCGCCGCCATAAGAGGGACAAGTAATTTATGCTGATCAATAAAACGAATAATAAAATCACGGGATTTCAGTAGTTCGAGCGCCAGCACTGACTTTCCACCTCCATCTAAGCCGCCTAAATTTACGCCGGCAAGAGCCGCAAGACTGCCTAATTGGCCAGGAACTTTTAAGGCACTATTATCTGCTACAGGTGCTAATATAGTCTCTGCCCGATAAACGTTAGGCAAAAATAAAGAACCAATAGCTACAACAAGGGCAAAACTAATCGATATACCAAAAATTAAGTATTTATAACGTAATATTTGAACCAAATATTCTTTCAAGTCGGTTTCTTCTGGTGCAACCAGACCTTTAATTTCGGTCATATGAATTGATATCCATTCTGCTTGAACGTGCGCAAACGACATGAGGTCACCCATCGTTTGCGTGACGATTAAAATGAGTTAATGGCTGCGATAGCTACAGCTGATTGAAAGAATATTTGTGTTACTGCTGTCCATATTGACAAGCTATCTTTATATTCAGTATCCACTGGAACAATAATAGTGTCACCAGGTTCCAGAGTTTCGGATTTAACTGCGAACCAACCATTTTGCTGTGGAATTACCACTGAACCGTTGGCTTTAATCACGTAAACACGCTCAGAGTCAGCTCGTTTTCTTAAACCACCAGCCAATGCCAGATAATCGTCAACGGTGAGCCCTGCTTTGTATCTGTGGCTGCTAGCATGCTGCACTTCACCCACTATAGAGACGGTGCTATCCATTCTTGGGATATAAAATAAATCGCCATTCTCTACCTGAATATCGGCTTCTGGCTCACCGGCCAAAATGGCTGGCATATCCAATACTAACCGGCCTACAGGAGGTTGATTTTCAATTTGACCGATCATTAACAGGGCGTCTTGTGGCGATGTCGTCATGCCCTGCTCTGAGAGACTTTTACTGGCGATGTCGGCACGCAACTGTTCAATTAACTTTTTCAGTTGTAAACGCTCGCGCTCTTTCACACTTTCGCGGGTGTAGACTACGCCTTGCGTAAAAGCGTTACGACTTAAGCCACCAGCTCGGGCGATAATGTCAGACAACATTTCGCCACGTTGAATGGTATAACGACCTGGGAATTTCACTTCCCCACGAATTTCGATGGTGTTATCAATATTCCAATCTGGAATTGGGAATACGTTTAATCGGTCACGGCTTTGTAGTGCAATATCATTGGAGCCTGCTAAGGCACCCTGCAGATCCACAGCGATGTTTTCTACCTGCACGCCATTGCTATGCGCATCAACACTCACTGCCCGTGTTAATTCTGCCCGGCCTAAATAGGCAGCGTCTGTTACACCACCTGCAGCAGAAACAAGTTGTTTTACTTTTGCGTTTTCAGCCAGTGGATATTCGCCTGGAACCCTTACTTCGCCGCCAACCCGAACAACATTGACAGTTTGGCCGCTGCGTGATTGTGCTTTTAACTTAGCTAAAAGTGGATACAACAGCTCTGTTCTGTTAAAACTGGCAGACAATGCAAGCAGCTCTTTGTCATGATACAAACGTTTCATCACATCACTCATGATTTCCGGCAGTGCATTTTGGCTAACGGCTTCCCTAAGCTGTGTGCGGCCACCTTCGGTTAACTGTGCACCAGAGCTATCTGCTTGCGCTCTATCGACAATACTCTGCCCTGCAATTGATCCTGATTTGCCAGCAGCGTTAGCACTCTGTTTCTGCTGGTTTGCATCAAGCAGCAAATTGTTAAAACCCACTGTGGACAAATCTTCAGTACCAGCCCAACGCATATCCTCATTCAGACTGTTCCGTTCAATCAGCTTTTCACGTAAATAAGCGTTAATGGCGTCTCGATGAGTAAATTCATTGGCGTGGTTGAATACCAGTACTAAATCGCGTGGTTTCAATAACAGGTTGTCTGAACTGTTGGCATCATTGATGGAGTTTGCAAGACTAAACTGCAGTACTTTTACATCACCAGCTTTATTAATTTCCCGGACAACTAATGCGTAGTCAAGATCAGCTGTCATATGCAAATCAGCCCAGAATGATTTGATTAAATCATTTACTTTCATCCCTTGCTGCCAGGAATAATGGCCTGGACGTACCGCAGCGCCTGCAATAGTTACCACATTCTCAATACGTGGCGAAGTTTCAGGTAAACGCAGAACGTCACCGTCACGCAGTGCCATTTGTCTATTTACTTTATTGGTTAAATCAAGATTTAATAAATCACGTAAGTTATAGCTATTAAAGCGCTCTAACACTACAGACTGTGGATAAGCGCCTGCGCTGGCCCCTCCTGCCATAGCAAGCAGTTGGTCAATAGTTTCGCCCGATTTTACTTCATACAGCGCCGGGCGTTTTACTGCACCTGCTACTTCAACAGAAGCACTCATTGGAGCAATAAAGACTACATCGCCATGCTGAAGTTGCACATCAGCAGAGCTATCACCGCGTAATAACAGGTTATATAAGTCAAAGTGCCCCACCGTCTGACCTGCACGTTTTACCTGAATATCCCGTAAGCTGCCGATATCAGAGACACCACCTGCAACATATAGAGTTTGAGTTACCGTTGTCATTGCAGATACAGCGTACATGCCTGGTGTTTTTGCCTCGCCTGCGACCATCACGTTAATAGTTCTCAGCTTGCCCATACTTACGGTTGCATCTACACCTATCATTGCTTCTTTTACTCTGGAGATAATCAACGCAGAAGCTTGCTTCAGACTTAAACCAGAAACTGTTAAAGGGCCAATTTCTGGCAGATTCACTTCACCAGTGCGACTGATGAGCAATTCATGCTCAGCACTTTGTTTACCAAATAATTGTAATAAAATAATGTCGTCAGGACCCAGACGATAATTGTCAGGAACAGGGCCATTGTCCACAGGTGCAAAAGTACTGACCTGCGAATTAAACATATTCAGGCCAAAACGCTGTTTTGACGGGTCGCTTTCTTTAGGTTCAACTTGTGCCAGGGCCATCTCGTCAAAAGCAACCTTTTGTTGCTGCGGCACTAATACTTCTGACTCAGCTTGTTGGTTCTTTGAAGCCCCGCCCATTCCAGCGGGCAAAGTTACACCGTACTGCTTCGCTAATCGCTGTTGTTCTGCTGGTGGAAGTTTTTGAAATTGAGCTATCATAGCTGGCGAAGGCGTCACTGCACATACAGGCAACGCTGTAAAAAAAGCAGCAATAAAACAAGCTTTTAAACCTTTAAGCACCCTGGAACTCCAATCATTAACTGTTATTTTAGCTGTTCAATACGCGCATTAGTTTACCTGCTTTATTCGCCTTTCCAAGCAAAAATAACAGGCACGAGCGTCTATTTATCTGTGCATTCAGCTGCGGTTACTTTGAGCGACTTAATAAACAAGGGGTTACGGAGAAACACTGAAGAATAATTCCGCATATCCATTGCTTAAAGTCCTTACGGTTCTTTACCTCAAAAAACCGGACGCGACTTTAGCCAATTCAAGAAGGCTTGTCCATAAAAATTCCGATTTTGATGTATCTGCCGGGCTGTTGTATGCATGGGTTGCAAACACCGCGGTACCATTAGACGGGCGGGCACAAGGCCCATCAACACCGCGGTACCATTAGACGGGCGGGCACAAGGCCCGCCCCTACTCGTTTTTTTATTCAAACAACGGTTTTTAACCGTAGGGGCCGCGGCTTGTCCCGGCCCGTCCATCTGCACCGCGGTGTATTGCGATACAACACCACGTTTTTTATTTGTTAACTGTCAGCGTTGCCTTAATCGTATCAATAATACGTGCACAAGCCTTGCCATCACCATAAGGGTTATGGGCGAAACTCATTTGTTCATAGTAGGCTTTGTCCGTTAACAAGCGGCTGACTTCGCGCACTATCACATCCGCATCTGTTCCAACCAATTTAACTGTACCGGCAGCAACAGCTTCAGGACGCTCGGTGGTATCGCGCATAACAAGCACTGGCTTCCCCAGAGACGGCGCTTCTTCCTGTATACCGCCCGAGTCCGTAAGCACCACTGTGCTGCGGCTCATCAGATATACAAAAGGCAAATAGTCCTGCGGCTCTATTAAATGCACATTGGATGTGTCACTTAGCAAACGGAATACAGGTTCACGTACATTAGGATTTAAGTGCACTGGGTAAACCACATCAGTGTCTGGGAATTGCTGAGCGATTTGTTTCAGGCCGGCGCAAATTTGCTCAAAGCCACCACCAAAACTTTCACGTCGGTGACCTGTCACTAACACCAAGCGACGGCCATTTAAGCCATATGGGAACTGTTGTTCAAAGTTTTTTGTTAAATCAGCATCGGCGTCAATTTTTGCCACAACCTGATGTAAAGCATCGATCACTGTATTGCCAGTGACAACAATGCCCGCAGCATCGATGTTTTCATTCAGCAGATTTTGTTTTGAGGTGTCAGTTGGCGCAAAATGCAGTTTTGTTAAGGCACCTGTTAATTTGCGGTTTGCTTCTTCCGGCCATGGGCTATAGATATTGCCGGTGCGCAACCCTGCTTCTACATGGCCTACCGCCGTTTTTTCATAGTAACAGGCTAAAGCAGCAGCAAAAGTGGTGCTGGTATCACCGTGCACCAGCACTATGTCCGGTTTAAAATCACGCAGCACAGGCTTAATATTCAGCAAAATACTAGTGGTCACGTCGTATAAATCCTGGCCAGCTTTCATAATTGCCAGATCATAGTCCGGCACAATGTTAAACAGCTTCAACACCTGATCCAGCATTTCCCTGTGTTGTCCTGTTACACAGACCTTACTTTCAATACCTTCAGTTTGTTTCAGCAAATTGACCAGAGGGGCCATTTTGATAGCTTCAGGCCTGGTACCAAACACACTCAACACTTTAATCATACGTATTCCATTTAATTTATAACTGAAAAAACCAAAAGCTATCTATATAACACCAGCTTAAAAAGCTGTTGCTGAACAGCAACTGAAACCCTTAGTGAGCACCGATAAAAGTCCGCACCATCAAACGCCTGAATCTTTGCAAAAAGCCATTGAGTTTAATGACCTTTGCACGCTCTGATAGCTCTCTAATCGCTTGTTCTGGCTCTGCCATCTGTCCAGACTGCGGGCTAAGATACTTAGCGTAACGGATCAGTGCAATATAAATAAGCTCATCCACAGTCAATAGGCGTTGCCGTCTGGAGCAACTTAGATAATCAACAGTCAGCCCCCAACCTGCATAAAAAGGCATACCGTGACAATGTACTTCTTTGCCCCGGATCAGGGCTTCAAAGCCAGCAAGAGAGGTCATCACATGAATTTGGTCCACTTGTTCGATCAGCGACAGTATAGAGGCATCAGCCACTATTTCATCGCAATAGCGGAAAAACTCTGCAGCCTCATGGCTTTGCTGCCTTAAACCAGCCACTTCATCAGGGTGAGGTTTGTAAACAATATAATGCTGGGGATATAGCGCCCTGACTTTTTGTAACAAAGCCCCATTGCTGGTAACTACAGGGCTGCCTAAACGGATTGACGCATCAGTTTCAACCTGCCCCACGACTAAAATCACCGGGGCCGCCCTTTGTGGCCTGCGCCATTGCACCTTTGTTAAATTGTATTTTGTTACACCGAATGTCAGCAAATAATCTCTTAGCAATGCTGCCCGTTTTAGCTGCTGCTCTGTTAACTCAAGGTTTTGTAACTGAAGTTCCAGTTCGGAAGCCTGAGTTGCGTCGTAATAAATACCGCTTTGATCAATCACCCATGACAAAGGCGACCGGAGTTCAGCTCCAAGTCCAATCGATCGCACAAATCCGTCTTCCACTCTACAGATCTGGCTGGAATTGAGATGAGACACATCCTTCATTCCCCACACCAATACCTTGGCATCCGCAGGGATCTTCGTTGCATCCTCAATAAACTGTAAAGGCTTGCCAGCTAAAAAGCTTTGTAAAAACCTGCGCTTCCAAAGCGGCATCTGAAATGCAACCCAAGTTTGGTTGAAACTTTCTGCAGCATTCTGTTGCCGGGCAGTAAGCTCGGTTCTGACTGCTGCTAAATAACTGATCAATTGCTCAGCTTGGCAGGGTTGCAACTGAAGGGGATCCAGGTACCTTGGATAATCAACTAAAGCGGCATGAATCAATTGTTCCAAACTGACTGCTTTCCGGCGAGAAGGCGCTGGCAAATAGTCATGGGTCAACCCCCAACCAGCGTAAAACGGCATGCCAAAACAATGAACAGTGCAGCCCCATAACAAGGCCTCAAAACCAAGCTGGGATGTCACAGTAAAAACTGCTGCAGCTTTTTCCAGAAGCGCCGGAGGATGAACATCATGAGCCAGCACCACAATACGTGAATTTGCTCGCAGGTCCTCAAGCGCAAAATAACCACGTTTTTTTCCTGCCACTACGTCGGGATGAACCTTTACCACCACTTTATGCTGCGGATACAACTGCAGCGCCTGCTCCAGCATCAATGAAAAACTTGTTGCAGAGCCTAGCCCGTAATGAACAGATGCGTCCCCCCATGTCTGGTCAACCACCAGCACAAAAGGCTGTTCAACATTACACAATTCAGGCGCATGGTTGTATTTGGATACCCTACTTACCCGCCAAAGCTGCTGCAATCTTTTTGCCCGCTCGCGCTCAGAGTCATTCAGTTCTTGCTGAATTTGCAGTTCAAGCCTGGAAGGCAAGCTAGCGTCGTAATAAATGCCGATGTCATCCAGCACCATGGAATAAGGTTGGGTATGACCGAGGCCAGTGGAGCGCAAAAAACCATCTTCAAGGCGCAATAGGGGTAACGTAAGTATTTTAGCGAGCAGTTCAGCCCTTCTGGCTGTAGATTTTCGTCCCCAAGCTAGTACTGCCGTCGCATTATTACGTTCAAAAAGGCTTGCTAACGAACAAAGCACAGGGGCGCCAATAAATGCCGATAACCCTGGTATTTTTGCGATAGTACGCGAAACAGACAATACAGTTCCGCTTTCAGATAAATGATTGGTTAGTTTAGCTATTTTATAATCCATAAGCTGCAACAGCAGTTCAAACTGGGCTGATACTATACTATTATGCAGAAAATCGGGCTAGAACAGCGCATTTTGTTTGGATAGCGAATTGTAGGGGTGGGGCTTGCCACCTCCCGTCTAATGACACCACGGTGTGCATCACAGATGTAACACTGCGGTATAGATAGACGGGCCGGGACAAGCCTCGGCCCCTACGGTGAAAACCGATGTTTGAATAAAAATCCGTAGGGGCGGGGCTCGCCCCCGCCCGTTTTGACGATACCACGGTGTCATTTAGACTTTTCAGGGATAAAACATTTGAAACTGCTTTCAGTTACCTTTGTTGCATGCAATAAAAACCCCGCACTCTACAGACAGGATCCTTCATTTATTTACCGCTGTGAAAACTTAGGTCTGGCCTTGCAGTCTCTGGGGTGCCAGGTCAAATTTCTGCATTACTCTGAATTACAAATCTCTGAACCCAGTCAAATTATTCTGTTCCACCGCCCCAACTACAGGCTGTTTTTATCTTACAAGCTGCAACGTCTGGCGAAAAATGGCAGCATTTTGGTCGCAGATGTTGACGATCTGATCTTCCATCCGGATTGGGCTGAGTTTAGTCCTGGCGTTCGCAACCAACTCGTTTCTAAACGGGTTACAGCAGCTGCTTTCAAAAAGAATATGAATGCACTTAAATTGTTCCGCTACATCAGCGTATCCACCACCGAACTACAACAACGGCTGAAAGAAGTTCTGCCTCAAGCCAATACAATGGTGCTGCACAATGCGGTGCATCTACACTGGCATACATTAGCGCCTCAACAGCAAGAAGACATCGCAACGCCTTGTTTGATCAGTTATTGGCCTGGTACACGCAGCCATGATCGTGATTTCCAACAAATCACAGCACCACTGGAGCAGATTTTTGCAGAAAATGCTCAGTTAAAGTTAGTGATCACCGGGCCATTACAAACAAAGTTGAAGCTAAATGAACAACAACTCATACAGACTGAAAAAGTAGCATTTTCCAATTATGCTCAAGTGGTAACAAAATCCCACATCAACTTATTGCCGCTGGAACAAACCTTTTTCAACCAACATAAATCTGCACTCAAAGTCATAGAAGCAAGTTTCTTTGGCATACCTACGTTATCCTCAAGCTTGCCAGACCTGGCTCATTTGCCAGAGCGCAGCTATAAAGTTATGCATAGCGAACAAGACTGGTACAACAGCCTAAAACTTTTGATCAGCCAACCAGTCAAGCGTTCAGACTATCAGCACAGTCCTGATACTCCGGCTGTGCTTCAATCTGCCCGACAGTTCGTGAATTGGTTGATGCCTGATGGATCCGCAACAAATGTTTAGTCCGTTTCGTCAAAAGCCAGAGTACCAAGCCTTACGCATTGAATTGCGAAACCGCCGTACCTTCAGAAGCAAAAACCGGCAATTGCTGCGTCAAGGCTGCTATAACCTGACCACAGTCTGGCGCCATCGCCTGTTGTACTTGCATACTGGCCAACTGAGGGATTATGTAGACTACTTGTCATGTCGCAGGGCTTTCGGCTATCCGGTTACGCCAAGGCAACACAACAAACTAATGCGCTACACCTTATTTCCCTTCCCATTTCGCTGGTTTCAGGCCATGTATGGGATAAGAGCCTTCCGCTACCAACATCTTGCCAACTTGTCTGACGGAAGCCCCGACTGGCGTAGGCGGCAACAACTTAACATGCAAGAGCTGAGCAACACTTTTATACAACGCGTTCAGCGCGCCAAAAGCATCATTGTGGTAGGCAACTCCGCCAGTTTAAACAGCTCCAACTCTGGCAGCTTTATCGACAGTCATGAATTAGTTTTCAGATTTAATCACTGTTTTGCTCAACCCATAGCTGAGCAGACCACAGGTAAAAAAATCTCCTACTGGGTAATAGCGCCAGATTGCCAGACGCCATTACGACTGACTCCCGAACAGTGCTGTGTGCTGTCAGGCCCGGAAATATTAGACTGGATAAAAAGCACAAAAGCACTACAACACTTAACCGGGCAAAACAGCACAGTGCAAATCCCACTAGCCATTTGGCGCGAATTGGTCGTACAACTTGGCGCTCCGCCAAGTTCAGGCTTGCTTATACTGCATTGGCTATTTACACTTGTTACGGATAAAAGCGTTATTCAACGAATTGGATTCTCAGCACCTGAGCAGTTTGACCAGGAACACTACCACAGCATATTACCAGCGCATAAAGGATCAGCGCGGCATCATTGGAACATGGAATGGAAACTACAAGAAACGTGGTTTCAAAGTCAGCTTAGATTAGAGTAGTTATGAAGTTAAACGCCCTATCACCTATTGAATTCATTATTGACAATCCAGACTGGAGCATCAGCCAGCAGAGCGCCCAAAGTATTTTACTACTTTGTACTCAACCCCAATCACAGTGTTGGTTTGAAGTGGTGATCGAAGCAAAAGAACAGTCTGGTTTTCTCGAACAAAACATTTTTTATCTGCACCAAAACAACAATCCTCATGGTGTCGATCTGCATACTGAACATAAACAGCATAAAAGTCTGATTTTTTTCCGTCATAACCCGCTGACCAAGCTCGAATTACGCTGGACTAAAGCACAACAACTGCAGACCAGTCCGGTTCTGAAATTCACCATCAGACAACTAAATACAACGACGGCCATTTTCAGAATGCTGAAATTTATCAGCATCAAAGATAAAGCCAACGCGGTTCAAAGTAGCAGAATATACCGCAAAAGTTATGCCCGCTGGCGTAAGCTTGGCTATCAGGGCGCTCTGGAAAGATTAATACGTGAATACAAACACTTATTAACACATCAATTGATTAGCTGTGAACCCTATCAGTACTGGCAACAAGAGATTGAAACCAGGCGCAAATTTGAGCTGTTAAACGAGCAGCCAACGGAAAGTAAATCTTTTGAATTTGTTCTGCTGATAAAAATTCCGCAGCAAACCACACTTCTGCAGGAAAGTCTGAACTCCATACGTCAACAGTCTTATGCCAATTGGCGGGTATTATTGCTCAGTGAAACCCAAAACAGAGATGATAAAAAATGGCAACCCTTGTTGGACGCAGAACCCCGTATCGACATCATGCAAAGCCATCAGGACTTTTTGTTTAAAAAAAATCAGTTCGTGATAAAAATGGCAGCTGGCGATCAGTTAAGTCCTGATGCACTTGAACTCTGTGCACATAGGCTAATGCACAAACCAGAGATAAAAATACTTTACACAGACCACGATGTGCTCGATGCAGAGCATCAACGTTCAGAACCCGCTTTTAAGCCAGATTGGAACCCAGAGCTTTTTTTGTCCACCAACTATATGGCGCCTGCCGTGTTTTTAAGCACTGAGCTGATGCAGTTGAAAAACCCCAAAGATCCGTTGTGGTTTAAGCAAAACAGCTACCTGTGGCTTTTGCAAAACGTGGGGAAAATAGCAACCAGCGACAGGTTTCTGCAAATAGACCATTTGCCTGCTATTACTTATCACCAAAGTCACGTCAATCACGAGCGTAGCTATTCCAAAGAAAAACGCGAACTGATCCAGCAAGCTATGTCTGACTTTTTGCAAAACGATAAGGAGCAAGTGCTCAACATTGGCCGTGGAAAAACCAATCGCAGTTTCAGAGCCAGGTTTAAAATCCCACAACCTTTACCTTTGGTCAGTATCATTATTCCAACACGCGACATGTTGGACGTGCTTCAGCAATGTATAAAAAGTATTTTGGATAATACCAGCTATCCACATTTTGAAATTTTAATCATCGACAATCAAAGTTCCGAACCCCAGACCCTGCAATGGTTTGACACTATAACAAGTGACCCAAGGATCAGGGTTGTTGACTATCCCTATCCTTTTAACTTTTCTGCCATTAATAACTATGGTGTGTCTGAAGCCAAAGGATCTATTGTCGCAATGGTAAACAATGATGTTGAAATCATTTCTGCGGATTGGTTAACAGATATGGTTCAGCACGCTTTGCGTCCCGGCGTAGGTGCAGTAGGTGCCAAACTGTATTATTTTGACGACACTGTGCAACATGGCGGCGTTGTGCTCGGTTTATGGGGTCTGGCTGGTCATGCACATAAAAATTATAAGCGAACATCCGATGGCTATTTGCAGCGGCTCAACTGTACACAGAATTACTCTGCCGTAACAGCTGCCTGTCTGGTTGTCATGAAAGAAAAATATCTGGAGGTTGGCGGCTTAAATGAAACCGATCTGGCGGTTGCATTTAATGATGTCGACTTTTGCCTGAAACTCAGTGCCAAAGGCTATCGCCATATCTGGACACCTTATGCTGAATTGTACCACTATGAGTCCAAAAGCCGGGGGCCTGAAGATTCGCCGGAAAAAAAGGCACGTGAACGCAAAGAGATCCAATATATGAAGCGAACCTGGAAAACTCAGCTTAAATACGATCCTCATTACTCTCTGCACCTGACCAGGGTACGTGAGGATTTCAGTATTGGTATCGAAGGATAAAAGTTCTGGTTCTGTTTTATTTATGCTAGTTTAACCGGCAATTTTGAAACATTATCTCTTCAGCCCGGGCCGGAACTTACTCCGCTGATTCAAAGTTCCGGCGCTCATTTTGCAAAGTACGGGCCGCACATTTTAAGTAAAGGTTGTTTATGCAATACCAGTCTTTTGACAACACAAACGGCAGTTCTAAATCTTTTGAAAAGCTGGTGTGTTTACGTATTCCGGAGCTCAAAGGAAAAGCATTTCTTGACGTTGGCTGCAACGAAGGTTTCTTTTGTGGTTATGCCCTGCATGCAGGCGCTGAAAAAATCATTGGTATAGACTTATCTGCCAAAGCAATAGAAAAAGCAAAAATCCGTTTCCCTGAGGTTCAATTTTTTAACCAGTCCTGGGATCTATTGCCTGAAGGACAGTTTGATGTCATCACCCATTTATCTGCACTGCATTATGCCGAAGACCAGGCTGCCCTTATCCATAAACTGGTAAATTCGCTAAGCCCAGACGGAGTGTTGATATTGGAACTTGGTATTGCTTCAGGTTCTGAAAGTCACTTTGTTAAAGTGCAACGTACTATTGATGAACGTTTTTTTCCGACCAGAAATAAACTCCATGAAATTTTAGATCCCTATGCCTGGAAAGTGCTTGGCCATAGTGTAAATCAGGCTGGAGATCCTATTCAGCGTTATGTCGTGCATATTCGCAAACCAAGACCCTATGCATATCTGATGATGGCCCCTGCTGGTTCTGGTAAATCGACGATCACCCGCAAACTTTTTAAGCAAACAGATGTAGTGACTTTGTCGGGTGATCTTATTTATTCACAAATCAGCAAAAGAAAACATCAGGTTCCAGCGGCGTTGCAGGATTTAATAACTAAAAACTATAAATCATCCTCAATAAACCAGTTGGTTCAGGAAATATGCGAAACCGGACAGCTGCCCGACGTAGTCGACTTATGGCTATCTCTAGCCCAAAAGCAGGATTTGGTGCTGGACTCCTATGTGCCGGACGAATACAAATCGCAGGTCACTCAGCTCATGTTCGCTAAGGGGTATTTCCCTGTCCAACTATGCTGGGATATAGATCAATCACTGAGTCCAGGTGCGCCAGGAAACCTTTACGCCGATCAGTACAAAGATTTTTTAACTGCACGCTCTGAGCAGGATAAACATTCAGTATTAAACGTTAAAAGACATGCAGGCCCTTTAACCAGACAATTACTGGGCTATCATCTGGATTCTCCTCAAATGGGAGAAATTTTTGCCAGCAACGGTAGAGTCAGAATAAGTGGCTGGGCATTGTCAGCTTCAGTCCCTGACACACCTCTGCGGGTGTATTTACAATGTGGTGAAACGAGAACAGAGCATCAATTCAACAAAAACCGTCCTGATGCTTTAACAGCTATGTTTGAAGACGACATACCCGATTACTGGCACGCAACAGCCTGTGGCTTCAGTTTTGACGCATTTATTGGTGAACAGCAATGTGACATTGGCATCAGCCTTAATAATGTCGACATAGTAATAGCAAGCTTGCAAGCATTACCAAACAATGAATTGACCGAACAAAACAAAAAACACAAAAGCAGCTTTTTTAAATTTTTTAAACTGTAGGGGCGGGCCTTGTGCCCGCCCGTGTCGACGAAACCACGGTATTTCATCGGCAAAACACCGCGGTGTTGTATCGCAAAACACCGCTTTACAGATGGACGGGCCGGGACCTTAGGGGCGGGTCTTGTACCCGCCCCTACGGCCTCCCCCCGCCTAACGCTTCGACTAATTTGGGTTTAACTACGGCAGCAGAATACAAAGCCACCGCTTCTGCCCGGGCTGCATCAGCAACACGGCGGCACAGTTCAGGGCTGCTACTTAACTGCTGTATCCACTGAGCCACAGCCGCAATATCGCCCTTTTTGCAGATAAACCCGGTTTTGCCATGACGGATCAACGCATCAACAGCGCCGCCCTCGTAAGCGATCACTACCCGTCCAGCAGCCATTCCCTCAAGCAAGGTCCGGCCAAATGATTCTTCAAAGTGTGACAAGTTCAGCACAATATCAGCGTGTTCCAGCGCCAGCAATGGATCGGCCAGATAGCCGCCGTCATAAACAACTGCTTCAGGCCATTGTTGACGCAGTAACTGCAGTTCCTCTGTGAAAGGACCATAAAGCCAGCATTCAACCCGGACAGACAACTGCTGCAGTCGTAATGCCAACAGAAAAAAATCCTCTATTCCTTTTTTACGAATATTGCTGCTGATAAGCGCCAGTTTCAGCGGTTGGTCGAATACCGCAGGGGCAAGCTGTAGTAACCCGTCGTTAAAAGCGTTGGGGATAACCTGCACATTTTGATGATCAAGATATCTGGCCGTAGCCTCTGAATTGGCCAGGCAATAATCTGAATGACTCCAGACAAAGTCCCGGATCTGCGTGGGTGTTGCAGCTAAAGCTTCACACAAAGCTGGATCCGCACCAGGAAGCTCCCGCACATGAGTAATAACCCTAACGCCCGCCTGCTTCGCCGCAACAGCACTTTCCCACAACACCAGCGTATTTTGATACAGCACCCGCACATTAAAACGCTGATAAAGCAGTTTGAATTGTGCGGTTATTTCCTGATCTTCAGCTCTGTCGTTACGCCACCACTGATAGGGCCACACCACAACCTGATGACTGAGCAACTGTAGCTGCGCCACATAAGCCGAATTTTGTGCCGACGGCAAGGTTACTATGATATTCAGCGGCTCATCAGCCAGCATTTTCAGTACATCCAACAAACTTCGTTCTGCACCATACAACTGTATACCCGCCTGATGAGCACACACCACAGCGGTTGGCCATTGTGTCTTGTAACTTTTAGCTCCAGCCAGCACTGTACCTTGCGGAAAAAAATGCTCTGCGCCAGTCTCCAGACAATGCAACAGGCTTTCTGTACCATCTGTATTGGCGCCCAGCCACAAAAGGTAAGCCGCCGGATCAAAAGCCGGACCTGGTATACGTCCTTCCGCATCACCATGCTCAAGATAATGCACTGCACCTTCCATACCGGCTGCGCTTATATCTGGATAACGACTCAAATACCACAGTTCGTTAAATAGCGGACTTTGCTTTAGCAGTTGCAACAACTGAGCGCGCTTTTGATCCGCGGGTAACGCCAGCATGCACAAAGGCGCAGGAAAGGGCCTCATATCCGGATTGGCAGACAAATACAAGGTGTCAGCAGTACTGTGCCAATGCTCAGCAGCGTCTTGATACCAGCGCCTGACACCAAAAAATTGTGTACGTAAATGAGTGCGGCTTTGCTGCGTCAAAGATTGCTCTGTACTGCGGCCAAATGACAGCGGCACGCCGGCTTTTACGTGCATCACTGCGCCCTCTCCATACACAGAGGTTAAACGCCGCATGTACTCGGTATCGGCATTTACCCTCACATTGTCCCAATAGCCAAGGCGCTGAACCACCTCACGGCGAAAAAGTAACGACGATATATTGGGATAAATCAGACTGTCTTCCATACGCCAACGAGAAAACGCCAGAGTACCAGACGCTCTGACCCAATAAGACAATGAGGCTAATGCATCTGAGTGTCGAAGAGCCTCCAGCTGCAATTTAAGCTTATCAGGATGAGACCAGTCATCTGCATCATGACAGGTAATATAGTCCCCTCTGGCTTGCTGCAAGCCGGTGTTTCGGCAACGATAAGCACCTTGATTGACAGTATGGCGGATTAAACGAAACCGGCGATCATTCGCACAAAACCTGTTCACCACAGCCACTGTGTCATCCGTAGATGCATCATCAACAACCAATACCTCCAGCCTGCCGTAACTCTGATTCGCCAAAGATAGCAAGGCTGTAAGCACTGTAGCACCAGCATTGTACACAGGCACAATCACGGTCAGCAAAGCCAGATGATGAGTACGAAACGGCCTTAATAGTTTGCTGATCATCCCGGCAGGACGCCCAGCCAAAGCATCAAAAAGCAGAGGTTGAGAAAAATCCGCTTGCACTGCCTTCAAACCATAAGCGGACCAAAGCCTATTCAAAAGCTTGAGCGCTTCAGACGCCGGAAGAGCCATAGCAGCCAATAAGTCTTTGTTATGCCCTGCCACCTGGTCTGGTAGTTTGTGCACATACTGCTGGTAGTGAGCTTTGTCAGCTGTGTGCCACAACACCAAAGCATGTAATAGCCAGGGGCCAGCGTGCCCAAGCACAGCAGCGCAGAATCCGGACAGTCCGCACCTTTCACTAAAACATTCAGCGTCTTGCCAACGACCGTAGCTGCCATACCAACGGGCTAGAACCCAACACGCAAATTCAGCTTGCAAACCAAAGCCCGCAGCCAGCTCCTGCAGCTCGGTGATCACTCTTATGTCGGTTTCAAACCACAGTTTCTGTTCAAGATCTAAAGCTTTAATAGCACAAGGTAAACGCCTTTCGGCATAACCGTGCTGTAGATAATGCTGCCACGCATCCATGCCTGCAGATGCAACATCCTGATAAGTCTCTAAATACCAGAAAGCGTCAAAATATGGCTGTAATTCCTGCGCTGTAGCCAAAGATAAAATAGAAGACAAACCAGAAGGATCCTGTGGTTAAACTAAAGACAGAGTATGCCAGATGAGCACAGGTTATGGGTAGGGGCCGTGGTGTTTTGCGATACGACACCTCGTTTTTTTATTCATACATCGGTTTTCACCGTAGGGGCCGTGGCTTGTCCCGGCCCGTCAATGGGCTCCGCGATGTTTTGCCTGTATTACACCGCGGTATCACCAGACGGGCGGGTACAAGACCCGCCCCTACGGTGCCAATAGCTTTTGTAATTGTGCTCTGAACTCTTCACCCAAGTCTGGGTGGCGTAAAGCGTATTCAACAAATGCTGTTGCATAACCCAGTTTATTACCACAATCATGGCTTCTGCCACGAATATGGTAGGCATCAACAGGCTCTTTGATCATCAGGCTGGCGATAGCATCTGTTAACTGAATTTCGTCTCCGGCACCTATAGTTGTGTGTTTCAGGCAGTGCCACAGCTGCTTCGAAAATACATAACGCCCTACTACAGCCAAATTAGAAGGGGCTTCATCTACAGCCGGCTTTTCCACTATAGCTGTCATAGCTACAGAATCGCCAGCCATCAAGGCAACTCCGCCAGTATCCACCACACCATAAGAACTCACAGCTTCTAAGGGCACAGGTTCAACCATCACCTGGCTGCGGCCCGACTCTTTAAAGCGTTGGATCATCTCCGCCAGATTGTCTTTCTTCAAATTGCTGTCGAATTCGTCGATTAACACATCTGGCAGCACCACAACAAAATCATCGTCTCCAACCACAGGTAAAGCACATAACACGGCATGGCCTAAACCTTTAGCTTCGCCCTGACGCACATGAATAATAGTGACATCTTTTGGGCAAATGGCTTGCACATCCTGCAGTAACTGGCGTTTCACCCGCTTTTCCAGCATAGATTCCAGTTCAAAGCTTTTATCAAAATGGTTTTCAATGGAGTTTTTTGACGAATGCGTCACCAACACTATTTGCTTAACACCAGCAGAGATACATTCGTTCACCACGTATTGGATCAAAGGTTTATCAACCAGTGGCAGCATTTCTTTCGGTATAGCTTTAGTAGCAGGCAACATTCGAGTACCCAAGCCCGCTACCGGAATTACAGCTTTTAATAACGACATCCAACAAACTCCTTTGCATCCATTCAGGACAACAGAACAACTTTAATTAATCAAATTTAGGGCAAGCGCTGAAGCTTAAACCTTTCAAATCCTTTGCAGAACAGTTGGGCACAGCCTCTGACAAAGGCCAGTTAATAGCAAGTTCAGGGTCATTCCATCTGTATCGCGGTGTTTTGCGATATTACACCGCGCTTTTATATTCATACATCGGTTTTCACCGTAGGGGCCGCGGCTTGTCCCGGCCCTTCACCCGCCCCTACGGTCCCGGCCCGTCCATCTTTGCCTCGGTGTTTTGCGATGGTCGCAACCCGTCCATTTATATAGTGCACAGCATACTAAGCCAAGCTTCCGCGGCTTAACAACAAAAAATAAATTTTCCTGCTTGCAGGCTCATCCTTCCTTCAGTTATACATCAGATGAAGTTTAACGCAGTGAGGTGTTCAATGAAGTACAAATCCGCAATGTGGTTGCTTGTTATGCTTTCAAGTGCCTCAATGGCGCAAGAAAGCAAAGTGTATCTGGACTGTGACGTAGCTTTAGTTGTCACAACAGATGAAAAACTGAAAATAGGTGAAAAAACAAAGTTCCATTTTATTATCGACATGGAAAACCAGAGTGCTCAAATTCCAGGTTATACCGAGTTTTTGTATACCAGTACCCACGCTGATCCCGAATACAGAATTGGCTTTGGCCCAACTACCATAGTTTTAGGTGACCCGTCGCACGATAAAACCAAAGCCAACTTTTTAATATCCAGAACCAATTTAGAGATTTACTACTGGGAGCAATGGGCAGATGTAAAAAGCCGCTACGACGGCAAATGCCAAAAAACAGGCCCAGGCAAACCTCCAACAGTTCTTTTTTAACCCATACCGGCGTTAATTGACCACAGGGGCCGCGGCTTGTCCCGGCCCTTCCATCTGTACCGAGGTGTATTGCGATACGACACCGCGGTGTCATTAGACGGGCGGGCGCAAGGCCCATCAACACCGCGGTGTCATTAGACGGGCGGGCGCAAGGCCCGCCCCTACGGATTTTTTTTCCACATCAGCATTCATTCATCAATCGCTGCCAAACAAGTCGCGGGTGTATACCTTGGCGTCTACGTCTGCCAGCGCATCATTTCTTCTGTTGGCAACTATTACATCCGATATCTGCTTAAATTCGGCCAAATCACGGATCACCCGCGAATTATAAAAGTCATCCTGCTTTAACTCTGGCTCAAACACCACCACTTCAATACCTTTGGCCTTTAAGCGCTTCATAATGCCCTGAATAGCAGAAGCCCGGAAATTGTCCGACCCTGCTTTCATCACCAAACGATAAATACCCACCACTTTTGGATTACGCATCAATATCGCATTTGCCACAAAATCTTTGCGGGTACGGTTGGCGTCAACTATGGCCTGGATCATGTTATTGGGTACATTCTGATAGTTAGCCAGCAACTGCTTGGTATCTTTAGGTAAACAATAACCACCGTAGCCAAAGCTTGGGTTGTTGTAATGTTTGCCAATACGTGGGTCCAGCCCCACCCCTTCAATAATCTGTTTACTGTTTAAACCATGAGCTTCAGCGTAACTGTCCAGCTCGTTAAAATAGGCTACACGCATCGCCAAATAAGTGTTTGAAAACAACTTAATAGCTTCAGCCTCAGTGCTGTCGGTGAAAAGTATTTCAATATCTTGCTTAATAGCACCTTGCTTCAACAAGCCAGCAAACTCTTCAGCTCGCTCTGAACGCTCACCCACAATAATGCGTGACGGGTATAGGTTGTCATACAAAGCCTTACCTTCGCGTAAAAACTCCGGTGAAAATATCAGGTTTTCAGTGCCAAACTTCTCACGTGCCGTTTTGGTGTAGCCTACAGGCACTGTCGACTTAATCACCATCACTGCATTAGGGTTAATAGCCATCACATCCTGAATCACGGCTTCCACACTTTTAGTATTGAAGTAATTAGTTTGTGGGTCGTAATCTGTCGGGGTGGCAATAATGACAAAATCAGCATGGGCATAAGCCAGTTCTTTATCTAAGGTTGCAGTAAAATTCAGCGTTTTATTCTGCAAAAAATCTGATATCTCCTTGTCTTCTATCGGAGATTTTTTATTATTCAGCAACGCCACTTTTTCCGGAAGAATATCCACTGCAACAACACTATTGTGTTGCGCCAATAACATCGCATTTGAAAGACCTACGTAGCCAGTTCCGGCTATGGCTATATTACGTTTTAAATTCAACTGGTTACCCTCAAAATACCTGATAGAGCAAAATAATTATGCAAACTATACATCAATACAGCTGATAAAAGTTTTTACATTAACCCTCTTACTTCGACCGGAGACCACAATAACACTGGTTTCCTGAGCCCCCATAAAACTCTCCGAGTAATACCCGCGCTCGCTTGTAATCGTATAAGAATCACTAACAGAAAATATTAAAGTGACTGTAACACCTTTACATTTCAGGTCGACAGCCCCCGCCCTGATAGCAAAGGACACATCAGGATGCAAAAGAAACTGAACGCGCCATACTTTATCAATCTCTGATTCCACATCATCAACCAAAACAACATTGATTCGGTTGCCTGAGAAAACTGCAATCTCTCTTGTAATTAACGCTTCCGGTTCTAAATTGCTTACCCCTTTTATAGTTACAAAATTATGATCTTGTTAACACTTCAAATATACAGCCCCAACATTTAATTTCTTTTCAATCACTTTATTGTAACCTTACGATACCAGAATAGTATCTTTCAAGAAAATTGTTGCATCAGAATACCAAGGCCTAACACCTATGATAATTTTTTCCGCCGAGGAAGATAAATGAACAGCGATTTTTATCTCGTTATAAAAGTTTCTTGTCTCTAGATACTTGTAATAAAACCCTGCATCAGACCAAATGAGGCTATCAGATTTAACTACCCCCTTCTCACATTTAAAGAATATTAGTGCTTTATTTTGTTGACCAGATTGTGTAATTAGCTTACAAGAAAATATAACATTACCAACATAATTAGCATCTATAGAATCTAAAACCATCTCTCCTTCAAGTTTCTTGTAGAAATTAGCTAACAAACGAGTTTCTAGTTCATTGGCACTAAGCACAGCTAGCATCTTTACATCAACTTTTGAAGATAGTGCATCATTCTCGCCCTCCTCAAAATATCTAATTAGGTGTTCCTGGTTAGCTACACAGTCCTCTAAAGCTTTATTCTTAAGCTTTAGAATATTAATTACATCTTCACTTGCTGTTCCCTTAAAAAAGGCATTCCCTTGATAATTTAGGACGTTTTTTATTTCCAAGGCAACATCTTCGACTGAATCAAATGAAAGTATTTTCTTATCAAAATAATGAATAAGAGCAGCTTTCAACAACGAAAGCCAAAAATAAATATCTTTTAACACAAAGCTGTCGATAGTTTTTTCGCTAAGCTCGTGTAACCTTCCGAAGTCTATAAAGTCAAAAAAGGAAGCATTATCCGTATAATAATTTATTACAAAATTTTTGCTTAAACTTACCAGCTGTAGCCTCCATCCATGTAAGCCAAAACCTTTTTGCGAAGGAAAATACTTTTTAAATTCATATGGTCTTTTCGAACTGACACGGTCATAATTTTGAGTTCCGATCCAATCACGAAGATCCGTTGGCCATTTATCATTTGCATAAGATATTCCTGCAAGATCAGTATTTTGTTTAGTAGTCATAACATAGTGTATGAATTGACTCTCTAAAATTTGGTCATCTACACCAACGAGTAATTCATACATCCTTCCGTCTAAAAAAGGATGAATCTCAGACGTACCGAGATGACAACTAGACAAAGCAGATGCCAGATATGTTGAATTTCTGAAATGAACGCTCTCAGCTTGAGAAAATCTTGATTTTGGATAATACTGCAGTACATCATAAAGTGTCTTTTTATAATATTCGTATTGATGAACATAATATTCTTTAGTTAAAATACCAAAACTATCAACCCAGTACTTCCGTGAATTTACATATTCTTTTAAATCAAGTTTATTACTTTTCGACTTAAATCCGTTTTCATGCCCACCAACTACTAATAAGTTTTTATTGTTATAAAACATCTTCAAGTCAGCAAATGAGTTCCCACTAAAACACCATGCTAAATCGACAGCTAATCTTTTATAAATATCAATAGCCCCCTCTCCGATATTAACATTATTAATTACATGCTGATTGCTTACGCCGAGAAAATTAGACACATCCTTCGAAGACATAACATCTGGGCTATAACTTTCACCGTGAGTTACAAAATCAAAATTACTAAGATTATCCTTAGATATTAACCCTAATATCGCTCTGCTATCTTTACCACCACTTAGCCATAGTCTCTTCTTGACAGGTGAAATTGCTATCGACTTATTAAAAGAATTTGCAAAATCTTCTATTTTATCTACTACATCATGTCTAGATAAATTTAATGCGAAATAATTTTCAGCTGAAAATGAAGTCAAATCCCCATCAAAAAAATAAGTATTTGAAGGTTCAACCTTCTTTAAATCTCTCCAGTAAGTATCAGTATCTGATATATGATTACGACCAACAATCCAAATAAAAGATTTTTTCTCAAAACTTTTAGTTAAAATAAATCTACCAAGCAAATTATGCCGATTAGAGACATATATAGTTCTGCCGTCTAACAAATAGAATATTGGGTCAACACCGCAAAAACTTGTAGAAAATGTCAAGTTATTTTCGCTTAACATTAGAGCACAGAATGGCTCTGGAAATCGATTTATACTCAACGGTAACTTATTAAAAAAACTATCGTGAACTCTAGTCTCAAGATCTAGGTCACCAGCACCTTGAACAAGCAAATAGCTGTCTTTGTTATTAACAATTTTTCTCTCTAATGCTACACCGTAGTTAAAACAAATAAGCTCTCCATTTTTAACCTCAACATAATTATGATCTATTGGTTTGAATGGTAAGTTGTTTAAGAAGTCTGCAGGCACTATTCTTTGACCAGGAACGCTATCCATAGAGAATCTCGCTATAAATACTGACATAAATATATCCTTAAAAAATCTCTTGTATAACGCTACAAAAAACTTGTACTGAATAGCGCTGCATTAATTCTTTGCCTTCCACAATCAGGCTAGCATTATTGGTTAATAAACGATTATTTAAAACTCGTTCTTTTATGTCTTCTAACGAACTATAAATAAAATTTTCACTATATACATACTCCGCACCAGCCCAACTCAATATCATACTTTCAGCGCCAGCGGCAAAACCATCTGCAACCGCCAAATGAAAACTCTCAGGCCCAGGAAACCCTGGTGAGTCTTCACTTAACGACAATACGAAGCCAACTTGTTGCTGAGCCAAAGCCCGCTTAATGTCACAATGCCCCAAAAAGTCGATGCTATCTGCCAGACCATAGCTAGCAATCATGTCTTCGCAGCGCCTGTAATACTCCATTTCATCCTGATGTTTACTCAGCCAGGGTATGTCCCGTGGGCCTTTGCCAAAAACTTTTAATCTGTAACGCTGATCATGTTGCTTTAAATTCTGCAGCAAATTGATCGCATGATGGAAACCCTTACGGTAAGGAACAATACCTATCATCGCCAGGTTAAAAAAACGCTCTGGAGCACACACCTGTTGGTAATCTTCTGTATCCACATAGTTGTGCAGTAACCGTACTTTTTGTCGTGGAATATTTGGAAAACGTTCCAGCAAACGTTCGAAAAACAAGACAGATACCGCGAATACTGCATCTACATTCTCAACCTTCAGTTTATCGCCAAAATCCCGGCCCAATTCGAAACGATGCATCCGAACAACCAGTTTTTGGTGCGAACTTTTGCGCTCTGCATACCAAACTGCATTACCCAATAACCATTCACACCAAATATAATCGGCCCACTGCAATAACTTTTCACTCTTGGCCGCATCATGAGCATCATGCCCAAGCCATTCATCCACTTCAATTTGATATCTTTGTTGGAGTTGTGGCAGTACTGGCAAAATAAATTTAAGATCGTGCCCGGCGATTAACAATCTGGGTTTGCAGCTCGCTTTAAAAGCTATAAAACTCCCGCTTTTAAGGCTATTTAAAACACTCTGAACATTAGCAGCAAATTTATGGCTGGATATTGCCGCTTCATACTTCTGAATAAAACAGGCAAATCGATTAAAATCCTGCTCAGAAACATCGCCTTTGTTTCTAAAAATTAAACCTTTGATTGCCGTTTGTAAGCCAACCCTCAACCTTAGCGTTATATAGTCAATGCCAATACCAGCCATAACATCAATAACACGTTGCCACACCAGCAAATGGTTATTCAGCTCTCGGCTGCCATACTCTTGCGTACTGGACGCTTTGAAAGAGGCCCTTCGGTTATAAATAAAAGTTGGATGATCCAAATACTCTATTTGCGTACAGTGCAAAAGCAGCGTCGCTAAAAAAATTGAGTCTTCACCTACCCTAATATCTTCGGGCCAATAAATAGAGTGGCTCTGTAACAAAGAGCGTTTGATCAGGCTGGGTACAGTGGAACTTTGCTTGCCGATAATCTTTGCAATGCGACTGGGTAAGTTTGTAGCCTCAGACCAGTCGGTTACCCTATTTTCCGGCTGCTGCGCCTTGCCGTCATCTGACAACAAGTAGCCCCGCACTATGCAAGCATTCGTCGCTTTTGCATGAGCATAATGCAGCTCTAAAGTATCAGGAAGAATTTCATCGTCGCAATCCAGATAAAACACATAGTCGCCTCTGGCCTGTGCTGTGCCCAGATTTCTTGGTCGTGAAGGTGAACCACTGTTTTGCGGCAGCTGCAAAACCCGCCAATGTGGCTCTGTTACAGCCTGTTGTTGTAAGTAGGCAAAGGTTCCATCAACAGAACAATCGTCCACAAAAATAACCTCGTAGCGTTCTGCCGAAAAACTCTGATTTCTTAACGAAGTTAAACACCGCTCCATTTTGCCCACAGCATTGAAGCTGGGCACTATTACTGAAATATCCATTTAGCTCATTTCATCGTTATTAGTTTCAACGCACTCTGACTAAGAGTTATACCTAAGCGGCCTCAGTATGCAAGCCTCAGAAAAAACACCACCACCTCAAACGGCATAAGCCACTATGGGTTCACCCGCAAGCCGCGCCTGATACAAACGAATAAACAAACCGGAATGCGCCAGTAAAGTGGCGCCAGACACTGCAGTTTCAAGCTGATATTTTTTAGTGGAATAAGGTGTTAACGGGTAGTCAGTTTGATAACAAAGATGCAGTTTAGCAAGCTGCAACCAAGAACCGTCAATCACCTTACTGGCATTAAAAAGCAAAAAATACGGCGTTTGAATAGGCTTGTACTTAGCCGCCATCGCGTGTTTTTGCATAAAACTTTCAGCAGTTACAGTAATACCAAAACGATTATAGTTTTGGTAAAAAGCCGCCACTTCAATATCGGGCACTTTAGCCGACACCACCAATAACAAACTACAATCAGGGCTGCGGCTAAAATGTTGCTCAAAATAGCTGATCGCAGCCATGGCCTCTGCATCATTACTAATTTGGCTAACCAGCGTGATGCCTTCGTTATCAGCTTTTACCTGAAAACCAATACACTGCAGCATATAGCGCCAACGTTTAGCATAAGTGTGTTCTGCCAGCACCAATTGCAAAGCCTGATCACGGATATGGTCTATTTCAACTTCGGATAAAGCACCAAGACGATCAGGGTTTTTATCTGCAAAAACCACTAAATCGCCAAACATTTCTGCAACACCCTTGGCATAATTCGACACCACCAAGGTATGAGAAGACATAAGTTCAAACACCCGGCGGGCAAACATAGTTGAGGATTCAGTCACAGTATTAAAATTAAGCCCCAGTACTGACGACTTATACACGGCTGGCATTTGAGTATGAGGCAAACCAGGCCGGATATAAGGCTGATATTTATCGGGCCACAGATGCAAAGGATCGTTGTCGCCATAATAGCGATCATAAATTTCTGGCTGATAGCCAGAAGCCAGCAAAGCATCCAGCACTTGTTCCATCACCTCGCAGCGTTCAAGATGATTGGCATACCAACTACCAGCAAATACAACTTTAGTACTGCGCGCACCAGAAGCTAAGGGGTTAAACAAAAGTGGGTTTGTTGCAAAAGGCAGCGCAAAAACGTGTTGGAGCTTATAGTCCTGCCGATATGCCTCTACACACTCCGCAGCCGAGGTAAACACATAATCAAACAAGGCTGCAGTTTTGACAAAATCATGCTTGCGGTCGGTGTAATGAGTTGGGTCTTCCTTATTCCAAAACAAAGTTGCAATACCTTGTTGCCTGCAATAGCTTAATATCTCCAGCAAAACGCTTCTGTTTTCCCGGGCAAAATTGCTACTGGCGTATATTTTGCCCTTCCACGGCCTTTGTAACGAATCTTCACCCGACCAGGCTGACTCGCAAAAAAACAAATCAGGCTTATGTAGTTCAAACTGCTGACGCCAATTTTCCGGGGTGAGCGCAATGGCGTTAAATTCGTTTTTAAAACTGTTAAAACTAAACTCATCCAAAATAACAGCGACGCTAAGCTCGTTCGCCGCCTTTAACACCACAGGGGGTTGTTCCACCTTAACAGCCGAAATTGCCTTAGGCTTTTGCATGACAAAACCAGCTTGATTGCGCATTTCAAAACAAGCGCCACGCCATGGCTTGATGCCTATATGCACGTAGCTGGTATTAGCAGGCAACTGATAATTAAAACTGTCCATTTTTAAATTATCGGCACTTTGCTGTACTAAATAACGATACCAAACTGCCAATTCGTCCGACCAGGTTAAGCCGGTAACACCTTGTACTATCTGAACTCCGTTTGCGTCAAAACACTGCAACCAGTAGAGACCTGAAGGTTTATTTAGTTTTACTCTATCGTACTGCTGAAATAACAACTGCAGTTTGTGCTCAAGCAATCCGCCAATCACAGGC
Organism: Rheinheimera mangrovi; assembly: GCF_003990335.1. Lineage (NCBI taxonomy): Bacteria > Pseudomonadati > Pseudomonadota > Gammaproteobacteria > Chromatiales > Chromatiaceae > Rheinheimera > Rheinheimera mangrovi. The sequence goes on along the minus strand of NZ_CP034683.1, from coordinate 1,660,293 downwards.
ACTACAACAAAAAACTGCTCGCTTGGCCGCACAAACTGGTACGCAGGCAACTGGCCAAACCAACGTAAAACCCCGCTCAATGGCCGCCCCTCCGCAGCACCGTGCAGCGCATAATGCAATAGCGGATTAATGCCAGCCTGAGCTACGTCAGGGTAAGTATTCAGGTACCACTTGGTGTCAAACCAGGCTGAAGGGCTATCACCTTGCTTCCATCCCATGGTGTGAAAATACTGGTACGGATCCTGGCTTATATGAGGTGCATTGGTTCCTACATGCTGTAAAGCTTGATACCAGACGGGGTCAAGTAATCGTTGTTCTGAAATGCATTTCACAACACCAGAAGCGGCTTTTTGTTTTTGTGCTGAGGAAGGCTTAAGAAAAGAAAAAAAAGCGCCAAACATGAAAGATACACTCCGCTAAAGCAAGTTCAGACACTGCTGCTTTGGCCCACTGTTGCCTTAAAAAAAAGGTAAAAAAACCTTCAGTCATAGCGCTGTACTATAACTTCTTTTATAACAACAAAGCCACTCCCCTGCACTCTGAAGCCAAAGCTTATTCGTTTGCAATTTGCTGGAACTTCGATTGGCATTGGCTCGTTAAGCCAATAAAACTGGTGATGAAGTTGGCGCCCTTCTCCATCGTAATAAATTAAAACGCCTGAAACACTAAGCTGTCCTTGCGCCACCACTTTCAATAAAACGTTACTTTCTTCCGTATTAACCGGCAGTACATCATGGATTGGCTGCTGCAACATCAGGTACGCATGCTGCTTATCCTGCAATCTTGACTCTAATGACAAACCAGTAGCGGAAGCAGTAGCAGAAACACCTTTCACTGTGTCGAAGCTATTAGTCAGCCAACTCTGCTGCGAAAGGATTTGTTCTACATGTAAAACCGGACCTTTCCGGCTTTGCCTTGCAATCAAAAATTCAGGAAGCTTTTCAAAATACGACTCAGGAAAATGCCATTGCCCGGCTGTAAATAGAAGAGGTAACTCGAACTTCCCCAGTCTACTATGGCGATCGCGGAATAATTCCATATATGGGCTACGGGCACTTATATCCTGATTAAGTACCTGCTGCCGCTCATCAATACGGTAGATATCATTGGTAAGGTTGTTATTAATAAAGCTCTGATAAAGCACAGGATAACGCAAACGAGCGGAGGAAGAATTTGGCGCAAACTTGACTATTCGCTCAATAAATTCCGTGTCAGCACCTTTTTTTAAATTTTCGAAATAACCATAGTGCTTATGAATACTGCTCAATGCAGCAAAAGACGCTGTGCCATATCGCTCTACCTCTTTATCCATCTGCAGCATATTGCTTGTGCTATTTATTCTGACAATATCCGCAATACAGTAATCCGGGCTATTTGATTGTATCCAGGCCGACTGCATCCAGGCTCGTTGTGCACAGCTCATATCATCAGAGTCATTCACCAGATAGATAGTGTGCTCTTGCTGATGAGCCAAAATAGCCTGGTTTCGTTGCCAATAAGTGCCTTTATTTTCGCAGCTGAAAAACAGTTCCAGCCAATGATTGTCAGCAAATAAAGTAGTGAGCCGTTTTAACGTGGCAATAGAATCATCAGTACTGGCATCGTCCATTACACACAATTTAATAGCAGCATAAGACTGCAAAGCGATAGAAACGACACTTGAGGCTAAGTGAGCAGATTTATTGTAATTAGACATCACAAACACAGCTTGCGCCGATCCTTCGTGACTAGGCGCAGTGAAAGCGACTTTTCGGCCAGTTATTAACCAACGTGGCAACAACCAATGATTCTGGTGTGCTACGCCTTGGTAAGCGGTTGTGTTGGCTGGTGCAGGAACCAGATCAAATAAAAACAAAAATCCATCTTCAGTAATCACTTTATCCTGAATGTAACTGCACAAATCACCGGGCTTGCCTTGGCCGGCAGTATCATCCAAAACCCAGAAATGATTGGCTTGTGCAACCGCTGTGTTTCCCCATACAACAGCTTGTTGCCTAAACCTATCTAAACCTCCGAATCGACTAAGTCCAGCCTTAGTAATAAAAATATCGGCTTGTGTGGCCAGAGGGTGATCAGGGTAAGCTAACAGCTCTTTACCGACCAAATGAGCCAACAACTGATAAAAACTTGTGCACTTGAGCATTGTCCGAAACAAACTCGCCTTATCAAGTAACATTATTTTGTTTGTTAGGTCCACGCCTTGAAACACAGTATGTGCACCGTAACAACGTAAAAATAAACAGCTGTGGTCAACAAGGGTATCAGCTTGCGAAAGCAGCCAAAGCTCCCCTGCCAGGCGTTTCATATACTCTTTGCTGTCTTTATAAAACTCGCCTTTTTCTCCTGACACCTGAAGATGATGTACTGCACCACTCTGAGTCACCCAGTCTGACAACTCTGCATCGCCAAACAGTAACTTGGGTTCTGCAACAAGCAGGCAAAGTTCTAACTTGGACACTGTAGATAACTGCTTCAAGCTGCTAATCAGTGCTGCCGTATCTACGCGCCGTTCAAGTAAAATAACCAGCCCTGCTTTCACGGACGGCTGAGCTGAGTTCCAATCAGAGATCAGTGCAGCCTCTTGTTCTTCAGTGACGCTCAGCAACGCCTTTGATTGCTGTCTTATTGGCGCGCCATCTGCCGACCAAGATTTCAGGCCAACATAGTTCAGACCAGATAAAAAGGCACTTAAATCTTCTGGCTTACAGATACGAAAAAATTTGTGTGCCAGTAGTAACTGAGGCACAACCAATGCATGTGCGGTTTCAAGCGACTGAATTTTTGAAATACCATCGGGGCTTTGAAAAACAACGTGCTGATACAACCAACTCTGAGCCACCAAAGACCAAAACTGCTGCAATTCAGTTAGTTGGCTTAATCGGCAAAAATAAGCCAAGTCAGCTAACTTCGCTGTATCGCAGTGTTGAAAAAAGGCTTTCAGGCTGAGCCAGGGCGTTACGGCAACCTCACAACACTTAACGCCAGAAGGCATTTTCAGAGAGGCCAGTTGACCCGCCACACGCTCAGACGAAGGGTATAACCAAAGTTGGCAACATGCTGGCAGTTGCTTTAGCAGTTCAATAGTTGCCAAGTCATCTACCCACACGACCAAATGAATGACGCTATTATTTGGCGTATCCAACCTTAGTTCATTTGCACGTTTTAGGTTGTACGTCCAAAGATGTGCAAATTGAGGGTAGCAATACTGCAGCCAAACATAAAGCTGCGCCGCTATGCCATAACACTCATCCTTAAATGCTTTGTTTGCAAAATGCAGTAAACCAGAGTCGCTCAAAGGAGCTGTGGGCATGCCTATTTTCCTAAAGTATGATGTAGGGGCCGCGGCTTGTCCCGGCCCGTCCATCTGTGCCACGGTGTATTTGCAATACAACACCGCGGTATCATTAAACGGGCGAGCACAAGGCCCGCCCCTACGGATTTTTATATAAATATCCGTTTTAATTCATATCCAATTTTAACCGTAGGGGCCGTGGCTTGTCCCGGCCCTTCCATCTTTACGGCGGCGTATTTGCCTATATTACACCGCGGTATCAATAGACGGGCGGGTACAAGACCCGCCCCTACAGTCCCGGCCCGTCCATCTGCGCCACGGTATATTTGCCAATATCACGCCGCTGTATCATTAGACGGGCGGACACAACGCCCGACCGTACAGATTTTCACCCCAGATCGGCGGTAAAACATATTCGAATTACTATAAAAAACAATATTTTGTACTACCTTACCATCAGTGCCATTTGTTTAACAAAAGAAAAAATATCAGGCTTGAAAGTAAGGTGTTTTAATACGCCTTTTAAATTGTGGTTCAAGGCCGATGCGCTGACATGCTTTGTTAGCAATGCGTTTAGCTGCGGCCAATTAGCAGCCATACTCAAATGAGTCGAAAAATAAGCTGAACCAGTATCATTGACTGGTTTGTCCTGTTGTAAATAAAGCTTTAATGCTTCAGCAAGAGACTCGGAAGTAACTGCAACTGCAGCTCCGGCATCCACAATATGCTGCGTAGCTGCAGTTGGCGTAATAAATACCTGCAGCCCGGCAGCCAAAGCATCTATTAATTTAGCTGGTAGCTGAAATTGCGAAACAAGGCTTTGCGGGTCTTGCAATAAAACACAAATATCTCCAGCACTAACCAACGCAGGCATATCTTCTAACGAAGGCCCGGTAACAAATAAAAATTCTACATTACTAAACTGCTGCAACTGCTGTTTTAAGTTTTTGTCTGGAAAATCACCGGCTATTAAAAATTTAATTGTTTTGCTATTTAACTGAGTTAATGCAGCAGCGGTTTCCAATAAGCCTTTGTGCTTACGCGCTGTACCCACAAAAACCAGCAACCTGTCTTCCGCTGTAACACCTAAAGAGGCCCTGACTCGTAGCCGATGTGTAACTGCCTTAGTGAAAACAGCTTCGTTACGCACATGAGGAATAATAAGGCCGCCGTATTTAGCCTGTAACGCAGGGTTAGACACTGTAATAGCGTCAAATAATGCAACAGAACCTACCGCCAATTGAGTCCAGGGTGCCGCATCCAGCGGCAAGGAAGCAAAGGATTTAGCCTCAAATTCAGCAAAGGAAAGTGGCAGCTCTTCTTCTATAAAAGCCAGTTCTTCATCGTCTACATCCATAATCACTTTACTGCCCCACACTGCTTTATAAATAAAGCCTAATACCAAATTCACAATACGGGGTTTAGACAAATGAACTATGTCGTACGGGTGCTGCAACACAAACTGCAAACAATCGTCTAAAAAACACTCACTTTCACCAAAGTTAAAACTATGAGTAAGTTCAGATAAATAATGCACAGGGGGCCAAATACCACGTTCCGGTTTAAACACACAACCTATCAGCTCAGCAGAAACACCGCCAAAACGGTATAACTCCAGCAAAGTAACGGCACGCCCTGCAGCATTGTGGCTCAAATCCCAGGCTGCAACAGCAACACTCTGATTTTGAGCATTTTTTTGCTTTGCACGCATCAGCTTAGCGCGTGAAATATTGATTTCACAACTGCTAATTAACTCTTCAACTTGGGCGGCTTTAATATAACAGTGTATCGACTCAGCAAACTCCCCCTGATTAAACAGGGCGTTGCCTTCAGCCAAAGAAAGTCCCTGCATAGTTACCCTTTTACAACTTTTTGAGACTGAAACTGTAGTTTTTTACACAACCTAAGCACACAGTTTAGGAGCAGCTCCCTTAAACTATTTTCGCCACTCTGTATGTAAAAACTCAGCAAAACAAAGGAGCGCAAATGAATAGTGAAAGTATTTTTGCACCTGCTCTACATCTGATACTGACTCACGCAATCTCATATAGAATGCCAAAAGCTAAACCTGGCAGCCTATATGCCAAAAGGGAACTATAAATGCATTGCAAATAATAAAACATTGATAATCAATTAGAAAACCTAACATTAGTATAACGAGAACGCATTGAATCGAGAAATACACTTGCTTCCGGCGAATGAGGAAACGTCTCAGCAAATTGCAGAGTGTAGAAATCGGCTGTTTCATAAAGTTTATTTGCATTAGAAACGCGAACTAATCTTTTAAAGAAGTCTTGGTGTGGCAAAATAGAAATTGCCTTCTTTAAACAGTTAATCGCCTCAGAAAACTCCTTAAGGCCGATCAACACACCAGCCAATGCATTATAAACAAATGCATCATTCTGATTTTGGATCAAAAAATGTTTAAGACGCGTCTTTGCAACATCACTAAAACCCAACGTATTTAGACTATTACAAAGCAGAATAATTGCATTTGAATTTTCAGGTTTAGCCCTTAGTGCCAGATTTGAAAAAAAAACTGCCAGACCAAAATCATTTTTATTTTTATAATTCATAGCAGTTGAAAGGTAAAAATTAAATAAGCCGTTCTCTGAAATTTGCTCTCGATACTTCAAAGCAATATCATGAGCCAACATCGGTCTTTTCAAAGCCACTACTGAAGCTAAAGTAGAAACTCTTATTGATGATACCCTACGCTTTTCTCGCGAAAATTCACAAATACTTTGAATATCGTAATCCATAATATTTTTAACTGTACGCTGAAAAACAGAGCTTCCTGTAAAAATTTCGATTGGAAAATGTCCCGTAAAATTAAGGGAGCAAAAACTTAAATTAGATACATTTTCAGCGATTTTCTCAATATGTAACTTATCTTCTCTGTAAAACCTATCGTAAAAAACAATACCTCGTTTAGAACAATCATCTGCCGATATCTCCATACCAAAATTCAAAGACTCATTATAATGAACAATAAACCTTTTGTCGTAATCGCCAAATACACAGGGGTTAATAGTGTATTGAGGTGAAAATGACAATACAAAATCAACTTTCAACTTGTCCGCATGCTTTATAGCTGCATACCCACCCATGGATGTACCAAAAGTAAACTTGAAATCGTATTTACTTAATAATTCAAGAATGATACTGAGTGAGTTATTGATTGAAGAACAAGGATACCAATTCTTACTTTTTGCTATGACCCCTATAAATGAGTTACCAGTCTTAAATGCTAATGACTCCCCCCAGTAACGTTGGGCTTTGGACTCATAAAAGTTAAGTGGTGCAAATGTTATCACCGCAACATTGGATGTATTCTCAGTAAAGAAAACCTTGATGAATTCATCCTCATAAACTAACTCTGTTAGCAACATTTAATCTAAAACTCTTTTTACTAAGATCTCTCCATCAAGACCTATGCTCGAAATATTTTTCTGGTTCTTCCTAACGAAGTCCCAACTCTTCAAAAACGTAAGACCACCAGGCAGACAAATTATTCTATTAAGAACGGCAACACTTTCTGAGATCTTATTGTTTGACATAAGTATCCAGGATAGCTTCCTCAATACGTCAACGTTATTCGGCCATATAATTACAGCCTCCCTCGTCAAAGACTCTGCTTGTCCAAAATTTTTATTTTTTATTAAAAAATCTCTTTCAGTATTAAACTGTGCCAAAGAATACTCACTCTTACTCAACAACAACCTTTTATCAATTGAGTGATTTAACGATAACCAATGCAACTCATCAAACTTATCATTAGCTATTGACTCTAAGCATAGAAGTATAAACTTAAACTCAACATTTAAATGCGACAGTAGCTCAGCAAAACGCTTATCTGCTATTTGCTGTTTGAATTTAAGCCAATATTGACTACCGCCCCAAGCTAAGCTTTTTCGCGCGTTAAATTCCCCTGCATTTGGTCCTGTCGTGCGTCCTGCTGGGTCTCGGTTTAATGATAAATGAATGCCGCACTCTGGCCGCTCACGAAACAATGGGTCAGGGGAAAACCCTTTTCTTATCATGTAAAGATAAAGGACATGCTCATCATTTTCATTTTTCAAATCTAGGTCGCTCAGATCTGGCTTCGGATAATAGTTCTCAAAGCTACAGAAATGTAAGCCAGACAATCTTGGCTTTTCAGCAAATGGATCTCGAACAATATTACTAAAAGGTAATGAGTATTTATCTATGAAGCTGGTATGAACACCTAATACATCATCAAAAACTAATAAATCTATATCGCCAATATATATATACTTAGCCTGAACACTAGGTTCTTCTAAAAACCTGATAGTATTTGGGATAACTTCATTAGTTGAAAATACAGACTGAGTAAAAGCATACTGATTTTCAAAGTAATTACTCAAAACAACTAAAGCATCTTTATATCTAGCTCTAAACCCGATCTCATCCTCAAGTTTTATCTCAACGAACGAATCAGGATTATTTATTAAAGCAAACCAGACATACGGTATGGCAAATTGTTCATATTTTTTATCAGCATAAGTCAAAAACAGCAAATTTATCACACATAACCCCTAATTAATTCTATAGCTTCACTAACCGCAGCTTTGTGCACAGAGAAGTTGGCTGACTTCATCAAAGAATTAGCCTTAAGTCTTGCCAATACATCATTACGTGTAACTGATGAAATCAACCTATTAAAACATTCGTCCTCATCAAATGGATTAATAATTAAGGAATCATAACCATCGACCGCGTATTCATAGATACCACCAAATTTAGTAAGCATAGAAAATGCTCCACACGCCATTGCTTCTAACCCTGTACGGCCAAACGCCTGATAGTCAGATAAATCGATAAAACAGTCTGACTTTTGCAGTACTGCTGCTACACCTAAGCGTGTTAGCTCTCCGTTGTTATTATATTTAAAGCCCCGCTCTAGCTGCTGAAATAATGGGTCTTCATCTGCACAACCAAACAGCTCAATATGGACCTTGTCACCAAGATGGTCATAAACCCGTTTTAACAAGGACATGGTCCGCTCTGCACCACGGCGTGGTGTTTTTGGCCTAATCATAGCTGACAGCACTATTTTAGCCTCTAACCCAGAATGCGTCTTAGCTAACGGGTCGGGTTTGTATACATCGTGGTCAATACTGGGAGACACTTTACGCACCTGCACGCCATGCTCTTCATGTACTTTTTGGCAAATCCAGTCTGTTTTAGCAAACAGTATGGCATTAGGCAGCAAAGTATAAGAGTCTCTCGCTTCTTGCCATGCGGACGAACCTAACTCGGAGAAAAAAGGCTCATAGTCTTGTATATAGTATGCAGGCTGAATTTCCGGATTAATGTCCACCACCTCTTTGACCAATTTCATCGAGGTATAAATAGTACCAACAATAACGTCGAATTTTTTGGACAAATCACCAAGTTCGTGAGGTTCAAACCCTATAAATAAGTCCTCTACAACATCTATATCTTCGTATTTTTTAATAAATTTATGTCGATGTTTTTTCGGCACCGCAATTTTTGCCCGTACGCCTATGCGCCGCATACCCATAGTTTCTTGTACGATAGAATGTACACCACCGCCACCGCCCGATACGGGTAACAAAAATAAAATTCTGTTTAACAATGGATCTTTAGTAAAACTATTGGCGGCGTTGGTTAAGGCTTGCCGCACCTGTTGGCGTATATCATTAAATACTGTCATATCCCGGATCTGGCCAGCGAGCTCATTGACCTTATCTTTACCATGTTTAGCTTTTAATGCATCCGAGCCTACTTTTGACAACTGTTTACGTTTTTCATGACCGAAGCTCTTTGATTTTGCATGGAATACATAAGTATCGTCGCAAATTGCCAACTTAAACCCTGCTTGTGCAACCCTTATGCAGTAGTCATTTTCTTCACCATAACCTGTTGGAAAGGTTTCTTCGTCTAATAAGCCCACTTTATCAAACGCAGCTTTCGCAATCATAAAACAAAAGCCATTTACAAAAGGCACCTGCGGGTAATACCTTTTACTGGCAGCACTTACCAGTACAGCCATATCATCTGCGTTCCACCCCTGTGGCAACTCGTTAACCGCAAACTGGTTATTTTCATCCAGTAATATGGGTACATTTTGCCAACTGGCGGCATTTGACAAAGGCCCTACCACACCAAACTCTGCATTAGTTTTAAAACAACGCACCAAACCTGTTAGCCAGCCTTTGGTTACTATAGTGTCGCTATTGAGGGTCACTATATAATCACCTTTGCACTGGCGCAGCCCAACATTAACAGTTGGGGTGTAGCCTTTGTTTTTATCATTTTCAGTTAAAACAAACATAGGTTTATTTTTACAAAAGGCCCTTAACCATTCAGTTGTTGGCATGTCCGAACCGTCGTTCACTATATAAACATTTACCGTAAACCCATCAGTATTGCGGTTAATTGCATCCAAACAACGCTGCACATCCTCAAGAGCGTTAAAAACAGGAACAACAATATCTACGACAGCATTTTCGCTGTTAATACTATAAATATCAGCAGCTAAACTAACATCACTTTTTCCAACCAAAGCAGAACAGTCTTTAGGAAATAGGTTATTTAATTTTGATTGAGCAAAACGGATATTAAACTCAATCACTTTTGCCAGTGCTGGAGTTTGCTCTAGCGCCCGCTTAAATAACGAAACAGCTAAGCTATAGTCTTTTGAATTTAACGCCGTATTACCTAATGATAAAAATGTTTGTTCAACGCGTCCTGCTATTTGCGGTTCCTTTGCATTCACTGCCATGTTTAATCTCACTCATTTAAACTTAAAACCAAAAAATGTTTATTCGCTAAATACTATATCTATCAAGTAAATAGGCTTTACCACACTGGCATGGCCAAGATCATGGTTAGGCTGGTCATTGTATTGTACTAATAGGCTTAAAACTTGGTCTTGCTGCCAACGTAATCTGTCAATTACAGGTTCAGCTAAGCCTAGTGGCTCTGAAAAGATAACTTGTTGGTTTGCGGGTTCATAATGGTAATGGGGCGCTTTTAAACACAATACAGCCATACAGTCACCGGTAATATCACCGCGGTAAATAACAAAGAGGTTGTCTTGCTTATCTATTACTATTTCCGGTCGTGATATGGGAATACGCAAAGTACCACCACCACATAAATCAAATGCTTCGGTGCGGTTAGAGATAATTTGATGTTGCCATTTGTCACCATTAAACCACAGATGTTGATACTGAACTATGCCATTTTCGTCATTTGCGTAAAACACAATATGCGGCCGGTTTTTACTGTCTGTCGCCATACTGGTTTGGTTAATCAGGTTACTTGCTGGTGATATTGGCCATACTACTTCGGCATTCACTTGAGTAATAGGCAGTTTAAAAATTTTGTTATTGGATGAGTACCAATTTTTGCCATTATCATAGGTTTTGGCGTAGCAAATATTCATATTATTGATTTGTTGTTGTTCACCAATATGATGAGTTCGCCATACAAAACTAAGATGGCCGTTGCCTTCACTATCAAGTACTGGGTGGTTCCAGTAGGCATTGCTGGTCCAGGGCTGATTGGTTTCTCCAGATAAAATTGCACTTTCGGTATCAATCCAGCGTTGCTCAGTTTCGCAGTAATGCTTAATGTACGCAGAACCTTTTTGATGGTTACCATCACGATAGAGTAATTGCATTGGCTCATCGGCCATTTGCATTATAAACGCAGGATAAGTGACTTTAGCTTCGCGTTGCCCTGTCATTTCCAGTTCATCGCTAAAACCATCAATACTGTAAGGTTTTAAGCTACGCCTGTATTTAAGCTGAGTTCCATGATGGTCATAGCTAATGTGTATGTAGCCGTTACGATCCATACCTAAACTGATACTGTTATGAGCATCTTTGATATTGTAATTGCCTGTAATATCGGCAAATCGAAGTTCGTTATTCGTCAGATTACGTTGCGCTAAACGCAGCGTATGTTTATCAACATAAAATGCGGTGTATTGCATACCGGCATGGCTAAACACTCCATGATGACGAAAAATAACAGTGTTGACCGTATTGCCTGCCCAGGCGTCGCATAGTTTTAGCTGGTTTAAGGTTTTTATACTGAATTCTGCATATTGCAGTGGCTTGGCCCTAAACTCTACACCAGCTTTATGCAGCCTCTTTTGTTGCCATATTTCACGAAGTTGCAGTACTGTGCTTTGCGTCTGCTCTGGTTCGGTTAAGGCTACGGCCTGAAAAGCAAAACGTTTTGCTTTTTCGTCGTCACAGTTAATGTAACAAGCATTAGATAAACTGGTTTTACAGCCCGACAGTAATAACGAAGCAAGTCTTTGTCTATCAAAACCTTTTGCAACCAGTGCTGTTAATATCAGCTGAGCCTCAGTAGCCTTGCCTTGTTGCAACAGCGCCATTGCTATATAAGCTTGTTCGTTTTCTGACAAGCCAACAGCGTCGCTATCTAAAGCAGCCAATATTTCGCTATTGCCCTGCGCCCACAGTAAATTAATGTGTTGGCTCAGCTCACTGCTTACAGGTAATTCAGGCATAACATCAGGTTCTCTTGGCATTAACTAAAGAATGGGCAATCAGCAAAGTTTCTGCCTTCAGCATCTTTAGCTGATAACTTAAGGCTATGTTCGTCAACTGGCCACACTATGTTTACGGTTGGATCATTCCACAACAAAGAATATTCGTCGCCAGGTGCATAATAATCAGTGCATTTATATTGAAATTCAGCCACATCGCTTGTTACAACAAAACCATGGGCAAAACCTGGTGGTACCCACATTAAGCGTTTATTTGTTTCGCTTAAGTACTCGCCCACCCATTTGCCAAAAGTGGGAGAGTTTTTACGCATATCTACGGCAACATCGAATACTTCGCCTTTAGTGACTCGCACCAGCTTGCCTTGGGGTTGCTTATGCTGGTAATGCAAACCACGCAAAATACCTTTGCCAGAGCTGGAGTGGTTGTCTTGTACAAAGCTGTAATTACCACAGTGTTTTATAAATTCGTCGTGACGAAAAGTTTCCATAAAAAAGCCACGCTCATCGCCAAAAACTTTTGGCGTTAACAGCACTACATCTGGTATGGCTAAAGGTTGATAGTCCATATTAAAAACCTAACTCTGCTAATTTAATTAAATACTGGCCGTATTGAGTTTTGCCGAAATAACGGCCCCGCTCTATTAACTGCTCGTTGCTAATCCAACCATTGCGCCAGGCTATTTCTTCCAGACAAGCTACTTTTAACCCCTGGCGGTGCTCTATGGTTTGTACATATTGCGACGCTTCTAATAATGAATCGTGCGTACCTGTATCCAGCCAGGCAAAGCCTCGGCCAAAGCGCTCTACATTTAAGTCACCTCGCGCTAAGTAAGCGTTATTTACACTGGTTATTTCCAGTTCGCCACGCTCGGAAGGCTGCACAGCTTTAGCTATTTGTACTACGTCGTTGTCGTAAAAGTACAGCCCTGTTACTGCATAGTTTGATTTGGGTTGTTTTGGCTTTTCTTCAATAGATATAGCTTTGCCGTTACTGTCAAATTCAACCACGCCAAAACGCTCCGGGTCGTTTACCATATAACCAAATACGGTAGCTCCTTGTTGCTGTTCTGCGGCATTTTTTAACTGCTCAGAAAAGTGTTGGCCATGAAAAATATTGTCGCCCAGCACTAAACACACATTGCTTTGGCCAATAAAATCTTCACCAATAATAAAGGCTTGGGCTAAACCGTCTGGTGATGGTTGTTCGGCATACTCAAATGCCACACCAAACTGCTCGCCAGTTCCCAAGAGTTTTTTAAAACCAGGTAAATCTTCAGGTGTGGAAATAATTAAAATATCTTTAATACCGGCTAGCATTAATACTGAAATAGGGTAATAAATCATGGGTTTGTCATAAATAGGCAATTGTTGTTTAGACACACCTAAAGTAATAGGGTGTAACCGGGTGCCAGACCCTCCTGCCAATACAATACCTTTACGCATACTCTGTATAGTCCCTTATATTAGTGAGTAGTAAGCTCATTAAACGTGAAATAAAGTTGCTGCTGCCATTCTGGCAGTTGCAAATTAAATGTTTGCTCTAATTTGGTCAGGTTTAAACGCGAATTTGGCGGGCGCTTAGCCGGAGTTGGGTAATCGACAGTGGCAATAGCTTTAAACTGTTGGTCGTTTAGTGCTAACACCATACCGCTGTCACGGGCTAATCGAAATATCTCCGCCGCAAAATCGTACCAGCTGCAGTAGCCTTGTGATGCCAAATGGTAAATACCGGCATAAGACCTTATGGCTTCAGCTTCGTCTTCTGCTTGCTGCAACAAAACCTGTTGCAAAGCCAACACTGTCACCTGGGCTATTAATCTGGCAGGAGTGGGCGCGCCGGTTTGATCTGCCACTACACTCAAGGCTTCGCGCTGCTGCGCTAGTTTTAACATGGTACGTAAAAAATTATTGCCCCGCGCCGCGTATACCCAGCTGGTTCTGAAAATAATATATTTATCTGTGTGTTTAATAACAGCTAAATCGCCATCCAGCTTGCTTTGGCCATATACCGAAAGTGGGCCTGTGGTATCAGTTTCCTGCCATGGCGTAGTGCCATAGCCTGGGTATACGTAGTCGCTGGAGTAATGCACCAACCAGGCGTTGCACTGGTTAGCTACCTCAGCTAAAGCGGCTGGCAATGCTACGTTTATCAGTTCGCAGGCTTGCTTTTCCGCCTCAGCTTTATCTACCGCAGTCCAGGCTGCTGCATTAATAATTACTGTCGGCTTGAAAGCTGCAACTTTGGCAGCTACTGCCGGAGTATCAGCAAAATCAACGTCTTGACGGCTTAATGTGAACAACTGCCCTAAAGGTGCCACAGCCCGAGCAACTTCAAAACCAACCTGACCGTTAGGAGCCAGTAATACAATAGTTTGCATAATTAAACCTTTTAACCGCTTTTTTCAGCTTAGCTATTCAGCTGCTGGTAACTGCCATCTAAAATAGCCTGCCACCAGTCTTTGTTCGTTAAGTACCACTGCACTGTTTTACGCAAACCGCTTTCAAATGTTTCTTGCGGCACCCAGCCTAATTCCCGCTCAATTTTGCCAGCGTCTATCGCGTAACGCACATCATGACCAGGCCTGTCAGTTACATAGGTAATAAGGTCTGAGTATTGGTTAATTCCAGCAGGCTTAAGCGGAGCCAGCTCTTCTAATAAGCTGCACAAGGTGTGCACTACTTCGATATTTTGTTTTTCGTTATGGCCACCAATATTGTAGGTTTCGCCAATTAATCCTGTAGTAGCCACACATACTAAAGCACGGGCGTGGTCTTCGACAAAAAGCCAGTCGCGTATTTGTTTGCCATCGCCGTACACTGGCAGTGGCTTTCCTGCCAATGCATTTAAAATCATCAGTGGAATAAGCTTTTCAGGAAAATGAAATGGCCCATAGTTATTTGAACAGTTGGTAACCACTGTAGGTAAACCAAAAGTGCGTTGCCAGGCGCGAACTAAATGGTCAGAACCTGCTTTGCTGGCCGAGTAAGGGCTACTAGGTGCATAGGCTGTGGTTTCTGTGAATAAGTCGTCTGTGCCATGCAAGTCACCGTATACTTCATCTGTGGATATATGGTGAAACCTGAATGCAGCTTTTTTTTCAGCCGCTAAAGCAGTCCAATACGAACGGGCAGCTTCTAACAACGTATAAGTTCCGACAATATTGGTTTGAATAAAGTCGCCTGGGCCGTTAATAGATCGGTCAACATGACTTTCTGCGGCCAGGTGCATTACTACGTCGGGCTTATAGGTTGTAAACAATTCAGCCATTTTTGTTGCGTCGCAAATATCGGCTTTCTCAAAAATATAACGTTCGCTGGAGGCTACGGATTTAAGTGAACTGGTGTTACCGGCATAGGTGAGCTTATCGACATTAACCACTCTATGTTCAGTATTCTGAACTAGATGCCTTACCACAGCCGACCCTATAAAACCGGCCCCACCAGTAACCAAAAAAGTTTTCATCACAACACTTAATCCTTCAGTATAAGTTCTTTAATAATTTCAATCTGAGCTTCGGCCTTTAGCATTTCATTTTCCAGCGCCTGTTGTCTTTTCGCCAATTCTTTACTTTGTTCTTGCAATATTCTGTTTTGCTTTTCTAATTCAGTTAACTTTTCCAGCCGTTGTGCCGAGAGTTTTTGGGTTTGAACAAGTTCTTGTCCCTGCTTATCAAACTGCTTTTGTAACTCAAGCTTAGTTGCAGCTTCTTGCTGGGCTTTTGCTGTTAACTCAGCTTTTTGTTGTTCTGCTTGTTGCTGCTGGGCTGTTTGCTGCTGTTTTAACGCATCAAGCTGTTTTTGCAGTTCAGCTTTAGCGGTGGCTTCTTGCTGTGCTTTTGTAGTTAACTCAGCCTTTTGCTGTTCTGCTTGTTGCTGCTGGGCTGTTTGCTGCTGCTTTAACGCCTCCAGCTGCTTTTGCAGTTCAGCTTTGGCGCTTGCTTCTTGCTGAGTTTTAGTAGTTAACTCAGTTTTTTGTTGTTCAGCTTGTTGCTGCTGGGCTGTTTGCTGCTGTTTTAACGCATCCAGCTGTTTTTGCAGTTCAGCTTTAGCGGCTGCTTCTTGCTGTGATTTTGTAGTTAACTCAGCCTTTTGCTGTTCTGCTTGTTGCTGCTGGGCTGATTGCTGCTGTTTTAACGCATCCAGCTGTTTTTGCAGTTCAGCTTTAGCGGCGGCTTCTTGCTGTGCTTTTGTAGTTAACTCAGCCTTTTGCTGTTCAGCTTGTTGCTGCTGGGCTGTTTGCTGCTGTTTTAACGCATCCAGCTGTTTTTGCAGTTCAGCTTTAGCTACAGCTTCTTGCTGGATTTTAGTGGCTAAATCAGCCTTTTGTTGTTCGGCTTGTTGTTGCTGTTGTTTAAGTACTGCAATTTCATCCAAAGCTGTTTGCTGTGCCGTTTTTAACTGGCTTAATTCCGTGTCTTTTTGTTTTATTTGCCAATTTTTTTGCTGTAGTTCCAGCTTTAATTTATTTAACCTAAAGCTAAATATTGGCAAATCCGGGTCTGTATTGTTGGTGTGATACAAATCAAAACACTGGCTGGCTAACCACTGCAAAGCTTCAGCTTGTGGCGAATAATTGTCGTATAAAGCCTCGGCTGGCCAACAGAATTGCAGCTCGCTAAATTTAACCAGTAATTTTTGCTCGGCCAAATGTTTAACCAAAGCTAAGGCGTTAGCTGGAGTATGCAACCATAAGGCACAGCTAGCGGTAAAATCGAGTTTTAGCTCTGTCACCAGATTTGCCAGGCTTTTGGCAGCCAACTGCTCTTCGGCTACTAATTTTAAGCCGGGAAATAAAGCCTTTAGGCCACTGCCTTTTTGATTGGCGCTTAACGCTGCAATATTGTAGCTGTAGAAATGTTCCTGGCCGTCTTGAGTGCTTACCAGAGTTTCTATTACCTCTAACTGTGGAATACGCTGCTGCAATTTGAGTAATTGCTGACATGCTTCGCTGCGGGCTTCAACGGCGATAATTCGCTTACAGCCTGATGCCGGCTGAAAAGCTTCGCCACTGCCTGCGCCAATCCAAAGAATTTGTACTGCTGAACTCATAAGCCACTACCTATGCTGCTTTTGTGCTGTAATAAATTACCCGAAATATGACGACCTTCGTTTTGACCAAACTTAATGTAGTGGACCAAAGGGTTGGCACCGTCTAAAGCGACATCGAGGTAATTGCGGTAATACCACTGAGTATCAAATACGGGGCCTGGGTTACGGCCTTCCTGAGCTCCAAAACATAAATAATGCTCGGCGGCGCTCATGCCACTGGCGGCAACGTCAGGGTATTGTTGGTAGTACCACTGGGCGTCAAATAGATCGTGCTGTTCCAGCAGCAGACAATCGCGTTCCAGTTTGGCTTTTTCGGCTTTAGTGCGACGGTTTTGCGATAAAAACCGGACAGGTTTAGTGATCTTCCAACTGGTAGTCGCTTTAATAAAGTCGAGCTCTTGTCTGGCTTTTTTCAGCTCTATAATTTTTGCCATTAAGGTGCTGACTTCTTTTTGCTGCGCCAGACTTTCTGCTTTTGCAGTATGTTTTAAGGTTTTTAACTCGGTATTTAGTTTTTGATGCAGCTGCTTTAATTGATTCAGCTCGTCGATACTTTGTTGCATACGGTTTTGCATCAGGCTAAGTTCCTGACCAAAAGCGTGCTGCTGTCTGGCTGAATCTTGCTGTAAAGCAGCGAATTTAACCTCTTGTTGTTTAGCTTGCTCAGCAAAGCTGGTTTCTTTAACTTTTGCCTGCAAATACAGTTTTTCAAGCTCTTCCTGTACCAAAAACAACTGCTCTAAAAGCAATGAATTTTCTTGCTCTGTGGCTGCTTTAGCTGTATTGAGCTGTTGCACATCCTTTTGCCACTGCTGTTTATCTTGCTTAGCCTGACTGTTTAACTTTTCTAACTGTTGTTTTTCTTGTTGTAATTGAGAGCTAAGTTCTGAGTAGTTTTTTTCAGTTACAGCTTTTGCTGCAGTAAGCTGCGCTGACTCTTTTTGCCACTGCTGCTTGTCTTGTTGAGCTCTCAGATATATGGCTTCTAATTCTTCCTGCACTTTTAACAACTGCTCCAGCACCAAAGAGTTTTCTTGCTGTAAGTTGGCAATAGTGTTGTTTGCTGAAGCACTGAACTGGTTGTAACGCTCTTGCTCTGCTGCCAGTTGTTGTTGCAGGTTTGCTTGTGTATCTGCAGCTTGGGCGTTGGTGCGATCCACATCAGCTAAAGCTATGTGCAGTTGTTCTGCATGTTGCGATAGTTGCAGTAATAGATTTGCTTTCTCAATTTCTAATTTTTGATTTAAAGCAAGCATCTGCTGATGTTGATTACGCATTTGAATTAAAGCATTTTTTTCAAGCTCAAGCTTTTGGCCAGCCTGAAATAGCTCGTGCTGTTGTTGCTGCAACTTGATCATTAATACAGAGTTCTGCTCTGCTTTTTCCTGGCTTTGTTGCTGGGCAGTGGCTAATTGCTGATTTAGTTGTTTCAGCTGTAGCTCTGCTGCCTGAGCTGTTTCGCTGGCTTGTTGCTGAGCAAGCTGCAACTGCGCTGCCAGATCGGAGTTTTGCGTGCTTAGCTGCTGAAGTTGTTTTTTGCTGGCGTCCAGTTCAGTTTGCAGTTCTTGTTTTTGTCGCTCTGCATTTTGGGCGGCTTCAGCTTGCTTTTGGTGGCTTAGCTGCAACTGTGTTTCCAGCTCGGTGTTTTGCGTGCTTAATTGCTGAAGTTGTTTGTTGCTGGCGTCCAGCTCAGTTTGCAGTTGCTGTTTGCTTTGCTCTGCACTTTGGGCGGCTTCAGCTTGCTTTTGCTGGCTTAGCTGCAACTGTGTTTCCAGCTCGGTGTTTTGCGTGCTTAATTGCTGAAGTTGTTTGTTGCTGGCGTCTAGCTCAGTTTGCAGTTGTTGTTTGCTTTGCTCTGCACTTTGGGCGGCTTCAGTTTGCTTTTGCTGGCTTAGCTGCAACTGTGCTGCAAGGTCAGAGTTTTGCGTGCTTAGCTGCTGAAGTTGTTTTTTGCTGGCGTCTAGTTCAGTTTGCAGTTGTTGTTTGTGTTGCTCTGCACTTTGGGCGGCTTCAGCTTGCTTTTGCTGTAGCTCATTTAATGCCTTTTGCTTTGCCGCCAGCTGTTGTTGGCTGTCAGCCAGCTGAGCATTAAGGCCGGTCGTTGCTTCTGTTGTTTGTTGCAGCTGTTTTTCAGCCAGTTCAAGCTTTTCACTTTGTTCCAGTTTTAATTGTTCCAGCTCTTTCACTTTGTTTTGCTGGCTTTTTAAACGACTTAGTTGCTGCTGGTAAAGGCTAAATAATTGTGCAGCGCTAAGTGCTGTATCTTGTTCTGTTAGCGGCTGGCATAACGCGACCCGTAGTTGCTCGCTGCTGGTAAGAGCTGGTGATTGCGCTACATAGTGAGCAGCGAATACGGCTTCGATACCAAGCTGTGCCTTAGCTTCAGTTAGTTGGCTTAGCACTGGTTCGCCGGCCCATTGCTGGCAAAACTGCAGGAAAAGCTCTGGTGCCGCATTAATTTGTGCAATATCTAATGATTGCAGTTGTTTACGCAGCACCCTGATATGTTGCTGCTGCACAGAAAACTGCTGTAACCAGGCTTGTTCGGCCTGTTCAAGGCTTTGTTGTTGTAATAACGCAGAGGCAATGCATTGTGAAGCGCTGGGTAATAACCATAACAATTGAATTTGAGTGCCTTGAAGATGGGGTAACCAGGCCGATAAATCAGCGTAAGGCTGCTGGCACAGCACGAGGCTGGATTCAGGCAAAGATGACAGTTCTTCTGGCTGATTGATAATAACGGCTTTTTTGGTCCATTCCTGCGACAAAAACCAGTTTTTATCTGTATGGTTATGAATAATCAGCTTCACTAATAACTCCTTTACTGCAGCTTACTGCTTTTTGTGTAATTTAACCCAAAACGGCAGGTATTGTCTTTTTGTTTTTTCCAGTTATGCATTTGATTGGAATTCAATATGGGTGGGGCAAGGCCCAATCAAGACCGCGGTATCAATAGACGGGCGGGGGCGAGCCCCATCGACACCGCGGTTTCGTCTAGACGGGCGGGTACAAGACCAATCAAGACCGCGGTATCAATAGACGGGCGGGGGCAAGCCCCGCCCCTACGGGTTTTTTATTCAAATACCGGTATTCATTGTAGGGGCCGCGGCTTGTCCCGGCCCTTCCATCTGTACCGCGGTGTATTGCGTATATTACACCGCGGTTTCGTCTGGACGGGCGGGGGCGAGCCCCGCCCCTACCGGTTTTTTATTCAAACATAGGTTTTCACCGTAGGGGCCGCGGCTTGTCCCGGCCCTTCAATGGACACCGCGGTGCAATCACCTCGGGCGGGCAAGGCCCATCGACACCGCGGTATCGTCTAGACGGGCGGGTACAAGCCCCGCCCCTACCGGTTTTTTATTCAAACATCGGTTTTTATCGTAGGGGCCGCGGCTTGTCCCGGCCCTTCAATGGACACCGCGGTGTATTGCGTATATTACACCGCGGTTTCGCCTGGACGGGCGGGCACAAGGCCCGCCCCTACGGTTTTTTATATAAATTTCCGTTTTAATTCGTGTTCGGTTTTTACGGTAATGCCGCGGCGTCATGGACCGACCCGGTTTTACAATAATTCGTCCATGGTTAATTGCAGCTGGCTTTGCCAGTCTGGCAATTTGATATTTAACATTCTCTCTATTTTATTCAGGTTCATACGGGAGTTTTTTGGTCTTTGTGCTGGTGTTGGATAAGCAGTACTGGGAATGGCTTTTACCTGACCAGCATTTTTTATTAATAACCCTGTGTTTTTCTGCTGACACAAGTTAAAAATTTCAGTCGCAAATTGGTGCCAGTTGGTATAGCCCTTAGTCGCAGCGTGATAAACGCCTGATTCTAAAGTCAGATTATTTCTGATACGTTCGGCGAATAATAAAGTGAGGTTCGCCAGTAAACGAGCTGGAGTTGGAGCGCCCCATTGATCGGCCACTATGGAGAGCGAGTCTCTGGTAGCAGCAAGCTTTAGCATGGTAAGCAAAAAGTTCTTGCCTCTTGCAGCATAAGCCCAACTGGTGCGAAGAATGATATATTGGGTGCCGCTGAATTCGATGGCGATATCACCGGCCAATTTGGTTTCGCCGTAATAGCTCAATGGGCCAGTAGTGTCAGTTTCAAGCCATGGTATTTCGCCGTGGCCGGGGTATACATAGTCGGTAGAAAAATGGATCAGCCAGATGTTGTTGATTGCACAGTAGTTGGCCAGCATAGCGGGTAAGCTGGTGTTTAACATCAAAGCGCAATCGCGCTCTGTTTCCGCTGCGTCTACAGCAGTCCAGGCAGCAGTATTAATAATTAGGTCGGGTTGGTTATGCGACAGATAATAGCTGACGGCATTTAGATCGTATAAATCTAATTCTTGCCGTGTTGGCGCAAACACAGTAGCGAAGCTGCTAAATAGCCTGACGACTTCAAAACCAACCTGGCCAGTGCCACCAGTTATTAAAATTTTCATTAGCATCCCTCGTTGGGTTGTTCTATCAACATGGGCGGGTCGTAGGGGCCGCGGCTTGTCCCGGCCCGTCCATCTGTTCTCCGATGTATTTGTATTTTTAAAATTACACCGCGGTATCGTCTAAACGGGCGGGGGCGAGCCCCGCCCCTACCGGTTTTTTATTCAAACATCGGTTTTTATCGTAGGGGCCGCGGCTTGTCCCGGCCCTTCAATGGACACCGCGGTGTATTGCATATATTACACCGCGGTTTCGTCTAGACGGGCGGGTACAAGACCCGCCCCTACTGGTTTTATACTATATTTTTGCTGAGGCAAACTACAGGGGATGCAGGATGCAACAACGTAAATCAATTCGCCTAACGAGTTACGACTACAGCCAAGCTGGTATTTATTTTGTTACCTTGTGTTGTTATCAACGTAAACATTTGTTTGGCTGTATTGATCAAGATGATTGGCATGCTGCGCCACTGGCTTTCAGGGTTGAACAATGTTGGTCGCATTTGCCCAACAGATTCCTTCGACTTTGTTTGCATCCATCGATCATTATGCCCAATCACTTTCATGCTCTTGTTGAGCTGCAAAGCGTAGACGATACCCAAGCTGTTTCACTCAGCCATATTGTGGGTTGCTTTAAATCAATTACCGCACGCATGGTATTGCCGCAAAAGCTATGGCAACGCGGCTTTTACGAGCATGTTATTCGGAGTGAGGCTGATTATCAGCGTATTGCCGAATATATTCAAAACAACAGGTTAAATTGGCAAAACGATTATTTTAATACCGACGGTTAACAACCACCGCGGTGTCGTCTAGACGGGCGGGTCGTAGGGGCCGCGGCTTGTCCCGGCCCTTCTATCTGTACCGCGGTGTCATTAGACGGGCGGGCACAAGGCCCGCCCCTACCGGTTTTTTATTCAAACATCGGTTTTTATCGTAGGGGCCGTGGCTTGTCCCGGCCCTTCCATCTGTACCGCGGTATCATAAGACGCGCGGGCACAAGACCCGCCCCTACCGGTTTTTTATATCCAAATACCGGTATTCATCGTAGGGGCCGTGGCTTGTCCCGGCCCTTCTATCTGTACCGCGGTGTCATTAGACGGGCGGGCATAAGGCCCGCCCCTACCGGTTTTTTATTCAAACATCGGTTTTTATCGTAGGGGCCGTGGCTTGTCCCGGCCCTTCTATCTGTACCGCGGTGTCATTAGACGGGCGGGCACAAGGCCCGCCCCTACGGTTTTTTTATCCAAATACCGGTATTCATCGTAGGGGCCGTGGCTTGTCCCGGCCCTTCTATCTGTACCGCGGTGTCATTAGACGGGCGGGCACAAGGCCCGCCCCTACGGTTTTTTTATCCAAATACCGGTATTCATCGTAGGGGCCGTGGCTTGTCCCGGCCCTTCTATCTGTACCGCGGTGTCATTAGACGGGCGGGTACAAGACCCGCCCCTACGGTTTTTTTTATTCAAACATCGGTTTTTATCGTAGGGGCCGTGGCTTGTCCCGGCCCTTCTATCTGTACCGCGGTGTCATTAGACGGGCGGGCGCAAGGCCCGCCCCTACGGTTTTTTATTCAACATCGTAGGGGCCGTGTTTTAATCGTTGTGGTCGCGTACTACCCAAATCGCTAAATGGGTGATGAAAGTCAGGATCAGTGCGAATATGGCAAAAACTACTGTGTTGTATAAACGCCGTGGCTCTGCCGAATATTCAGCCTGAGTTGGGTATTGTAATACAGACACTTGCTTTAACTTACGGGCAGCCTCGACTCTGGTGCTTTCAAGCGCTGAAAGTGCGTTCGAATACAACTCCATAGCAAAGTTGGCCTGTAATTCAAGGCTTTGGTATTCAGCCGAAATTTTATTTAGCGCTTCACCTGAGCTGGACGCTGTTTTTTTCAGCTCCAAAGCAATTTGCTGCTGCAGGGCCTGAATTTCGCTTTTAAGACGCACCACCTCTGGAGAACTGGCACTTTGATAACTGGTGGCTACTTTTAAACGGGCCTGAGCGCTGGACAGTTGCCCTTCCAGTTGTGCCACTATGGTTAAAATGCTTTGCACTGTACCTGTGGGCGACACCATGCCGTTTTTGTTTTGATAATCCAGCAGTTGTTGTCGGGCCTGATGTAAACGCTCCGCCAGATTTGCCACTTGAGTTTCAATAAAACTCACCTGCTCAGCAGCTAAACGCTGACTCATGGTGTTCATATGCTGTTCACCATTTGCCAATAAAAGCTCGGCTAATTTTTTTGCCATATCCGGGTTATAAGCTTGTACTTGAATACGCAAAACATTGGCGTAGTCGTCGTATTCCACTGCTATGCGTTTATGCATATACGTAATAAATTTTTCCAGTGGCACGTCAGCACTGCTCAGACGGGACAGGTAGTCTATGTCAGGGTTGCTGTAGTGTTGGCGCAGCTGCTGCTCTTTATCCAACTTTATTATCATATCGGCAGATAACAAGTGATCCCTTAGCAGCAATAAGTCACCAGCACCACTGGTGCCACTGAGCAAAGAAGCCACGTTAAGGCCGGTAGAGTTCAGCTCTGAGCTTTGCATCACTATATTGGTTTCAGACACATACCTGTCTGTAGCCCAAACACCCCAATAAAATGCGGCACCGGCTACAGCTGCCAAACATAAAGCCCAGTGTGGTGACTTTTTAACGAAAGATTTCATTTACCTATACTCTTATAATAATCGTCGAAGGCATCGTTGATTTGGTCGTACCAATAAGCACGGCCCTGATGTAACCATAAACCTGCCTGACAAAGGTCCTTTAATATTCCAACACTGTGAGACACCATCACAATACTGGCCTTACCTATTCTGTCCTGAAAGGCTTTGGTTGCTTTGGCTCTGAAAGCAGCATCCCCTACAGAAGTGGCCTCGTCTGATAAATACATATCAAAGTCAAAAGCCAGCGACAAACCAAAGGCAAGGCGGCTACGCATACCACTGGAATAAGTTTTTACCGGCTGGTCGAAGGCTTTACCTATTTCGGCAAAGTCTTGCACAAAATCAATAATTTGTTGCATCCGGCTTTCGCCACCATGGACACGGGCTACAAATTTAACGTTTTGCCGGCCCGTTAGTGAGCCCTGAAAGCCACCGCCTAAACCTATAGGCCAGGAAACACTGCAATGCCGGACTATCTTGCCTTTGTCTGGCATATCCATTTTAGCCAGTAGCCTGAGCAAGGTAGATTTACCTGCACCATTTGCACCAATAACCCCGACACTTACGCCGGCGGGTATGGTGAAACTGACATCTTTTAATACCCAGTCACCGCCAAAAGGCCCGTGGTATCTTTTATAAAGATTTTGTACTTCAATCACCTTACAAGCATCCTGGTTTTGTAGCGAAGCTGTAGTAAAAGCCCAACAAATAACAGCCCCACACTCCATGCCAATAAATAAAGTGGTGACAGATTATTCATGGCTTTGTATGAACTAAAAAAGGCCAGCCGGGTAAGTTCAACACCATGCAATACCGGATTCCACCAAAGCCATTGCTGCACAGCATGCGGAAATACCTGAACGGGGATCATAGCGCCGGAAATAATCAGCATTGGCAGCATTGAAATACTGACAAATTGTTCACTCTCCCTAAAGGTAGCTACCATCACACAAAAAATCATACCAAGGCCTAAGCCAAGCAACCACAGCACAAAAAAGTAAAACAAGGCTAGTGCCGGGTCATCGGGCAAAATATTAAAATCAAGCAAGTGCAGTATGGTCACCAGTATAAAAAACACCATAAACTGTATACATCCTTCCAGAAACGCCCTGACACATACTGTGTCTATGGGTTGTACCTGGCGGTATGCAAACAAAGCAGCATTGGCATTTACCACAGTAGCAAGACGGGTCACCACATTGCGGAACAAAAAAAATGACAAAATGCCGACTATTAAAAACGGAATAAACTCTACGCCAGTGACCATTCTGACGCGGCCCATCAGTTGCCTGATACCAACCATAATTCCCAAATGTAATAGTGGTTCGATAAATATCCAGCTCCACCCCAGGCGGTCGGCAGAAATTCGGGTAAAAGCTTCACGTAGAAATAAAGCGCGCCATACATCCAGCATGACGCGTAAACCTGTTCTTTTAAGCATTTTTGTTGGCCCTCTGCCCCCGGATCATAACTTACAGATCCAGGGCAACTTTGGTAGCCACTGCTATTTGATACAGTATTTGAGTAATGGAGCTTGCCAGCTGTAGGTTTTTGGTATCGGCTTCTGGCAATACTAATATTTCATCGCCCGGCTCTATGTCGACGTCATCCGCGTAACGCACTTCGCCATTAGGTTTTAATATCAGGATCATGTCTTCGTCAGCCCGTGGAGTAAAACCACCAGCGCCTTCGATGTAGTCGTATGGGTCTTTACGTTTGCTAAACACCACGGACTGAGGCACAAAAACTTCGCCACTGATTAAAATAGCATCCGACTTTTGCGGAATGGTGATTATGTCGCCGTCCTGCAAGCGTACATCTTGTATTTGGCCTTCATTGGCTACCACTAAGCGACCATTAGGTTGTACTTCTCGCGCCTTTTTTACAAACTGGCTGATAAGTTCTGCCTCACGCACTCTAATAGCTGATTCTTCATTGGTGGCAGAGGATGCGCCCAAATAAGTAGACTCTAAGCGGCGTAAACTGTCTTCTAAGGCTGCTTTTTGACGCTCGGCAATACTGATTCGTTTAACAGAAATGCTTTTACCGTCGGCTAACACAGGGTCAAGTTGTATTTGCTTTAACAAGTCGAGTAATTGAGTTTCTTTTGGTACTACAAAGCGCGACTGCCCCAGGTATCCCCCTTCCAGTTGCACCACTATATTGTCATTTTGTTGATCGGCGATATAAATAACTTCGTCACCATCAGCCAGTTGATAGCGGGCAAATTCGTCCATGCCCAGGTAACTCAC
The DNA here is from genome assembly GCF_003990335.1 of Rheinheimera mangrovi. NCBI lineage: Bacteria > Pseudomonadati > Pseudomonadota > Gammaproteobacteria > Chromatiales > Chromatiaceae > Rheinheimera > Rheinheimera mangrovi. Next base: position 1,634,039 of record NZ_CP034683.1, on the reverse strand, counting down.
AACTTTGCCACTATCGCGGGTACCACGGACTAAAACCTGATTTACACCACTTTTCAGCCGGGCCAATTGGTTAACCGAGTTGCCTGTTAATGGCTCTTCAGATTGCAATTCGTAACGGTATGGCCGACCAACGTCGCCCTGAACTATGACAGCAGGGCCACGTTTTGAGACGAAAATTGTATCGCCATCCTGAAATTGGGTTTGAGTTAGGCGACCTTGTAAAATGAAGTCGTATAAGTCTGCTTTAGCGATTTCGATACCGTTACGCACCAGGCTGACCTGACGGTAACTGCCTAATTGTTCATCTATGCCTGCAGCCTGATCTATAAAGAACAATAAAGAGTCAGAAGGAACGCCAGCATAACGACCTGGCCTGTTAACAAAACCTGCGACAAAAACAGCCACTGGCTGCACACCCTGCAGGTTGGTGTATACATTTACGTTATCCGGGTATACTTTTTTAACTGCGGCTCTGACTGTCTGGTCTAGATTAGCGTGACTCATGCCCATCACTGGCACAGGCCCGATTGAAGGAATAAAGATGTTGCCCTGTGCATCAACAGGCAGGATGCGGTCTATATCAACAGCGCCCCAGACTCTTAAGGTAACCTGATCACCTGGCAAAATTTTGTAATTGCTATTTAAACCGTCTGCTCTTAAGCCGCGGAATCCGCCAGCGAACAAGTCAGCTCCAAAGGGTTTAATTTTTGATAATGGCGTTATGGTTTTAGAACTGATGTCAGGGCCATAACGACCGCTTTGCCAATTGGTGTCTGACTTGGCCTCATTAAGCAGCAAAGGAGTTTTTGTCTGTTGGTCCTGCGGTAAATCACCGCTATTGACAACCTGGGCCGCAATCGAAAAACTCAGGCTGATAGCAGCCATAACCGGGAATAAAACTTTTATCACAAAAATACCTCAATATCCCTACCGAAATAAAACCAACACATTTGGCTTGTAAAGTGCAGTTTTAAAGAAAATAAAATGCACCAGAACACTGGTTTTACGCTGATACATTATTAAACCTGCTTGGTTAACTAAACTCAATCATTAAATTTTAATTAGCCAAATTTAGCAGTTAAGGCTATGAATTTAGGTAAAAAACTGGCTTCTGGCAACAGTTGTAGGATTTTCATTTGTAATTAATGACGCTTTAATGTTTAATTAGTGCTCATATGGTTTCACTAAATTGAGATGCGGTTTGTTTTGCCCGCATGTGGTAGGCATGGAAAGTCTGTACAAATACCATTTAAAAAACTTTTACCCAAACGGTAAGCAGTTGCACCACGACCCTCTGGTTGTATTATTTGAGAACTTTTTATCAGCCTCAGATGCTGAAGAAGTTATACTACAAGCGAAAGACCAACTGGTGCGCGCCAGAGTCAGCGGAGCAAAAGAGGTTGAGGTTAGTGCAGGCCGAACCAACGATCTGGTTTGGCTGCAACACAATCATTCACCCGACATTCAACGAATTTGTGGAACTGTGGCTGAGGTGGTAGGGTTACCCTTAGCCCTTGCTGAAGCGATGCAGGTAATCAGGTACTTACCGGGTCAAGAGTACAAAGCACATTATGACGCCTACAAACAGGGCAGTCAGTACATGGAAAAACGCGGCCAAAGGCTGGTTACAGCTTTGTGTTATTTGAGTAATGTCATCGACGGAGGCGAAACGGAATTTCCCAAATTAAACATTAAAATTAGAGCTAAACAGGGTAGTTTATTGATATTTAATAACACCTATCCAAACACCAATGATGTACATGTGAACTCGTTACACGCAGGTTGTCCAGTTATATTTGGCGAGAAATGGGCGTTTAATCTGTGGTTCAGAGAATACACAAGAAACTGAGAGTAATAAAAATGGCAAACGTAATTATGACTAAATCAGCAGTGGCTATTGCAATAGCCTTGTCTCTGACCGGATGTTTTGGCTCGGGCGATAATGCACCGGAAACTCAAACACCAGCTCCTGAACCTGCTCCACAGCCAGAGCCTGAGCCAGAGCCGGAACCACAACCAGAGCCTGAGCCGGAACCACAGCCTGAACCAGAACCAGAACCAGAGCCAGAGCCTGAGCCAGAACCTGCGCCTGCATCTATTGGTGGTAGTGCTGTAAAAGGTTTATTGCAAAACTTCCAGGTTCAGTACTACGGCTTTAATGCTGGTTCAGCAGGTTTACCTTCTACGCCAACGTTATCAACAGTGTCAGATTTAGCGGGTAGATATGCGTTTTCTTACAATCCTGTTCAGGTGAATTATGGCTGGGTTAGAGTTTTCCCAGCTTTAGGTTCTGCTCAACCAAGCATGGTTTGTGACGTGCCAACGGGTTGTGGTCCGGCTGCAAACTTTGGTTCTGGTGTAGCTATTCAAAGTGGTCTGGAATTAACAACACTGGTGGACCAAAGCCCCGCAGGCAGCAACCAGACAGCGAATGTTAATATTTACACTGATCTGACGTCGAAAAAAACCTTAGATGACGCAGATGCTTTAGCAAATATAACTAAAGGTTCAGCGGCATTTCAGGCACTGACAGCCTTGACAACCCGCATTGTTGCAATCTCTTTGGGTATGAGCGGTGACTCAATTCCACAGTCTTTGTTAAATGTAACAGTTACTGACCCTTCACAACTGGCTACTTTGACTCCTGCTCAGGCGCAGGTTGCTATGTCGCCCACTAACTTTAAGTTGTCTTTATTAAGCAGCGCTTTACTGCAAACCATTATGCAAGACGGCGGCACTGCAGATTTAGGTAATGTGATTAACCAGCAACTGGGCTCACTTTCTACCAATATCAATCAGGGCAATACTGCAGCACTGAATTCAACTATTACTAAAATGCGGACTAACGTGTCCTCTATTGCCACTAACCCATTGTTGATTAGTCAGTTAACGCAATTAGAGAACAAACTTGCTCAGGAAGGTTCGTCTGTGCCGCTGGGTGTAACCAGTGCAAACCTGCAAGGTAACTATGCAGAAGAGCTGTTAAGCTCGCTGGAAACTGAAGTTAATACAGATGAGTTACAATCCACTGTTAGCGTATTAGCTAATGTGATCAGCCTGATTAAATCGTCAACTGGTCCTTTAAGCCCGACTTTAATTACGCAAATTACTGACTCAGTGAAAACTGTAGTTCCTGGTTTTGAAGTGACACAACCGGGTACTGAGCCTAAGCCTGTAGATCCGGAAATTCCTGCTGACCCAGCTGCCTTTGCTGACAGAGCTGCATTTGCCAAAAAAGTAATCAACGATTTCTTTGGTATTAATGGTGTATCAGTAGCGAATAACAAACGTGCTGTTCAGGTATCTACTGATATAGTAGACGCTATCCAAAAAGCTATTCAGGTGGCTCAGGATGTAGATACGACCAACAACGGCGAAACCGAAGTGGTTACCTTTACCGAAGCCCGTAACGATGGCGTGGTAGTGACTTATTATGTGTCTTTGAAAGAAGAAACAGTACAGTTTGGTAACATCACAATGAACGCTGGTTTCAGCGGTGTACTGACCAACTATCCGCAAGTCGACGGAGCTACAACTGTATGCCCGGCACAACAAGCTGAGTGTAGTCGTGTACCATTTAAGTTAGGTTACACTTTCAACAGTGATGCTCAGGTTGCCAATGGTGAGCCAAAAGTATCTGCTAATGTATCTATTACTGGTGAAAATGCTTATGTTGAAGCAGGCATAGCACGTGTTGAGTTTGAGCCAACAGAAACTTCTGTAATTACTTTTAACTCGTACGATCCGGTGAAAACTTACAAAGATTTTAATATCGGCAGCAAAGATACTCAGTGGTCTGTTACTGCTTATATGAACATTTTTGAGAATGAAGTTGAAGAAGTTGGCATTAACGGTACAGGTAGCTTTGCTTTCTACGGCGATAACTTCAGCGAGTTTGGTGACAACATTCTTGAGCAACATAAAGTATCTACTGACTTGTATAACGCTCGTGGTTCTGAATTGACAGTAGAAGACGATCACTACTCTGTTGAAGCTAAAACTTTTATCTCTACTGAAGATAACAAGAAAGTTATTAAAGACACAGTGACGCTGATGTTAGACGAAGCCGCCAATCAGTCATTGGAATTCAGATTAGACCTGACCAACGATGCGCAGCAATTTGTGGCTGAAGCGAAGACAACTCCTATCTGGTGTGAAAACTGGCAGGGTAATGTGTATGCTGCAACCAAAAATGGTGTTGCTGGCGTAAGAACCCAAACTACCCTGGTGGGTGTGGTACGCCCTACTTTTACAACGACTAATTGTCCTGTAAAAGCTGAAGACGCCACCTTTGAGTTTGTGGTTAAACAAGATGGACAAGACGTAGAGAAAGTAAGCATTAAGAACGTGGACAGATTACTGGAAGCTCTGAGCGCTTATTTTGACAGAAAGGACGACTAATTAGTCAACCCTATAGAACATCAGGGGTTAATAGCCCCTGATGTTCAAGTCTTTATGGAATCTGCGTTATGAGAAAGTACTTGTTTTTGCAAGGTCCGCTAGGTCCGTTTTTCGCACAGTTGGCTAGCTATCTCAGAAAACACACGGAATGTGACACTTATAAAATTGGTTTTAATGGTGGTGATGAATTTTACGCTGAAAAACACAACTATGTGGGGTTCAACGGAGTTCACTCAGATTTTGAGGCTTTTGTTGCTGATTTTATTCAGGAGCATAAGATCACAGACATTCTTGTTTATGGCGATTGCCGCTACTATCACAAAATAGCCCGCAGGGTGTCTTTAAAGTTAAATACTAACTTTTGGGCATTTGAAGAGGGATATTTCAGACCAAATTTTGTCACCTTTGAGAAAGAAGGCGTTAATGGTCATTCCAGATTAACTACGCTGGATGTCATGGCTGATCACGTGAATGCATCCATCAATCGTGGTCGTAAAGCTGATTCGAAACCTGGTAGCCATTTTGCCAATATAGCTCTGTATGCCATTTTGTATTACTGGAGCAAAACCTTTTTACACTATAAATACCCGAATTATTTGCATCACAGGCCTTGGCTTATTGTTGAAGAAGGCATGAACTGGATGATTAGTGGTATCAGGAAACTGGTTTATAAAGCCACACAACGTAAACTTATGCAGCGGCTGACTGGTGAGTTGAAAAAGAAATATTATCTGGCCCCTCTGCAAGTGAGTATTGATAGCCAGATTTTGTTCCACTCCCCTTTTGATTCTGTTGAGGAATTTATAGGCGTGGTCATTGAATCTTTTTCTGAGCACGCGCCAAAAGACAGTTATTTGGTGTTTAAACACCATCCACAGGATAGAGGCTTCACCAACTACCACAATTACATTAAGAAGCTATCTTATGCTTTTGATGTAAATGGCAGAGTGTTGTATTGCCACGATTTGCATTTGCCTACCCTGCTGCACAATGCTAAAGGCACTGTCACCATAAATAGTACTGTAGGTATATCGTCTCTTATCCACGGTATACCGACAAAAGCCCTGGGTTCAGCAATTTTTAATCTGGATAAGATTACCAGCCAGAATTCGCTAGATGAATTTTGGAATGATCCTTCAGCACCGGATAAAGAATATTTTCAGCGATTTGCTAATGTTGTTTTAGACAGAACTCAGGTGGTAGGCTCTTTTTACCGTAAACCGGAAGATATGTTCGTCAATATTTCAGAGCGGCTGGCAACATCGGTGAAAGTATCTCCAACATAATTAAAAGTATAAGGTCCCGGAGTTTTTGATGTCTGAACGTCGTGCGTTTCCACAGGCTTTGTTTATTTCGTTATCGTTGTTATCTTTCAGCTGTTCAACTTTCAGTGCAGAGTTATACAGCAAAATATCCAGCGACAATTACACCCCAGCCGTACCTGTAAATGACTTTTTCGGATCATGGAAGGGGGCAAAAAGCTTTAAAGCATCAGACAGTGCTTATGCTAATCACATAGCTGAATTTGGTGTGAATTACGATCAGTGGTCTTTCGGCATTTTTGCGCGTCTTGATTATTACATTAAGATGCACCCTGAAGTAGGCGAGTATCGTTACTTGTTTCATAACGCCAGAGATCAGCTGCAAGATAAAGACTATGTGTATGACTTTTCTGAACAGCGGTTAGTTTCTGAAGGCATTCGTATAGGGTATAGCTTTGCCTTGCCGGAAGAGTATGAGCATATACAGATTGCTACGTCGCTTAATGTTTTGCATTCTTCTATTTTTCAAAATAGGGAGATTGCTGACGGCTACATTAATGGTAAAACCCGCCTTGGCGACGCTGATGCGGTTTACCATTTTAACGAAGACACTCTGTACACTCTACTGAATGTACCTAAAACTCCAAACGGCTATGGCGCAGCACTTGATGTTGCCTTGTCTTACAAATATTCATGGCGATTGAGCTTTGGTTTAGAAGCTAAAGATTTATTCCACTTTGTCCGTTTTAAAGAATCCCCTTTTGCACGGGGAAACTTCCGCTTCAATGATTACTACTTTGACAAAGACGACATCAGAAATCAGTTGCCTTTGATCGATTTGGTGACACATGAATCTGGTCGCTATGAATCTTTCACCATGAATTTGCCTGAGAGGATCAGAATATTTGCTAATTATCGTCTGAAGTATAAGTGGTCTGTTGAAGCCAGCGTGCTTAATATCAATAACGATAACTTTTATACAGTGAAAACCACTTACATTCCCAAGCGAGGAGTTAGTTATGGGGTAAGTATTGAACCCACAACAAGCAGTATTGGTTTTCATTATGCGAACCAGAATTTTGAGGCAAGTTTGGTCAGTGATGACATCAAGTATTCATTTGCTAACCGTATTAACTTGTACCTTGGCTATAAATGGGAGTGGTAATGAAGTTTCAGGTTTTATGTTTTCTGCCATTGCTTGCGTTGTTGTCAGCCTGCGGCGGCGGCTCGGGTTCTGCTGAGGTGGCACCGGAGACACCGCCCCCATCAACACAAACACTCGAGATATCAGTGCTTCATGGCATGGTTTTACCAGGGACCAGAGTTGAAGTTCATAGCGTAGATGGCAGCACTGCGCTCCTTGGTTTTGGCACTACAAACAGTGAAGGTAAAGTATCGGTTACGGTAGACAGGCAACAAAACTATAGAGTGGTATTTAACCCTCTAAACGAATTTATTGCGCTGAAGTGTCCACTGCGTAATGGCTGTGTAACTGAAGCCACCAATAGATTTGTGGCCTACGGCGCTGCTATTAATTCAAGAGTTAGTGTCTCGGCTTACCATAATGCGGCTCATGGCTCTAAAATTGATGTGGGTGTATTGTCTGATCTGGTAGCAAAACTGTATCAGGCTGGGGTTTATGCGGACAGAGTAAAACCTCTGGAGACGATCCAGTCTTTTGTCGCCAATGTGTTTGGTCACATTGGTTTTGAAAAAGCCTTTCAGATCGAAGCCGACGACATTCGAAATTCAGTTTTGGTTAAAGCCCTGGATGTTGCAGGTGTAACTCAGTCAGGTGTTGTGCTTTCTAATGGTAATTCAGCACTAACGACTATGAGCCGTCGGCTTAGGGAACATTTAACCGGCAATGTTCAGGCCGTTGATGAGCTAAACAAATTGTGGATAAACGACACGCTGGATTATATGCAAGCCGAGATGCTCAGCTGCACGTCTTGCACTGAAGCTGATCGGGGCCGGCTGGCAAGGACAAGAGCTGTCATTGCATCCAGATATCATCCACTGGCAACCCCCTATATGCCCTCACCTGCGATTGATCTGGTTGAGCCTATAGCAAAAGCTAAACAGAACATGACTGACTTCAGAGCTTTGTATTACTCTTTGGATTCAGAAACGCCAGCCTATACAACGGTGATCAGTGACGTTCGTAATATTGGAACTATAGTCGATCAGTTCGCCACACTGGTTACTGAAGATCTTTTTGACCTGTTTGCAGATGTACTTTCCGACGTCCCTGTTGGCTCAAAGGACGGCAATTATAAATTAGGTGCTCTGGATATTAATTACACCAATTCATCTCAACAATGGGTGCTTAAAGGAACTTACCAGGGGCTTACTGTGGATGCCACTGTAACCATGATCAGCTTTCGAATTGATGCTGGCGGCGACAGTAGGATTGAAGCTTCGCTGACTGGTTCTGTGGTAAACCCTGAACTGAATAGCACTTTAAATGGTGTGGTATTTAATCTGGTTTCTTTTGCTGAAAATGCACAACCAAAACCGAAGAGCACAGGCTATATTGCCGTGGACGGAGATTTTTTACTACGCAGAGGAGCCTCTGTTTACGAAGGCATGGTTCGCAGCAGACTGGAATCTATTACTACAGCCGACGATGTGAATAAACAGGTTTTGGAATCTGTCTATCTGTCAGGAGAGTTAAGACGAACAGCAAACACTTCAAGAGTGACAATCTCGTTGGTGAATCCTTCGTTGTTTTTGGAATCGGCTACAGCGGATATTATTCCGGAACATGTGGTGACAGGTGTCAGCTACAACGATACTCTTGAAGGACTGTCTTCTTCTTCACTTACACTGTTTTTCCCTTTTAAGGATCTTAACTCTTTCCGTATACAGGATAATATTGATGTAAGTGCATCATTTGCCGGCCGCTTTATGGAGTTCAACTTCGCAGGAAGTAGCACTACCTTTATTTACTCAGGTCGGACGCAGGACGACATCAACTGGGATTTCAAAGTAGACGATCGCATTCCCGCCGGATTTAAGTACTTTAATGGTACTAAGATTGGCGAAGTCCGAATGCTAAAAGACGTACCTGGCGTAATGTTCAACGACGGCAATTTTGTATCTATTTTCTAGAATCTAGAAGATAACGATAAGTGTGTGATACCTGAAACTACTGCTTCAGGTATCACCCGCCTATTATGATGCAATCACAGTGTGAAAGCCTTTAGATACAAGCAACTGTTTTAAGGCCCTCTTGGCACCTTCATCGCCATGCACTAAACGAATTTGACCAGGTGCTTGCGCCATTCCTTCAACAAAACTTAATAAGTCCTGCTGATCCGCATGGGCGGAATAGCCATGTAACTGCAGTATTTCTGCATGTATTGGATAATAGACTCCGTCGAGTTGCAGCTGCCCCCCACTTTTGGCTTTGGCTACCAATGCGGCACCTGGTGTGCCACGAGCCTGATAACCAATAAACAAAATCTGGTGGCGCTGTGAGCCCAATAGTGCTTTCAGATAGTTCACAACCCTGCCACCTGCGCACATACCACTGGCTGCTATTACTATTGCTGGTCTGCAGCTGTCGGCTAAATGTTGTACTACTTTTTGGTGATCCTCATGATTTTTGACGGTCAGCAGTTGTTCAAACTGCAATGGGTGTCGCCCGCTTTGTAGCTTTTGCTTAGCCTCGTCATCCCAGTGCTCTCTTAACTCTTTGTACACCGCTGTAAAATCAGCAGCTAAGGGAGAATCTACAATAATATCAAGTTGCTCCCATTTCAGGCTTTTATGAATTACCTGGCCTTGCATGCGGTGAACTATATCTTCCAACTCGTAAAGTAGTTCCTGAGTGCGACCAATACTAAATGCCGGGATCAGTACTGTGCCGTTGTCGATCAGGGCTTTTTCCAGAGCTTGCTGTAAGCGCTGCTGGCGGTTTTTGCGGTCTTCGTGGTTTTTATCGCCATAAGTGCTTTCAAGCACCAAGAGATCAGCATACTCAAGTGGAGTAGGATCGGCCAATAATGGTGTATCACGAGCCCCTAAATCGCCAGAAAAAACAGCTTTGTACCAACCAGGTTGTGTATCTTGATCTATAGCGGGGATTTGATGGCAAATTTCTACGTAAGCAGAACCTAAAATATGGCCTGCATTCTGAAAACGGACCCGTGCACCAGATAAGCTCTGTTCCAATTCATACCACTGGTTATAGTTACAAGGCCGCAGTTGACGTGAAACTGCCTTCAGAAAGCCACTGATCAGCTTTTCGTCTCTGGTGATCCCCATTTTTAATGCGTCTTCTAAAACCAGTGGCAGCAGTAAAGCCGATGCTTTGCTGCAATAAATTGGGCCTTTGAAACCTGCGGCTATCAGATAAGGAATACGGCCTGCATGGTCGATATGCACATGAGTAAGCAGTAGCGCCTGAATACCATCCAACGGAAAATTAATCTGAGCAGAGTCGGCTCCGGCTTTGCCCCTGCCCTGCTCTATGCCCTGAAACAGACCACAATCAATTAGAACACTTTGATCATGGTGAATGAAATATTGATGGCAGGAACCAGTCACTCCATCCACGGCGCCATGGTGAACAAGTGTTGGATTGTACATAGCAGTGCCCAGTGAGCTTCATCCTTGTAAAGAAAACTATAGTCGTTTCGTAAAGAAAAGACCAAGCCCCGAGATACCCAGTTAACGTCAAGAAATAGAGTTTAGACAGACAAAAGGAGTTCAGGTTATTTAGATTGTTTATGCAGATTAAACAAGAGTTCAGCTTCTGCCTGAGGGAGTTCACATTCGATCATGATTTCTTCCATGCTAGAACCTAGCTGAACCATTTTCATTGCTCTGCTGTAAATTTTTGATTCGGGGTCAAACAAGTGCAAAGATTTTTGTTGTTCGGCCAACTCAGCCACTTGCTGCATGCCCTGCCCCAGATGACTTTCCAGGGTGAGTACACGTTGCCCTACACCAATAACTGTGGAACGTAATTCTTCGATATCCTGATGCGAGCGTTTCAGCTGTTGTGCCATATGCTCTATGTGCTGACGTAACTGATCAAGGTTTTGTTGTTGCTGCCAATTGGCTGAGGCGTTTTCGTTGATAATAGCCAGCAGCTTTTTACTGTGACGTGAAGCGACAAACGCCATCACGACAGCAAGCAACAAAATGGCCGCGATCACCAGCAGCCATATCCATGAAAAGTCAGTCAGAAAATTAGCCATTAAATGCTACGGATCTCTTCCCATTCGTCGTCAGACAGTAACTTATTCAGATCCACCAGGATTAATAATTCGCCGTCACGATTCGACACGCCCTGAATAAACTTGGCACTTTCGTCTGTGCCTACATTTGGCGCCGTATCGATTTCTGATTGTTTCAGATACACCACTTCAGCCACACTGTCGACCATAATGCCAATAACCTGACGCTCTGATTCGATGATCACAATACGGCTATTGTCAGTAACTTCCGATGGCGGTAATCCAAAACGCGCACGGGTATCAATCACTGTGACCACGTTGCCGCGCAAATTGATAATGCCCATCACATAATCTGGTGCGCCTGGAACCGGAGCTATGTCTGTATATCTCAGAACTTCCTGCACCTGCATGACATTAATACCGTAGGTTTCTTCCTGCAGTTTAAAGGTCACCCATTGCAGCACTAAGTCTGTGACTTCTTTAGTTTTGCCAGATTGTGCTGTTAAATTACTCATGCCTAGCTCCTACCCAGAGGTTAAATACCTGTACTCTACTCAGTCTTGACTATTCATGCCCTTTGCCAGTAGGGCGATAAGGGCATCGACATCCAGCAAAGCACACATATGTTCTTTAATTAAACCAGCGAGCCATGGCCTTTTGCCTTCGGTCTCCCGCCACTTTACTTCGTCTTGCTCTAAGGCAATTGTGTTGACCAAAGTATCACAAGCCAGGCCCCAATGGCTATTGCCCAGCATAATAACATATTGATAGTTTAGCTTTTCTGCCAGTCCTTGATCATATTTTTCTGGCATCACCCAAAGCGCAGTGTCTACCACATTAATTTTTTGCTCGCGGTACAACATGACGCCTTTGAGCCATTCTGGCTGGCCTGGCAAAGAACTGATTGGCATCATTTTGTGAATACCGCCCAGCGCCTTTAAAGGTAGAGCCACTTTTAAACCTGCCACTGTAAAAAACAGCGCCTGAAAACGACCTTTTCGGTAGTCCTTCACTACAGGTGCAGTTGCTTTGACTGCCGGAACAACAGGTGCGGCTGGCACAACTACGGGAGCTTTAACAACCGGGGCTATTACAGGAGCTACGACGGCCGGTTTTGCTATCACAGGAGCTTGAACAGGAGCGCTAACCGGAGCAGACACAGGAGCCAGCAGTTCATTCAGTTGCTGTTTTTTTGCTTCCTGAATAGGCGTTTCGACCACGTCATCCGTCAATAAAGCACTTAGATAATGCTTCATGACTTTTTGGCTGGCTTGTAAATCGCTCATCTTAGTTCTCCGGCGCTAACTGCAATAAATAGGTTAGCAGCGTATTGTAAGCAAACACACCCCGCGATTTAGGCGCGAATACAGGAGGTGGTGTCTGAGCCAGACTAGCGTCGCGGAATTTCGTGTCGATAGGAATAACAGCGGACCACACCCTTTCCTGATACTGAGCTTTTAGCGCTTTGTAAGCATCCAAAGAAGCTTTGGTTCTTTTGTCATACATAGTCGGTACTATGGTAAAGGCATAATCCTGCGGTGACGAACTATGCATCAGTTGCATAGTGGCGATCATTCGGTCCAGACCTTTTAATGCCAGAAACTCAGTTTGCACCGGTATTAAAATACGATCACAAGCCGCCATGGCGTTGACCATCAGCACACCAATCACAGGGGGGCAGTCAATCAGCACATAGTCGTAATCGTTTTCTATTTTTTGCAGCGCTTTTTTAAGAATAAGCCCCATGCCCCCTTGCTGACCATGAGAACGGTCTAAGGTAGCCAGAGCCATTGAGGTTGGCAGAATATCCAGATTAGGCATACCGCTTGGGCACATAGACTGCAGAATTTCTTCGCTGGTAATGTCTTTGGCACGCAGAAAAATATCGTAGACGCTGACTTCCAGCTCTTCAGCATCAATACCAAAATAGTACGTGAGTGAGCCATGAGGATCGGTATCGATCAGTAAAACGCGATGACCACGCTGTGCAAGCAGAGCGCCTAAGGTGACTGTAGTGGTAGTTTTTCCAACCCCACCCTTTTGATTTGCTATTGTCCAAACAACCAATTTACTGTTCCCGCTCACTAGGTGGTTCTTCTTCGCCTGGTTCAGGCGGTCTGGTCGTGATCCTTATACCACCATGAGGTAAGCGGATCACCCGTATTTTGTTTTGTTCTTGCGCTGTTGCCTCTTCGGCACTTTGCTCTGCTACCTGTTCTGGTGCAGTGGGTTCTGGCGTTTCAAGCGCTACAGGCTCGTATGCATATTTAGATAAAGCTATGACTACCTTACGGTTTTGGCTGCGCCCTTCTACAGTTGTATTTTCTGCAAAAGGGGAATACTGCCCGTAGCCTTCAATAGCCATACGCTGTGGCGCTACACCTAATTGTTCCAGTAACCGGACTATGGATGCTGCCCTTGCTACTGACAATTCCCAGTTCGATGGAAATTGCTCGGTACGGATAGGCACTGAGTCAGTATAACCCCGTACCCGTATAAAATTGTCGGTCTGCATTAAGATAGCAGTAAGTTCAGTCATCACGGCAGTAGCTGAACTATTTGATCGAGCACTGCCACTAGCAAACAATAAACCGCTGTTGAGTTCCACAGTTAACCAATTTTCATCTAATGTAACTTTGGCTAACCCCGACTCCACTAAACTACGTAAAGCCCTGTTTATGTCCTTTTGCATACCTACCAAAGGGCTGCCAAGTTTTGTGCTGTCAAGATACTCAAGCTTTGAGTTGTCAGCTAGTAATGTTGGGCCCGCAGCATCTTCCAGGCCTGAACCATACAACTCAAAATCACTTTTCAGCAGAATATCAGGCTGCACTGATTGCCCCTGAACGCTCAGCTCTTTTTTCTCTGTTGTTTCTACAAACACCTGTGAAATAGTGTCCTGCAGTTTTTTGAATTGCTCTTTTTCCATGGTTGCCATTGAATAAAGCACAACAAAAAGCGCAAATAACAACGTCATGTAATCAGCATAAGATACCAGCCAGCGCTCTGCATCAGACTTTTCAGCTTCACTGGCGACGGAACGGCGAGGCCTGTACATTTAGCCCGCTCTATATGCCAGCAGCTTGGATTCGACGCTGCGTGGGTTTTCCCCAAGCGCAATAGAACACAAACCTTCGATCACCATCGAATGATACAGTGCCCGCTCTTCCACCAGTATTTTTATCTTATTAAAAACGGGAATAAACAAAAAGTTAGCCAGACCAACACCGTAAATAGTAGCAACAAAAGCTGTTGCGATACCTTGACCTAACTCATCCGGGTTAGAAATATTAGACAAAGCAAGAATAAGCCCAAGTACAGCGCCCACTATGCCTATAGTTGGACTATAGCCACCCATAGCCTCAAATACTTTAGCAGCTCGCAACAACCGTTCTTTTTCCAGATGCAATTCAGTATCCAGAATATCCTGCAACACTTTAGCTTCTGTACCGTCCACCAACAGGTTAAGACCTCGTTTTAATAGTGGTTCTTCTTCATTCAGTGCGTCTTGCTCTAGGGACAAAAAACCCTGTAAACGAGCAGAGTTACCCCATTGGGTAATTCGTTCTATGGTGCTATCAAAATCCAGCTTGGGCGGTGTAAAAACCCAAGGAAGCAAACTCATGCTTACCCGAAACTGCGAGGCAGGACTTTGGATCAGCACCGCACCTAAGGTACCACCAAACACAATCAAAAAAGCAGGCCAATGTAATAAGGTAAGAACGTCTCCACCTTCCTGACTAAAGCCACCGACTATAGCCACTAACGCGATGACAATACCAGCAAGAGTCAATTTATCCATAAACTACTTCAGCAATCATTATGCCCGCTGCAAACGACAAGTTAACCATTGCCAACTTCTGCGATGATTCGGGCTGCGACATCTGACAATGCCACTTCAAGGTGAGTCAAACCAGCAGCAGTAACGGCCTGAGGCATACCATAGACGACACAGCTGGCTTCATCTTGCGCCCAAATACGGGAACCGGATTGTTTTAACAACCTGGCCCCTTCGCGGCCATCAGACCCCATACCTGTCAGAACTATAGCCAGCACCTTGTCATTAAAGACTTTTGCTGCGGTGCCAAAAGTAATATCTACACTGGGTTTAAAAGTAATTCGCGGCGAATCGTCTTCGCGGACCCGTAATCTGGCTTGGTTTTCGTTACCATCGACCAGCATTTGTTTACCACCAGGTGCCAGATAAGCTACACCAGGACGTAATATGTCGTTATCTGCTGCTTCTTTCACTTCAATTTTTGCCAACCCATTTAACCTGGCGGCAAAAGCACCGGTAAAGGCTGCAGGCATATGCTGGATCAGCACTATAGGCAAAGGAAAATTAGCAGGTAAAGCAGTGATAATTTGTTGCAAAGCTACCGGACCACCAGTTGAAGTACCAATAGCCACAAGTTTGTAGTTTTTACCACTGGACTCAAAACTGCCACCTCGCTGAGTTTCAGCGCGCTCTGCCACTTTGTTTTGCAGTTCAGCACGTTCAGCCAATGCTCTGGCTGCGAGACTTTGAGCTAAAGGTGCTCGTGCTGGTACTGCTGTCGAACCTGTTGCAAAGGTTGATGCCGCTCGGGACGCTAAAGCTGAGCTTGCTGAGCCGGTTAAACCTGAAGGTCTGCTAATGACCCGGCGTCTGGCTACTGTTTTTACACGCTGGCGTAAAACGTCGGCCGCTTCAGCTTTATCGCGGGCTATATCTTCAAATTTTTTCGGCAGGAAATCGATAGCGCCGGCTTCCAGCGCATCTAAAGTGGCTTTCGCACCTTCATGAGTTAACGAAGAAAACATCAGAATAGGCGTGCGCTGCACTTTTAAGATTTCGCGCACGGCCGAAATGCCATCCATAACGGGCATTTCGATGTCCATCGTAATCACGTCGGGCCGCAAGGCTAAAGCTTTTTCCACCGCCTCTTTACCATTATTGGCGGTGTCAATGACCTCTAACTCAGCATCCTGACTCAGAATTTCCGTCAGACGACGACGGAAAAAACTGGAGTCATCAACAACTAATACCCTTATGGCCATAGTGCACTCTCTTAAGCTGAGAATTTGTCAAAGCGATCAAATTTTATTTTGGAGCGTTTGGCATAATGCTTCAGCAGGTTAGGTACATCTAAAATCAGCGCTATACCGCCGTCTGATGTGATAGTAGCGCCCGCCATACCTGGAGTGCCTTGCAATAAAGCATCCAGAGGTTTGATCACCACTTCTTCCTGACCAATCAGAGAATCCACCACAAAACCAATTTGTTGGGTGCCTATTTGCACTATTACCACATGGCCTTGTTCGCGACGTATCTTCTTGCTTGAACCTTTCACCAACCAATGCTCGAGATAAAACAGTGGGATAGCTTTGTTGCGTACAACAATCGTCAACTGTCCATCTACATTGTTGGTTTTGGCTAAGTCGAGGTGGAAAATTTCGTTCACTGTGGCCAATGGCAAGGCAAAGGTCTGCTCGCCCACTATCACCATTAAGGTTGGTAATATGGCCAGAGTCAGGGGGACCTTAATTTCTAATAAAGTACCCTGACCCAACTTCGAGTTGATATGCACTGTACCATTGAGCTGGGTAATTTTGGTTTTCACCACGTCCATACCTACACCACGGCCAGAAATATCGGAAATTTGCTCTTTGGTGGAGAAACCAGGGGCAAAAATCAGGTTAAAAGCTTCTGTATCCGACATACGGGCGGCAGCATCAGGTTCAAGCACACCACGTTTAATTGCGATGGCTTTAAGTTTTTCCGGATCCATACCGGCACCATCATCTGTGATGGTTAACAGAATATGATCACCGGCCTGTGACGCGGCCAACCGGACCAAACCTGTACGAGGTTTGCCCGCTTTAACCCGCACATCCGGCATCTCAATACCGTGGTCAACTGAGTTACGCACTAAGTGGACCAATGGATCGGCCAGAGCTTCCACCAGATTTTTATCTAAATCTGTTTCTTCCCCTTCCAGCACAAGGTTAATGTCCTTCTGCAGTGAACGGGCTAAATCACGGACCACGCGTGGGAAACGGCCAAATACTTTCTTAATTGGCTGCATCCGGGTTTTCATCACAGCGCCCTGTAAATCGGCTGTGACTACATCCAGGTTCGCAATGGCTTTGCTCATTTCTTCATTTTGCGCAGAACCTGACAAGCTGACCAGACGGTTACGTACCAATACCAATTCACCCACCATGTTCATGATCTGGTCAAGGCGTTTGGTATCCACCCGAACTGTAGTTTCCGGCTGGTTGGCTGCTGCTTTTGGATCGGTTTCCGGGTCTTTTGGAGCCGCAGCTATAGGAGCCGCTTTAGCAGCAACTGGCGCAGGTGCTGCTTTAACAGGCTCTGCCGCTTTTGCCGCAGGAGGCGAAGCTGGTACAACAGCGACAGGCGCTTTGCCTTTACCATGTAATTCATCCAGCAGAGATTCAAACTCTTCGTCTGATATGTCATCACCGCCAGTAGTTTTAGCTTTTTCTGCCGGTTTAGCAGGCGCTTTTTCAGCTGGCTTAGGCGCTGCAGCTGCAGTTTCACCAGGGATAAAAGATCCCTGCCCATGCAGCTGGTCTAAAATAGCTTCAAATTCGTCATCAGTGATGTCTTCGCTGGCAGTTTCTTTGATTGCAGGTGGAGGCAGATTGGCGGAAGTATCACGGCCAGGAGCACCTTTACCATGCAATTCATCCAGCAATGATTCAAATTCATCATCACTAATTTCGTCGATGGAGGAAGAAGTTTCAACGGCTGGTACAGCGGCAAACTCAACCACTGCATCGAACTCTTCCATACTGATTTCAGCTTCTGGTTCTGGTTCCACAGCTGCATGGTGAACCTGCTCGTCTTCCGACTCAGGCATGCTCAGACGATGCAAAGCCTCGATAATAGCAGGATCAGCCGGGGTCAGTGGTTCGCGGTTTTGCACATCGGCAAACATAGCGTTGACTGCATCCAGAGCTTGTAAAATAACATCCATCAATTCTGCAGTGACACGACGTTTGCCGGTACGCAGAATATCAAACACGTTTTCGGCGCCATGGCAGGCATCAACTAATTCAGTCAGCGATAAAAATCCAGCGCCACCTTTTACGGTGTGGAAACCACGGAAAATGGCATTTAATAAATTTGCGTCATCCGGATTATTTTCCAACTCAACCAACTGCTCTTGCAGTAGTTCAAGGATCTCGCCGGCTTCGACTAGGAAATCCTGTAAAATATCCTCATCTAAATCAAAGCCCATGCTACAGCTCCCCTTTTAGAAACCTAAACTTGATAATAAATCGTCCACGTCATCCTGACCGGACACCACGTCATCACGCTCTGCTGCGTCAATAATAGGGCCTTCAGCTTCGTGACCTGCTTTTGGTTTTTTCATTACAGCTGCCGGACGTTCTTCCGTACTTAGATTGGTTTGGCCAAAGGCCGTTAATAAACCAATTAAGCTGTCTTCCACTTCCCGGACTAATTCAATGACCCGCCGTAAAATCTGACCAGTTAAATCCTGATAATCCTGAGCCATCAATACTTCGGTAAGCAGTGCATGTAAGGTAGCAGAGTTTCCGGTAGCCTGTTGCAAAAAGCCATCGAGATTGTGGCATAAGGCTTTGAACTCTCCGACTTTTAAGTCACGACTCATCAATTTTTGCCAGTTCGGCAAAATAGATTGTAAGTGATTGTTAAGTTCATCGGCGATGGGAAGACAGTTTTCAACCGCATCCATAGTTTTATTCGCGGCCTGCTCAGTCATATCGATGACATGATTCAGCCGTTTTTTTGCATCTGGAATATCATCTTCCAGCAAAGAACTTAAGGATGGGTCAATTTGGAAACTTTTCAGCGAATCGTGCAGTTGCCGGGTTAGTTTTCCAACCTCGGCAAATAACTCAGAGGAGCCCGGCACAGCCAGCTGTTGTACCAGTTCGTTTGCTGTTTCGATTTCGCCGAATTCCAGTAACTGAACCAGTTCACGGGCCTGCTCTAAAGTAATCAAGGGTGCCGTAGCTACAGACATGGTGTACTCCTTTGTCAGTTACGGTTTAACCCAAACGTTCGAATACTTTAGCCAGTTTTTCCTGTAGGGTAGCAGCAGTAAAAGGTTTGACAATGTAACCATTCACTCCAGCCTGAGCAGCCGCAATGATTTGTTCCTTTTTCGCTTCAGCGGTCACCATTAATACAGGGATATGCTTCAGTTTTGCGTCAGCACGAATTGCACGTAACAAATCGATACCTTGCATACCTGGCATGTTCCAGTCAGTGACTACAAAATCAAAATCACCGTTTTGCAGCATAGGCAAAGCCGTACTGCCGTCATCAGCTTCAGACACATTGGTGAAACCCAGATCTCGTAACAGGTTTTTTATAATGCGTCTCATGGTTGAGAAATCATCAACCACAAGAATTTTCATATTCTTATCCAAAATCCCCTCCGGTGAGAGCCCAAGCTGGACTAACTCAAACTATTACAACCAATCCTGCATTCTGGAGCGCAAGCGCACCAACGCCTGACTATGAATTTGACTGACCCTGGACTCACTGACATCCAGCACAGCACCAATCTCTTTCAAATTTAGTTCGTCATTATAATACAGCGACAACACTATAGCTTCTCGTTCCGGTAAGCTACTGATATTTTTTATCAATGCCTGCTGAAATGCATCATTTGCCTGTTGTTCGTACAAATGATCGTCTTCTTTATCATTTGCAGTCACTAACACATCATCTGAGATCCCCAGATCTTCGATACCAATAATGCGGCCGCTGCTAGCGTCACTAAGCATATGATGATACTCATCCAGAGATATATCAAGTTTTTCAGCAACTTCACTATCTTTTACATCGCGACCCAATTCAGATTCAAGCTCAGCAATAGCTTCAGCTATCATACGTGAATTACGGTGGACAGAGCGCGGAGTCCAGTCACCACGGCGAATTTCATCCAACATAGAGCCACGAATACGAATACCAGCGAAGGTTTCAAAGCTAGCTCCTTTACTGCCATCAAAGTTCTTCGCAGCTTCAATCAGACCTATCATACCGGATTGAATTAAATCATCCACTTGAACGCTGGCTGGCAGACGGGCTAACAAATGGTAGGCAATACGCTTAACCAGAGGTGCGTACCGTTCAACCATTTGGGTCAGATGATCAGCGGCACCGTAGGCCGCAAGTTTGCTATTCAAACCAGACCTCTCGCTTCAGGTTGTTGTACCAGTTGTTCCAGGAAAAACTCCAGATGGCCTGACGCCATCGGAGGCACAGGCCATTGCACTGCACGGGTAGCCAAAGTGCGAACAGCCAAAGAGGCTGGAGTTTTTGGAAAAGCATCGACAAAAGCTTTTTGTTTACGCGCTGCTTTTCTTACGTTTTCATCAAAGGGAATAGTAGCAACTAATTCAAGACTGACATCTAAAAAACGGTCTGTTACCCGGCTTAATTTGGCAAATAGTTCCTGACCTTCTTTTAAACTGCGCACCATATTGGCGACAATTTTAAAACGCTGTACACCGTGTTCACGGCTCAATATTTTCATTAAAGCGTAAGCATCGGTGATAGAAGATGGTTCGTCACAGACCACAACTAACACATCTTGAGAAGCACGAGAAAAACTCAATACCATATCGGAAATACCAGCAGCGGTATCCACCAGTAAAATATCAAACTTTGTCCGCATTTCGCTGAACGCCCGAATAAGACCAGCGTGTTCCACTGGCTTTAATTCGGTCATTGACTGAGTGCCTGAAGTTGCCGGCACAATTTTGATGCCAAAAGGCCCTTCAATCAGAATATCGTCTAATTCAGCTTCACCGGATAACACATGAAATAAGTTTTTTTGTACACGAAGCCCAAGCA
Organism: Rheinheimera mangrovi; assembly: GCF_003990335.1. Taxonomy (NCBI): domain Bacteria; kingdom Pseudomonadati; phylum Pseudomonadota; class Gammaproteobacteria; order Chromatiales; family Chromatiaceae; genus Rheinheimera; species Rheinheimera mangrovi. The sequence continues at coordinate 1,613,325 of NZ_CP034683.1, read as the reverse complement.
TTACGTCGCAGTTCGCTAATCCAAGGTCAGCGTCCAGTACCAATACTTTTTTTCCAAGCTGAGACATAGCCATGGCAAGGTTCAGAGTGACGTTAGTTTTACCCACGCCACCTTTGCCGCCTGTCACTGCTATGACTTTTACCATTTGTTGCTGCTGTTGTTGCTTCATTCTTCTCAGGCCACTGGCTTGATCATCATTCATCGGAAGATTATGCATAGGTTCCTTCCACTCGGGCTACTGAATCTGAATACCACTGATAGCCCGTACTACTGTTAGAGGTCCGTAACTGCTCTGCCTTGGCAACCATTATTTTCGCATCGGCCATTTCGATATCTTCAGGGACTCGTTGTCCGTTGGTCAAATAACTGACCGGTAACGCATTTTGGATTGCCACATTAATGATTTCTCCCAAACTTAAGCATTCATCAAGTTTGGTGAAAATACAACCCGCTAATGGAATACGTTTGAAATGCTCAACGGTTTCCTGCATGACGCGAGCTTGAGATGTTGCAGACAATACCAGATAACTTTTTATTTTAACACGCGAATTATGCACTAAAGACGCAAGTTTTTCAGCAAGGCGCACGTCGCGTTGGCTCATGCCTGCGGTGTCAATCAGAATTAATTTACGTTGTTGTAACTGATTTAACAGTGTCGCTAACTCTTCGCTGTCCTTTACCTGTTTCACCGGGCAACCAATAATGCGACCAAAGGTGGCTAGTTGCTCGTATGCGCCGATACGAAATGAATCTGTGGTAATTAACGCCACTTGATCTGCACCATGACGCTTAGCAAACTGAGCTGCAAGTTTGGCCACTGTGGTAGTTTTACCCACACCTGTAGGGCCTACTAGCGCTACTACACCACCACGACGCATAATGTCGTCATTGGTGGTGATCAACTGGCCAGTTAATAACTCTAACGCACTGTCCCAGGCTTCAGCATCGCTGATATCTTCTGGCATAAAACAGGCAATTTGATCAGCGACAGGCTCGGATAAGCCTAGTGCCAACAGCTTTTCAATCACCAGGGCCCGAACAGGTTCACGACGAGCTAAATCCTGCCACATTAAACCAGAGACTTGATGTTGCAGCAGTTGTTTCATCGAAGACATTTCGTTGCGCATTGCATCAAACTGTTTTTGCATCAGTTTGGCTTGTTGCTCCTGATAACGGGTCAATTCAGTCAGATTGACCATAGGCGCGCCGGAAGATTGACGTTCAACATCTGAAGGTGCTGAATTTGCGACCGAAAACAACGCATTGGTGGCTGCAGCAGTTTTTGTAGCCGCCATTTTATTGGCAGAGATAGCCTGAGCAGCCGCTGGTTGTTTGCTGATTTGACGGGCTAATAAAGCTTGCAGAGAGTCAGCAGGCACTTGCTCTGGTTCATCATCTACTTTGATATTCAAACGACTGCCTACCGCGGGCTGAGCTGCGACTTGAGCTGCAACAGCAGGTTCAGCCTTAGCCACAGACGGCGCGGCTTCCGGGTCTATAGCTGCTACAATTTCAACGCCGCCAGCCACTTTTTTATTCGACAGAATAATGGCATCAGGGCCTAAAAACTCTTTGACTTCTGTCAGAGCGGTGCGCATATCTTTGGCAACAAAGCGTTTGATTTTCATAGCTTAACTCCTAATTCGACTGGCCTACCACACTGACAATACGTATTTGTTTGTTGTCAGGGATCTCTTGGTAGGACAAAACCCGTAATCCTGGAATACTGTATTTCACGAATCGTGCCATAACTGATCGCAGAATGCCGGATGTCAGTAAAACTGCAGGTTCGCCGGCCAATTCCTGATTCTGACAGGCTGTGGCTAATGACTGTTGAATACGCTCAGCAAGGCCTGGTTCAATACCAGAGCCATCATTACCGGCCGATTGCATTGACTGATGTAACATCTGCTCTAAATCAGGAGCGAAGGTAATCACAGGTACTTCAGGCGCACTACCTACCACTTCCTGAATAATCAGCCGCTTTAACGCCACGCGGCAAGATGCGGTTAATACGTCAACATCCTGACTCTTCGAACCATAGTCCACCAGCGTTTGGACTATGGTGCGCATATCACGGATAGGCACACCTTCATGCAGCAGGTTTTGCAACACTTTCACTACGACTGTCAGCGGCAAGGTATCAGGCACTAAAGCATCCACCAACTTGGGTGAAGATTTAGCCAGCATATCCAGCAGATTCTGCACTTCTTCATGGCCCAGCAACTGTGCTGCGTTATTGGTTAAAATCTGGCTTAAATGAGTAGCGACCACCGTCGCCGCATCCACTACTGTATACCCTAAGGTTTGAGCATGTTCGCGTTGGCTCTTCGCTATCCAGACCGCCTCCAAACCAAAAGCGGGATCTTTTGTAGCTATGCCTTTGACTGTACCAAAGACCTGACCTGGGTTAATCGCCAGCTCGTTATCGTGGCGCAGCTCAGATTCGCCTGTGGTGACCCCCATCATAGTCACACGGTAGGTGTTTGGTTCTAAGTCCAGGTTATCGCGGATATGCACAGCAGGGATAAGGAAACCCAGTTCCTGAGATAGTTTTTTACGCACGCCTTTAATGCGGGTCAGCAATTCGCCGCCTTGTGCTTTATCAACCAGAGGAATTAAACGATAGCCAACTTCTAAACCTATGGTGTCAACTGGTTGCACATCGTCCCAACCTATTTCTTTGACAGGCGCCACTTCAACCGGAGTCGTCAGTTCAGCCTTTTTAATCGCAGCCGCTTTTTCTGCTGTAGGATTCTCTATCCGGTATAAATAATAGGCAGCACCGCCTACTATAGCCGCCAGAGTTAAAAAAGCCATATGAGGCATACCTGGCACTATACCCATAATAACTAAAATGCCACTCGCAATTACCAGCACTTTAAAGTTACTAAACTGACCTGCCATCAGGGTACCGAAGTCACCCTCTTTATTTTGGCGGGTGACGATGATGGCTGTACCCACAGACAACAACAGACCAGGGATTTGCGCCACCAGACCATCACCTATAGTCAACAAGGTATAAACCTGTACAGCTTCCATAAAGGCCAAATCGTGCTGGAGCACACCAATCACCAGGCCACCGATAATATTGATCACCATGATGACGATGCCCGCCATCGCATCGCCTTTTACGAATTTATTCGCACCATCCATCGAACCGTAAAAGTCGGCTTCCTCACCTATTTCTTCTCGGCGCTTACGGGCTTCATCCGCGTCGATAAAACCAGCGTTTAAGTCGGCGTCTATCGCCATTTGCTTGCCCGGCATTGCATCTAAAGTAAAACGGGCTGTGACTTCAGAAATACGGGCAGCACCAGAGGTAACCACCATCATGTTGATAATAATCAGGATAATAAAGACCACAAAACCTACGGCATAGTTACCACCTATTACCACTTCACCAAAGGCTTCCACCACTTTACCCGCAGCATCAGGGCCATTGTGACCTTCTAGTAAAATAACCCTGGTACTGGCGATATTCAGCGTTAATCGCAATATAGTCGCGACCAGAATCACACTGGGGAAAATAGCAAAATCTAAAGGTTTTCTGGTGTAGATAGTGATTAAAAGTACGACTAAACCCAATGTAATATTGAAGGTAAATAAAATATCCAGCATCAATGGAGGTAAAGGTAATACCACCATGGCAAGAGCTGCCAGGATCATTAACGGAGTGCCAACACCTTTGGCATAAGACCAAACTTCGGGATCAACGCGGGAAAACATTTGGGTCATCGACATAAAAAGCCTGACAAATTACTGACGCTACAGGCTGTTATACAAAAACTGTTCCACAATTTTAATGGCGATAATCTTCTGGAATAGGTAAGTCTCTCGCCAGATTTTTCGGCCGTTTTCCCTTGCCTTTTTTATACATGTTCAACTGATAGACATAAGCCAGAACCTGGGCAACAGCCGCAAATAACTGCTCAGGAATAGGATGATCCAGCTCAGTGGTGTAAAAAATAGAACGGGCTAAAGCCGGTGACTCTAGCACCGGAACTTTGTTTTCTTCGGCTAAACGACGAATATAAAGCGCGACTTCATCTGCCCCTTTTGCCACCACCACAGGAGCCCGGAACTTGGCCTGATCGTACTTCAGGGCCACTGCAAAGTGGGTCGGGTTGGTGACCACCACGTCAGCTGTAGGCACTGCGGCTATCATTCGACGCCTTGCAGCCTGATACTGCAAACTACGAATACGGCTTTTCACCCTGGGATCACCCTCTGAATTTTTGTATTCGTCTTTGACTTCCTGCAGCGTCATTTTTAGTTCTTTGTGGTGTTTCCACATCTGATAGGGTGCATCAATGGCAGCGATAACAATAACGCTGAAGCAAATACCAAAAAACACCCAGGCAAGAATTTCCGCTGAGGCAAAAATATCCTCCGGATTCGTCATCAGGGATAAGGCCATAATGTCGTCAAAGAAGGTAGAGAGCAGCGCAAAAGTTAAACCACCAATAACCAATACTTTGGCGATACTTTTAATCAGTTCTACCATAGCCTGCATACCAAACATCCGTTTGATGCCTGTCAGTGGATTCAGTTTGCTAAACTTGAAGCCAACCGCTTGCCAGGTGAAGTTATAACCGCCAACAAGCACGCTGCCCACATAAGCAGCCAGCAGGATCAGCAGGAAAAACTTCAGTAAACCGGGAAACAATTCAATTAATGCATCTTCCCAGACAGAGAACATTGAATAAGGATTAAAAATATCTTTCTCATCCAGCGACAGTAAACGACGACAAACCTCCAGTACTGAACCTGCTATCTCTTTGCCGAAAATTAAAATACCAGCACTGCTACCCACCAATACGCTAAAAGTTGACAGATCGCGTGAACGCGCAACCTGACCTTTCTTTCGGGTATCGTCCAGCTTTTTACTGGTGGGTTCTTCGGTTTTTTCCTGACCTGAGCTTGCCATCAGTAACTCCTAACAACCAATCAGCTTGCAGGTGTATTCAATACCATGCTGCCAGTTCAGATTAAAATGAAATAAGAAAGTGTCCATGGTCAGCCACATGATTAATAAACCTGACAACATGCTGATCGGCATACCTATAGAAAAAATGTTTAACTGCGGTGCGGTTCGGGTTAACACACCAAAGGCAATATTAACCACCAGCATGGCAGTCACAGGTGCCAATGTGATGGCTAACGCTGTGGCAATAATCCAACTGCCAAATTCGGCGACCTGCCAGTATTTATTCACATCCATCCACTGGCCATTAATAGGCAAAGATTCAAAGCTGAACACCACCATCTGAAACATAATCAGATGACCGTCGTATACCAAAAATAACAGAGTAGCCAAAATAAGGTAAAACTGACCTATAGCTGGCACTGATACGCCGTTAGCTGGGTCCGCCATAGCAGCGAAACCTAAGCCAGTTTGAGTAGCCAGAATTTGGCCAGCTGTGACAAAAGCCTGCACAAAAATCTGCGAAATAAGGCCTATAGCCAGCCCTATGACAATTTGTTGGATCATCTGCAGCACAAGATTCAGTGACATCAGATTGACGTCTTTCACCGGTGGTACCACAGGCATAATCATCACGATAAAAGCTGCACAAAAGGCGGCTTTGACCCGGGTGGGAATATTTTTGGCGCCAAAGGCTACCATGATAAACATCATGGCGGATACTCGGGCAAATGGCAGCATAAAGTCAGCAATAACCTGAAGTAACTGCTGTAGTGGGTATTCCATTAGCTAATAACCGTGGGAATGCTCAGATAGAGCTTCTCGGTGTAGTCCATAATGGTTTGAGTTAACCAATGACCACCATACATAAGAGCCAACAAAGTGACGATTAAACGGGGTAAAAAGCTTAAGGTTTGTTCGTTGATGGAAGTTGCAGCCTGGAATATAGACACAATTAAACCGACGATCAGTGACGGAATAATAGCCATGGAGACAATTAAAATCACCAGCCAAAGTGCGTCACTTAATATATCAACAAATACCTCTGGACTCATGTCCCCACTCCGTAGCTGGTGGCTAAAGTCCCCATCACCAGCAACCAGCCATCTACCAAAACAAACATCATCAATTTAAAAGGCAAGGCAATAATCATGGGAGATAACATCATCATACCCATAGCCATCAGAATACTTGCAACGACCAGATCAATAATCAGGAAAGGGATGAAAATCATAAAACCAATCTGGAAAGCGGTTTTCAATTCACTGGTAACAAAAGCCGGGATCACCACAGTAATAGGTAAATCAGCTACATTATCTACCTTAGGTGTACCTGCTATTTCAGCAAAAGTTTCCAGATCTTTCATCCGGGTTTGATGCAGCATAAAAGCCTTCATCGGCTTTATGGCTTCATCAAAGGCTTGAATTGAAGTAATTTGTTCTGCCAGATAAGGTTGCAACGCTTTTTGATTCACTTCATCAAATACAGGCGCCATGATAAAAAAAGTCATAAAGACCGTGATGCCAATTAATACCTGGTTCGAAGGGGAGGATTGAAGGCCTATGGCCTGACGTAAAATGGCCAATACCACGATAATGCGGGTAAAGCAGGTCATCATAATAACCATGGCAGGCAGGAAACTCAGGGCCGTCATCACTGCCAGAACTTGCAGTGTTACGCTATAGTCCTGCGAACCATCCGGGTTGGTGGTGACAGATAAAGCAGAAAAAGCCCCCCCCTGCTGCGCTAGCAGATCAGGGGATAAAAATAATAAAACTAGCGCAAGTAATGGCCACATATTAAGGTTTCGACTTTTGTTTTTGTAGAAGTGCCTGAAACTGAGTACGCCAGTCTGGCACCACCTGATCGTCAACTAAAGGTTGGTCTAATTCAAACAACATATTGATTTGATTAGAAGTCACACCCAACACCCGTTGTTTTCCCTGCACTTCAATCACCAGAATGCGTTCACGGGGACCGAGCATCACAGAGCTGACAATTTTGATATGGCTGGAACCCGGTAGTTTGAGCGCCAGCTTCTTATACAACCAGGCCAGACCAAACAATAACCCCAGTACAATGATTAAAGAGCCAAACACATTCATAATGGTCATGGCATTCATACCATTGCCTTGTGCTGTTGGCGCAGTGCTGACGGCTGTTGCGACAGTTTCTGCGACAGCTAAGGCCGGACTAAGTGAAATGGCTGCAGACAACAACCGCATTAGCGCAGCTTCTTGATACGTTCAATCTGACTTATAACGTCCGTCAGACGAATACCAAACTTATCGTTCACCACAACCACTTCACCGTGGGCTATTAGTGTACCGTTGACAAGCACATCCAGAGGCTCACCGGCCAGGCGTTCCAGCTCTACCACAGACCCCTGATTTAATTGAAGTAGATTACGAATACTGATTTTGGCTCGCCCTACTTCCATTGAGATAGTGACTGGAATATCTAAAATAGTATCCAGTTTACGTTTCTCATCCACGGTCAGTTGAGCGGGTTCTTCTTTGAGTTCGTCCAGCTCAACCGCAGAAGCTCCGCTGCTGCCTTCAGCTTCAGCTAAAGCTGCTGCCCATTCGTCCATGGTATCTTGTTCATTGGCCATGATTATCTCTCCACACGTTCAGATAAGTTTAAATCCGCTTCCAGCTCACTGATATCTGCATCGCTGTCCAGGCGACGTCCGCCCTTAGTGAACACATGCATCTCTGATTTAACGGATTCAGGTCGTTTAATTTTTTCAATAATTTTTAGGGCAACATTGTCGCGGGAGCGTCCCAATTTGGCTCTATAGGTAGGTAAATCTTCAATTAATACCGTAATGTGATCTGGCATTTCCACCGGAATAATATCACCAGCCTGCATATTCATCAGTTGTTCCAGTGTCACCTCTACATCCAGCATTTTGGTCGTCAGATCCACTTTCACATCCATAATTTCGTCACGCAGCGCTTTACTCCAACGTAAGTCAGTATCTTCTTTATCACTTTGGACACCAGCGTCAAGCAATTCGCGGATAGGTTCCAGCATTGAATAAGGCAGGGCTACATGGAAGTCACCACCACCACCGTCCAGCTCAATGTGGAATGAACTAATAACAACCACTTCTGTTGGACTGACTATGTTGGCCATAGCAGGGTTGACCTCTGAATCCAGGTATTCAAAGGACACGTCCATCACAGGAGCCCAGGCTTCTTTGTAATCTTCAAAGATAAGCTTTAAAAGCATCTGGATGATACGGCGTTCCGTCGGAGTAAATTCGCGGCCTTCAATTTTGGCATGATAGCGACCATCACCACCAAAGAAGTTGTCCACCAGAATAAACACCAGACGGGCTTCCATGGTAATCAAGCCTGTGCCTTTTAACGGACGGAACCGCACCATGTTCAGACTGGTTGGAACAAAGAGGGTGTGAACATATTCACCAAATTTAATCATTTGCACGCCGTTAATTGACACTTCGGCGGTACGGCGCATCATATTAAACAAACTGATCCGCATATGACGGGCAAAACGTTCATTAACCATTTCGAGCGTGGGCATACGACCACGTACGATACGATCCTGCGAGGAAAAGTCATATTCAGTCGCAGACCGCCCGCGACCGTCGCCACTATCCTCGACCTCTTCTTCTTCTACGTCATCGACACCATGCAGTAGCGCGTCAATTTCGTCCTGGGACAATAAATCAGTCAAGCTGTTGCTCTCTTATTGCATCACAAAGCCAGTGAACAGTACTTCTTCCACTACATCACTGCCAGCCACGCCAGTTAAGGCTTCCTGCACTTCTTTTAGTGCCTTTTTCTTAAGATTTTCTTTACCTTCAACAGTAATTAACTCTTCAGCATTACTGGCACTGAAGATACGTAACAAGGTGCTTTCTAGCAGAGGAATATGTACTTTGGCTGTTTCTTCATTATTACTGCCACGTACTAACAACTGCACTTTAATCTGCACCAGACGGTCTTTACTTGCACCTGGTACATTAAAAATAAAAGGCCGCGGCATACTGACATACATAGCTGTCCCTTTGGCAGCCAAAGCATTTGGATCTGTCGCGACCACAGTTTCAGCTGCTCCAGCTTCAGCAGGCGCAGGTTCAGCTGAACCACCTGACATCATAAAAACCGCCACGACAGCAACAACGGCCAGCACCACAACGCCACCAATGATGATGATCAGTTTTTTCTTCTTTGCATGGCCTTCACCAATTTCTAAGTCTTTACCCGCAGCCATTTTTATTCCTTATCCACTGTGATGAAGCCGTATTATTGACCTCGGCATTCATCAAAGGCAATCTCTAACTGTGTATCTGCTGCTTTTCTACCCTTCTGAACTGATACAACAGAGCTACAGTCTCATTTATTGCAATATTGACCCAATGCCTGAAGTATTTTCAGGCGTAATAATCCACTACGCGGTCAGAGTTTTTTGTTGGCAACAGCACAGGATCAACAGTCTCGTCAGAAGCGTTCAACGCCGTAACTGTACTATTTCCACCTGCTGCACGACGTCCACCTTCCTGACCTGCAGACGATTGGTTTTGCTGTTGTACCGATCCCTGACTCAATTCAATGCCTTGCTGCTGCAATAATTCTTTTAGTTTTGGCATTTGCTGTTCCATCAGCTCTTTGGCATTGCCTTGCTGAACCGTAAACTGCACAGACATTTGGTCCTGCTGCAGATTAATTTTGATCTGCATTGAGCCTAATTCGGAGGGGTCTAAACGAATTTCAGCGGTGTGCACCTTGTCTTTCACCATCATCAGCATTTTTTCTTTTAACTGATTCGACGCTTCAGGCTGGATCAGATTCAGCTTCTGCCCCAACTGATCGACTTGTTTTTGACTAGCTTCGGAAACCATTTCACGGCCTGATACTGAAATAGCCTGACTGGTTTTTTCCAGGCTGGATTTCAGCTGATTGCTAAATGAGTTCGTATCTGTCGCCAGAGTATGACTGCCTTTTTGTTGTTCAGTCACAGTCAAAATAGTTTCGGCTGAGCCCTGCTGCGAAGGTTCGCCAGAAGAAGAGGACGATGCGCCTTGTTCTCCTTGCGTTGTCAGTGCACCAGACTGGACTTGCTTTAATACTTCTTCAGTAGTGACTTTAGCTTCTGTCGCCGGAGCTTTTGCTTGTTGTGCTGCAGGAGCAATTAATGCCGCTGCACTTTGTGCCTGCACTGAGACTTTTGGCTCTGCCATTACTGTTGGCGTTATGACTGTTTCAGATTCAGATTCAGTTACAATCTTACTGTCAGGAGTAACTATTGCATTGCTTTTTGGTACTGCGCGCGCCGGCTCAGACTGCAGTATTGTTTGGCTGGATGCTGTTGTAGATCCCGGCATTTCGGCTGCGTGTTCAGCCTGATTTAGCTTATCGGTCTCTGTTATTGCCTGTAGCGTTTTTTCTGGCTGATTAAACTGCTTTATTTCAGATTTTGCTTTTATTGGGTTTGCTGTCTGATTTACCAGACTGGTTTCAGATGTAACCTTTGGTTGTTTTTCTGCCTGATTCCCCAGACTGGTTTCAGCTGTAACCTTGGGTTGTTTTTCTGCCTGATTCCCCAGATTTGTTTCAGTTGCAACCTTTAGCGGCTTTTCCGCCTCAGCAGACTGCGCAGTTTGTGCTGTCTGCTCCATAGCTTTCAACTGTTTTTCGATATGAGCCGTGGTCTTGCTTTGATCAGGTCCTGTATCTTTCTGCACACCTGACTGTAGCTTGTCTGTCGCTGTAATTTTCTCTTTGGCTTCTGATACAGCGAATTCAGGCTCTGACGTTGCTGTTTGTTTTAACGCCGTATCAGCAGTCTGGTTTTTTCCTGCAACAGTGTTGCCCGTCTGAGCGAGCGACTTTATCGCTTTTAATTCTTCAGCAGTCAGGCGTGAAACATCACCTTGATCCGTCAACAGCTTTTCATCCAGCACAATGGAACCATCTTTCTGTTCGCCGGTTTTTGCTTTGTCTGACCTGATGCTCTGAGTATCTAAGATGGTCTGAGCCTTAGCTTTGTCATTGTGCTCTGTTGTAGTCAGCGTTTCCTGTACGACAACAGCGGCAGAAACAGCAGCGGCCTCTTTTGCAGCATCTTTATTATCAGAGTCAGTTTTGCTTAAGCGCTGCTGCAAACTTTTTGCTTTTTCTAGTAAGTTTAACCAGTGTGATTGCTCAGCTTCATCTTTGTCATTCTGCACTAAGCCTGAATCCGATCCTGCGGATAACAGAACGTCTTCGTCAACGGCGTCAACCTCTGCGGAGCTCACAGATTTGGGGTTATCATTTTTCACATCAGAGGAGGTTGTTCCTTGCCCAATAGTAGCCCCTTTACTATCGGCACTGTCGGAGGCATTATTCTGCCGCGTTTTAGCTAAAGATTTTGCAGATTTTTCCGGGTGTTTCCCATTCACTTCAGTAGCCAGAGTGGCAGCGAAACTTTGATCAGGTTCTGATGCTCCGTCATTTGACTGCATAACTTGTGGCTTTGCTGCTGGCACAGGCTCAGCATTTAGCAGTGTCATTGATAAAAATTCAGCCATCGGTCACTCCGGTCCTGGTGCAAGACGTTTAATTGCTGCTGTTGTTATTAGCCTGCTCAATGCAGACAAAATCACTTCACGCACGACATAATAGAAAAGACATACAAAATACGCGCCACACTTAACTGACTCTGCGGAAAAATTGCTGTGTGGCAATTTCGTCCAACATTTTTTGTTCCTGTTTATCTGCCTTACGCTGTATCTCAGTCAGCTCACGTTCAATTAATATTTCCATGGCCTTACGCTTTTTTTGCATCGCAAGCAATTGCGCTAAACGCTGATCGGCATTGGCTTTGGCTTGTTGCACATACTGTTGTTGCGCCGTTAAAGCCGCATCAAGTTTGCCGATGAAATTTAAATACTGATTAAACTGCCGGCTTGCCATACCTTCCTGACCACGGCTTTGGGTTTGCTGTACGTATTCGATACGGTAATCCGCCAGCCCCTGATACTTTTGTTGCATCGACTGATAGTTATGTAGTGCGGCTCTGTATTGAGCCTGTAACTTATCTTCTTTTTCCTGCTGTACTTTGACCAGCAGTTGAAGTTGCGCCAATGCCATAACTTATCGTCCCAAATGTGCAGGTAAAAGTTTATCCAGTTGCGTCAGACTTTCGTCATAAGGCACAACCTCTTTCATTTCCTGCTGTAAAAAACCACGGATTTTTGGCATCAGAGTCACAGCCGCGTCAAGTTGCGGATCTGCTCCTTTGACGTAAGCGCCAATAGAAATTAGATCTTTGCTTTGCTGATAGGAGGCATACAGCTGTTTGACAGCACGTGCCAGCTTTTGATGTTCCATACTGGTGACTGCCGGCATAACCCGGCTGATGGATTTTTCAATATCGATGGCCGGAAAATGGCCACTGTCCGCCAGTTGACGTGATAGAACTATGTGACCATCTAAAATAGCGCGGGACGCATCAGCAATAGGATCTTGTAAATCATCGCCTTCAGATAGTACGGTATAAAAAGCAGTAATGGACCCCTGACCAACAGCACCATTACCCGCCCGTTCAACCAGCGCCGGTAATTTGGCAAATACTGAAGGTGGATAACCTTTGGTCGCTGGCGGCTCACCCACAGCCAATGCAATTTCGCGCTGCGCTTGTGCATAACGGGTGATGGAATCGAGCAGCAGCAATACATCCAGTCCCTGCTCGCGGAAATACTCAGCAACCTGCACTGCAGTTTCACAGCCTTTTAAACGCATCAGGGGCGATACGTCGGCAGGAGCAGCAACTACCACCGAGCGCTTACGACCTTCCTCGCCCAGAATTTCGTCAATAAATTCTTTAACCTCACGGCCCCGCTCACCCACCAGCCCCACTACGATCACATCAGCTGCAGTACCCCGGGTCATCATGCCAAGCAGCACAGACTTACCTACGCCAGAACCGGCAAACAACCCCATACGCTGACCTTTGCCGACAGTAATAATGCTGTTGATAGCACGCACGCCGACATCAAGCGGTGCATGAATAGGCTGACGTTGTAATGGATTAATAGGAGGTTTTTTCGCGCCGCCAAATTCCTGACTTAAAATAGGGCCTTTGCCATCCAGTGGTTTACCCGCACCGTCAATAACCCGCCCCAGCAATGCCATAGTCAAAGGCACTCCTTTAAAGTCATTCAGCGGGGTCACTTTAGCGCCGGGCACTACACCGGACACGTCATCTTTAGGCATCAGAAAAATGCGGTCATTGGCAAATCCTACCACTTCAGCAAAAAGCTGGCCTGATGCGGTTTCCACATGGCAAGTCTGACCTATAGCCGCGGTGCAGCCTGTAGCTTCCAGAGTCAAGCCGACTACCCGGACTAACCGTCCAGCCAGATTCGGCCTGCTTTTCTGAATGTGCTGCAGCTGCTGCTTTAGATTGGCGGCTAATTGTGACGACGACATAAAACTCCTTAAACACAGCCTGCACCAAAGCAGGACTTGATATTAATCAGGAGAATGCAAGAAATGCTCCAGACTGCTTTGCAATCTGTGTTTTATACTTCTGTCCATCGAAGACAGTGGTGTTTCCAGTAAACAACCACCACGTTCAATTGCAGGATCTGAGCGCAGTTGCCAGTGCCGTTCGGCTAATTGCTCGGCGCTGAAATGCTGTTCAACTATGGCTACATCCTCTGGATGAAGTTTGATCAGTATATGTTCGGTTTGCAGCGGCAATACAGAGGTCGCATCGGACAAAGTTTTTAAAATAACCTGTGAGTTGGTTTTGCATTCGACCGCAATGACAGCTTCCGCCATTGCCAGACAAAGTTGCAGCAGTTGCTGCTCCACCTGCTGATCAACTTGCAATAAAGGCTGCTGCAGTTGATCCAGCAAAGTAGCCAGCTCCAGCTTCTTCTGTTCAATCTCTTCAGCAGCTTGTTCCAGGCCTAATTTTTTACCTTCGGCCTGACCATGGGCTATACCATCAGCAGTGCCTTGTTCACGGCCTTCTTCGTAACCTTTGGAAAAACCTTCTTCTTTGCCCTGACCAAAGCCCTCTTCAAAAGCGGCCTGACGAATTTGTTCAATATCGTCCGCCGTCAAAGGCTTGATTGCCAGTTGCGCTTCTTCGTCCACTTCAGCCGCTGTGGCCTTTTGTAATGGCAGCGTTTTATTCAGCGCATTCGTTTTACCTGGCGGCGCCTTCTTGTCACTGCTGAGGTCAGGGCTGGGCCAACGTTTGAGCAACTCCAGCAACTCATCCGTTGGCGCAAAAGGTTGTTTGGTACGAAAAGGATCCATGGTCATACAGCTTTACTCCAGCATCCTGTTACAGGAAGTCTTCACCACCACCACCACCTAACATAATTTCACCGGCGTCTGCCAGACGGCGAGCCACTGACAGTATATCTTTTTGTGCCGCTTCCACTTCACTAACCCGAACCGGGCCCATGGCTTCAAGATCGTCATTGAGCAGTTCAGCCGCACGTTTGGACATATTTTTCAGGATTTTCTCTTTTAAGTCGCCATCAGCGCCTTTCAGTGCTTTCATCAAGGCATCCTGCTGTACTTCACGCAGTATGGTTTGAATGGCTCTGTCGTCCACATCCAGCAGGTTTTCGAAGACAAACATCAGATCCTGAATTTGTTGCGCCATCTCTTCATCGTGTTCACGAATCGCATCCATCAACTGACCTTCAACATTGGTATCGAGGTAGTTCATGATATCGGCCGCTGCTTTTAAGCCGCCCATTTTCGCGGCCTGAGCACCAGCTTGACCCGCAAACTGTTTCTCCATAATTTCGTTTAATTCTTGCAATGCTGCAGGTTGAACTTCTTCAAGGTTGGCTATACGCATGGTTAAGTCTAAGCGCACTTTTTCCGGGAACTGAGACAGAATTTCGGCCGACTGCTCCGGCTCTAAATAAGACAATACAATAGTCTGGATCTGCGGGTGTTCGTTGCGGATGATATTCGCCACCTGCTTCGAGTCCATCCATTTCAGGGAATCCAGACCTTTGGCACCACCACCCAGAATAATCTGGTCGATAAGGTTCGAGGCTTTTTCTTCGCCTAAAGCCGCCGTTAATGCACGGCGGATAAAGTCTTCGCTCTGGAAGCCTATGGTACTGAAGTTCTGAATCTGTTCGATAAAAAGTTTATGTACAGCAGAAATTTTAGCCTGGTTCAGATCGTCAATCTGCGCCATTGCCATACCGACCTTTTGCACTTGTTTTGGCTCAAGGTGTTTTAATATCTGCGCGGCATCCTCTTCTGACAAACTCAGCAACAGGATGGCGGCTTTTTCCACGCCATCTAATTTGCCTACGTCAAAACCCGGCTTGATGTTTTCAACATTACTCATCTTCGGCTAACCAATTTTTAACGACCAGTGAGGACAATTCAGGCTCATTCGCCACCAGGGCACGAACCGCTTTTAACAGATCTTCATCACCATGTAAGTCTGGCAGCATCAAAGTGCCATCTGCAGCGAAACCAACAGATTTCGAATCAAACTCACGAGTTAACATATCCATGGTTTCATCACCCAGATCCAGGCCGCTGGTTAATGAAGATTCATCATAAACTTCCTGCGTATCTTCTGGGTAAATCAGTTTCTTCAGCATTGGGCGAACCACAGCTACTATCAGCACTATGATAATCAGGGTACCCATCACCAGTTTAAGTACACGGGCAAACCACTCCTGTTCATAAATCGGTGGTTCTATGGCTTCAACCATGACACTGCGGGCAAAAGGCACGGACACTACTTCTATAGTATCGCCCCGTTGCACATCAAAACCAATGCCGCCTTGCAATAAACGCCGAATATTAGCAATTTCAGCCTGAGAGCGGATTTGTGGTTCAGTTACGGTGCCGTCAGCAGAAGTAGTACCAGGTAAGTAATCAACAGCAACAGAGACACTGATACGACGGATTAAACCAGACTGCTGAGTTGAATGACTAATGGTGGTATCCAACTCATAGTTGCGGGTCATTTCTTTGGTATTACGGCCTGGCACTACAGATTTAGCCGCATCTGCTCCAACGGCCTGTTCTGGAATAGCACTGTTCAACGGTGGCTGGTTAGTTAAAGCACCAGGGATCCCACCTAAACCACCGCCAACACTGTTTTCCTCAATACTCATTTCACTGCGTACTGCAGGTAAGTCCGGGTTAAAGCGTTTTTGGGTTTGTTCAACAGCAGTAAAATCCATCAATAAATCGACCTGAGCCGTGTAGTTATCGACTCCCAGCACTGGAATTAAAATGGAGTCAATTTTCTGACGATATTCTTCTTCACGGGCGCGTTCCATTTCGTATTCTTTGCGACTACGGGCAGAGGAAGCGTCCTGTGAGCCGCTGTTGAGTAAACGACCATTTTGATCCGTTACAGTAACACGGCTTGGCTCAAGACCTTGCACTGCAGAAGCCACCAAATCGACGATGGAATCCACTTCACCTTCTTTTAAGCTTTTACCGCCTCTGACCGTCACCATCACAGTGGCTGAAGGTTGTTTTTCCCGGCGGGCAAAAATATTCTCTTTTGGAATAGCCAGCAACACACGTGCTGTGGCAATACTCTGAAATTGTTCAATAGTACGGGCAAGTTGTTGTTCGCGGCTGTGCTTTAAGCGCTCCATCTCCAAACGCTGGCTGACACCAAAACCACTGTCCTGCATCAGTATTTCATCGCCTGTGGTTTGTTCCTGCTGTAAACCTGCCCGGGCCAGCTTCAGTTTAATGTCCTGATATTCTTTACCAGACACCATCACCACCTGACCTTCAAGCTTGTAGTCGACCTTTTGGCCATCCAGATAGTCCAGAGTTTCAATCAACTCTTTGGTTTCGAAAGTGCCCAAAGGCCGCATATCGGGTTCACGCGCCCATAAAATAATCAGTACAGCTAATGCAATACAAATGGTTAAAGCGACAATCAGACTGATTTGTCGCACCATATCCATGCCACCGCCCATAGAGCCAAGAAAGCCGGATTTCTGCTCTTGTTGCACTGGAGTACTGCTGCCAAAGTCATCTGACGATATTGCCAGCTCAGTTGAGGTACCTTCTGCCACTTGTTATTCCCCTCGCCTTAGACCGGCATCGACATAATTTCTTTGTAAGCTTCGACCAACTTGGTCCGCACCTGCACTGTAGCTTCAAAGGCCAAAGAGGCTTTTTGCCCTGCCAGCATAGCTTGCGCTAAAGACACTTTTGGATCGCCCATTTCAACAGCAGTGCTGAGTTGGCGGCTTTCGCCCTGCAGACCATTCACCTTGTCCAAGGCACCTTTGAGCATGGCTGAAAAGTCGGATTGACTAGTATTTTGCTCAGGCAGAGCCGGAATGCTAAATTCTGAAGGCACACTCTGGACTTGCGAAGCGAGGGATTGAAGTTCCTGATAAAGACTATGACCTTGACCTTGAATGTTCATCTGCTGTGACCTGTCAAAATATTGCTATTACTACGATTAATAGAGGTGAAGCAGGGATCGTGCCAGTATTTAGGGTCAGAGCCTTGACACTGATCCCGCAAGCGTTAAAAGGGAGATAAAAATATCGGTACAAAACAGCCACTTAAAACCCATAAAGGAGGGTTATACAAGGGCTGGAATTCTAACTGGAAGGAAGTAAAAAAAGGGCCAGAGCCTTGGCTCTGACCCTAGGGTTCAGGCAGGTAACTGTATACCGGACTCACGCATCCGGGCTAATTTATATCTTAGAGTTCTGGCGCTAATACCCAGGCGCTCAGCGACTTCTTTGCGGCTATTGGCGCAGGCACGCATGGTTTCCAGAATAATACGGTGTTCCTGCTCATAAATTTCAGATTTAAATACGCTGACATCCAGATCGCCCGCCTGAGCTACAGGCGCATCAGGCATGCTATCTAGCATATTGGGTGCGGATTCGAGCAGAATATCGGCCGCATTAATTTGATCACCATCACAAATAATCAAAGCACGTTGCACTATGTTATCCAACTCACGCACATTACCAGGCCAGTAGTGTTGCATCAGTTTGTGCTGGGCTGCATAGCTTAAGCTGGGCTGCGGCATACCTGTGCTACGACAATGCCGTTCTAACAAGTGCATTGCCAGCGGCACTATATCAGCCGGACGTTCTGCCAAAGCTGTCCAGGTCAGTGGAAACACATTTAGACGATAATACAAATCTTCGCGGAATTTACCTTCAGCCACAGCCTGTTTTAAATCTCTGTTACTGGTGGCTATCACCCGCACATCCAATTTAATGGTTTTGCGTGCACCTAAACGCTCTACTTCACGTTCCTGCAACACCCGCAGTAGTTTCGCCTGCAGGTTTAAATCCATTTCACTGATTTCATCCAGCAAAATAGTGCCTTGCTGAGCTTGTTCGAACTTGCCGGGACAGGCTTGAATAGCACCGGTAAAGGCCCCTTTTTCGTAACCAAACAAGGTAGCTTCCAGCATATTTTCCGGAATAGCGGCACAGTTAATAGCGACAAAAGGACCATCAGGACGGCCGCTTTGTTGGTGTATATAGCGCGCCAGCACTTCTTTACCTGATCCACTTGGGCCCAGCACCAGCACATTGGCATCAGAACGGGCAACTTTTGCGGCCAATTTCACCAGTTGTTTGCCCTGCTCGGAATGAACTACGGGTTCAATAGTCGCGACTTCAGCCCCTAAGGCATAGCGGCTGACCATATTGATCAGCACTTCAGGTGAAAAAGGTTTAGCTAGATAATCGACAGCGCCATTGCGTATAGCGACCACAGCATCATTGACGTTAGCGTAAGCCGTCATCATCAACACAGGTAAAGAAGGGTAATTCAGCTTCACCGTCTTGAGTAAATCTAAACCTGACATAGTGCCCATTTGCACATCACTGATCAGCAAAGAGATTTTATGATCTTTTAACAGCTGCAAGCCTTGCTCAGCACTTTGGGCTGGCACCACCTGATAATTCGCCAGAGCCAGCGTGTCACACAATGCTTCGCGTAAGCCGGCATCATCTTCAACGACCAAAATACTAGTTGTTTGCATAACTTAACTCCTGACCTGCTGTGACAGGCACATAGACGGGAAACAATAATTCGAAACGGGCGCCACCCAATTCTGAAGCGCAATAGCGGATAGAGCCATTGTGAGAATGAGCAACAGCCTGCACCACGGCTAAACCAAGGCCTGTGCCTTGACTGCGGGTGGTAAAAAAGGGTTCAAAAATTTGTTGTTGTAAATGCTCTGGTACACCGGGACCATTGTCTTCAACCGCAATCATCACCAGCTGCGGATTAACCTTATCTAAACGGGCTTCGAGCTTTAGCACAGCGCCCTGACCGATAATTTGCATGCTGTTTTGCACTAAATTTTGGATGGCGCCAGCTAAACTGCGGGGGTTTCCCAGAATTTGTACGTCTGGCTCTGGTAATTGAATCTGGATCTGGCTTTGCTGTTGCTCCACCAAAGCTTCAACTCCGGCAAACACTTCACTTAGCAGGCGCTGCAAGGATAAAGGCTCCACCTGTTGTTCACGCCCTGCACGGGCAAATAACAGCATGTCATTGACCTGCTGTTCTAAATCCACCAGACGGGCGACCAGCTTGTGCTGAAACTGCTCACGTGAGTTTGGATTCAATTTGGGACTGGTTAAGTTCTGGGCATACAGCAAAGCTGAAGATAAAGGCGTACGAATTTGATGTGCCAGCGATGCCATCATTTTGCCAAGGGTGGATAAACGCTGCAGATGGGCCAGACGACTTTGCAACTGACGGGTTTCCGTCAGATCTGTTAAAACAATGAGCTGTCCGGCTTCAGGCTCTAACGAACTGATAGCCAGTTTTACTCTGCGACCATCCAGTAAAGATACTTCCATACCATCATCGCTGCGGGGCCGGAATGACCGGGCTATCACATCCAGCCAGCGCTGACCAACTAAAGGTTCACCCAACATGGAAATAGCAACAGGATTGGCTTCAGCCACATAACCACGTTCATCCAGCACTATGACGGCTGTTGGCAGGTTATTAACTAAATGCTGTAGACGACGGGCCTGACGGGCCGTATGAATGGCAGTTGCAGCAGGTGTAGCACTATCTGGCTGCACTTTTTTTTCAACTGTTGCAACATAAGCAAAAGCTTTGGCTGTACTCATAACGTCTTCGCAAATGAATTGACACTAGCCATTCAAATGCACAAGACATGCCACAATTCAAAATCGACTTAATAACTTTAAAATCAGCAAGTTAACAGGTCATTTTTTTGACAACCACGCAATTAAGCCTGATTCTCATCCCGCATTAAATTGTATTTCCGCATCTTTTCAACCAGCGTAGTACGGCGCAGACAAAGAATATCTGCAGCCCTTGCCACCACATACTCGTGCCGCTCCAGCGCCTGAGTAATTAAGGAAACTTCCAGTTCAGCTAAAAACTCTTTTAAATCCATGCCATGTTCAGGTAATAACTCAAGACTACCGGATTGAGTGAAATTCAGCTCTTGTGAGGATTCATCTTCATCCTCAGAACTTTGGAACAATTCATTGATAGCATCCCTCTCCAGTAATGCATCCGGATAGACAGGCACATAGGTATCCACTTCCAGATGACGGTATTTTTGTGGCAACTCAGCCACATCGACCACCTGATTGGGGAACATAATAGCCATTCGTTCAACCAGATTAGCCAGCTCACGAACATTGCCAGGCCACGGATGCAGCTTTAAGCTTTCAAGTGCACGCTCGGTAAACTTCACTTTGGCATGGCCTTGCTGCTCAGTGCGGATAATCAGTTCCTGCACCAACAAAGGTAAATCGTCGCTTCTGTCACGCAGCGCCGGGGTTTCTATAGGAAACACATTCAGGCGATAAAACAAGTCTTCCCGAAAGCGCCCTTCTTCAATCATATTCTCCAGAGCTCTGTGGGTCGCAGCAATAATACGCACATCAGCACGAATAGGCTGACTGCCGCCAACCCGCTCATAAACCCGCTCCTGCAGCACCCTTAATAACTTGACCTGCATCGGCAAAGGCATATCGCCAATTTCATCCAGAAACAGCGTACCGCCCTGCGCCAGCTCGAAACGGCCTTTACGGGTAGAAATAGCACCGGTAAAGGCACCTTTCTCATGACCAAACAGCTCACTCTCCAACAGTTCTGCCGGAATAGCACCGCAGTTCAGTGGCACAAAAGGCCCCTGATGACGGTTGGATAACACATGAATATTGCGAGCGACTACTTCTTTACCTGTGCCTGAATCACCAAGAATTAATACATTGGCATCCGTTTTGGCCACTTGCTGAATTAAGAAACGTACTTGTTGCATGGCCTGAGTTTGTCCGACCATCCCTATAAAACGGGATTGCTCGCACTGACCTTTCTGACCTGGCAATAAGCGCTGATATTCCTGACAGTCACGTAGTAATTGAGTAAAAGACGCGTAAGAAAAAGGTTCTGTCAGTAGGCCAACCACATTGGCCAAGCCTAAATGATGCTTCAGGGTTTCACCCAGCAATAAAAATGCACAAGCGGGATAACGGCGGATCAGTTGTTCATGATCCTGACTGGATAAAGCGCCCAGTAAAATGACGGCTTGAGAACCTGCATCTAAATGCTGGTCTAACTCATGGTAATTCAATTGCTGATAAGCTTCAGAAATAAAACTAAGCACAGCACCTAAACGAGAGGTGCGTTGTTCCTGCTGATCCAGAATATAGAGCTTGGTGGTCATAAGACTCAGACTTTTATTGCTTTTTACTCATTCTACAAAGCTTGTCTGAGGTTGCAAGGTAAAACGCTATTTTTTTGACACTGCTGTCAAAAAAATAGCGTTTTAGAATAGAGTCAGAACACATTTTCAGTGCTGATTAAGCTAACAGCTTTAAGGCTTGTTGTTGAGACACTCGACCCTGACTGACCACTGACAAAGACGCTTGTTCACGAACGCCGGCAGCCACTTGTTCTGATACCGCTTTGGCATAGTCCAGATCCTGAATACGGCTGATGGCATCCTGCTCATTTACATTCTGAGTCTGAAGATTACGGGCAGTAGACTGCAAGGCGTTAATGGTCGCGCCTAAATCGGTTCTGTTGTTATCCACCACTTGTGCAGAACTCTGAATTGATTTCAGTGAAGCCTGAGCACTTTCAGCAGATGATAAGTCGATGCTAAAAGCACCTGAGTCCGTTAAACGACTTGATAAATCCTGAGTTTTGATACCAATGCTGCCATTACCTGTCTCCACAGGAACAGTACCTTCTTGATTAAATAGCTTGATACCGGCAAATTCAGTATTTTTAATCTGGTCCTGAATACTGGCTGAGTAGGCATCAGCTTGTTTTTGCAAAGCCTGACGGTCTGAAGCAGTTAAAATGCCACTACCAGCCTGCACAGCTAAACGGCCCATTTCGTTCAGATTGTCTGTTACGCCCTGCAAGCCTTGATCGGCCACAGTAGCTAAAGATATGCCATCGTATACATTCTGAGTGCCCTGAGCAGAGGCATTCGCACTTTGAGTTAAGCGGTTGGCTATCTGTAATCCTGCAGCATCATCAGCAGCGCTGTTAATACGCCGGGCTGTGGCTAATTTTTTCAGCAGATTTTCAGATTCATTAGAATTGAATTTCAACTGATTTTCATTGGTAAAGGAGTTACTGACTTTCATACGACTACCTCAGGCAATTCCCGAATGGGCTAGCTATGTTAGAAGTTTACCGCAAAATGTCTAAGCCCCCCAACATTCAAAATGTACTTTTTTTAGGCAGCAAAACCACTTCTGGTCGATACCGCGCTAAGCGCCTATTTAAGAAGGAGTTTTTAATAATGGAATAAATTATGCTAAGGTTTGTTACAGTGGGTAAAGAACCAATTTGACCGTCATATCTATGACGCATCAGGGGCACTTATGTTTGATGGCAAAAATATTTTTATTACAGGTGGCACTGGTTCTTTTGGCAATAAATACACCCAAACCCTATTAGAGCGCTACAAACCCAATAAAATTATCATCTACTCCAGAGATGAATTAAAACAATACGAAATGCAGCAAAAGTTTAATGCACCCTGCATGCGATATTTTATTGGTGATGTGCGGGATCAGGAACGCTTAATTCGTGCCATGCGTGGTGTAGATTATGTCATTCATGCTGCAGCGCTGAAGCAGGTGCCTGCCGCTGAATACAACCCAATGGAATGCATTAAAACCAATATCAACGGTGCCGAGCATGTGATCAATGCAGCTATTGAAAATAATGTCCAGAAGGTTATAGCTCTGTCGACAGATAAAGCTGCAAACCCGATCAACTTATATGGCGCCACTAAACTTGCATCAGACAAACTATTTGTTGCAGCTAATAACATTTCTGGCGGTAGTAAACCGCGTTTTTCCGTAGTGCGTTATGGCAATGTGGTTGGTTCCCGGGGTTCGGTAGTGCCGTTTTTTGAGCAGTTAAAACAAAAAGGCACAGACCACATGCCTGTCACCCATCTGGAGATGACTCGTTTTTGGATCAGCCTGCAGCAAGGTGTCGACTTTGTGTTAAAGAATTTCGAACGTATGCTGGGCGGTGAAATATTCGTACCAAAAATCCCTTCTATCCGGATTGTTGATTTAGCGAAATCCATAGCACCTGATTTACCTATCAAAGAAGTAGGTATTCGCCCTGGGGAAAAATTACATGAAATGATGTGTCCTGGTGATATGTCGTACAACACCTATGAATATGACGACCACTATGTGATAGCCCCTTCTATCCAGTTTTACAATCGCGGAAATGACTTCACCATTAATGCATTAAAAGAACATGGCAAACTGGTTCAGCCAGGATTTGAGTATGTATCAGATAAAAATCCGCACTTTTTAACTCTCGAAGAGCTGGAAAGTTTCAACAGAGACGCGATGTTATGATCCCTTATGGCAGACAATCCATAAGCGCTGAAGATATTCAGGCCGTAGTAGAGACGCTCAAATCAGACTTTTTGACCCAGGGCCCTGCTGTGCCGGCTTTTGAGCAGGCATTGGCCAGCTATTGCAAGGTACCTTATGCGGTGGCAGTCAATAGCGCCACCTCTGCGTTGCATATCGCTTGTTTGGCTTTGGATGTCAAAGCGGGTGACAGAGTCTGGACCAGCCCTATCAGTTTTGTCGCCTCTGCCAACTGTGCTTTGTATTGTGGTGCCACTGTTGATTTTGTCGATGTAGAGCCTGAAACTGGCCTGATGTCGGTAAAGGCCTTAGCCGCCAAACTACAACAGGCGGCCGCAACTCACACCTTACCTAAAGTTCTGATCCCTGTGCATCTGGCCGGACATAGTTGCGCCATGCAGCAAATAGCTACGTTATGCCAGCCTTATGGTATTCGTATTATTGAAGATGCCTCCCATTCTGTAGGCGGCAGTTATCAGCAACAAAAAATTGGCAGTTGCCAGTTTAGTGATGTCACCGTCTTTAGTTTTCATCCGGTAAAAATCATCACCACAGCTGAAGGTGGTGCAGCTTTGACCAAAGATTTAACTTTGGCTGCCCGGATGCAGCTGTTGCGCAGCCACGGTATTACCCGCAATCCGGACGATATGGCCGAAGTCAGCCACGGCCCCTGGTACTATCAGCAGGTAGATTTAGGGCTGAATTACCGTATGACAGACCTACAAGCTGCATTGGGTTTAAGCCAGCTGAAAAAGCTTGATGCTTTTGTCGCTAAACGCATTGAGGCTGTAGAACGTTATCGCAACCTGCTGCAAGATTTACCTCTGGATCTGCCGGATGACAGCCCGACCGGGCAATCGGCCTGGCATCTGTATATTATTCAATTGCATGACGAAAACAGCCGCTTAGCCATCTTTGAAGCACTGCGCTCTGCTGGCATTGGTGTGAATGTGCATTACATCCCTATTCATACCCAGCCTTATTATCAGAAACTGGGCTTTAATTGGGGCGATTTTCCGCAAGCGGAAGTCTTTTACAGCAGGATCATCAGTTTGCCTTTGTATGCTGATTTAACCGCAGAGCAGCAGCAACAGGTTGCTTTAGCTCTAAATTTGGCAATAAAGGATGCCTGCAAGGAGTAACGGATGCGATTAGCCATTATTCCGGCACGCGGCGGCAGTAAACGAATTCCGCGTAAAAACATTAAAGACTTTAATGGAAAAGCTATGATTGGCTGGTCTATTGAAGCGGCGTTGTTATCCGGCGCTTTTGATGAAGTCTGGGTATCTACAGACGATACTGAAATTGCAGCTGTCGCAGAACGTTTTGGTGCCAAAGTTCCTTTTATCCGCCCTGCAGAGTTAGCTGACGATCACACAGGCACCTCAGCTGTAGTTCGCCATGCGATCAGCTGGGCACTGCAGCAACATTTGAAACCTGAGTTAGTCGCTTGTATTTATGCCACAGCACCTTTGCTTCAACCACAGATGCTAAAAGAGGCCATGCTCCAATTACAACAAGATCCCGCTTTGGATTATGTGTTCTCAGGCTGCCGTTTTAGTTTTCCTATTCAGCGCGCTTTATATCGTACTGAACAAGGCAGAGTTCAGGCTGTTGATCCCGCATCTATCCCAAAACGCTCACAGGACTTAGCTGAAACTTTTCATGACGCAGGTCAGTTCTATTGTGGTCGCAGCCAAAGCTGGCTGGATGCCAAAGCGGTGTTTTCAGCCAGTTCTTATCTATATGAGCTGCCACAGCATTTAGTGCAGGATATAGATACTGCAGAGGACTGGCTGCGCGCTGAGCTGTTGCATCAACTGTTGTCAAAGCAAACATGCTAAAACGCAGAACCGCTTTGTTTCGTGTGGATGCCTCAGCAGTGATAGGTTCAGGCCATCTGATGCGTTGCCTGACCTTAGCCAAAGCCTTGCAGCAATCGGACTGGCAAGTACAGTTTGCCTGCCGGGCTCATCCAGGGCATGCAATTGAATGGCTGCGCGAACAGAAGTTTGATGTCATCGCACTGCCACAACCTGTACAGACCCAAGCCAGTGGTTATGCCGCCTGGCTCGGCGTGACAGAACAGCAGGATGCAGTGCAACTGAGTGAGCAATTGCAAGCGCCAGTGGATTTATTGGTGATTGATCATTACGCTTTATCCAGCATTTTCGAGCTGGTCATGGCAGGTTTTTACCAAAAGCTTTTGGTGATTGATGATTTAGCCAACAGAGCCCATCAATGTGACTATTTGCTGGATCAAAATCTTTATCCGGATATGCACAGTCGTTACACAAAGCTGGTCAACCCCGAAGCTCACTTATGGTTAGGCCCTGCTTATGTCTTGCTGCGCCCAGAGTTTGGCCTGTATCAGCGCACTGCCCAGCTACAACCTGCACAATTTTTAGTCTTTTACGGTGGCACAGATGAGCTGAATTTAACCAGTAAGACGATAAAAGCCTTACAGCAACTTCAGAAAACCGACTTTGCTGCCGATATTGTGATAGGACTTGCAAATCCGCACAAAGCAGAACTTGAACACCTTTGCGCTGACGACCTGCGTTTGACTTTGCGTATTCAGACCCCGCATATGGCAGAGTTGATGAGCAAAGCCACTTTAATGATTGGTGCCGGCGGTTCTACCCATTGGGAGCGCTGTGCTTTGGCCTTACCTGCTTTGGTGGTCACTTTGGCGGACAATCAGGTCGCCAGTACATTAGCTTTGGTTGAAGCCGGGGTTTGTGCTTATCTTGGGCGTGGCGAAGATCTCACAGTTACACAATTAACCAACGCAATACAGCAACTGCTGGATAATCCAGAGCGGTTGGAAATAATGTCAGACAAAGCTGGAAAACTGGTACCACAAGGCGGCGGTTGTGCTGCTATTGTAGAGCGACTTAGCCACGAAATTCAGGCCGACCATTAAGGCCTTAGCAGTACAGGAACACAAAGATGAGCAACGCAGCTTTTCAGGATATTCAGTTAGGCCAGTATAAAGTAGGGCCTTCTCATCCACCTTTGATTATTGCTGAGCTGTCCGGCAATCACGATCAGTCGCTGGATAAAGCTCTGGCCATGATAGACGCAGCTGCAGCGGCTGGCGCTCAGGCCATTAAATTACAAACCTACACAGCGGACACCATGACGCTGGATATAGACACAGGCGAGTTTTATATCGAAGATAAAAACAGCCTCTGGCATGGTACGACTTTGTATAAGCTGTATGAGATTGCCTACACCCCCTGGGACTGGCATCAAGCCATCTTTGAGCGCGCCAAAAGCCATGGCATGCTGGCGTTCAGCACCCCTTTTGATTTAACAGCAGTGGATTTTTTAGAATCGCTGGATGTGCCTTGCTACAAAATCGCCTCTTTTGAAAATATCGACCATCCGCTGTTGGCGGCAGTGGCGAAAACCGGTAAGCCAGTCATTATGTCAACCGGCATGGCCAGTCAGTCAGAACTGGCTGAATCGGTGGAAGTGCTAAGAGCAAACGGCTGTAAAGATTTAATTTTACTTAAATGCACCAGCAACTACCCTGCCCGTCCTGTCGATGCCAATTTACTGACTATTCCGCATTTAGCTCAGCTGTTTCAGTGTCAGGCTGGTTTATCGGATCACACCACGGGTATTGGTGTCTCTGTTGCTGCCGTGGCTTTAGGTGCCACTGTGATTGAAAAACACTTTGTGCTCGACAGAAGCGAAGGTGGCGTCGATGCCGAGTTTTCCTTAGAACCGAACGAGCTTAAGCAACTGGTGGAAGAAACCGCCAAAGCTAAAGTAGCCTTGGGTCAGGTCAATTATGGCTGCACTGAAAAAGAAATAGCTTCACGTAAACACCGCCGCTCTTTGTATATCGCTGCCGATTTAAAAGCAGGCGATACGCTCACTACTGAAAACTTACGCGCTATCCGGCCAGGTTTAGGTTTGCCACCTAAATATCTGCCGATGCTTTTAGGTAAAACAGTGACTAAAGATGTGGCCCGAGGCACAGCGATGAGCTGGGATTTGGTTTGATGCTAAACCATGGCTGTCAAAAACAAAATTGTAGGGGCGGGGCTTGTCCCCGCCCGCCTAATAACACCGCGGTGCAGATGGGTCTTGCCCCCGCCCGTCCAATGACACCTCGGTGCAGATGGAATAATCATCATAAAAGGCCGTGCAGTAATGTGGCATAAAGAAGATATCAGCGCCTTTAATGTAGTATTAAAACCTTTGCAGCAGGATGATTTGGCACAAGTACTGATCTGGCGCAATAGCCCGGAAGTCAGCAGCCAAATGCTGGATCAAAGTGAAATTAGCCCAGAGCGGCAACAAAGCTGGTTTGAACGTATATCCTCTGATCCACGCCAAATGCAGTTTGTAATTTATTATAAAAACCAGAAGGTTGGAGCCTGTAATTTAAAAAGCCCTGCAGCTTTGGCTGTGGCAGAATGTGACAGCTTAGAAGCAGGCTTTTATTTAGGTGAAGCCAAATACCGCGGTACTATACTGGCTTTTTTTGCCGCCTTAGCACTAAACCAGTATGCTTTTGAACAGCTGGCGGTTAAAACGCTGAAAGCTGTGGTGAAAAGCAGTAATAATGCAGCTTTACGCTTTAACGAACAATTGGGGTATCAAGCCGATGCGGTGCAGCCTTCAGAGGATATGGTGGCCATGACTTTAATACCGCAGGCACACCAGCAAGCCGCCGCTAAATTCGCAACCTTTATCCGGAATTAATATGAGCAACGAGCTAATTCAAACCAACACAGCCAAACTCACTACCGCTTTTGCCAACGCTTTAGTAGTGGCAGAGAGTCAAATTCATGATGATTTAGCCTACAACAGCATCAAAGAGTGGGATTCCACCGCCCATATGCTGCTGATTGCCGAGCTGGAAAACGTATTTAATCTGATGCTCGATACCGACGATATTATTGATATGAGTTCGGTCGCTAAAGCCAAAACCATACTAGGTAAATACGGAGTTGCATTTTAATGGCGGCTCATGCGCCTGTCAGCCTTATTACAGGAGCCAGCCGCGGCATAGGCCGGGCTACAGCGCTAAAACTAGCAGCTACAGGTCACGAGTTGATTTTAGTGGCGCGGGATGCAGCTGCTTTACAACAAGTACAAGCTGAATGTCAGGCGGCAGGAACGCAAGTTTCTATTCACATAGTGGACATCACAGACCGGGATGCCCTTGTCATACTCTTTAAGCAACTACAAAACCTGCTGCAAGGCAAAGCACTAACTAATTTTGTACATTGTGCCGGGGAAATGCATGAAGCACCTCTTAGCTTTACCCGACTAGCAGATATGGACCATCTAATCGCGCTGAACTTAAGCGCTACAATTCAGTTATGCCAGCTCGTAAGTAAAATGATGCTTTGGCACCGTAGCGGGCATTTACTCTTATTATCTTCTAAAGTGGCTGAATCAGGTTCCGCAGGACAGGCTATTTATGCGGCTACGAAAGGAGCCGTATCCTCATTGGTAAAATCCCTTGCTAAAGAATTGGGCCCTTTGGGTATCCGTGTCAATGCTGTTGCACCAGGTTTTATTGAAACTGATTTAACAGCCCATTACAGTGAAGAGAAAAAACAGCTCTTGATGCAGAATATCAGCCTACGCCGCCTGGGACATGCAGATGAAGTAGCCGCAGTGATCAAATTTTTATGCTCAGACGAAGCACTTTATGTCACTGGCCATATTCTGGCTGTTGATGGTGGTTTTAGTCTATGAAAGGTTTAATTTTTACACTCAAAACGCAGCTCGCTGATGATTCTGCCTCTCCTCAAAAACCTGATTTCAGCTCGCCGAACGCTTTACTGCAGTCTTTATTCAAAGCATTGCAATTGAATGTGATACTTGCGTCTATCAAGAAAAAAGCTGATGTTTTGCACCTATTTTGGATTAAAACGGAGAGCTCATATGCTGATTGAACGTGAGCCATATAGCCTGAGCGCAGCGGAAAAACAGCCCTTGCTGTTGCAAGAGCTTAATGCGCTGACCCAACATCATCAACAGCACTGCTTGCCCTATCAGCATTTGCTGACTGCTCAATGGCCTGATGAAGCACAAAACTCAGCACAGACCACAGCTCAGTTACCTTATCTGGCGGTACGGCTATTTAAGCAACTCAAGCTGCAATCAGTACCTGATGCAAATGTGTTTAAAGTGCTGTATTCCAGTGGCACTACAGGCACACCGTCCCGTATTGTGCTCGACAGCGCCACGGCAGCTATTCAGTCAAAAATTCTGGTGAAAATAATGCAGCACTGGTTAGGCAAAGCCCGTTTGCCGATGCTGATTATTGACCACCCAGGCGTGATTAAAGATCGCAGCAATTTCTCCGCCCGCGGCGCCGGTATTCAGGGCCTGTCCTTTATGGGCCGTAATCATTGTTATGCCCTCAATGATGATATGAGCATTAACTTTGAAGCTGTTGAACAGTTTTGCCAGCAGTTTGGCGATGGTCCTGTCTTTGTGTTTGGTTTTACTTATATGGTCTGGCAGTTTTTTATTCAGCAATTAAAACACCAGCAAAAAACTATTTCGTTGCCAAAGGCTTTATTACTGCATAGCGGTGGCTGGAAAAAACTGCAGGACCAGGCCGTCGACAATACCACCTTTAAACAACAGGTACTGGCTCAAACCGGTATTGGCAAAGTGCATAACTTTTACGGCATGGTAGAGCAAGTCGGCGCTATTTTTGTCGAATGCGAACAAGGCCATCTGCATTGTCCCAGTTACGCCGATGTGCTGGTACGTACACCGGGCAGTTGGCAGACAGCAGCAGTGGGAGAAGAAGGGGTGTTGCAGTTAATCTCCACTTTGCCCCGCAGTTATCCGGGCCATAGTTTGTTATCAGAAGACCGCGCAGTGCTGTTAGGCGAAGACAACTGCCCTTGTGGCCGTATGGGTAAATATTTCCATATTTTAGGCCGCTTGCCGCAGGCCGAAGCTCGGGGCTGTAGTGATACCTTCTCTCCATCAGCAAAGCAGGAAACCGCCCTATGAGCTGGATTCTATTAAACCCTGCAGCGGTCGCAGCAGAACTGCAGCAACCTTTTGCCGAACAAGATTTTGCTTATTGTCAGGCCTTGTCTGAAGCTTTACTAAAAGCTCCCCAAAGCCGGGATTTTCCGGATTTAATAGCCTTGGGTTTCTGGTTACGGCAGGCTAATTTAAAGCCTCTGCTGGCGCCTTATCAAACAGCTAAATTTTTGCGCCAACCTCTGGGGTTAGTATTTCATAGTGCCCCTGCCAATGTTGACAGCTTATTTGTTTATTCCGGTATTTTAAGCTTGCTCTGCGGCAATAAAAACGTCATTCGTTTATCCAGCCGAAGCGGCGGCAGCACAGCGGTATTGATTGAAAAAATCCGCAGCTTGGCCGACGCTTATCCACAGCAAAATGCTCGATTCCAGTTAGTGCAATGCAACTATGACAGCTCTGAATTAAAAAATCTGGTCAGCACTGTGGATGGCCGGGTGTTATGGGGTTCAGACCAAGCCATACAAGCGCAGCGCCAATTGAGCATGCCAGCCCATGCCCGCGAGTTAAGCTTTGGCCATAAGTTCTCTTTGTGTTTGCTTGACGCACAATCACTGTTGGATACAAATCAGCCTGAATTTACACAGCTGGTACAGCTGTTTTATCGCGATCAACTCACCTTTGCCCAACAAGGCTGCTCTTCCGCCAAAGCAGTGATTTGGTTAGGGAATACGCAGCAAGTGCAACAAGCGCAGCAAAAATTTTGGCCTGTGTTAACCGAGCTTATCCAGCAGAAACAACCTTTGAATGCCAGTGAGCAGTATCAGGCGTTAGCCACAGCACAGCAGTTGATTATGAGCAGTGAACACCAATTGATGCTGACTCAGCAGCAAAGTATTTCCCGTTTGGCTGCGAGCAGCTTAGAAGCAGGATTTATTCATCAGCATCAAGGCTGCGGCTTATTTATCGAACTGCAGCTTTCAGAGCTACACCAATTAAGCCCAATGCTGACTCAGGCGCATCAAACTTTAACTGTGTATGGCATAGAAACGATGCTTCTGAAAAACTGGCTGGCAACTGTGCATACAGGTTTGGATCGGGTGGTCCCAGTAGGACAAGCATTGAGCTTTAGTCCGGATTGGGATGGCGTGAATTTGATCGAGCAGTTTAGCCGTAAGATGGTGTGTGTGTTGTAAATTTACAAGACATCATAACTGTACTGTTGTTCTGTTTGTTTTTATCTACTTAAACAAATTATCAGTAGATAAATAATAAGAAATGATAAAGGTATCAGCGGAAAATTCCGGCCAGACAGCAGAAAATAACAAAGAATATGTAAATAAATTTCAGCGTTGGACGATAACCTGTCTGGGTTATACGTCTGACCTCCTCCGTATTATGATTCAGGGATTTTTATGACAAAGACAGTATATGTAGGCATGAGTGCCGATTTAGTTCATCCAGGCCACCTGAACATTCTGAAAAAAGCGGCTGAATTGGGTGATGTCACCGTAGGTTTATTAACAGATCAAGCTATTGCCAGTTATAAAAGAGTGCCTTTTATGACGTTCGAGCAACGTAAAATTGTGATCGAAAATATCAAAGGCGTAAGCCAGGTGGTCCCGCAAACCACTTTGGATTACGTGCCAAATCTGGAACTTTTAAAACCTGATTTTGTCGTGCATGGTGACGACTGGCAAGACGGTGTGCAGGCAAAAACCCGGCAAAGAGTGATCGATGCTTTAGCCCAATGGGACGGAAAGCTGGTAGAAGTACCTTACACTCAAGGTATATCCTCTACCCGTTTACACGCTGCAATGAAAGAAATTGGTACCACCCCTGACGTGCGTCTGCGTTCGCTGCGTCGAATGTTGGCAGCTAAACCTTTAGTTCGCTTTTTAGATATACACAACGCCTTGTCTGGCCTGATCATCGAAAATACGAAAGTAAATACAGCGAACGGATTGCAGGAATTTGATGGAATGTGGGGCAGTAGCCTGACCGACTCAACCGCCAAAGGTAAACCTGATATTGAAGCTGTTGACGTATCATCGCGTATGGTGACCTTGAACGAAGTGCTGGAAGTAACCACCAAGCCTATTATTTATGATGGTGATACAGGCGGAAAGACTGAACACTTTGTTTTTACAGTTAAAACACTGGAACGTCTTGGTGTCTCTGCAGTGATCATAGAAGATAAAACAGGCCTGAAGAAAAACTCCTTGTTTGGCACTGATGTCGAGCAAACTCAGGACAGTATTGAAAACTTTTGCGCAAAAATTCGTGCTGGTAAAAATGCACAGGCTACTCGCGACTTCATGATTATAGCCCGCATTGAAAGCCTGATTTTAGGCATGGGCATTGATCACGCGATGGAGCGGGCTGAAGCGTTTTTGGACGCTGGAGCTGATGGCATTATGATCCACAGCAGAGAAAAAACGCCAGATGAAGTCTTTGAATTCTGCAAAAGATATAATCAGCTAGAAAACCGTAAAACCTTGGTGGCTGTCCCTTCCAGTTACAATAAAGTTACTGAAAAGGAACTGATAGACCACGGCGTGAATGTGGTGATCTATGCCAATCAGTTATTGCGTAGTGCATATCCTGCAATGGTCAAAACAGCACAGTCTATATTGACCCATAGTCGCTCTGCGGAAGCCGACGCCGATATGATGCCCATTCAGCAAATTCTCGAATTGATACCCGGAGGCAAATAAATGATAAGCCCGGCGGAGTTTTCTGCAGAGCTGAGTAAGCTTGGCATCCACTTCTTTACCGGAGTACCAGACTCTTTATTACAAAGTCTATGTGCTTACATTGATGATACCTTGCCAGCAGGCCAACATACGATCACTGCTAACGAGGGCGGTGCTTTGGCGATGGCGGCTGGTTATTATCTGGGTTCAGGTAAACCAGCTTGTGTTTATATGCAGAACTCAGGCTTAGGTAATGTGGTCAATCCCCTGACGTCACTGACCGATGCGCAGGTCTACCGCATCCCCGCCTTGCTTATCATTGGCTGGCGCGGCGAGCCCGGCGTCAAAGACGAACCTCAGCATGTCAAACAAGGCCAGATCACACCACAAATGTTAAGCTTGCTTGATGTGCCCTATTTCAGTTTGACTGCAGCCAGTGACTTCCGAGAAGTACTTTTACAAGCCACCACAGCTATGCAGCACACTCAAAGCCCAGTAGCCTTGTTGGTTCATAAAGACACATTCTCTGCTTATACATCTGCAGCGGCATCCATCGCATCCAGCCAATTCAGCCGGGAAATGGCCCTCAAGACTCTACTACAGCTGACGGACGACAAAACAGCGCTCATAGCGACTACAGGGAAAACCTCGCGAGAGCTCTATGAACTGAGAGAGCAAGCAGGCCAATCACAACGCGACTTCTTAACTGTAGGCTCAATGGGTCATGCCAGTTCAATAGCTCTTGGGCTGGCACTGGCAAGGCCTGATCGAAAAGTGGTTTGTCTGGACGGCGATGGCGCATTATTAATGCATCTTGGTGCTGCGGCTATCATAGGACAAAGCAACGCTGATAATTTGTTACACGTAGTACTGAATAATGGTGCTCATGAGTCTGTTGGCGGCCAACAAACTGTCGCAGGAGATATCGATATTCAATCGATGGCGCTTGCACTTGGCTATCGCCATTATTACAAAGCATCGTCAGTTGCTGAATTGCAGCAGATATGGCACGAATGTGCGGCGGTATCTGGACCGAATATGCTTGAGATCACTATTGCTTGTGGTTCAAGAGCTGATTTAGCCAGACCAAAAAGCACACCAGAGCAAAACAAATTGGCTTTTATGGAACATCTTGGTCATGTCAGTGAATAACCTTTGGACACATTACCAACCGGTGCGTATTTGTAGCGGCCCTTTGCAGCAGTCTCTGCGATCTGCATTGCAACTGGTCCTGCCGGAACAGTCTTCTAAAGCTCAAACTTCCGTACTCCTAATCACTACAGCTGGCTTCACCAAACGTGGTGTTACAGCCCAACTGGCAGAGTGGCTTTTGCCTTTTCAGCTACTGGTAATAGATCAGGTCACTGCCAATCCGGATATAGACAGCATTGATGACTGGATCGAACAGTATGCATGCTATCCGGTTGCAGCGGTAATAGGTTTAGGAGGCGGTAGTGCCATGGATGCGGCTAAAGCCATGGCGGTAATGCTGGCCTTGGCTAAAGCCGAAAGCTCACCTCTAAACAAGTTATTTCGAGAAAAAAGTATCAAACAGCCGAATTCCAGACTACCGCTGCTGTTAATTCCAACTACCGCAGGTACTGGCTCTGAAGTAACGCCTTTCGCTACTATTTGGGATAACAGACACAAGCAAAAATATTCGCTGGCCAGCGACAGTGTTTATCCGGATGTCGCACTATTGGACGCCAGCCTGACCTTGAGTCTGCCAGCAGATGAAACTCTGTATTCAGGTTTAGATGCTTTGTCGCACAGTCTTGAATCATTGTGGAATAAGCACAGTACGCCTATGAGTGAAGCCTATGCAAAACAAGCTATTGCTTTGTTGGCGGATCATTTCATAACAGCCTTATTAATGCCATCCAACCTTGAAGCCCGGCAGGGGATGCAAACGGCCAGTTTGTTAGCAGGTCTGGCGATCAGTACAACAAGGACAGCTATCGCCCACGCGATTAGTTATCCTCTCACTAGCCATTATGCCCTACCCCATGGGCTTGCATGCAGTTTTACCTTGCCAGCTCTACTGGAAATGGTGCAATCCTCAACAAACTGTGCTCATCTGAGTTCTACTCTGCGACTTGCCCAAAACTTATTGCAACAACTGCCACTGGAACAGGCACTACAAGCTAAAATCAATTTTCCGCAGATTTATAGCCATACAAATGAAATGTTTCACCCAGACAGAGCAGGTAATTTTATCATGCCATTTGCCGCCTCAGATCTGACACAGCTGTTGCAACGCACTGAAGTACTGCTTAAAACGGCACAAGTATCAGTAGAGCTGACAGCGCTATTACCATAGTAACGACTATAGATATAATAAGGGCAGAGGTGAGCGCAGCGGCGACCCCTGATGGATAGGGCTGAGTAATGCAGGCATAAGATGCCCGGCTGATTTTTCCAGCCGGTATGTCCAGCTCCTCGGTTAGCTTAGCTTTAATTTCATGAAAAAATGTACTTGCGACAATAATACAATCAATAGCGTCAATGCCCTGCTTTAATTGGACAGGACTGATGACAGGCAAACCACAGAATTGACCACCGTGCAGCTTGGTATTATTGTCGCACACAGCAACAACATGAAACCCTCCGCTAAGATTGGCCAACGCTCTCTCACCACCAGTACCAGCACCAAATACAACTGTACGCAGAGCAGGCGCGTAATCTGCATTTAAAAGACTGTCGTGATGCCGGTATTGAGTCTTGCCAAATCTGTAGCGCAGAGCCCATAACACTTGAAGCGCTCTGTAACGAAAAAATCGTACCCGCTCACCAGTACCGCCCTTTAAGAGAAGCAATCGACGATGACGCGAGATTAATATCTGCCATATTGTCGCAACCACTGTCACATCAGCGCTCGTTTGTCCCGACTGCACGGCGCTTCGGTAATCAAGCCATTGCTGGGTTGTAAGTTGGTGCAGTCGAAACACACCAACCTTATTAGCGGCAAACGTCATTGTTTCCTGCAGCAGGTTTTGATACAACAATGGTATGTTTAAGACTTTGGGCTTAGGCTTGGTTGGTTTTGCAGTAAAGTTATTCGCATGCCGGCGATACTTCACCAGTTCTTGGGGGAAATAATGCATACCATCTGCGAGTAATGCCCTGAAATACATCAAGTGATCTTCGTAGGATGGCTCTGCAGCAGGAGTACCAAACTTGATATAGACATCAGTTCTGTACGCCAGTGCGGCTCCAATATAAGGTAATGGATACGGATGTCTCAGATAGTCATGCAATGCCATGCTTTGAGGCCATTGAAAGGGTTGTTCCTGGACCCTGTATTGCACAGTTCGGCTGCCTGCAAATGAATGTCCCAACTCATTAATTTCTTCAAGCCCATGTGCAACCAGCGCAGGCTTGCCATGAGCAAGCCATTCTTCAACAATTCGGCTAACCCTGTTTGGCGCAGAAATATCATCACCTGCAGATGCGACAACTAACTCACCATCCACAAGATTATCCATAATATGGATAAAATGCCGACCTATCCCCAGATTCTGAACATTTCTATTGAGCGTCAACTGATGCGGACCACGATACTGCGCTGCAATAGATTCAACAAGACGGTAAGTATCATCAGAAGATGCGTCATCTGAAATAATAATCTGCAGGTTACTATAATCTTGCGCCAGTGCAGCATTGACAGCCTGCTCGATAAAATCAGCCTGTTGATAGCAAAATACAAACAATGACACTCGCGGCAATAAAACCATGATACCCCCAACATTTTGATTTATTTTATACAGTTATCACTTTACTATGTCACTGACTATAATCAACTTTTCAGAGTTTATTATGAACTGGACGACATTTTTTACATTTCTTGGCTACCATTGGCGCTACCATGCAGCACTTATTGCGTCCTGGCTGATTCCACGTAGTAAGAAAATCTGGGTTGTCGGAGGTTCAAAAGGTCTTCGCTTTGCAGATAATGCCAGACATTTTGCTCTACAAGCTCGTCGCAATTGGCCCAAGCAAACTATTATTTGGATATCCCCATCTGCAGAAGTGCGAGCTCAAGCGATCGAAGCTGGCATTATGAGTTTTCACCCAACAAGTATGAAGGGACTATGGTATGGGTTTAGAGCTGATTGGCATATTTTTGATGTTAGTTTCACAGACATACACAGGTTTAGTGGTATAGGAGCGAAATGGTTAAACCTTTGGCACGGTGTGCCGCTAAAAAGTCTGGACAACATTAAACCCTGGCAAAGTAAAGATATACAAAGCCGACTGCATGACTGGTGGTATCGCAAGAACAGCCAACATCATAAAAAGTATCTAGCCTACCCAACACAGGCCCATTTTGAATATATGAGTATGGTACTTGAGCTGCCTTTAGAGAATGTTGTTGCAGCCAACCTGCCACGTAATCAGCAATTACTCGATGCAGCATGTCCTTATTTATCATCTGAAGAACTTCAACTGCGCCAGCAACTAAAACAAACCGGAAAAACCTTGATAGGTTACTTCCCTACCTGGCGTGATACAGGTATGGATAAGTTTATGGGCGCAGCGAGTACTGAAGATATTAATGCGCTCAATGCATTGCTGGAAAAATACAACGCCTTACTGATCACAAAATGGCATAGTTGCTCCTATGTTGAATATCAGCACAGAGGAGTCAGCCAAACTGCTGCAGAAATTAACCAAACCCTTGCGCAATCATCACATATTATGGCGTTATCTTTTCTGTGCGATCTGAATACAGTGCTAGATTGTTGCAGCATGCTTATAAGTGACTATTCGGGTGTATTGATAGATTACTTATTGCTACAACGACCGATCATTCAAATCCCCTATGATCAAGAGGAATATAAAAACTTTACTGGTGTATTACCCGATTATGAGCAATTTTCAACCGAAGCAGGCCCATTAACAAAAAGCTTTTCTCAGTTGTTAAATCAATTAGAAAGTTACTTAAGCCATAGCGATGATTGGGAAAAAGAATATAAACTTCGCCAAGAGAAGTTAGCGAATTACTATTTTTCAACTAAAGAAAGCATGACTAAGTTAGAACATTTATTACAACCAGTACAGTAATGCTGCGACCACTACAAAAGCGGATAATATCCAGAAAGCTGCAACAGTAAAGGCTGCAATATAATAAAGAGGATTAGCTTTTGTTAGCATAGATACAGATAAACGTATAATTTTTTCAGGAGAAATCTTTTCTTCGAAAATCAGCTGGTGATGGATCTGTAAACCATAGGTGCTGGCTATAACAATTTTATCTACCGGAAAATCGCGCAATTCCTGTGGTGAAATGATCCGAAATCCATTTAACATTTGTCCATGTTTGCGTTTATCATTGTCCACAAAAACGACTAGCTCGTAATCATTCTTAAGATATTCATACGCATTCAACCCACCACTGCCTGCACCAAATAAAGCAATTCGCGGTTTTATCTCCATAATGACATCCTTTTCACTAAAATTATTAATAAACTTTCTTTGAATGTAAGCCAGCAGCTTTAAACTGTTCAAAACTAGATTCTTGCAAGTTTGCATAATCCGTCAATTGCATCTCTCGCTTTGGTACCTTCCAGTCTCCATAGACAAAACTTAAATAAGATTCGCTGTCTTTGGGTACCGGAACCTCAACCCCATTCCACTTTAACCAATCTTGAGCCGAAAAATGTTTGGCTGGCGCATACCACATTCCCAAACTGGGCATATGTCGGCTTTGACCTTCTATCTCCTCGCGCACACTGAAAGATACAGTAAAAGGCCTTATTTCTTCAGAATTCTGCCAACGAAGCAACACGCTTTGGATCCGCTCGTGGGCATCACACAATACGTCTATAGACCAACCTTCAGGCGCAGATAAACTAACCATTTGTTCAGCAAGCCAATGTGAAAAAAATGGAGCTAAATCCGGGGTAATGGCAAAGTCGACATCATCATCCCAGGGGATTATATCGCCGTCACGAACCAACCCCAACAAAGTACCGAAGTCTACCCACAACATCAGTTGATCATGCTGAGCTTGCTGAGATAACTTAGCTATCAGCTGACTCGCCAGAACTAATGTTGCCGCATGCTCAAATGGCTTAAGCGCTTTGAGCTGCTCCTTCGCAGGCACAACAATCAACGCTTCATCAATTAGGAGCTGGTCAATAAGTTGCCTTCTGACATCAGCAACCCATTGAGTCGTAATCACAATTTTATCGTAATCAAGTAAGGATAATGCGTCGACACCATACACAGGTAAACCCGCGTATTTGCCGCCATGTTTACGACTGTCATTATCTATAAAGCCAACAAAGTGGCAGTGCTCTTTCTGATTATTTATATAGTTAACCGCACCGGGGCCTGCACCAAATAACAGTACTTTTCTCATAACGACGTCCTAATGCAATTATTGAAGCAAAAAAACCAATGAAAAAAATAGCGTAGAGTTCATTTCCACACCAAAACTTTCACGCCTGCAAGCTCTTTCATTGTGGACAACTGATAAGATATTTCTGCATGAAACTGAGATGCAATACAAATAACTTCAATATCAGAGATGTTTAATCCTTGAAGACTTCGCACTTCAACTCCATCGATAAAACTACCAGTTTTATTTAAGTCGTTATCCAAAAAACAGACGACTTTACAAATATGTTTTGATTGCCTGAAACAACGGTAACCCGCCTGGCCAGAACCAAATATTGCAATCTTCTTATTTTCAAAGCCTGCAAAAAACTCTGTTGCGGCTTGGAACTTCAAGTCCTTCTCATGCCTTATTTTTTGTAATCCATTTAATAAATTAGCTATGTTCTTATGAGTACTTAATTTTCCACTCCAGCTATCTAATTCAGACATGCCATCCCCCTCCTTTGCGAACAAAATCGAGTAACCGACCTAAGACTCTCTCACCACAATTACCATCAAATTTAGTGAAAAATTCAGGTATTGCGTTTACCCTTTTCTGTCTGAGCTCATCTTTCCCATCCAGTATCTTCGTCAAATGGTTTGTAAGACTTTCTTTAGACTCAGCTTCATAACAAAGATGGACCAATTTATTGCCCTCATCGTTCAAACCAAGTCCTCTTTTGTTTTTCAAATATATGATGGGTTTACTGGTCGAAAGAAATTCCATGAGGAAAGAACTAACATCAGACAAAAGAACAGAGCTAACAAAGAAGGAATGGCGATAATCTTCCCTTTCATCGACGATCACGCCTATCGAACGAAGTTCAATTTTCAGTTCGTTGATCTGGTCAGCAGAAATAATATTGAGATTAACTAATTTTTTCCATAAAAATGGATGTGGTCTAAATATAAGAACTGCATTTTCCTGTTTAGAAAAGAACTCGAAAATGAGCTCACTAAATATATCAAAGGTAGACCACATTTCCTGATCAAAACTGAAATGAGGATTCCATAGTACGGCTTTTCTATTTCCTATCTCTTGCACAAGCTCTTGATCAATATTGAACAGATGGAGATTAAAAAGCCTATCCATCCGAGGGTGCCCCGTCACTGATATATGCTTATCTCCCGCAGGACAATATTTTCTAAACATGTCTCTGGCACCTTCTGAGCGAACAAAAATATTTGATGACTCTAGCGCTACAGGTTGTGCGTACTGCAATTTAAGATTAACAGTCCCGCCTCCGACTTCCAATCCATAGGGAACATAAGCAACCGAACCAACTATGTTTTTTATAACATCCACAGCTAATGGAATGGGCCGTGTCGAATCATAGGGAGACGTATAAAGGAAAACATCAAATGCTGAATTTTCTATATCGATTTCATCATAAAACACAAATGGAATGCCTTTTTCGGCTAGGTCCATTTTTATTTTATTTTTATTCCAAACTATATCTTGATGTAAAAATGGGCTGACAATAATAGTACAATCAACCTCACTAGAATTCGAAGCTGCATTCCAGAACGATTCGACATTACACCATGATTCAGGCAGTTGATATAGTATGGCCACGTTCATCTTTCCGTCGACCGCACTCTTTAAAAGCTTCTGTCGTCTTGGCTGCTTGCGGAACAAATATAATACGCTTACCTGGCCTGCGTTTTTACCCTGATGAAGCTCATGACGTTGTAATAAGCTGTAACCATATTTTTCAAACTCAGCAAGATAATTTTTTTCAGCGCGATAAATGGCTTCATAACTATCGTCGTTATAGTATACATCTTGGTTGCCGGAAAGCATCAACGAGTCTTTAACTACAAGATAACCACCTGCATTTAGTGACTCATCTATTTTATGAACAATGCTTTTAAAGTCATCATCTTTTGGAAGGCAAGTGAACACTCCCATGCAGGAAATGATATCGAAGTGCTCATATATACTATCTTTTAATAGATCCAGAACCTGGAATTTAATTTTTCCGGATGAGCCATACTTCTCTCTAGCTAAATCAATAAGATGCCCCGACAAATCTACGCCTACAGCTTCTTTACACTTTTTAGCAAGCACCTGAGTGAACTCGCCGTCTGAACACCCAATATCAAGAAGACTACTGTCAGATTCAAAATAAGGCAGGATATATGTATTTAAAATGCTGTGCTGCTTTTTATACATGCTGTCAGGAGCGAGCTTAGAACGTTCGGCATTTTTCCAAAAATCATGAGCCAACTCTCCAATCACTCTATTCATAGTATGTCCAGTTATTAGGTTCTGATAGCATATGATGGCAAGCCCATTAAAGATAAAACCTGCTTTGCCATTGCAAGGTTTGACTCAGCAACGGTTGCGAAATACTTGGAACAGGGGGCGGACAATGACTTAAGCTCTGTACATCCTAAGATAACTCCATCCACGGCCGCATTTTTTAGATCACTCAATAGTATATTAGTGTTAACCAATGTTTCCGGTTGGATCATACCTTTTACTTTCATTTCTGTGATCGCTTGCGATACAACGTTTTGCTGCTGAGCAGTCAAATGCTCCAACTCAAAGCCATATTCGCTAAGCTTATCGTTATAAACATTGTACTTCGCCGATGCTTCTGAAGATAAAACGGCAACTTTAGTGGCGCCATTTTTTCTTATTTCATTTACAGTTGCATCAATAATGCTCACGACTGGAATGACGGCATCCGTAGTCCATCTCGAATAGAGGATGTGGGCAGTATTGCAAGGAACAACAGCAATGGTTGCACCTTGAGCAGCTAAATCATTAATAGACTCAAGAATAAAAGGTGAAGGGTCTCTTTCGCCTAATTCGAGATGTCGACCTCGACTTGGAATTTTTGTGTTGATATCACAAATGACTCTGGGAAAATTCCAGTCTTTGTCAGCTTGGATTAAACCATAAAATATCTGTAAAAAATCAAGTGTTGCCCAAGGTGCAACACCAACGACGCCTAACACACCTTCAGTCTCAGGCCAGGTCACGACATTATCCACTGGATAGATTTTTGCCATAGCATCACTACCTGAACATAAATAGCCGTAGTCTTGTTTCTGAATATTTGTTTAGAGGGTGGCCCTCTTCAAACATGTTTTCGTCTTTGATCAAATGAAAACCTGCATCCGAAAATGCCTTTTTATACTCGTTTGCAGTTCGGTAATTTGCGGAATAGTTTTGTCCCAAGTGCTCAGAAAAGCGATCATCAATTTCATATCGACTCTCAACAGCTGTACCATCTCTTAGTATCAGCAAGCCACCTTCAGCTAAAAAGCCCCTCAGCTTTGTCAGCAACTCATTGGCTTGTCCGTCCGTCAAATAGACAAAAAGTCCGGAAATAAATATCAAATCAAATTTATGTTCAGTAGAAAATTTCTCTGCTGCACTG
The DNA here is from genome assembly GCF_003990335.1 of Rheinheimera mangrovi. NCBI lineage: Bacteria > Pseudomonadati > Pseudomonadota > Gammaproteobacteria > Chromatiales > Chromatiaceae > Rheinheimera > Rheinheimera mangrovi. The sequence continues at coordinate 1,570,062 of NZ_CP034683.1, read as the reverse complement.
ACAACACACTGAACCTGATCAAGACCTCTTTTTTTAGCTTCAGCCTGAGCGATCTCCACCAAACCTGCTGCATATTCAACCGCAATAACGCTAGCGGCACCACGTTCGGCAAATCTGAAACTCCACTGGCCAACACCCGCACCGAGATCCAGAATATCTTTGCCGTTTAGATCTGGCAGCCAGGAAAATACTTTTTTGGTTTCATCGTCAATTTTGAGCTTCAGATTCTCTGGATCGTGTTCAAGGTTAGCAACGGACTCAATAGCAACCTTCTTATAAAAATTAGCTCTGCTGTCCCAAAATTGTTTTACCTTATTCGGATTTATCATGATTTATCCAATTATCTGTCTGAACCGTAACGCCATTCAGCGTCAGCCAGTATAGGTTTTGAAGCACTAATCCCAGTTTCCATGACTCGTCCATCACATAGGAAGTCAAGATTCAACTGGGTATATTCATTGACTGATTTATTTGGAATAGGTAATAAACGAACTCCCAATGGCTTATTAAGTCGTATAGCCAAAGCTGAGATATCTAAGATTAATCCGGCAATATCTTCACTAAAAGTCGTCGACGGGATAGGTACCATATCAATACCACAGCCACAAACCGTTGAGAAAAGAGCAAGCTTCTCTAAACTTAAAGCTCTTAAATTGTTAGCATGAGCCAGACCATTGTCTTCAAGCACTGAAAACATCACGCCATTAAATCCCACCAGGGTTGCGTTTGCACGATGAGCTGCAACTTTAATAGCATCCGTTAAGACACTTGTCATAAATACAGTACCCAAACAACCAACCGGAGTGGGTCCCAGACTTTCAATAACACTGGCAACAGATGTTTTTCCATCAGGAAAAGGGGCAAATGAGCCATCAATACCAAGAAAATGTACACCAGATGCAGCCTCTAACTCCCTGCCAAATTGCTCGGCCTGACTAAAGGCACTTTGCAGCTTCAAAATAAGTTCATCCTGAAACTGTGATAAAGTCCATTGCTCTTTGCGTGCACGCTCAGCTATAGAGAGCGCACTGTCTGTCGTTTCTAGTGCAATACTAAAACCGGCTTCAGCCCCCTCATGTCGAGAAAATGGAAAAAACGGTGTTCCGGCATTGCACGCTGCGGATACTCCTAGTCTGAAATTATCAATACCATTGGAACTTCGTCTTGATAGATTCGTGATAAATTTACTGGCTTCGTAAGCCCCGGCAATTGAAATGGTTTTCTGTTTCGCCACTATTAGGTTTACGAAAAGCTGTGAATCCCTGACTATAAGGTTAAGAACTTCATCAAGTACAGCAGCACTGGCATTAGAATCAAACAGATTGATAGGTAAGCAATACCATCTGGCACCTGCTGATGCGGCCAGATCCCGCACTGTATCAATGACTGATCTCAAACCACCTTCAGTTACATCAGAATTAAAATCTGGTGCAGGCAGTGTTAAACGGGCTGTCCTGAAAGGCAGATTAAACTTTTGACTAATTAGCTCAGAGTGACGATTAAATGCTATCAGTTGCTGCGTCAGATGCGTTTTCGACTGAGTAAAAACAGGTACACCTATAGTCAGTGAACGTATCATAAGCCTCTACTTTCCTGTATCAGTTGCATATAATCAGTGGGAGTATTAACTTCAAAATAGAAATCGTTTTCCAGACTGACAGATTTAACATCGCTGAGAGCACAAGGAAGCAACTGACCTGCAAATAAATTGGTGTGGCCTAAACATTTGCGTCGCCATTCTCTTAGAACATCTGGCGAACTGATTTTAAATAAGCCGACAGATTCCGGATGTGAAATGCTTTTTAATGGGCCCTGGTAGGTTTCCATTACACAGCCTTCAGAATTGACAACACAATGTATGGCAGTCAGGCTGCGTTTCTCTCTGCCAGATGTCAACACTACATCTCCGTCTATAGCTTCTAGCCTTTCAATCAAAGATGATGTCAGAAATATGTCCCCCGACACTATATAAGCTGGCTCATCTGTCAAAGCCAACGCAAGGCTCATGGCATTATTCGTCAGAGCCCAATCCGGGTTATATACAAAGTGAAGTGTCGGGTAGGCTTGCATAATCTGTATCGCCTGAAAACCAACAACTACCGTTATTTTTTTACCTGCAAATGCATCAATAAAATAGTCGAGTATGGTTTTACCCGTTACGGGATGTCGGATTAAAACTTTACAGATTCCATCTAACTGCAAACTTTTTCCTGCAGCTAAGATAATGACGTGCTCTACTTTTCTCAAGCTTCTAACTCCGACAGCGCATAATGGCAAACAGGTAAACCGCCATGTGGAAAGCCATGTTTTACCGTTTTATAAGGATAGATGTTGCCGACCAAAGCTCTTTCTGTCACTTTCTGCCAATCAAAACTATGGTTAGCTCTCAAACTCCATACATCGACTTCAGAATAAACATAGCGCACAGCAGGAACACGTTTTAATCCCAATCGAATAGCAACCTCCATACGATGTTGACCATCCAATACCAAATCATGTTCAGAATCAAGAGCAATAGGTAAGCGCCATACCCCTTCATTTTTAATTTTATTGACCAGCCACTCTACTCTTTTTTTACTATGTCCTTCGATATGCTTTAGTCGTTCTACCGGGACTAACTCTATTTCTACAAACTTAGACATACCACACCTGCCTGTTTAAATTTCATGATGCCTTGTGCGGAAATCAGCAAATTTCATGCCGAATTCGTTAATAAAAACGCCTGACTGATTTTAGAAAACTGCTCTGCGGTGTTAAAAGAGGAGGCAAACTCATCTGTTAACTCAAGCACACGGCAAGGTAAGGAGCTAAGCTCCCGACTCCAGGGCGTTAAATAATATTGCTTTGTCGTATCTGCGATCGATCGCTGCCGAATAGCTCTGTCATTCTGAACTTCGTCTGGGCCTACTGCCAGCATCCCTATCATCTTGTTCCACCCATCAAACTTCGAATCATAGGCTGGTTGGTAATCAATAGCGGTGATAAGCCCTGTCTTGTCTGCAGAAACAATGCCCCCAGTTAACTCTTTATGGTAATGGCCTTTACAGACCCAATGAGAAGTGGAAAAAAGAGGCGCAGCAAAAATTTTATCCCAAGCAGCATCATTCAACAGCAAATCAGTTTCAATAATTAAATAGCCTTGTTCAGGGTTGCTTAGAGCTGCAACACCTGTTTCAACCGAAAGTATATTGACATCATCTTCATATCTATCGTTTCTGGCGACTTTTATTCTACTACCATACTTACGTTGTAAATGTTGCTCAAGGAACTCAGCACAATAGCCAGTTACCACAACAACTTCGCCGTCATTTCTGGTGAGAATGGCCTGCAGCATCCAGTCAATCACTGCTTTACCGCCACATTCCAACATTGCCTTTGTCTTCCCTAGAGTCATGTCTCCCATTCGACTCCCTTTACCCGCAGCAAGCAATATAACGTTATGGCATATTTTAGCGGAAACTTCGGTCATAGCTTGCCCTTCTCAGATAAAGTTGTAGCTGCCATATAGGCATTACAAACATCAATAACTTGCGTTATTTGAACATCTGTCATAGTTGGGTCTATTGGCAAACTCAACACTTGTTCCTGCAAGAGCTCAGTAATCGGTAACTGCAAATGAGCATAGTCAGCATATGCCAATTGTTTATGGGGTGCACAGGGATAATGAACCAAGGTTTCTATCTGGTTTTCAGCCAGCCAGGCTTGTAACTTAATGCGCTGCGTTGTTCTTATTACGAATAGATGCCATACATGGCGATTATGATCAGTGATAAGAGGTAACGTAATTACAGGGTTTCTAATTTCAGCCAGGTATCGCAGGGCAATAGCTCGACGAATTTGTATGTCAGCATCTAAATTGGCTAGCTTAACCCTCAACATTGCCGCTTGAATGCAATCTAATCTGCTATTCATTCCCTGATATTGATGAATATATTTGTGTTCCGAACCATAATTGCCTAAAGCTCGTATAACACTGGCTAATTGCACATCATTCGTTGTAACGGCTCCAGCATCTCCTAAGGCCCCTAGATTTTTACCTGGATAAAAACTAAAAGCTGCCGCATGACCAAAACTACCAGCGCGTTTCGATGACAAGACAGCGCCATGAGCTTGGGCAGCATCTTCCAGAACCAGCAAATTGTGCAGCTGAGCAAATTCAAGCAATGAATCCATATCCACCAATTGACCATACAAATGCACCGGAATTACAACACGGCATTTGTTCGTCAGCACCGCTTTCACAGATTCTGTAGTGATTACATAGCTGTCGGGATCTGGCTCTGCAAACACCGGCACTAACTTGTTATCTGTGATGGCCAGCACAGTCGCTATAAATGTATTGGCAGGTACTATGACCTCGTCATGATCTTTCAATACCCCCTGAACTTTCCAGGCAGCCAAAGTCAGTCGCAAGGCATCCAAACCATTGGCGGTTCCTACGCAAGCTTGGGTTCCACAATAGCTTGCGAAATCAGCCTCAAAATCTTTTACTTCTTGTCCATTGATATACCAACCAGATTTTATGACCCGTTCGCAAGCAGCTAACAACTCAACTTCATCACGCTGATTGATGGCTTTGAGATTTAAAAATGGAACTTTCATTTATTTTCACTCCGGACAACATCCAGGAATACGTCATAATTCCGAATGTAATCAGACTCATCATAATGCTCACTAGCCAACACCATAATCACACAGTCATCACTAAAATCATGCATTTCCCGCCAGATTAAATTCCCAATTAGCAGTCCTTGCGTTGGCCGGGACAATACCACTTCTTCTCTAGCGGTACCATCATCCAGAATGAAACGGCAGCTGCCGTGAACACAGAAAGCCAGTTGCTGTAATTGTCGGTGAGAGTGCATACCACGTGGATGGTCAGCGAGGTTAAATAAGCAATAAACTCTTTTGATATCAAAAGGAATATGTTTACCCGCTTCAATTGATACGAGATCTCCTCGCCCATCGCCAAAAATAGGGAGTTCAAGCAATCTGATTAACGACATGGCATATCCTTAATTAAATACTTCAGATAAGCACCGTAGCTACTTTTTCCCAACAAATTTGCTGTATGACATAACTGTTCCGCACAGATCCAGCCTTGGTTAAAAGCAATCTCTTCCAAGCACGCAACTTTATAACCTTGACGTTTTTCTAGCGTTTCAACAAACTGCGCGGCCTCTAACAAACTTGAGCAGGTGCCTGTATCAAGCCAGGCAAAACCACGCCCCAGAATATCGACATGCAAACTTCCATCTTCCAGATAAGCCTGATTAATTGAAGTAATTTCTAATTCTCCACGGGCGGACTTTTTGACTTGTTTCGCAAAATTAACCACCCTGTTGTCGTAAAAGTACAATCCTGTTGCGGCAATATTGGATTTCGGGATAGAGGGTTTCTCTTCTATTGAACAAACTTTTGAGTTTTCGTCAAATTCTATAACGCCAAAGCGTTCTGGATCTTTCACTTGATAACCGAAAATTGTCGCACCATAGTCTCTTGAACGTGCATTTTGTAGTTTGGGTGTGAAACCTTGGCCGTAAAAGATATTGTCTCCAAGAATAAGACTGACCGGGTGATTCTCAATAAACTCCTCACCTAGAATAAAAGCCTGCGCTAACCCCTCAGGCTTTGGCTGAACTTTGTAAGTCAGCTGAATCCCAAACTGGCTGCCATCTCCCAATAACCGCTCGAAGGCACTTTGATCTTCGGGTGTAACAATAAGCAAAATATCCCTTATACCAGCCAACATCAAAGCAGAAATAGGATAATAAATCATCGGCTTGTCATACACAGGTAATAACTGTTTTGATATCCCTTGTGTTATTGGATATAAGCGTGATCCACTGCCGCCGGCCAGCACAATACCTTTCATAAATGTTTCCTTTTGTTATCCGCTGGAAGGCAATGTATGCTCAAGCATACGGAGCACCTTGGCTGGATTACCTGCAACCACGGCAAAATCAGGAACATCTTTGGTCACGACAGAGCCCGCCCCAACCATCGCACCTTTACCAATCCGGACTCCGGGCAATAAAGTAGCATTAGCACCAATACTCGCTCCGTCTTCGACTATAACGCCTACAAATTTTGATGGGTATTGTCTGGAGCGTGGGAATGGATCATTGGTAAAAGTCGCATTTGGGCCAATAAATACATCATGCCCAATTCGGGTGCCCTCCCATAAAAAAACACCCGATTTTACAGTGACACGATCACCAATAATCACATCCTGTTCTATAAAGGTATGAGCACAAATATTACATTCTTGGCCAATAGTTGCCCCTTTTAAGACCACCGCAAACTGCCAAATTCTGGTTCCTTGACCAATTTGATGGGTGCTAACGTCTGCGCGTTGATGAATAAACATATTGACCTCTTAACTCTTTACCCCGTAAAGACTTTGTCCCAATCAATGCAAGATAGAGGAACGCTCATCAGCCCAAGCAAAAGCAAATTTGATGACTTGTATTTATATCGACACTTTAAGCTATCAACTTTAACTTGAAGATCCGCTTTATAAAATCCAAAAGCACCGGTCAGCCAAATTCAATTTCAAGTCTTCACACCTGATTGTTTTGAAGGTCTGAATAGATAATTAACAGAAACAGTGTCGAACGCCAAAGGGTTAGTTAAATACAAATTCTTACCTTGCTCCAAATATCGCCGCCAGATCGCCAAAATCTGATTAAATGTATCCAATGCACCATTATTTTCGGCGGTGATATTAGCTGCAACTTTAGTCAGTACAGCAGAAATAAAGTTGGAGCTGCCGTGAAACAGGAAAAACGTGATATCTTTTTCCGCAGCAGCTCTTGAACGCATAAAACTCCACTGTTTACTGATTAAATCACGTGCAGACTGCATGTCAGTAGCATCATCAGCCAACAAATCAAACCATTGCTCCATTGAGGTTTTATAAAGTTCAGGAGACATCTGGTCATAGATTTTGTCCGATAAAGCGGGTAAAGCAGGGTAAAATGCGTCAGAAAGCAGCTCTTCTAACTGTTGGTACTTTTCCTGTAAAGCTATTGGTTCCAACAAAATGTTGTCGGGCAGTAGAGGTATAGTGCCATTAATTTTCACACCGTCGCTACAGTTATAAACCTCAACTTTTCTTCCAGCTTTTGTGATGGCTTGTTCTATTAACTTACGCGATACATCAAATTCAGCTTTTGTGTAGACTTGCTCCCTGAAGTTTCCTGGCGACGGTACTCCCCCTCCATGGTGAGCCTGATAATTGTACGCCTGCGACCCGTCAACTTTGAAATAAGCTGAGTGCTGGGAGTGATGGCGGTTGATATCAATAAAGCCAAGATCAACCCCAAATAGGTAAAAACACTTCCAGCCTAGTTTAATACTAAAGTTCATCACTAAGTTAGTCACGGTCGGATAGGCGTACGCCAGAGACGCCACCTGAAAACCATTCTTTCTCAGGCCATTGTCGAAAATATAACTGGACGCTTCGCCGTCTTTGAAACACAAATAAGTCGCTTTAAACAAAGCTGCGGTGTCAGGGTGAATGCCATTTACACTCAGCAGATTGATTTTACTTAGATAATTCAGATCCTTAATTTGTGTGATCCAATCGTATGTCGCCCTACACTGCTCAATTTCGGCATGAAAATCTGGGCAGATACCATTATTGAATAAAGCCTTTAACGCTGTACCGCAACTGATGATGATAACCTGGTCTCGATACACTTTTAGGTAATCAAAGCACTGATCAAGGCTAGGGCCATTACCTACTATGAATACTGGCAGATTCAATGCCTGATGATGGCCATATTCATAGTTAGCATTTTTCAGGAAACGCTGTCCTGAACTCAGGCTATGATAGGTGTGAGCGATACCAAAACGAGCATGATCATAATACTCACCCATCGCCAGCACGACTTTAAGTTCTGCTCTTAAATCGCCAATCGCCTTTTGCATAGCAGTATTGTAATAACTGCTCAACATATAGGTGTCGGCAATCGCATAGGCTCCAACCTGATAAAATTGAGCCATAAGATCATAAAAATAATGGCTACCATCCCCACCAAGGTTCAAATAAATCCGTCCACCATTCGTTTCGGCTTGAGTAAAAATAGCAGCCCAATCGGTAACCCAAAGACTGGCTGCAAAAAAGTCTAAATTAGGCTCACAAAGAAATAGATTTTTAATTTGACGCTGTTGCGACAACAGTTCGATATGCTGTCCTAAACCAATACCAAAAATAATTAGTGTTTCAACCTGCTCAGGCAATTTGCTTTGCTGAGTCAGTATTTTTTCAATCAGAGGTTTTAACTCAGCAATTTTGGAAAAGTGTAAATAGTTTCGAAACTTATAGCTGGTTCTTTGACTTAGAACCACGTCATCCTTAAAAGGGTGTTCGATAAAGTAGTCAACTAAATGAGACGATTCTATAGATAGATCCTGATGGAACAGCGCATGACGTTTTTGATGATAAAGGTTAGGGTTGCCATTGCTATCGCTGACTAATTGCCAGGATTGTATTTTATACCCTTGCATTGATTTATATACGTCAGGGTAATACTTTTTCAACGCATCCATATTGGCGTCATATAAAGCTTGTGTACGCTCTGTTTTATAGAGCTGTGGCTGATACTGCGCTAATAAATTAGTTGCCCTCTCAGGCACATAGTCCATCGCACCTTTATATTCAGTAAACTGATGGCCTATCTGAGTCAAAGCGTCTTTATCGCCTGAATGCTGCAGCAAATAGAAGATGACATCATCCATCATCGGATGAAATTGATGGCGATATACGAAAACCTTATCAAGGGTTTGATCAAAGCCGAGTAGCTCAGTTAATTCTGAGGGGGCAGCTGAAGCGTCAGAGCCTATTTGTAAAAAGATATGAGTTCCCATGCTTTGGGCAACTTCCAATAACTGTTTCCAATTATTGGCCTGTACAGAACACAATAAAATATCGACGTTGGGCTCATAAACAACCAAATAACGGATATGGGCATTCATGACCAGTTCGTTCAAGTGATACCCCAAACCTAAACCGAACACCAATAACACATCAACCTGCTGCGGCAACGGCTCATGCCTTAATGCTTGATTATCCTTTGCTCCTTTGAGATTAAAATAAGCAGCTTGCTTATAATAATCTTGGACTTCAGCGATAACATCCTGCCGCACAGCACTTTCGTAAAATACGCGACCGGTAGCAAAATCAACAATATTTAGTTCCGCATCTTTCGTGCAAAACAGCGAATATTGCTGCATTTTGTGCTCATCAATCAAACTAACCAAGCTAGGGATGTGGTGTCGAAAGGCGTCAATATTCTGACGAATATTGCGATTGATAAGAACAGAAACTTGTTTTTCAAGAGCTTCTTGCTGGGTGACATCATCGAGAATTTGGTAATTGATATATTTCAGCATAAAGGCATGGCACCTGCTTAATTATTGTCTCCATAGCTTTGATGCGCTTTTTTACCTTTACGTAATTGCAACATCCTGACAGCTACAGCACTTCTTTCTGAAGATACTTGTTCAGTGATAAGACTAACCCACTGCAAGTTGTCTGCCAATATACTTTGTAAATCAGGAATTTGTTGAGGGTTTTCGCAGAGTCGCAGCAAGGAGTGATCAAACTCTTGCCACAACTCTGAAAACTTTTCTATAGGATATTCTTCCTGCGCCAACAGCTCATTTATCTCCTGACGCTTGGTCTGTAAAGCAGTAACTAAATCAAGCATCAAGCAGATGCCAATTTTGCTTGATTTTGGCGCTCAGCTAACAATTGGAAGCCTTTTTGCCTGTCTTCAAGCGGAATGGCATCCCAGCCAGATTTAATTTTAATCATAATTTCAATCACATCATCTATCTTTACCGTACTACTTTCACGGCTCGCCTGCATCAGATGATTAACCATAAAATCATATAACGACCATAGGTTTTGCGATACTTCCCCTCCAACATCCATATCAAGAGTGTGTTGCAAAGCAGAAATAATACTCATGGCCTTAGACACAGTGCGAGATTTCTCTGCAAAATCTTTCCGGTCCATTGCTCCTTTGGCTTTCGCCATATTTTCAAGAGCTCCCTGCATTAATAACTGGATAACTCGATGCGGATCTGCAACAGCTAAATCATCTTTGATCCCTACAGATTTGTAGGCTTTAATACCGTAACTCATAGCAAGCTCCTGTTAACTACCATATTTTGGCAGGTTTGCCAGTTGCTGCACCAGGTAACTGGAAGTACTTTGTAATTGACCTAAAGTCGAATCCAAAGCTCCGTATCGCTGACGCAACGTATCTTCGTAGCTCACTATATATCGTTCAAAAGCTTCACGATCTTTAGTATTATTTTTCAATTGGTCTTTCAGTGAAGTTTCTTTGTTCACTAAAAGACCATCTCGATTAGTAAATTGGGAAATCAGCTCATCCAGGCTCTCAGAAATGCCGTCGTCGCCACCAAATAAGTCAGCGATTTTATCGTAGTTATTTTCCAGCACATTATCAAAGCGCTGGCGCCCTGAATCCCCGCCATATAAACTTGTGGTGGAAATTTCCAATTTGCCCTGGTCATTAAATGTGATCCCCAAGGCATATAAATTATTTAGTTCTGCACCACCAGACGAAAATGCACTACCTAAGGTTTTAGTCACCTGACTCATAATGCTGCGGACCATAGGATCACTACTTAATGCGCCGCCCTCAGAAATAACAGTTTTACCGTCGTCGCCCAAAGTACGATTTTTAGTCAGAGTCTCAACTTCACTCAGCAAACTGTTGTAAGCGTTCATAAAAGCTTTGATTTTATCTTCAGCAGCTTTTTTGTCAGTGTCAATGGTTAAAGTGGCATTGTTAGCATCGGGTGTTACAGCTAAAACTGTCAACTCGGTATCTTGTATCGCATTCGTAAAGGTGTTGTTTTCACTGAATACACTGATACCGTCAATCACGACTTCAGCATTAGCCGCTTTAATAGCAACATCGAGGCCACCGGAGGCAGGATCACTGTTACCAAAGGCTTGAGTCGAAAGACTGTCAAGTTCGGCATTATCACTTGTGATCTTTAATTCATTACCTTCACCAGTAATGGATGATGTCAGCACTAGTTTAGTACCTACGCCTTCGCCAGCATTAATAATGTTAGCGCTGACTCCAAAGTTACCACTGGCGCTGTTCACCGCTTTACGGAATTCGTCCAAAGTCATATTAGCTTTGACGTTTACATCGAAAGTTTTGCCGTCAGCTTCAAACGTGAGCTTACCCGCTGTAGCACTAATCACGGCTGATGGGCTGGTATAAGCTTCATTAGCACTTTCGATCCTACTACCTGTGGCCAGAGATTTAACTTTAATATCAAAACTACCAGGCGCGGCTGTACCGCTGGATTTGGCCTCCAGATAAGTTTTGGTATCTGTAGGCTGTTTGATGCTGGTCGTCCTGGCCCTGAGTTTATCGTCTCCTAATGCAGTCAACGTATCTTTAAATTTAGTTAAAGCAGATTTTAATTTACCAAAACCAGAAAGAGATGAATCCAGCTCCTTTTTTGTCGCATCAAGACGAGTTTCTTTAGTGTTCCGTTCCACCGTAACTAACTGTGTAACTAGACTTTCAAGATCAAGTCCTGACGCTGCACCTAACGACCGGATCGCCATGATTCATCCTCTCTTTATATAGTTTTATCGAACATCAAACCTGTTGCTGAACCCAAATCTTCCTGCAATCTTTTGATGGCCTTGGCCATAGTCAGCACTTCTTCAGACGGGATCTGACGAATCACTTCTTTGGTTTCAAAGTCAATCACTTTCACCACAGGTTTACCAGATTCTTCATCGACTGAAAAATTTAAAGTACGCCCCTGAGAATTAACAAACTGGTTAACATTCTCAACAGCTTCACCTAATTCGTCCGTAGTCACAGCTTGCTCTGCTTTCACAGTTTCAGTCTTTTCTTTGGATTGTGGCGTCGCTAATTCGGGACCACCTTTCATTTTGTTCAGCTCAACTTCACTACTTGCAGCAGCTTTGGGGGCTATTGGCTGATAGCCAAAATTACCCGTAATTACTGAACTCATTTGCTTCTACCTCTGTATCGGCAAGCGAAGCGAAGACTTTAGTCTTCGCTGCTTACTCTTTACCTAAAAGGCCACTATTAACCTAATAAGGATAGTGCAGTTTGAGGTCTGGTGTTAGCCTGAGACAGGATAGTTGTACTGGCCTGCTGCAATATCTGTGCCCGTGTCAGTTCTGCTGTTTCCTTGGCAAAATCTGTATCGCGGATCTGGCTACGGGCAGCTGAAACGTTTTCAACGATGTTGCTTAAGTTACGGATTGTAGATTGGAACCTATTTTGCAGCGCACCCAAATCAGCTCTTGCACTGTCGATAGTTTTAATTGCGGCATCAACATTAGTTATTGCCGTGCCAGCATTAGCAACGGAAGATACCGATAACTTAGACAGACTTAAACCCGACGTACCGTAACCACCAGTCAGCTTCAAAGCCACTGTAATATTTTGATTGGCATTGGCACCAACCAGGAAATTGGCAGAGAACTTACCATCTAATAAATTAATTTTACCGAACTGAGTATTCGAAGCTATACGGCTGATCTCAGTTTTCAGCGCAGTTACTTCTTTTTGCAAAGCTGCTCGGTCTGTTGAATTATTGATACCGTTTTGTGACTGTACTGCCAGAACGCGAATACGTTGCAAAGAAGTTGTGATTTCTTCCATCGCACCTTCTGCTACTGAGGCAACAGAGATACCGTCATTTGCGTTACTAATAGCTTGGTTTAAACCATTGATTTGACTAGTTAAACGGTTGCTAATCTGTAAGCCTGCAGAGTCATCAGCAGCGCTATTGATACGAAAACCAGAAGACAAACGTTTGTATGAGGTATCCAATGCATTGCCAGATGTTAATAACTGACGCTGTGCGTTTAACGCGGATACGTTGGTGTTTACTGCTAAAGCCATAAGTCACTCCTTAAAGTCGCGACGGGTCTGCAAACCCTTGACACAACCTTTCTTGTTAAGCGGAACCCCGCAATTCTCGCCAAACTGCAATTTGGCTTAACTAGCTATCGGCAAGCAACTTCAGGACTTTAATAAAAAAAGGCAATTTTTTTCCAACTCGCGGCAAACTATTTCACTTATCCTTATATTTCATAAAGTTACGAGTGAAATTATTTTTAAGAAAAAAATAAATTCCGTGTGTTTTTTTCTTTTTCATAAAAAAACAAAAAAAAAGCCCCATGTAGGGGCCGTTTTCATTACCATGTCATTAAGCTACTTGATGAATTAACCTAACAGTGACAAGGCTGCTTGTGGACGCTGATTCGCCTGAGACAGGATAGTAGTACTGGCCTGTTGCAGGATCTGCGAACGAGTCAACTCTGCGGTTTCTTTAGCAAAATCAGTATCTCTGATCCGGCTGCGCGCTGATGACACGTTTTCCACAATGTTACTCAGGTTACGAATTGTCGATTGGAACCGGTTTTGTAAAGCACCCAAGTCCGCTCTTGTGCTATCTATCGTTTTAATTGCCGCATCAATACTGGTTAGTGCAGTTCCTGCTCCAGCAACAGATGACACTGACAACTGAGACAAACCTAAACCTGAAGTTCCATAACCGCCAGTAAGCTTTAAGGCAACTAAAATATTTTGTCCTGCATTCGCTCCCACTAAAAAGTTTGCTGAGAATTTACCATCAAGTAAGTTCAAACCGCCAAACTGGGTTGTGGTTGCAATACGGCTTATTTCCGTTTTCAGCGCCGTTACTTCTTTTTGCAAGGCAACCCGGTCTGCAGAGCTATTGATACCATTTTGCGATTGTACTGCCAGTACCCGTATACGCTGCAGAGAGTTAGTAATCTCATCCATTGCGCCTTCGGCCGTTTGTGCCAGAGAAATGCCGTCGTTTGCATTACTTATTGCCTGGTTCAAACCATTGATTTGGCTTGATAAACGGTTACTGATCTGTAAACCCGCCGCATCATCAGCTGCACTGTTGATACGAAAACCTGATGATAAACGTTTAAACGCTGTATCCAATGAACTGCCAGAATTAATTAACTGACGTTGTGCATTCAAAGCTGATACGTTGGTGTTGACATATAATGACATGGTGTCATCCTCCGGTTAGTAAATAAATAGCCATAAAGCCTTTCCTTTTTTCCTTTGGCAGGAGCTCCTCGCTATAGGTGCGTCAGAGCAATGCCATAAAGTTGGTCGTACGGTTCAGGCGCCCAATGCCCTCCTGAACCAGTGCTGTTCGTTTTGTCCCCTCGGTCATCGCAGCTTTTGCTGCATCACTACCTTGGGCTTACTCAGTCGCTAAACTTAAAAGTTTTGCTTTGTCCGTTACCCTTGTAACAGCGACAATGCCGACTGTGGTCTTTGGTTTGCCTGCGACAAGATGGTGGTGCTGGCTTGCTGCAATATTTGCGAGCGTGTCAGTTCTGCCGTTTCTTTCGCAAAATCTGTATCTTTAATCCGGCTACGTGCAGCCGAGATGTTTTCGACTATGTTCGACAGGTTGCGTATCGTCGACTGAAAGCGGTTTTGAATCGCACCTAAGTCTGCGCGCTTGGAATCAATCACGTTAATCGCAGTGTCTATCTGCGTTAAAGCTCTCGAAGCGCCACTCAAACTATCGATATTCAATCCAGCTATACCCAAACCTAAGGAGCCAAAACCACCTCCAGCTCTGGAGATATTCACGCTAATAGTCTGGCCAGCATTGGCTCCCACCAGGAAAGTCGACGAATAACTACCATCTAACAATCTCACGCCACCAAACTGAGTGGTTGTGGCGATACGACTAATTTCAGTCTTTAAGGCCGTCACTTCTTTTTGCAGCGCTACGCGATCTGAAGAACTGTTAATACCGTTCTGCGATTGCACTGCCAAAACCCTGATGCGCTGCAACGCATTGGTAATTTCATCCATGGCCCCTTCCGCCACCTGGGACAAAGAAATGCCATCATTGGCGTTTCTAATCGCCTGATCCAGGCCCTGTATTTGGGCTGTCAGGCGGTTGCTGATTTGCAAACCAGCTGCATCGTCTGCTGCGCTATTAATGCGAAAACCAGACGAAAGTCGTTGAAACGATGTATCCAGAGTTTTCCCTGAATTTATAAGTTGCCTCTGCGCATTCAGCGCCGAGACATTAGTATTTACAAATAACGCCATAACTTTTCTCCTGAGCGTTTATTGAACAATAAGTGGACACGTCATTTTATATTTAATCTAACCCACTCAAATAATGTATCGGCAAACAATATTATTCCTTTAGCTGTATTTATATATATTTAATAAATAATACATTCCACTAATAGACACAAATAAAAAAGGCCATACAGCAACGCCGTATGGCCAAAGAGCATAAAGCTCAGGAGTCGTACTAAAAACCGATTCAATATGTAGTATTTCTTGTTGAATAATTAGCCTTGTAATAAAGACAGCGCTGCTTGCGGTCTTTGATTTGCCTGAGACAGAATAGTTGTACTCGCCTGTTGCAAAATCTGTGAACGAGTCAAATCTGCAGTCTCTTTTGCGAAGTCCGTATCTTTGATCCGGCTTCGTGCTGCTGAAATATTTTCGACAATGTTCGATAAGTTACGGATAGTGGACTGGAAACGGTTTTGAATCGCACCTAAATCAGCCCGCTTGGAGTCTATAACGTTAATCGCAGCATCGATCTGTGTTAACGCTCTTGAAGCTCCTGCCAGAGTGTTTATGTTCAGGCCACCAATGCCTAAGCCCGATGAACCAAAACCACCACCAACCCTGGAGATATTTACACTAATGGTCTGGCCGGCATTGGCTCCAACCAGGAAAGTCGATGAGTAACTGCCGTCTAACAGTTTTACACCACCAAACTGAGTGGTCGTAGCAATACGACTAATTTCAGTCTTCAGTGCCGCTACTTCTTTCTGTAATGCAACTCGGTCACTCGAACTGTTAATACCATTTTGTGACTGTACAGCAAGTACCCGAATTCGTTGTAAAGCGTTGGTGATTTCATCCATCGCGCCTTCTGCAACCTGAGACAATGAAATACCATCATTTGCATTTCTTATTGCTTGATCCAAGCCATTAACCTGACTTGTTAAGCGGTTACTTATTTGTAAGCCTGCTGCATCATCTGCAGCACTATTGATACGAAAGCCTGAAGACAAACGTTGAAATGCTGTATCTAAACCTTTGCCTGAATTAATTAGTTGCCTTTGGGCATTTAACGCCGAAACGTTAGTATTAACAAATAAAGCCATGGTATATCTCCTGAGTTTTATATATGCAGAGTAATTATTTTATTGTTCCCTGCTTAATTACTGTATCGACATCAGGAGATTTTTCTTGAGGGATTTATTTAATTTTATTGAATAAATAAATGAATAAAACATTGTTTAGATGTGGGCGCATATGGAGTTAACTATAGTATCGGCACTATTCTTCAAAACTTTAATAAAAAAGGTCATTACTGCCATTTAAATAGAAAAATCCGTTCCTGTGCAGAATTTATTCAACGTCTACGCAGGAACGGATGGGTATCAGATAACAGGTTGAATGTCAGTTTAAACCCGTGATTGGGCGGGAATTAGTTTTGTAGTTGATAGATATAGCTATCGTAGTCAAGCAGCAATGTGCGTACTGTAGCAGAGGAGTCTGTTGCCCTTGCTGCAGTATCCAGGCAATTTTGGTTATAAGAGGCTTCAAATTTTGCATCGGTCAGGTAACGCTGTATAAAAGCCAATCGTTCATTGTCTGACGAGAAGACAAAGTCATCACCTATGTATTGGTATACATCGCCATAAGCTTCGGTCAACACAGGAACTCCAAGACTTAAGGCTTCGATAGCGGAAGTACCACCACCCTGACGCTTGGGGTTAAGCATAAAATGGCAACCTGCGATCAGATCTATAGCATTTTTAATCTTGCCACTAAAGTAACTGCAAGCCTGTATATCAGGAGGCAACTGGTCTATAGCTTCCGGACCTATAAACACAAAAGCTGAATTTGGTAGTGTTGCTTTAATAGCAAGCAAGGTTTCAACGAAATCATTACGAATTTCAAGTTCAAGTCGATACCCAACCACAGCAAAATTTATTACCGGATCTGTAACTTTACTGCTCTTTTTACAACTAAATTGACGTAATCTGAACGGCAAACGGCTGGTTATTACTGGGTGAACCAAATTTAAAAATTTCACTCGCTGAAGATCTTGCTCGGTCAGCTCTCGATGTAGCACAGGAACAGCATAAATAGGGGTAACCAAGGAAGTGACACAAGGTACATTTAATACAGGTCTGCTTTGGGCAATAAACTCAAGTACCGGGTTTAGGCCCCCTACTCCGACAATAAAACGTGGATTTAGCTGATTAATGACATTAACTAAGTACACTAAATGCTCTTGATCATCCATAGGAGTGATTTGCATAAAATCAAACAGTTCACCCCAACATTTTACGACGTTGCCATTGCTATGAGCATGATTTTTTTCCGTATCGAGATCAAACAGTCTGTCACCAGTAAAATATTCATCAAGCACGTTACTGAAATAAAAAGGCAAAGGCATTGGATATAGGTAGTGTGACCTTTTAGGCACAGATGTACAACAAATGACCACTGGGTGCTTACCCATGGCTTTTAAAGCACTTGCATAGTTCAGTATGGTTAGCGTAGGCCCATGCTGGTTTATCAGAAATTGATTCGTGAGTAAAACAACAATCTGCTCATTGCCATTACCAATGAGTGGACTTACATGACTATATTTTGAACTTTCATTGCAGAAGTTTTCAATCATAATCCGATAAAGGGGAGCGTAATCCATTGCTACAGTCTGACCAACAAACTTGGCGCGCATTAACTGGTTGTAAAGCATATTCTGTTGTAAAAAGGGTAATGCACTAAACAAAGCTTTAAATTTGTTCAGATCGACATCATCGCCCCCGAGTAGCAACAAATGCATTTTTCGCCACAAGATCAATGCAGTTGACTTTGCAGTGAAACCTTTCAGGCTATCCAGTTTGGCTTCTGCAGACAAAGGAGAAAAATGACGACTTTCCCACTGATTAAAATCATGCACTGGCCAGTCATTTTGTTGTAGATAACGTTGATCAAAACCTGAGAGTTCTTGCTGAAACATGAAGGGCTTCCTTGCCAGACAAAAAGGAGAATTAGTTTTTAATTGATGTAGTTAAATAAACTCAAGCTAGTCACTCTATTAAAAGTAGCCTGCACGGCTTGTAATGCGGTTTCTTGTTTTACAAGTTCAGTAATGCCTGTACTGTAATCCAATTCGACTATATCTGCTTTATGAGATTTAGTTGCAATAAGTACATCCTCATTGCTGCCAAAGATACTCTCAACCACATTCAGACGTCCGCCTATAGATGATATTGCAGAGTCCACTTTAGCGGATGCATTGTCAATTTCCACTGTAGCATCCAGAATGCGTTCATTTAAAATGTCACCGCTGTTACCTGCTTCTATGCTATCAATCAACCCGGTTAGAGAATTCAGAATATTGGTTTTTTCCGGCGGCTGCAGGCTAAAATTAACAGTACCGCCAGGTGCTGGATTTGTGACATCAATCGACAAGCCTTTATAGTTAATAGGCTCCCCCTCAGTGTAAGTACCAGTGACTGCTGGCACCATAGCTGCACCGTTGCGCTGAATTTCATAATTCGATGGTGCTGAAAACACCACGGTATAATCATTATTAGCAGGCGTTAAACCGTCATAATTTTGTTTATAAAAATTATCAAATACACTTTGATTCGCTACTGTGACTTTCGCTGCAGTGATAGGAGCACCAACTGTCGGATCTGAGGTCTGAAAACGTTTGTCGACACTGTCAAAAATGTTACGACCGCTATCATTAGCGGCTATTGATATAGATAACGACAACTGGATGTATTTTTGGCCCTCGTCACCGTTAAATTCATATTGACCAGTAGTAGGGTTCAGACTGTAGGGCTGAGTCTGATCCTGAAAACCAGAAAACAAATACCCGCCCAGTTCATCACGGCGATTCATTAAATCAAACAGTTCATCACGGATATTACCCAACTGGTTACCAATAGCCTTCCGATCATCTTCGTCATAAGTACCATTACCTAAAGACAAAGCCAGCACTCTGGCTCTATCCATAGCACCACGGATATTGCTAAGCACAGTTTCTTGCAGTTCAAGGCCATTGCGAGCCGCCGTATTGCTATTCTGGTATTGGCTTGTTTGCTGAATACTGGCCTCCAAACCTACAGCTCGCGCAGCACCAGAGGGATCATCAGCAGCAGTAAGAATTTTGGTTTGCTTGTTCAGCATTAAGCTTGCAGTTTGCAACTTATCCTGAGTACTTAAAATTGAATCCAGGCTCTGGCTATATTTCATATTGAAAGTAGTACGCATGATTACCTCGAAGCCTGCAACAGGGTGTCAAAAATTGTTTGTGACGCTGACAAAATTTTAGCCGCTGCGGCATATGTTTGTTGAAACCTGACTAAGTCAGCAGCCTCTTCATCCAAGCTAACACCGGAGAGAGACTCGTGCCAGGCAGTCGTTTGTTCCAACAAAGACTTTGAAGATGCAGCAGTGACGCGAGCCTGGCTAGTTTGAGTACCTACAAAACCAACTAATTCCGAATAGGCCTGATTAAAAGTTTGATATCTATCGGCATTTACAGTGCTTGCCGCATCAACCCGGACCAAGTCTGTATTTTGCAGATTACCTAACATTAAGCCATTTCTATTGTCTTCGAAACCACCGGTGTTGTATTCGATACTGAAGGTGTCGCCTACCTGCGGGACGCCTTTCACTGAAAAATCAAAACCAGCATCGGCAAAGTTAACGCTAGCCGCTAGTAGGTTCTTATAATCAGCACCTGCGAATGTAACAGTTTCAGTAATAGCTGGAGTACCTGAGTCTTCAATCTGAAATTGATTGTTACCAAGATAAGTGACAGAAATAGGGCCATCGGTAAAGTTAGCGGGCTGCGATAATCTATTACCGGCCTGACCT
The DNA here is from genome assembly GCF_003990335.1 of Rheinheimera mangrovi. Classification (NCBI taxonomy): domain Bacteria; kingdom Pseudomonadati; phylum Pseudomonadota; class Gammaproteobacteria; order Chromatiales; family Chromatiaceae; genus Rheinheimera; species Rheinheimera mangrovi. The sequence continues at coordinate 1,550,065 of NZ_CP034683.1, read as the reverse complement.
ACACTACTGATAGAGAGTTGATCTATTTCAGCATTACCTACATTTGTCAGCGTTTTCTCCCCCTTAAGCGGCGACGCAAAAGCGAGTGCTTCAGGGCGATTGGTCGCCAAGCTGATGTTTTGCGCCACATTACTCAGAGGTTTTAAGTCAAATCGATCACCAGTTGCAAAAGCTGGAGCGCCATTCGCAAGAGTAATGTTTAATCCAAAAAAATCGTTGCTGTCATCTGAAGATACTGTCACTGGAAAGACGACTCCGGTACGACTGATGGCCGTTCCGGGTATCACATTACCCGACGCATCAAGAGCTTCCACTGTAAAAGCGTCTGCAGCAGTAAAAGTAATACGTACATCATTGGCAGGAATATTTTTGCCCTGACCTGGTGCCACAGAGGCAGTAATTGTCCCAGAACCAGTATTACCACTAAAAGGCCAGGCAGTAAAAGTAGGTAAGGTGAATAAGTCGCCGCCCAAATTACCATCAGCATTCATGCCCAAACGATTCTGCGCATTAACGGCGTCAGTAAAAGCCAATGCCAGTTGACCTAACTCCTTCTGCGCAGGCTCCAAAACCTCGGAACGGAACTCTAAAGAACCACCAATTTTTCCACCCAGCTGAGTTTCAGAAACATTAATCAGTACGTTTGGATTGCCGCTTGCTCTGAGCTGCAAAGTTTTTCGATTCTGATCAGGATTACCGACCACACTGAACAAACTGAATTTGCCACCTTCAATCACCAAAGATTGGCCACTGCCCAGAAATATTTGTTTGTCGCCGTTAGGAGCATCCAGCACATTAATATCAACCAGTTCAGACAACTCTTTAATCGCCTGGTCTCTTTTGTCGAGTAAATCCAGTGGGGCAGGCTTACCTGGACTATTGCCGTAGGCAAGTATTTCCTGATTCAATTGAGCTACAACTGTTATTTTTTCGTTGGCTGATAAAGCATCAGCTTCCAACTGTTGGCTAATGTACTTGTTCTGCTCTGTCATCTGATTTGACAACGTATTGAATTTATTCAATAACGTCTGAGCGCTCCCCATCACCAACTGGCGTGACGCAGCATTAGTCGGATCATTGATTGCCGTTTGTAGCTGGCTGAAAAATGAAGATATGCCATTAGAAATACTATTAGACTGATCAGATAATAGAGTATCCACACGGCTGGCTTCAGATAAGTACTGGTTTGCATAACTGACAGTTGATGTATCCCGCCACATTTGCTTTTGTGCAAAGTCATTCACCAAACGTTCTGTCACACCGCGTCCTACTCCAAGCCCTAGTACATTGGATTCAAATTCGGTGCGCTGCCTGCTATAACCAGGCGTATTAAGGTTAGCGATATTATTACTTGTAGTTGAAAGCAAAGCGGTGCTGGCCAGTATGGCAGAGGTTCCAATCCGAAGTAAATTATCTGACATCTAAATCTCCACTAATACCCGCAGCATCTCCACCTCATTCATCGGCAGCACTGGCTTAATCTTTAATTTGCACGATTCTCTAGCAGATTTCGTGCCTGTTTAAACGTTTCGCTATTAAATACCGATAAAATCTTTTGAGCGTAGTTCGGATCTGTGGCATAACCTGCAGCCTGAAGCTGCTGAAAATAGGCTTTAGGGTTATCAGCCATCGCCACAGCCTGCTGATAACGCGGATTGGATTTAATAAAGTCGACATAATCACCCAGACTTTGTTCTGGCGATTCATAAGCGCGAAATTTTGCTTTTTCTTTTTGTGCCACACCTTGTCGATACTCCAGAGTATCGACCACGGCAACATCCCCTTGCCAGCTGTTATGCGCTTTAATACCAAAAAAGTTAAAGCTGTTATTGCCTTCAGCCGTTTTAAAAGTGCGTTGCCCCCAGCCGGTTTCCAATGCCGCCTGAGCTAGCAGCGCCAAAGGCTCCAAACCCAGTTTCTGCGCAGCTTGTCTGGCCGCTGGCATTAGTTTTTGAATAAACTCACCCGGACTTTCAAAAGTCCAATCATCGTTATCCGGAGCAGGTTCAGAAGCCAAAGTTTCAGTCATCACCTGGGGGGCAGTTGCAACTATAGGCTGTGCAACCTCAGTTGATTTTTTAACTGGAACTACAGCCGGAACTTCAGAACCTGCAGTGGCTTTTAAATCACGCACAGATGCAGCATCTGTTGGCATTTTCAGCATTGAAGCGGGGGTAGTCTTGCCTTTTGTCGGCCGCAGTTGCTGCACCAGCAAATCGGCTAAACCTAAACTGCCTTTTTCTGACAGCTCGGTTGATAACTGTTTGTCGTACATATCCTGATAAAACTTGGTCGCGTTACTGTTGAGAACACCTTCATCTTCGAATACTTCATTGGCTTTGCGCATACTACTGAGCAACATCCCCATAAAAATAGATTCGAACTGTTTGGCCGCTTGTTTCAGCGCTGCATCGTCATCATTTTTGCCTGAGCTGTGTTTCAGCTGCGCCAGGCCGGTTAAATCATGATAATTGACCTTGTTCTCAACTTTACTCATTTAGATCACCACAAGTTCACCATGAATGGCGCCCGCTTCTTTTAAGGCTTCTAAAATGGCCATCAAATCACCTGGCGCCGCGCCAACTGCATTGACGGTGCTAACTAAGTCGTCAAGCGTAGTACCCGGATCAAATTTAAACATCCTGGATTGATCAGGTCTGACATCAATAATAGTGTTTTGCTCTACAGCAGTATCTCCGCCAGCCAAAGCATTGGGTTGCACTACAGCTGGATTCTCGGCAATAGTCACAGTCAAGCCACCATGAGTCACAGCTGCCGGGAATAGACGTACGTCCTTTCCTATCACTATGGTACCGGTTCTGGAGTTGATAATTATTTTTGCCGACTGACTGGCGGGCTCCAATGTTAAGTTCTCCAAGGTAGATAAATAGGAAACACGCTGGTCCATATCTCGAGGAGCACGAACTTGTACTGAAGAAGAATCTAGGGATTGCGCTGTACCTGGCCCTATAAAGTTATTAATGGTTTCGGCCAGCGTTTTAGCTGTAGTGAAATCAGCCCGGTTTAAATTAAAGGTAATAAAGTCACCATCAGCAAAAGGTGACGGCACTTCACGCTCGACTGTTGCACCATTCGGAATTCGGCCTACTGTTGGCGTGTTCACCAAAATTTTTGAACCATCAGCCCCTTCAGCGCCTAAACCACTGACAATCAGCGAACCTTGCGCCACAGCATAAACATTGCCATCTAAACCTTTCAGAAAGGTTTGCAGCAAAGTACCACCACGCAAGCCTTTTGCACTTCCCATTGAAGATACAGTGATATCAATAGTCTGACCCGGTTTGCTAAATGCTGGTAGTTCAGCATGCACAGCGACAGCTGCTACGTTTTTGATCTGAGATTTCATACCAGCAGGCATATTAATGCCAAAATTTGTCAGCATGGTTCTGAAGCTCTGCTCAGTAAAAGGGCTTTGTTCCCCCGTGCCAGGCAAGCCGACAACCAGACCATAACCCACTAACTGGTTACTACGAACGCCCTGTACGCTGGTTAAATCTTTAATTCGGGCGGCTGAAGCCGGAAAACACAAAGCGGCTGACAGCAAAACTACAAAAAGGCATTGGATAAGTTTCATCATGTCACCTGTGTTAAAACGGCCACAACACACCGTTAAAGAAGCGGGTTAACCAGCCAGGTCCCTGACCACCATGAGTCGCACCTGTGCCACTGTATTCAATACGGGCGTTGGCGATTTTGGTCGACTCGACTGTATTTTTTGAATCAATATCTTCAGCACGGATCACGCCAGTTAAACGAATAAACTCTTTGCCCGTATTCAGTGTCAGCCATTTTTCGCCACGGATCACCAGATTACCATTTGACATCACCCGCAATACGTTCACCGAAATGTCACCCGTTAAACTGTTGCTTTGGTCCGCTTTTGAATCACCTTTAAAGTCTGAGGTTGAGTTGGCACCAAACTGTAGCGTATTGCCAAGCACACTGACGTCACGACCTGCTAAACCCACTATAGGATCAAAACTTGCTTTGCTGTCTTTACCAAACTCAGTTTTAGCTTTTTTGCTGGCTTGCGTATTTTCTCTCAGCACCACAGTAATGATGTCACCTGGACGGCGCGCTTTGTTATCTGAGTACAGCCCATTAGACAACCCTTGCGCAAACAAGGAGCCGTTGTTAGACAGCGGTACTGCTTCAGGCTCAGGAGGTAAAGGCGCAAAGTTCGGGTCATCCGGCATTGGCTCATTAAAGCTGCCTGCACAACCCACACAAAGTTGCACTGTTAAAACGAGCAGAATTAACTTGTTCATCCACTTACTCCTACAGCTGCTGAATAGCGGTACCCAGCATCTGATCAACAGTTGAAATCACTTTGGAATTCATTTCATACACGCGCTGACTTTCAATCAGGCTGACCAGTTCTTCCGTCACATTGACGTTTGACGTTTCCAAAGCGCCCTGCACCAGAATGCCTCGCCCTTCCAGACCAGGAATACCTTGAACCGGATCACCGCTGGCGGCCGTTGCAGTAAATAAGTTTTGACCTACAGGTTCTAAACCTGCCGGATTGACAAAGTTAGTGACTGTTAACTGCCCCACTACCGCCTGATCGACCTGGCCAGGTAAACGCACAGACACTTCGCCATCCTGTGAGATAGTGATGCTTTGGGCATCTTCGGGGATCACTATATTCGGCTGAATTTGATAACCTGCGCCTGAGGTCACCAGATTACCTTCACTGTTCGTAGTAAACTGGCCATTACGACTGTAAGAAGTGGTGCCGTCAGGCATTAGTACTTCGAAAAAGCCGTGTCCCTGGATCATCACATCCAGACTACCTTCTGTGGTGACCATATTGCCTTGGGTAAAGCTTTTTTGAGTCGCGACCACTTTAGTACCTGCGCCTAACATCAAGCCATTCGGCAACTCTGAGTTTTGTGACGAACGACCACCAGGCTGATTAATGTTCTGATACAACAAGTCTTCAAATACAGCGCGGCTTTTCTTAAAGCCAATAGTGCTGGCGTTGGCCAGGTTATTTGAAATCACCGAAATATCACGCTGCTTCGCGTCCAAACCGGTTTTACTGATCCATAGAGCTGGATGCATGCTAACCTCCCAGGCTTAAGCCTTAGACTACTCTCATAATTTGATTGTGTTGCCGATCAATCTCTTCGGCCGTTTTCATCATTTTGACCTGTACTTCAAACTGACGCTGTAAACTGATCATCTGTGTCATTTCGCCAACGGCATTTACGTTACTACCCTCAACTGCTCCGCTCATCACTTTGACCGTTGTATCCAGTTCTGCGACTTCTCCGTCTTTACGCCGAAATAAACCGTCAGCGCCTTTTTCAATATCCTGAAACTCAGGTTTGACTAATTTAAGTCTGGCCACTTCCTGCATTACGTTGGCAGGAGCTCCCTGCGGCCGGATACTGATAGTGCCGTCGTTGCCTATTTCCATTTTGGCTAGTGGCAGAGGCAGCTGAATAGGACCATCTTCACCTATCACGTTCAGGCCGGAAGCGGTTTGCAATTCACCCGTTGGGCTCAGCTGCATATTTCCCGCTCTGGTATAGGCTTCATTGCCATCCGCATCCTGTACTGACAGCCAGCCTTTTCCCTGTACTGCGACGTCTAACTCACGCTCTGTAATAATAAATGAGCCATCGTCAAAATTTTGACCAGGTCGTTCAGTCAGTGAAAACACCCTTGTAGGCAAACCTTCACCAAAAGCCTGCATAGCACGAGCCTGCTCTAAATCTGCTTTAAAGCCAGTTGTGGTGCTGTTTGCAAGGTTGTTCGCTTTGATACTGATGCCATTCATGTTCTCTTTGGCACCGCTCATTGCGATATAAAGTAAATGGTCCATAGTCAGGCCTCCACTTGAGATAAGATAAGTAAAGCAAGACTGATGCCAAGAAAAAGGTGCAGACAGGGGTACACAAAGTAGAAGCCTGCTAAACTATTGTTTTCAAATACATAAGAGAGAAGTAATGAAGAAGGAATTAGGCGTGGTCTTATGTGCTGAAGCTACGCAAACTGGCTTATTCAGAAACTGAGGTAAATTTGAATCTGCTGATCAGAGAAAATGAAGAATTGGCAGAGGTATAGTTTGAATTGGTAACCTCAACTTCGGCACGGACTTTTACAGCAACAAGCATTGGTGTTTTAAAAAAGTAATGTTGGGGCTTGGTACAATTGTACGTTGCAAGCAGCGTGTGAGAGGCGTCAAACAAACGCAAAGTACAATCGACAGATAAAGTGTTCACAGGATTAAATCCGACCATTACTAAACGATCAAGATGAGCAGGCTTATAGATGTCAACGGTCCGGCTTTGAGAAGCACCCGCTTTAAGCACAAAATCAGTGGTCACCAATTGGTCCTGCTCAGCAGCGCTGCTGTAAAATGCCAGCAATAAGCCAATAGCAACAATTTTTTTGAACACCATACAACCCTCCGGAGTAAAAGCGACGGCATGACGCACCAGATACGAGCTACCTATAAAAAAAGCCACCCGGAGGTGGCCTAAGGACATGTTTACACTATCGGATCTGCAGCACTGTATTTTGTAACGTACTGTTAACCTCCAATGCCCTGGAGTTGGCCTGGAAGTTACGTTGCGCTGCGATTAAATCGACCAATTCATTGGTCAGGTTCACATTCGAACTTTCCAGTGCTGATGCGTTAATAGAACCAAAAGTACCAGAGTTAGCTTCACCCGCTAAGGCTTCACCCGAAAGCAAACTCTCGCGCCAGGAGGTGTTACCAGACTGCGTTAAACCTTGAGGGTTAGCAAATTTCACCATAGCAACCTGAGCTAAATAGGTCTGATCGCCATTAGAATAAGATGCCATAACCTTACCTGCCGCATCAATATCTACGCTAGTTAATCGTCCCACTGTGGTGCCATCCTGACCCAAAGTACCCACTTCAAATTTAGAAGCATACTGAGTAGGCAATTTTGTACCACTTTCATCACGGAACTGCACAGTGATGTCATTGCTAAACTGCGCACCATTGGTTAAATAACCGTTCAGAGGGTCGTTTAATCCCGTACCTACGCCAGCCGGCAGAATTATATTCGGTAACGACGCACTCGTAGGTAAAGAAGGAACACCTGTTGCATCAAAGTCCATTGTGATAGGACCAATAGCGGAATTGGGCGTTAACGGACCACCTGAAGGCGAAGCAGGAACAGTATTATTGTCATCCATCACCACATACACTTCCCAATCGTTATCTGTCGTTGGTGCTTCACGACGGAAGTACATGGTCAAGATATGAGGCTCACCCAAACTATCATAAATAGTAGTAGAGGTGGTTCCATTGTAACTTGCCGGATCTACGGGATTAAAAGCGACTGTAGGGGGCGTATTGCGAGAGTCCACATTCATGGTAACAAACACGTTCGAGGTCGCTCTTGGCGCGCCCGCCGTGTTTGGGATCTGTATAGGCTGAGTGGTGCTTAAGCTAACTGATGTGGTGTTGCCATTCGCAGGGTTCACAGGAAATCCCTGTAGAAAGCCACCATTATTGTCAGAGATAAAATTGTTTTTATCCAGCTTAAAGGCACCAGCTCTGGTGTAGGAATAATCACGGTTACCAATCTCAGGCGCGACCGCAAAAAAACCGTCACCGGTAATAGCTAAATCCAGTGAGTTATTGGTAAATTTTAACGAACCCTGAGAAAACTGCTGCGCCACTTTCGACGTCGTAACACCGTCACCTACTTTAGTTTTGTTTGAACTGAATACTGAAGCCGCATATACATCCGCAAATTCAGCCCGTGATTCTTTAAAGCCCGTGGTATTGACGTTGGCGATGTTATTCGCAGTGGTATCAATATCCTTTTGAGCGGCGGCCAGGCCACTTAACGCTATATTAAAACTCATAAATCACCTCAATTCATTGATTAGGTTGCAATTTCTTCAATATCAGATAATTTTTTCTGGCCTTGGCCAAGCACATTTAGGAGTAGACCCTGGGTGGTGCCATTGCCTAATGTAATACTGGTTACAGGAGCATATACAGAGGTCACTATCGCTTCATTTTTACCTGCAATTGTCCCCTCAACTTCAATGGTATAAACACCTTTAGGCGCCAGTTCCATTACTGGTTCGCCTTTTTCATTCACTTTTGGTGTGCCATCTTCATTTAGCGCCTGAGTATCGGTCGCACCGTTCCAAGGGAGTTGTAAACGCCCAGCAACAGCATCTGAGTCAGGAATACTGACCGAACGCACCACCACGCCATCAGCGTTTTTAATCCGCACTTTGACGTTAGTTGCGTTTTCAGGAAAACTAGCACTGGCTACCATGGTGTTTTCGCCGTCAAATTCCATTTTATTCGACTTCACTAACACATACTGCCCCACGAGAGAGGACGCCTGTAACGCCTGACTGGAGTTCATCGTAGTGGCAAAATCTTTAAAGTTGGTATTCAGCGAAGATATGCCGTCAGCCATCGTAAAGTTGGTCATCTGCGCTATCATCTGATCATTTTCAACCGGTTTGGTTGGATCCTGATAAGCCAACTGCTGCGTTAACAGCGCAAAAAAATCAGATTGGGTTAAGGCGCCATTGTTGTTATTTTCCGTTGTAGTGGCTTTATCGCCCCAATACAAACCATCTAAGGCACTGCCTTCATTACTTACATTACTCATACCCTACCCCTTTACCTTTGACCCAGCATCAGCGTGCGGCTGACCATTTGTTTAGCTGCATCAGCCACCTGCACATTGGTCTCGTAAGAGCGTGAGGCGGAAATCATATTGGCCATTTCTTCCATAATGTTAACGTTAGGCTTGTAGATATAACCTTTTTCATCAGATAGCGGATGATGAGGAGCGTATTCAACATTCAACGGAGCGTCTGATTCCACAATACCTAACACCTGAACTTTAGCCCCTTCCTGGCCTTGCTGAGCTTGTTCAAGCGCAGTAGCAAACACGGGGTGACGGGCTCTGTAGGTTTGGTCAATGCTGCTGCTAATGCTGTTCGCATTCGCCATATTACTGGCTGTAGTATTTAAGCGTACTTGCTGCGCGGACATGCCGCTCCCAGCTATATCAAAAACGTTATACAGGCTCATTATTGCGTACCTCCGCCAATGGCCTTTTTCAGGCCGCTTATACGACTGTTCAGGAAATTCAGCGTGGTTTGATACTCCATGCTATTGCGGGTAAAGGCATTCCGCTCTTCATGGATATCAACGGTGTTGCCATCCCCTGTATCAGGCTGATTTGGAATACGGTATTGAGAGTCAGCATGGCGGGCTGTAGAGATTTCAAAATGCCTAGGATCAGTGCGGCCAAGCGACCCGGACTGGCGCGACTGAGCACCTGCTAATGCAGTTTGAAAATCCATGTCTTTTGCCTTGTAACCCGGAGTATCGGCATTTGCGATATTTTCGGCCAAGACTTGAGAGCGTTTGTCACGGATCAGTAGTGCATCTGGGTGAAGCCCAAATGCTTTTTCGAAGCTGATTGCCATTTTTGCCATCCTGTCTTTCAGAGATGGCAAATATTAAGCAAAACTCAGGCCATAATTTTTTATCAGGTTTTTTTACGGTAGACGATGCCAGGATTACAACGCACCATATCAAAGTCGTTGTTCAGGCTGGAGAGAGACTCAGAAGCGCCAAGAAACAAGTAACCACGCGGGTTTAGAGCTTGTGAGAACTGTTTGATAATTTTCATTTTTACTTCAGGAGAGAAGTAAATCAGTACATTGCGACAAAAAATAATGTCAAATTTGCCCAACAGCGTATAGCTGTCGAGTAGATTTAAATGGCGGAATGAAACGTTTTTACGGACGGCATCTTTTAGCCGCATCATGCCGTTACCGGAATCGTCAAAAAATTTACTACGCCGCTCGGGCGATAAGCCACGAGACAAAGCCAAACCATCGTATTCAGCGCGTTGACAGTGTTCCAGCATCGCATTGGAGATATCCGTGCCTAGTATATGCAGTCCCATAGGAAATGCAGAGGGACGCCCCTGCTGGTATTCCAGCCCAGTCATGGCAATAGAGTATGGCTCCTGACCAGAAGAACTGGCCGCTGACCAAATTTTGACGGTTTTATGATCTTTCTCAAATTCAGGTAAAATTTGCTTTTTCAGAAGCTCATAGGGGTAGTTATCACGAAACCACAAAGTTTCGTTAGTGGTCATAGCGTCAATCACTGCGGAACGCAATTGCCTCTCAAACGGGCTTAACGTTTTGTTTAATAGTTCAGAAAGCGACGACAAACCAAAGCGCTGCATCAAAGGCGCCAGGCGACTTTTGACCAGATACTGTTTGTTATCACCCAGCACAATACCGCACTGCTGCTCGAGGAAATCCCGAAACAGACGATACTCACTTTCCTGCAGTTCTTTGTTTGCCACTAACATAAAACCTCTAATCAGTATGCAACCATTTCCGCACGGACTCGGCTAACTCATCCGGGTTAAATTTCGCAATAAAATCGTCTGCGCCAACTTTTTGCACCATCTGCTGGTTGAATACACCGCTGAGCGAAGTATGCAAAATAACATGCAGTGGTTTAAGCCTCGGATCCAAGCGAATTTCAGCGGTTAGAGTATATCCGTCCATTTCTGGCATCTCGATATCAGAAATCAACAACCCAACTTTGTCAGTGACCGAGCCTTGACAGGCTGCCGCGGTTTCTTGCAGGTAAGTTAAAGCTTCACGGCCATTGTTGACCAGATGCATTTTCACCCCTAAGCCTTCCAACGCGCGTTTTACCTGATTCCGTGCTACGGCAGAATCATCAGCGATCAGAATTAATCTGTCACCTAAATCTTCACTGATCGTCGACGTCAGCACATTACTGCTGATGGTGGTTGGTGAAGGAGAAATTTCTTCCAGAATTTTTTCAACATCAATAATTTCGACCAGCTCTTTATCAATTTCAGTAATAGCAGTCAGGTAACTTTGCTTACCACCAGTTCCTTTTGGCGGTGGCATAATTGAAGCCCAGTTGATATTGATAATACGTTCAACAGACTGAACTAAAAACCCCTGCACTGAACGATTGTATTCGGCAATGATAATAAAGCAGTCTTTGGTGTTTTCGATGGCGCGACCACCTGTTGCCAGACTTAAGTCAATAACGGAAATTGTCTGGCCGCGGATATGCGCTATACCCCTGACGTATTTGTTTCGTTTAGGGATAGCAGTTAATGGCGGGCATTGCAGTACTTCACGTACTTTAAACACATTAATACCAAAACGCTGGCGACCACTTAAGCGGAATAATAAAAGCTCCAGTCTGTTTTGCCCAACCAATTGAGTGCGCTGATTGACTGAATCCAGAATACCCGCCATAGAAGACTCCCCTGCCTGAAAGAATTAGTGGTCCTAGAAAATCGGGAACGATTCTTGCTTAGGTCACTCTAGAATGAAAAATGACTGAAAATTGACATACTTAAGTATGTTATAACCCTTTGCCGATAAAGCATAGCTGAAACCATATGAAAATGTACGATAAATTTTTGCGATACCCAGCGTTCTGCGCTTTGTCAGCCACAGTTTTTTTTGTGGCATTTTCCCTGCAAGCGGCAAGTTTCAGCCCACAACAATTAACTGCGGCAACAAAGGACTGGTTAAAGCAACAAAATGAAATCCCACAGGATGCGCACAGTCAACTATCAGCTCTGGATTCACGTTTAGGAATAAAAGAATGTGATAAGGCTCTGCAGTTTAGTTTTGCCGGGCCAGTGACCAATCAGGCCACAGTGCAAATCCGCTGCCAAAGCCCAAAGGTATGGCAATTGTTTGTCACAGCGCGTTTTAGTCAACAAACTGAAGCTGTGCATAGTGTACGGAATATCACTTTAGGTTCTTTGATCACAGCCGATATGTTAACGCTGGGACAAGCAGATCTGAGGCTGGCCCGTGGTTCTTTAGTGAAAACCCCTGCTTCTGTTATAGGGGCAAGGGTAAAAAGAACCCTGTCTGCCGGACAAGTTGTGACATTGCAGGATCTTTGTCTTGTATGTAAAGGCGATATAGTTACAATTAGTGGTTTGAATAACGGTCTTGAAGTCAGAACTGTTGGTGTAGCCCAGATGGATGGCATTTTGGGTGATCAAATTCAGGTGACCAACAGGCAGTCCAACAGAACCATAGTTGCAGAAGTCGTTGCGGTGAAAAAAGTTGCAATAAAATTTTAAATTCTGACTAAAGTTTTAGCGGGTGCTGCCGTTATACAAAGTAAGGGATCCGAAACCGGATAGAGAGGGTAGAAAAATGGCGATCAATGTAAATACAGGCCTGCCAGTCACTCAACAAGTGAAAGCGGACAAGGCCGAACAACAAAACATTCAAAAACAGCAAGTTGTACAACAACAGGCCGTTCAGCAGCAGGCCACTACAGGCACAGCTGCACAAAAACAGGATTCAGTATCGCTGACTTCTCAGGCGCAGCAATTCAGCAAAGCCCAGGAAAAAGCAAAAACCAGCTCAGGTATTGATCAAGAAAAAGTTGATAAGATCAAACAAGAGATTTCTGAAGGCAAATACAAAGTGAACGTAGAACAACTGGCGCGTCGTATCGTGCAGTTTGAAAGCGAATTTTTCAGTAAAAAATGAGCACCCCCCATTCTTCTATTCTCACCCTGCTAAACGAACAAGAGCAGCACCTGGATGTGCTGCTTTTGTTGCTTCAAAAGGAGCTGGACGCCATCCGGACCCGCGATGTTGAAGCACTAAAAACTAATACTGATGAAAAAATCCAAATTCTTGATTTAGTTCAGACTACAGACGAGCAATTGACATCGTCGCCTGAGCTTGCTGAGGTAAAGCAGCAAGATTGGTTTAAAGAACACTTACAAAGACTGGAAGACAAGCTGGCTCAATGCAAGTTTCAAAATCAGGTAAACAGTCAAAGCGTAGAGCAAAGCCAACTGGTGATTGAGCGCTTTAAAACAGAGCTGTTGCAGAGCCGTGGTCGTGCTGGTTTAACCTACACCAATAAAGGCAAAGCAGCTCAGGTCGATAAAGGGCCGGGGATCAAAGCTTGAAAAGTCGGTGCTTTAGCACTGACCCGCCTATATAGTCCAACATAGCATTCACTATCAGCATTTTGTATCTGACATCAACTGCCAGTTTTTTTGAATTAGTCTGCAGGATAAGGTCAGAGCCAAGGCTACTGACCCTGTCGATCAATAGTACTTCACATTTTTAATGCGGCGGGTTGGCTGACTGTTCAGATACAAATCGTATACCTGCTTAAAATCCAGTTCGAGCTCTGTCGCGTACACATCGCCCACAGGGTAAGTTTTCACTACACGAGCGCCGCGGATAATTCCACTGACTGATGAATTCAGTTGATCATTTCCAATCATCATTTGTTGCATATTGGCTTTAGCGTCAATTCTTTGGCCATAGACTTGCTCAGCCAGCTCTCTATAGGCTTCAAGCTTAGACGCTTTCATCGCCATCAGCATGCGCTCCTGTTCTGTAGCGCCGGGTTGCTGGCTTAGTGGAGCATAACCTACAGCTTTTAAGACAGGAAAACGCTGGGGCTCAACCGTTTCCCATTCCACGTGACGGTCAGCCACCATACTGCAGCCCGTTAATAAAGCCAGCAACAATGTGCTGGTGGTAATTTTTATCATTATGGCGCCTCTACCTAATTGAATTAGCTTTACTAATACAGGATGCACAATCCGTGCCTGAAGTGAAGACCTCAACCGGTATCGGCAAAAAACCGCAGAGGCGCGGGCTTGTCCCAGCCCTTCTGCAATTCCTAGTCAATCCCCAACTTAAAATTCAGGCACGACTTTTGCTACACCCCTTATAAATATTTTCTTTGGGGGTTGTCATGCGTTTATCCGCACTAAGCTTGTCACTGCTGGTTATATCGATTCTGCCCACTTTGGCAGTGGCAGATTGGTATGAAGCAACTGGCCAGGCTGTACTTCGAGGCGGCGATACTGCAACAGCCAGAACTCTTGCCACTGAAGATGCTGTGCGTAAAGCCTTGTTGTATTCAGGCGCTTCAATTCGCACGGTGCAACAAGTAACTGACGGTTTATTGACCCAGGAGTCTGTGTTTTTACAGACTCAAGGCGAAGTGCAAAATGTGCAAATTGTCTCGGAAGCCGAAGAAAACGGCTATATCAATGTGACGATACGAGCCGACATTTATCCTGATCAAAACCAATGTGCCAATCTGCAGTTAAAAAAAGAGCTACTGATTAGCCCGTTTTTTATTGAGAACCGCGAACAAGCTATTGCAGGACAACTATATGAGCTAGACCAAGCCAGCACTAGCTTATTTATCCGGAAACTGGAAGAGTCCTCAGGCTCAAGCTTACTTAAACTGTTACCTCAATCTATCCGTCAGAAAGAACTTAGTTATGCAGATCGCGGTGCTTTGCAGCGTAATTATGGTGGGCGCTATTTACTCAAAGCAAGTTTAGGTGATGTGTCGTTAGGAGAACGAGTCGGCACTAACTGGAGTTTTTGGTCTGACCAAGATCGTGAACGTTTTTTTCAACTACAGCTAGAATTGTCTGATATTCAAGAGCAGAAAGTTCTGTTCAGCCAAACCTATCAAACTTCAGCCGTGTGGGAGTTTCGTGATACAACAGTCATCAGCCCTAAAACTCAGCGTTTTTGGCAAACCGACTATGGTAAATCCATTGAACGTGTACTGAATGCTGCAGCCCAGGATGTCGAAGAAGCGTTGCGCTGCGAAACCATACTGGCAGATGTAACCCTGGTCAACCAACACAAAGTGCTGCTTAATCTTGGTAGCAAGCAAGGGCTAAAAGTTGGTGACGAACTGACGATTTTGCACCGCCGCCAGCACAAAGACAGTCTTGGTCAATTGCAGGATCAACTGACAGTGAGTGAGCTTAAAGTCAAAATCACCGAGCTGACGCACAACAATGCCTGGGCTGAGAGCGTCAATATGGATTTACTGGCCAATGTGCAAGTGGGTGATGCCGCGACCTTAGTCAATGATAAAAAGTAAGAGACTGAAAAATATAAGCGAAATGGCCGCCCCAACAGGAATCGAACCTGTAACTGCCCCTTAGGAGGGGGCCGTTATATCCATTTAACTATGGAGCGAATAAACCTCGTTGAATGAGTAAGTTAACATAAATTTGTGACCGCGAACACTGCACAAGAGCCAAGTGAACATTTGTTGAGCAAAAGCAAAAAACCAGAATTCAATCAACTTTTGTAGGATTAAGCATGTTAAAACCTGAAGCAGCGTTAAAGATAAGTACAACAACGCAAAACTATATTAACGAAATATCTCCTCAAATCGAAGGCTGGTTTTACCCTGTCGATATGATGTTGTTTGCAATGACAGAAGCCTTTCATCAGAGCATTTCTGCTTCTGGAGATATAGCTGAAATAGGCGTATGGAAAGGGAAGTCTCTCGCTTTACTAGCCATGCTCGCAGACAAATCGGAATGCATCTACGCAATGGATTTATTTTTTGATGATTTATTGCAACAGACTCAGTCGAACATAAGCACTTTTACCACACCAGAGCAGTCTGCCCGTATTCATTACGTCACAGGTAATACAGCTGACTACAGCACAGACTATTTAAGAACTTTGTTTAAGAATAAGCTTCGCTTTTTACATATCGATGCTGGCCACGAATATCACGAAGTCTTGCATACTTTAACCCTGACTGCGCCTTTTATGCACGACTACGGCATTATTTCCATGGATGATTACCACGACAGAGAGTTTCCTGGCGTCCATGCAGCGACTCTGGATTATTGTTATGAAACAACAAAAGGTCTTTGGGTACCATTTCTGGCAGGTGGCAATAAAATCTATCTGGCAAACCCAGTCTATGCAAAACAATTCCAGTTATTCCTTTGCAAGGAAGCATATTTCAGGGACAGCATGAGATTAAGTAGAATAAAAGACTCTATAGTCCTCATTATTCAGAGTAAATTGCCGATGAAATCAGAAGTGATCCAACACATAATTGAACAGCAACTCAATGGCCTGAAATCTGCATCAGAACTGAATGAGTTGACTCAAAAAGCAAGGCATCACAGCCAGACTGAGTTGGCCGCTTTGCAACCCAACAATTAGTTTGGCATAAAACATGCTTTGCTTATGCAAAGCAAAAAATGAACGCAACCAGAACATGTGCTTGCGTTGACACTGATTCAGGCGGTTCTATCATGACGCATAAGCCTATTTATGTAACCCAACCAGCTCTGCCACCATTGGAGGAGTTTATCCCCTATTTGCAGCAAATATGGGAAAACAAAATACTAACCAACGGTGGTCCTTTTCATCAGCAGTTTGAACAAGCGCTGGCAGACTACCTGGGTGTTAAATACGTCTGCTTATTTGCCAACGCAACTATAGCCTTAGTGACTGCTTTACAGGCGCTACGAATCACTGGGGAAGTCATTACAACCCCCTACTCTTTTGTCGCGACTGCTCATTCGTTAAAATGGAACGGTATACAACCCATTTTCGTCGACATAGATCCAACAACCTGCAACTTAGACCCAGCAGCCATAGAGGCGGCCATTACTCCCCAGACCACCGCCATTATGCCAGTGCATGTCTATGGAAATCCGTGTAATGTCGCCGAAATTCAACGTATTGCAGAGAACTATAACTTGAAGGTTATCTATGATGCGGCACATTCCTTTGGTTCCAGACTTGATGGTATCAGTTTGTGTGCTTATGGCGATCTTTCGGTACTTAGTTTCCATGCCACAAAGGTATTTAATACTTTCGAAGGTGGAGCCATCATTTGCCACGACGCCAAAACCAAAGCACATATTGACCATTTGAAAAACTTTGGATTTGTTGACGAAACCACTGTAGTTGCAGCTGGTATCAACGGAAAAATGAGTGAATTTAATGCAGCCTTTGGTTTACTCCAGCTTCAATACATAGACAACTATATTGAAAAACGAAAATTACTCGCCCAATTGTATTTTGAACACTTAAGCAATGTGAAAGGTATTAAGTTTATAAACTTTCCTCCAGAGCACAGCTCCAATTATTCTTACTTTCCGATACTGGTTGAGAGTGACTATCCACTAAGCAGGGACCAGCTTTATCACACCATGAAAGACCAAGGCATTATGGGGCGTCGTTATTTTTATCCATTAATTAGCGAGTTCCCTATGTACAGAGGATTGCGATCTTCAAAAGCTTCAAACCTGATGAATGCTAAAGCCATATCAGACAAAGTGATCTGTTTACCAATCCATGTCGATCTTTTGGAGGAAGATATAAATCGGGTGATTGAAGTTATTAAATTTTATGCTTCGAAATCTAATTAAGGAGATTCAGTCATGATAACAGCCCCTGTCGAAGAAATGATTGATCTTATAAAACAAGAGCGGCATATCGAAGAGTCTCTTGACATCGATCTGTTAAAGAAAACCGGCTGTTTCGTATTAAAAAATGTGCTGAGTAAAAAAACAATTCAAAAATACTACTCAGCGTATCAAGAAGAAACGAAGACCGGACAACTAAAAAGAACACAGCACCATATCACTGAAATCAAAGTAACCGAAAGCAGCTTACTCGTTAATATCCTGAAAGAGCCTGAATTTGTAGCAGTAGCAAACAAATTTTTTCATAGTCAGGTCGGCGCTGATTTTGTCAGAGTTGTTAAAAAAGATGCGATCGACACCGCAGCCGTATTCCTGCATCAGGACACAGGCTACCAAATAGGCAGTTTTGAGCGCTATTCCCTCTTCATTGCCCTGACCGAATGCAGCCCGGCAAATGGCGGCTTGGCGCTGTATCCAGGCACTCACCATTTTGGTTATCTAGGAGATGCAGGAGAAATCAACGACGTATTGCCAGCAGACTACCCTCTTTTGGAACCAGATCTGAAAGCTGGAGACATCATCATCATGCATTCTGCGGTTTGGCATAAATCGGCGCAAAATCGCATAGGTACGGAACGAGTATACCTGGAGGTGCATCTTCAACATATCGATGAGCCTACGACAAAATTTGAAATCTGTGGCGAAAAAACCTCACCTTGGTCACTGACTTTAAGTCCAAATGAATTGTTCAAGAGCTCTAGAACGCAAAAACTTCAGGGACTCTATAAAGAACTCAATAGTTATAAATCTCAAAAATAAAACATAATCAAAACTGTGTTATTAGAGAGTTTAGTGTCGGCGGGTACGTTATTTAGCCCATAGCTCCGCGAGCTATAGCTCAAATCAATAACCAGGCACTGAATAAAAAATAAATCCCGCGCATATAATGCAGAAAATTAAAACCAGATGAAGCAAGGTGGATTTAATTCAAAAAATTAATTAAACAAATTTACATAATTGAATTCCCCTAGAAAGAATGAATATCAAAGAGGTGTGTATGAAAGACTTTTCGGTATGCCCGGTATGTAATCACCAGCTATTAAAGATAGAAAATAAATTCTGTGAAATCAGATCTAAACTTATTTATAATGAGCTGGATTTTAAACAATACCTATGCCCACATTGCAAACACTCTTGTACGTATCACAATGTTCCTCTGGAATTAATATATAGCGCCGAAAGTGCACTGCCAACCGACAGACAATTTGGTGATTTAAGGTTGGATTTTATTAAAAAACACTTAGATTTAGTTAGTGTCAATGGTATGGCGATTGAAATCGGTGGTGGGCCCGGTGAACTTGCCGAGATGCTAAGATCCGAATGCACTCATGAAAAGGCCTTGGTTGTCGACTTCGTTGATAGAGTAGCTTTCGAGAACTTGAACTTTGTATATTCAGATTTAAACAACTCTGACGAGTCATTGATTCGCTCACTAGATAAGTACAAAATTAATAACAAAAAAAATGTATTTCTTTTGTCTCATGTGCTGGAACATATTTTCAATCCAATAGATATTTTACGCGAGTTAAAAAAATTCGACCAAAGTTATTTCTTTATAGAAGTCCCTGATTTTGGCTCTTATCATGATTCAAGTGTCTTAAGGTATTCGATCAACTGCCCTGATCATATTCATTACTTTAATTCAAATTCATTCATTTCGCTCATTCAAGATGCTGGACTAAATATAATCGCATTTGAACGTCAATCAACGCCCTACGTACCTGCATTAAGAATATTGTGTGATGCTTCCGATCAGCGCAACGCAGTATTAGACTACGCCTCGCATTTAAAATCTATAAGCAGTCAAATAGAAGCTCTATTTCGTGAGTACTCTTCTGAGGGAAATATTTATCTGTTCGGCTTAACGCCTTTTGCTGCACAAGCGATCATTAGTTACGTCAACCAAGACCGTAGCATAAAAGGCATCTTTGATACCAAATATTCACTTGAATCATTTTCTGGAATTCCGGTATTTAAAGATCCGTTGTTCTATCAATTTCCAGACAATGAAGTTCCAATATTTATTTGCGGTTCGACTTTTTTCGCCGTTCAGCAAGTGATGAGAGAAAGATTAAAAAATATATCTCCCCATTATGACCTGAAAACCGTAACTATCAGTGAAAAATGATAAGACGATGTCGATGAAGTAGAAAATGGCTTTACTCACGCCTCGCCCTGTTAACATAAATCACAGATTAACAGGGCAAAACATAAAAACTTAAGTGCCAAATATAGAAAACTCTGTGAAGACAGGTTGTACCCTATAACTTGGTAGATAAACTATCGCACCAGCTCCGCATTCTTAGATGTTGTTTGCATAAACAGCATGGTAATCATCCCTTAAATTAACTGACGCTAAAAGTAGAATTTTCTCGTAATATAAACGCAGGAGATTCTGCATGAAAACATCAAAATTTAGTGACAGCCAAATCCTGGCAATTTTAAAACAAGCGGAAGCTGGAGCTCCGGTTCCCGAACTCTGCCGTGAGCACGGTATGAGTTCGGCCACCTTTTACAAATGGCGCGCCAAATTTGGCGGCATGGATGCATCCATGATGGCCCGGCTTAAAGAGCTGGAGGCGGAAAATGCCCGGCTGAAAAAGATGTACGCCGAAGAACGGCTCAAAGCCGAAATCCTCAAAGAGGCCATCGAAAAAAAGTGGTAAAGCCGTCGCGCCGACGGGAATTGGCGCAAAAGGCGGTGCGCGAGAAATCCATTTCTGTCACATTGGCCTGTGCGGTGTTTAGCATCAGTGAAACCTGCTACCGCTATCAGGCCCGTCTGAGGGATGAGAACGCGGAAATTGCGGACTGGCTGCTGCGCTTAACCTCCACTTACCGGAGTTGGGGCTTTGGCATGTGTTTCTATTACCTGCGTAATGTGAAACGCTTTGGCTGGAACCATAAACGTGTGCTGCGGATTTACCGCGAGCTGGAGCTGAACTTAAGGATAAAACCCAAGAAACGGCTCACCCGTGAAAAGCCTGAACCGCTGGCGGTGCCAGAGATGAAGAACCAATGCTGGTCGATGGATTTTATGCATGACCAGCTCGAGGATGGCCGCAGTTTCCGGCTGCTGAATATCATTGATGATTTTAACCGGGAAGGCTTAGCCATTGAGGTCGACTTCTCGCTACCGGCAGAACGGGTAGTCAGAGTGCTCAATCAAGTCATTGAGTGGCGAGGCAAACCCAAGGAAATCCGTAGCGACAACGGCCCTGAATACATTGGTTCTGTCCTCAAAAACTGGGCAGAATCAAACGGAGTGGCCCTGAAGTATATTCAGCCAGGCAATCCGCAGCAAAATGCCTATGTGGAGCGATATAACCGTACAGTTCGCTACGACTGGCTAAACCAATATTTATTCAGCAGTATTGCCGAAGTTCAGGACTATGCGACAGAATGGCTGTGGTTTTATAACAATGAACGGCCAAACAAAGCTTTGGGTGGCATACCACCGAAGTACAAGGACAACTTAGTAACACAGGCTTCTACTTCAAGCGTCCATTAAAAATGGGATGATTACCGCATAACCGGTATACACGTCACCGCTCACAAGCTCTCTTTAACACTCTATTTTCAATGATTTGCTGGACTGGTCTTTGCGATACGATAGAAAAGGCTGGTATGTTTTCCCTGATGATACAGCCGGCATCGATAAGGCTGTATTTTTCAATTGTTATTTTTGGAAACAGGGCAACCCTGGTACCTAAATACACAGTTTCACCCAAAATACAGTTGCCATTGACCACTGAGTAAGGCGACATAACAGAGTGTGCTCCCACCTTCGATCCATGACCTACAGCGCTGTATACGTTGAGTAGGACATTGGCTTCAAGTACAGCGTTGGCGCTGATTACACAGTGTGGGGCAATATAACAACCGTCTGCAATTACTGCAGTGGATGAAATGATTGCGCTGGGGTGAATATAACTAAAAAGTGGCAATTGTAGGCGCGAAAGCACGCCCGCAATGCGCGCACGGTCACTTGCTCCACCAAGCATAATGATTGCTTTATCATTTGGACCTGAAACGTAGTCTTCAATAAGTCCCAAATAAGGCAATTCAGGATACTGTGCCAACAGCTCGCAATTTGCGTACGCATTCAGTACACCTTTGACTGTCAGTCCATTTACATTGAAAAAGTCCTGGTCCAGCATAAAGGTGTAAACTTCAAGAGCTAAACCACCACCACCAACAAATACCAAATTAGTCTTTGTTTCATTCATTATCGGCAACCTTTTGCAGTAGCGAGACAAATCTTGCTTTTAACGAGGCTGCGTCAAGCTGATTTGTGCGTAGCAAATAAGAATAATCCCCGGGTACTGTAAAGACATTGGGTACCCCTATACAATGTAAAAAAGGCCGGTTCGGGCTAAATTGAGTCGCCAGAAACTCGGCAACTGCTGAGCCTAATCCCCCTTGGATAAAATGCTCTTCGACAGTGATCCAAAGTCTGGATGTCATAGCATCCTGCAGGCAATGTTGGTCCAAAGGCGATATGGTGTGCATATCGACTACTTGCACACTGTAACCACACTCTTCCAGCTCAGTTGCCACTTCAACAACTTGCTTTGTTATAGCTCCGCAACAGAATACAGTGGCATCCTTGCCTTCTTTCAATTGGATCGCTTTTCCTATCTCAAATGCATATTCTTGCGTGTACAAAGGAGCTAAACCAGGTACGCCTGTACATCTTATATAGACCGGACAATCCATAGTCAGAGCCTGCTGCAATGCTTTCATCGCCTGACCGGGGTCTGAGGGAGAAATAACCACCATGCCAGGAACGGAGCGTAACAAGGTCATATCTTCGAGCGCGTAGTGGGTATTGCCAAAAAATGTCAAAGCAAAGCCAGCTGAGACTCCAACGTACACTATCGGAAATTTCATATAACCACTGTATTGCCGGATTTGCTCGTAGCTTCGCATAGATAAAAAACACGCCTGAGCTGAAGCTATGACTTTAAAACCCTCATTGGCAAAACCAGCGGCCATACCTACCAGGTTTTGTTCAGCAATACCTACATTAAAAAACCTGTCAGGGTGCAAACCGGAAAACTTGAGCAATCCGGCAGGCTTTGCCATATCTGCTGACAGCACTACAATGTCATCCCTTTGTTTAGCTAATTCAACTAATGCAACTCCAAATGCAGCTCCTGCTTGTCCTAGCTTTGCATACACTCTGGAAGTAGAGGCTGTTAATAGTTCCACAGACTTATCCTTTCAGTTCGCTTAAAGCCAGTTCGTAGGACGACTGGTTCAGCGAGCCATGATGCCAATCAGCGTTGGCTTGCATAAAACTGATGCCGCAGCCTTTAATTGTGTCTGCAACAATAGCTTTAGGCCTGTCAGCTCTTTTCTGCAATCCGGTCATTAGTTCTGGGCAGCTATGGCCATTCACTTGCGTGACGTCAAAACCAAAGGATAAGAGTTTGCTGCAAATATCTTGATGTCCCATGATGAAACGCTTGTCACCGTCAGATTGCATCATATTCCTGTCCACTATTAAGGTGAAATTTGACAGTTTATAGTGAGCTGCCGACATCAGAGCCTCCCACACTATGCCCTCATCGCACTCGCCGTCACCAGCGAGTACAATAATATCCTGCTGATCCCCTTTAAGCCGGCTTGCCAATGCAACGCCAACAGCCAAAGACACACCTAATCCCAAACTGCCGCCTGAGTATTCAATACCAGAATTCAGATCTTTATGGGCGTGAGCAAAAAAATTGGAACCATTCACTTCAAACAGCGAGCTTTGTTCACTGGTCAATAAACCAAAAGACTCAAGGACGGCAAAATAACCTAAGGCGCCATGCCCTTTACTTAAAAAAAATCGCCCCTTAGGGCCTGAGCCTGCAACAGGCTGGGTTTGATCATTCAATATGTAGTGATATACCGCGACCAGAATTTCCACCAGTGACAAACTACTACCAAAGTGAGCGCCATTTTTACCCGTCGCATATCCAAGCTCAATAATACGTCGACGTACAGTGTTACACTGCTGTTCAACCCAAGCTGAAGTCATGGTTTACATTCCTCCATCCACTCTGAGCACTTGACCGGTTATGTAAGCTGAATGATCGGAAATCAGATAGCCCGCAACTGATGCTATCTCTTGTGGAGTGCCACAACGTCGCAGAGCTGTTGATGCAGCGGCTTCGGCTATGACTTCGTCAGACATACTACTGAGCATATCGGTTTGAGTGATGCCTGGAGCTACTGTATTCGCTCGAATATTCATTTGCCCGACTTCACGTGACAATGCTTTAGTTGCGCACAACAAAGCTGCTTTGCTGCTGCCATAAGCCGAACGCCCCGGGTTTGCGTCTATTGCCGCAGTTGAAGCAATACTCACAATAGAGCCACCACCATGTCGACTCATCAATTTGATGATGTATTGTGTCATCAAATAATGCGACACAAAATTAACCTGCAGATTTTGCTCAATATTATGTTCGTTCGTCATTTGAAAAATTGCGTTGTAGGTAATACCGGCATTGTTAATCAGGCCATTGATGGGAAACGGTGAGGCCTTAATTAACTTCACAGCGACCAGCATCTGATCTTTGTCGCGTAAATCAAAATAAAGCGGCGTTATAGTAACCTGATGCTGCTCAGCCACATGCTGGCAAAACTGTGCAAAGTCGTCACTGGCAGAGCGAGCGTGCGCCCATATATTGGCGCCTTGTTTTGCACAAAACTCAACTGTTGCTTTGCCTATACCCCGATTAGAACCCGTGATCAGAATATTTTTACCTTCCAATAATTTAATCACGCCATTCCCCCATCAATCCTAATGATTTGTCCGCTCATGTAAGACGACAAATCAGAAAGTAAAAAACACATTAAATCGGCAACTTCTGTAGGTTTACCTATTCGGCCCAAGCTAGTGGAACTAATACGCTCGTTCAGTATATCCGCAGGTACATTTAGGTTCATGTCCGTATCAATGACCCCTGGTGCTATAGAGTTTACCCTGATTCCATAGCTGCCAAGTTCTCTTGCCAGGGTGCGTGTCGCGCCGTTTAATGCGGCTTTGCTGCTGGCATAAGCCAATTGACCAGCGATACCATCTGTCGCGGCGATCGAAGATACATTAACGATAGAGCCCGCTTTTTGTCGCATCATATTTTTTGAGATCAGCTGTGTCAGTACCAAAGTAGATACAACATTCACCTGATAAATCTGCAACAGATCCGTCGCTGTTGTCATGTGAAATACAGCGTCCTTGGTCATGCCCGCTATATTCACAAGACCATCAATGGGCACTTTTGCAGCAAGAATTTGTTTTGCCATTAATTTTACAGATTCAACATCAGTAAAATCAGAACAGAGCGGTTCAACACGGACCTGATGCTTTTTACTTAGCTCAGAACAAAACGACACAAATTCCGGAGTCAGGAAATTGGCACAAGCCCACAAATGTGCACCCTGTTCGGCAAAACGTTCGACTGCTACTTTACCTATACCTTTCAACGCACCTGTTACTACAATATTTTTACTGAAAATCATTTTAGATCCCTTAGAGACTAGTGCAGAACAGACTGCGACAACTTTGAACTAGGATAATTTTTGATAATCTTTTTTCCCATTGTCTGTATGGGGCAAGTCAGTTAATTGATGCAACGCAACAAAGCGCGCATTGATTTTAAACATGTCAAAAAGTAATGCATGAATGTCTGCAGGCTTAGTCGCAGAAACAAAAAACACATCGAGCTTTTCGTCAACACCAGTCACCATAAACTCATGATCGAATTCCGCTTCAAGACAGGACTCAATTTCATCCAGACCAAGACGCAAACCGGCCAATTTAATAAATCTTTTCTTCCGCCCGACAATATAGAAAAAACCATCAGCATCTACGCTAGCAATATCACCTGTGAATAATTTTGCCTGTTTCGGCAAAGATCTTTGTAAATCGGCAAGTGAGGCCGCATAACCTAACATTACATTGGGTCCTTGATAAACCAGCTCGCCGTCCTCAGCCAGACTTAATTCGCCATTTGGGATTGCTATGCCGATTGAGCCAACTTTATCCACTAACCTCAATGGTGGGACGTAACTAATGCGGGCCGTTGCTTCTGTTTGACCATACATCACAAAAAAACGGATCTGACGCTCCGAAGCATACTGATAAGTTTTACGGATCAGCTCTTCAGACATCCTGCCGCCAGCCTGGGTCAGAGTTTTTAAAGACGGAAATTCCTTGTTAAAAAAACCTGTTCGATGCAGCATCTGATAGAAAAAAGGCACACCTGATAACGATGTGATCTCATAGTCCAGAAGGTCTTGGTAAAACGCTTTATCTAAAGGGCCTTTATTAGCTAGCACTAGGGTAGCGCCAGAGCTCAGATAAGAGTTGAGGATAGATAGGCCATAGGAATAACTCAGCGGCAAATTACAATAGGTTTTATCTCTAGCTGTTATATGCAGGTATTGCACTATTGAACTGGCATTCTCTGCAATATTTGACGTAGATAATTTCACCAGTTTAGCGCTACCAGTTGATCCTGATGTACTAAGCAGCAAGGCCAATTCAGGATCAATACACTGACTGGCTAACTGCCTATCCACAACAACTTCTTTGTCGGAGATAAATTGGAGTGCTGGTCGGTAAGTCTCTAGAAGCGCATTGTATAGCGTCTGATCCATACCTACCGGAAGTAATAGCGGCACAACTCTGGTCCGTAAACAGGCTAAGTAACGAACAACTGATGTCAGGCTATGTTCCATCACTAAAAAAGCAATAGCGGGATTCAATTCAAGCGAATTAAGCCAGTCACAGCAACTGCTGATTTCTGCATTCAAGGCTTGATAGGAAAGCTCTCTGTCAGCGTCAATAAGCGCAATCCCCTGGTACCGCGCTAAAGCCTGTTCGGTCCAAAATTCAGCAGCCATCACTAACCAGCCAGATATTTGGCTACGATCTCTTTGGCTTTCTTAAAACTGCTCATATCAATCACATCATCTGTATCAATCATAATGTCGAACTCATCTTCCAGAGCAACAATAAGACTCATATGGGCAACTGAATCCCATTGTGGAATTTCACTGTATTTTAATTCGTCGTTAATAACGTCTTCATCAATATTAAATGTCGTCATAAAGACAGATTTTACTTTCGCTTCCAATGTATATCTCCTGCTTATCTAAAATTTATAAACTATCCCGATACAAACGAGCACCACTAATATTCTTATAGTCAATCACTCGCGCTGGGCTTGCCTGGATCTGCAAATGGTAGTCATAGGTTAAAGCAAACATTCTTGCAAACTGAGAAAAACAGTCATCTTGCTCACCAGCTTTGCGGATCAGGCTATTTTTGGCATCTATCGCTACAACTTGGTCATGGACATATTCATACTCAGCTTGGTTGTTGACAATCTGAACACATTTTTCTATATATGCTTGCACACTATCAACAACCGTACAATGCTCCAAACCTACAGTCCTTAATATTGCTTTATCTGTTAAACCTGCAATTTCCGCACTACTCATGGACACAACTGGCATATGTAACATCAATGCATCAATAGTGCTGTTGGTGTTTCCAAAAGGAAATGGCACTATCGACATGTCACATTTAGAGAGCGCTTCAAGAAAGCGGCTATACCCTGAACTTTGATGAACAACAGAACCTGGCAACTCATTTTCAATAAGTCTTGTGAAACTATCGTAAGCGTTACCTGTTAAAGCCGGGAAAAAATGATACTCAACTTTCTTCTTTGCAGATCCGGAAATTGACTTGCAAGCCTCTATAAAATCGCCATTTATTTTCATTGATGTCGCGTTGATGGCAATTTTAAACTTATTGCCTTGGGGGTACTCGCGGGATATCGTACTGAGTTTTAATTTTGGATGAGGCTCTTGCTTAAAAACTATATTATCCACTGTGACTATTTTCTCGCTAACCAGTTTACTGGTAAGTTCTTCTAAAAAGAAAAGAAATATATAATCAATGCAGGATGAAAAAGATGTAGCAGGATGTCCTCCGGCCATAATTTGAACAGGCGCCAACCTTAAATTTGCAAGACATATAGTGTAATGCGACATGCCCAGACTAGGATAAAAAATAATATCAGCGTTCTCTGCTTTTATTATCTTTGTAATGTCTGTGAGGCTCTGTTCATTAGTATCCAGCACTATAGTTTTCTGGGCCATAGAATATGAAGCATCAATGTGCTCCTTTTCACCTATAAATACAAGGTCAAAATATTCTGCAAGTTGCTCTATATAGGGAGCGTAACATCTATGCATCGCGTGACCGGGCTTAAACCGCTCATGGACCACCACCATTTTGGGGCGAGCATTTAATTGATATTGTGTACCATTGTCACTCATCCCTTCAGCGATAAGAAAGTTTCTTACCATTTGATTCAAATATTTTTTCAGTGTGTGTTTCGCAGGAAAAACAGCGTAGCTACACAACATCCAGGCATTAATAAAACACTGGATCATTTGATAATCAGGTGTCACTTTCGTTAAAAAATCAGCGTGGCGAATCACTGTTTCTCGGTTTTTTTCCCCCTGAGCCGTAAAGGTACTGACCTGATTTAACCAGCCCATGAAGAGTGGAACTTTCACTTCATCAGATAGGCTTATTGCAACCTGCAGCATTTCTTCAGTGATTTGATCCAAATTTAACAATGCCAACGAAAGGATTAAACCGCCGTTTGCAAAAGATTTTTCACCATCAACAATATCTGATGCCAGCATTGCCATTAAATGTTCATTACCGGAAAAACCACTGAGCAAAAGTATTTCCTGAATATTATTTTTTTGCATCGCGAGGCATAGCAACAGCTCTATGGTTACTTTGTTTCGTTGCTCAGCCAGCCATGAGGATAAAAAAGACGCGACCCGGGTATATACTTGAACGATATTTCGGTGCAAATGCTTATTTTTTGCAATGCTTAAATCTTTAAAAGCCGCTGCACAATTTTGGCTTAATGTCTCAATTTCTTTAATTGTTACACTATGAAGCCCTCGGTTTTCCAAGAGTGAAATTTTGTCTGATAGCTTATTCAGCTCTGTTATTTTATCTGTCTTATTTAACTTCATTCTTTTATTACCTGCTCGCCAGCATTTGCAACAATTCGCCGTTGGTATTGGTGGAATAACACTGAATGCCTGCCTGCGCTATGTTTGTGCACAGTCTTTTCGCCTCAGCCTTGGTGCTGAAACCTGCCAGCTTCAGCCTGTGATACAACTTACCATTCACTGTAACTTTCTCTATTAAAGGTAAATAATTCGCCAATTGCTGCTGCTTTAAAATATAGCGAGACCAAGTGTTCACCGCTGCAGTATGACTAGTTAACGACGCTAGTTGCAAAGCAAAACCCAGGTCTTTTGCTGCCATAGTCTTTTCATTAATTGCGGTATCAGCCAACACTTCAGACCCAATCGCTGCACCATCGGTTGTTGCTGTAATAGCGGGGTCGGTCAGATCCGTGGTCGTGACCGGAGCAACTGCTTGCGCTACTTCAACAGGTTTGGACGGTACAGGAGTTATAGGAACATTTGAAGTAACCTCATCAACAACTTCTGAAGCATTAGTTGTATTCACTAGCTTTTCATCAAAGTCTTGTTTAGTGATGGTGTCAACTTCAACGTTTTCGGCTGGTAGCGTGGCTTGCTCTGTCTCCTTTAAAGCTGCGAGCTCACCTATTAACAATTTTAAGTCACCTTCCAATGCCACCAGCCTTTTTAATGACGGTTTAAGTTGCTGCCATTCCTGATCTTCAGGGGCTATACGTTTTTCTGGCTCAGGCACAGAACTACAACCACTGAGCACTAACAGGCAGATACCAACAAGTTTCGTTTTCATGCCAATCTCCATTTATAAATCCAAACCTAAAGGCTTCACAGAACAGCTGAGCTTTCTTGCGACAAATCGAGTACAGATACGCTCAGCCTTTTCCTGTTGCTGGACAAAATGACCATACAAGACATAACGGCCAGTCTCCTCATCAACCAGGTAAAATGGTGCCAATAATGAAACGTCCAGTTTTGGTCTGATAACACCCCAGTACGTTTTCAGTAATTCAATGCTGCTGAAGCTGCCGAGAACAACTGAAAAGCCCTCAGTGAACTCCATTTTCTCCAGAATAAAGGAACGACCATCTATTAACTCCCCACCGCCTCTTACTTTGGTAAGTAATGGTGTTGCATTCCGAAGCTTTTTACGATTGGTATATTTCTTGTTTAGCGCTATCTTATACCGACCTGGTAGAACATCAGCAAAGGCATAATAACCATCGAACTCTGTTACAGTTTCTGTAACTTTATTACCTTTATTATCCAATAAAATAACCAGAATATTTGATGCAGGTACTTCTTCTCCCAACGCATCCTTACTAAAAATGTTGCCTTCAATTTCACCTGTGGTCGATAGCGGTATTTCATGATGCATTACTAATCCACGACGAGGTAACACTGAGATTCCAGTAGTAGTTGGAACCATAGTAGGATCTTCCAAGGAACTTCGATCAACAATTATATCGGTCGCATACCCCGTCGACAGACCTTTCAACACAGCGACACCTCGCTCATCTGTGACTTCATCACGGTACTGCTGAACCGCTTTTACTTTCGCGTTTGGAACGACAGGTTCATATTTGTCGTGTATTTTATTGTTGTTTAGATCTTCATAGACCTTAACGGCCATAGCACCACCGAAGGCCAAAGGCTGGGCTCCACCAAAAACTGTTTTTGTTTCTGGTTCGTACCCAAAGCTAAACTGAGCAGATAAACCGATACTGTATGAGTCCTTATTATTGTAATTAAAGTAAGAACTAATAGTAGCCAACTTATGACGCCAGTTTAAACCCAGACTTCCGCCTAACTGATCATTAAAACGAGAGTAGTTTAAACCAAGAGTTGAACCAAAATCTGGCGTATGCTGGTAAGAAACGTTGGCAGAAACTGCTTCCAACTGTTTTTTTGGCTGCAAAGAATAGGTAGAACCTATGCCCAGAAAAACACCTTTGAGTGCAGTGTTAAAGTTGAATTGACCGGCCACTGTGCCTACAGAAATTTTGTTTGCGGTAGTTAGAGGGTCAGTATTTCCTATGCTCAGCAATTGTCGGTCTGCGTCTGTGAGCAAAGGCGAATCGCTATCCAGTATTCTCTCTCTGTCATTTTTCTGAATTACGTTGTTAAAAACGCCAATAGGTGTGCGCAACGCCAATCGATTTGACAGGCTCGAATTTTCATTCCCCAAGCCATCCTTGGTGACGGACCAGGACTGAGAAAAGGATAAAGGAATAGAAGAACCAAAGCCGCCGGATGCAGTGAAACCATAATTGGATGGTTTTCCATCTAAAGTACTTTGTTGCTCTCTCACTGCGACGATATCAGCTTCGGAGTAATTAGCCTCCATTGAAATACCTAATACCGAGGTACCTAATGCATAACCATCTGTGCGGTTTTTTAATTCATCTTGTAGCAAGTTATAACTAAATAGCGCTTTATTGAATAAATTAAAAGAATTACCAAGGCTGTAAGAATTAAGCTTTGTTTGATCAGATAACTTGGGCTTAAAAGACTCTACCCCTACAGAAGTAGTCCAGAAGTCTGTCAGACCATAGCGGAAGATGGCATTGGTTAGATAACCTTGCTCTTCTTCGGCCAAACCTTGTTTATCGAATAAACTGCGTGAGTTGTCTACGAAAGATAGCAAATAGCTGGTATCGTTTTTCTTTAGACTGTTTTCAGTAAAATTATACTGCTCAGTTTTTGTCTCAATTTGCCCCTGTGGTCCATAGAACACCAAATCAAAATTATTTTGTCCATAAAATAACTGCACGTCATTAAAGTCGTAACGTCCATCCTGTGCGTTCAGTTTTCTATCTATTAAGATATTGTTACGGTATAACTCGACATCCCAACCATTTTGAATCACGCCGCTAAAATTGACTTTACTGTCATTACCCGTTTGGGTAGCGGACAAACTCGACAGACGAAAACCTAGTCCCTGTGCGCTACTGCCTCCAGGGAGAGAATTGACTGAGGTAACATCACCAAGGTCGATAGTTGTTAAACCAAGCGGTCCTAACAAGTCACTTTTATTGGAATATTTAGAGAGCGTTAGACGCGGATTATTCAGTAACTGCTCTTTAGCACCGCTGAAGTAAAACAAACTGCTAAAATAGGGAACATCCAGCGCACCGACTGCCGAGTAGTTAAATGGAATGTAATTATTGCTGCCACTGACGCTCACACCTGAAGTTAAGTTTAAATCCAGCATTGGGGTCATGAAGGTTTTATAACCAGATTCTTTTAATGGCAACACTGCCGACTGGCTGACAGTATTCTGCAGTTTATTCCTCTGTCGTTGCTGTTGTAACTGCAGTGGAAGTGGTTTTTGAGTGGTTAAAAACAATTTTAAGTCGTTTTCGCGAACATTAAATTTAAAGCCTAACCATTGTTCAAGCAGCAACAAATCAATATATGAAATATCATCGACCAACACGTACTGAGTTGATGTTAATTCGTATCGCCTATTGCTAATAAATACTTCGGTTATATCATCAGTCTTTTTTGGCAATTGAATTGAAAAGTTGTTTTGTTCGTCATAAATCCAGCCTTTGACAATAGAGCTTTGCTGCTGATAATCAAAATAGATATTCAACACTTCAAGTAGCATAACCAGGTCAATCGCATAACCAGTTTCGGTTTTTAGTAGTGTCAAATCATTGACGGGTATATCAGCTAACTGCAGACTAAAGATCAACTCCTCACCTACCTCATAACGACTAAAAGACTCGTCGTTTTCCGAGCCTTCAGCAACCATAAGAGTAGGAGCAGCAATTGATAGATCAGGTGCGGAACCCGTTGTAACCAAACGGGCTGCCACCTCTTGATTCAAAGCTTGGGGTGTCTGTTCAAACTTTTGATACTTGTTCTGAATTTTATTGATTAACGCAAAAACTTTTTGCTTTTGCGTTAAAGGCTCCGAAGCCTGAACCGAAAATATTGGGACCGCAACAGATGCGCCAAGGATCACTGAAACACAAAAAGCGCAATATTGAACTCTGTACTTCGTTTCAGCCATTTGTGCCCCATTTTAGTTGAGAGGGCGAACATTCCCTCCTGCTACTTGATATTCCTTAGTAGCAAAAGTTGTGCCACTCCATTCCTGAGTGCCGCTGTATACCAATTTCAAGATGCCATTCAATGAAGTTGGCATTTCTCCAGTATTAATGAGCGTGAGTTGTGACTGTTTTACTTCTGGGTAGATGCTGAAATCATTGTATTTAGCAATCTCAAGCTGATTGTTGCTACCTGAGGCTTTATAAAAAACCTGCACATTTCCTATCACCGAACTTGTTCCTGAGCGATTAAGGTTAAGCTTTAATTGAGGTTTGCCGTTTAAAGTAGCCATGGACACTTGCTCAAGACTAACTTGCGCCTGTTTTGGCCCCTGCTTCACAATAACCGGAATAGCGTAACTCATGATGGCGTATACATTAATGCCAGCTTCTGGAGACAGTGTTTTTGGAATAGCTCGAAAACGCAGATGACTGCGGTATTCACCAGCAGGAAGGTTGTTTGGTTTACGCAAAACCAGTTTAATCGTCTGGCTTTCGCCAGGTTTTAAAGTGACTTGACGTGGGCTGTAGCGCAGAAACTTACTTGCTGAAGGAAAAGCCGCTGCCTCAGCTGCCGTTAATGGGCGGTAGCCGCCTTGGGGTAAAGCCATCTGTTCAACCCACTCCAGTCGATAGCTATTCACCTCTTCACCATTGTTGACCAGTATTATTTCGTCACTACGTTTGTTATCAAAAAATGACGCCCGCAAAGGTGTAATCATCAAACTAGCCGAACAGGTCATGCTCGTCAACATAAGCAGTACGACTGCACTTTGAATAAGCTTTATCATTTTCTATCCTTTTGATTAATAATTTACCACTATATCTATACTACCCGTATAACTGGCATCGGGATATGGCCGTCCATCACCAGTAGTTTTGATTGTAGCGCCAATAATAAGCTGCGATTCTCCATTACCATCGGTAAAAATGGACAAAGGTATATCCAGACTTTCCACTATAAATGGTGGTAACAAAGGATCGGCGCTGGCTCGCAATTCTGTTGGTACGACCGGCGTTAAATGCAGTTCTGTATATGCAGGAAAAAACTGTAGAGTTAATTCGGACGGGTAAGCATCCTCAACAATTTGCAACTGATGAGTACTGTAAGGCTTGCCTGACCGTGGCACCACTATCCTGCTTACGATAGTGTTACCTGTAGTAATAATAGTTCCAAAATAAAGTGGCCGCTGTATTATTTGGCTCTGTGCTGAACATACAACAAGCAGTGCAAATAACACCAACGGCCATCTTGGTTTCAGTTTCATTACTATTGACCTCAAAGATTTGACAAAGAGGTACAATACCATCTTCAGCTATTAGTAAGAAACAGTGATGGCAAACTGACCTGTGTATTCAACTTCATTATTCTGATCGTAGTTCTGAGCTTTGGTATTATCAAGATCTGTACTTAACTGTGCGCCTACAGAGAAGCTAGCAGCACCTGTACCATCTGTTGTGATCTGGCCTAAACCATTGGCATCACCAATATCAAATGTAGAGTTCAATACCAGGTCACGTGCAGTCCACGAGCTGCCAATGATTACAAAACCTGGAGCAGCGGTGTTAGCCGTAGTTAAAGCTACATTGGCGCCAGCTGTAGTTGTAGCTGCATCAGTGATCAAGATATTTACTGCAGTGAAAGGCGCTGCGCCTGTAACAGTATACTTAGCTGAGCTGCCACGAACTAAGCTGTTCATTGAAAAGCCGTTCGTACCAGGTGTTGCCGTCATCGTTGCTGCGTCATCAGCAGGCAGAGTAACTCGAGCAGCAGAAACAGAGGCGTTGGCAGCCTGAGCTGTGTTGTAGTTTGCACGCACAGTTCCGAAATTCAGAGGAGCAGTTTCAGCAAAAGTGATAGCATTTTTGACTTTCACTGATGCTTGGGTGTTGATAGCCATAGATTGCAGTGGAGTCAAAGCCGTCATACCAGCTAAGGCTAAACCGATACCAGAGACCAGTTTTTGTTGATTACTCTTTTTCATATATCATTTCCTATATTGATCAAATAGTTACAATGAACCCGCTCAGGTAACTTGTTTGAAATTCACCACAAGCGTATCTATGTATCGACCATGGATTGAAAAACTTAATACAAATTTTAATTTTTTTTGTATTTTTTTCATTTGATGGTTTTGTTTGAATACAAGAGGTATATCACCAAAATGACCATCGCCTAATTAACAGAATATACGGATAAACACCTGATCAATCAATAGAAACGAGTACAGCGATGAGGATGAATCTAACGACACCTGTAAAATCAGACATTTGAACAAAACACAAAAATTGATAAATTTAATTCATCACACTATCTATGGCGACACAAAACCTCAGATTGTTTATTTAAGCAATATATTCATAATATATGTACTTACAGATGAATCCATATATAACAAAGTGTACAAAACTCAATTTATGCAGTGTAGACACTGCTTTAAAGTTGCCCTAACAAAATCGCAGGTATCAAAGTAGTTGCAGATGCAATCACTAAATTATTTCTAGTAGAAACAACCCGGCTATTTATTTGCAAGCCTCGATTGGTTGGAACCATAGTGCCCGTCAGCACATAATCCATTCCTTGTAAATCACGCAGTTTCTCGACATTGCGCGAAAGGGATAAATCACCTGCAGGACTCACGGTAATCTCGCGTGTAAGTTTGTATTCTACAACTAAAGCGCCATATTCAGGCAATACTGTGCTGAGCTGCTCGGCCAATTGATTACCAACAGAACTTGTTTGCTCAAGCTGTTCATCGAAAAATACAAAACTCGCAACCCCAACTTTATTTCCAACTAATTGCTGATTACCTGCTAATTTAAAGGCAAGCTGAGACACATAATCACTTAGAGATTTCCGACTCTGTTTAAACTGCGGCGCAGAAATGTATGGCTTCATATCAATACCTGCGGCAGCCATCTCTGAAGGCAGATTTTTGCGCTTGAATCGCTTCACATTTAATCCGGGAATAGGGGCTCCTGCTAAGACCTCTGCAGAATCCAGTTGCGAAACCATTGTTTTCGATCCGGCAGGCTCTGCTTCAGCTAATGGCTCTGTTATACCAAACCATTCTGTACTTTTTCTTTTTGTGTCAGCGCTTTGACTAGTAGACACATTTGTTTCTGTCGAGTCACAAGCACAATTTGATTGAGCTTGTACCGCACCACTAGGTACAGTCTGATTGAAAGAAGATTTGTTAGCACTACCGGGGTCCACTGACATTCCATCAGTGGCAGGGCTCGCAAATGTTGCATTGTCTGAGTTAATTTCAGTAGCTGCAGACAAATTATTAAATTGCGGCGTTGATCGAGAAGCCTTCGTCTGCTCAATTATTTCAGAAAGACCTTTGATAACAGCAAGTAGTTGATCCTGATTATCAACAACACTTTGCAATGTCTGCAATGCGTCCGCTTGCTCTGGCGTTTTTTCAACTTTTCCAAGATACGCCGCCCTGGAAGGCGAATCATCAAGTTCCGACATCTCACTTAATGTTTTTATCAAAAACTGTAAATCTTCTTCACTACTCATTAAACGACCAAGTGCTGGCTTCTGTTTTTCCCAGTCCGCCTGCATAATTTTCATTTGTTCCTGCAACATCGCCAACTGTTCTTCAGGAGATTGAGTTGGTATTTGGGCCTCTTCTGTTTCATCGCCTATTTCAACTGAACTGCTTTCTAGCATTGCACAGGATGACAGAAGGCTTAGCATCAAGGCAGCACAAATTGCAGAGTAAATGTTGCTGCTTACACCTAACCTATTGTTTGATAATTGACCAAAAGCACTGATTCTAAACATCATTAGTCCATCCTGTAAATACTGTAATAGCTATGGCTGACTCGCTTTTAACTGCAACAACGGCGCACTGTGAGTTCCTTTAAGTGCATGCACAACGTTCTGTGGAATAAAAGCCTGAGCTGAAGCCAGTACTTTTTTATCCATCACGTTCACCATTCGCGCATTGACTATCACACCACCTTGATGACGAACCAAAGTTCCGCCCAACACCACACTAATTGGATATTGCTGTGTTAATTCCAGAAAATCGCGGCTGAAGGTGAAATCACCTGTTGGCGTCACACGGATGTAATCTGTAGTTTTGAAATCTGTTACTGCCATGCCAAATTGAGTGGCTTCATGCATAAAAGCTTCGGACAGTTGGTTGCCTAGCAAATCACCTTGCTGATAATCACCATCCAGATATACGAAGCTGGTGACGCCTACACTGAAGGTTGTACTTAAAATTTCCAGATTAGCGGCTAAGTCATGCATCAGACTTTGCACATAGTGATTGACTGTTACTACAGGTTCAGGTTTATAGCCTGGTAATTTCATTCCTGACATGCGGGCATTTTGGACTGCGGCACTATCGTAATCACTGATATATAAGTGCGCCAAAGGCTGCTCATTTTTCATACGGCCACTACCCTGACCTAGCTCCACTTGATTGACCGTTGAAGGTTGAGCGTCAGAGTCGAGCTGGATCAACGGAGCACAGCCAGATATTACGGCAATGGCCATGACGCTTACCAAGTTGAAATAATAGCGATTTAATCTGCTCATCCGTTAAGACTCCGAATTGCGATACAACCTATTATGGCGCAATTGCAACTGCTCGTTGGGCCATAATACAGCTACAGGAATAACACTGGATGCGGCAGCAAGTACTTGCTGACTCTTCAGGTCAATTAATTTAGCATTGACTGTGATATGCACTTCTCCTTCGGTCAGGGTCCCTGTAATCACATAGCGCGCCAGCTGATTCTGCGCCAGTTGGCTTAAATCACGGCCTAGAGCATTTTCAAAACCGGGATGCAGCATCACCGCATCGTTTAAACGGATCTCACTGACCTGATATCCAAGTTGGGTAGCAACGGTCTGCATGCTTTCCTGTAACTGCAAAGAGGCATTGTAGCTAGAGTGACGACTGACATCAGGGGCCATCAGCTGCACATCTGCAAAAGTAGTGACGGCGATAGCTCCTGATTCCAAAGGCTGTAATTTATGAAAAAGCTGATCGGCCAGACGCTCAGTGTAAAACAACAAAGGAGGATGCTGTTCTGCTTTTGATTTGGTTACAGGATCGGCAACATCTTGCCCTTGTGGCAAAAAGCTGCAGCTGCACAACAGCAGAACTGTCATCACTAAACCTAGTATTCGCACTGTAGCCCCCGGCAATGATCGCACTTTTTTATCTATGTCAGATATACAGCAAAATTGATGCCAGAAAATTTTGACGGTTTTTACAATCCCGAAATTCGTCAGACTCAATTCTGCGGTGTAGATGGACGGGAGGGGACAAATACCGCGGTGCAGATGGACGGGAGGGGACAAGCCCCTCCCCTACGGTATTTATATCGCGATGGGGGCTTTGATGGCAGGATGTGCCAAATAATTGACTAGTTCAAAATCGTCGATACTAAAGCCAAAAATATCTTTGATGGCAGGGTTTAGTTTCATTTGTGGCAATGGATGTGGTGTGCGGCTTAACTGCTCGTTTACTTGGTCCATATGGTTGCTGTACAAATGTGCATCACCAAAAGTATGCACAAAATCACCAGGCGTTAAATCACAGACCTGCGCCACCATCATGGTTAGCAGCGCATAACTGGCGATATTAAAAGGCACGCCAAGAAAAATGTCGGCGCTGCGTTGATACAACTGGCAGGATAATTTTCCGTCGTGCACATAAAACTGGAACAAGGTATGGCAAGGTGGTAAGGCCTGTTTGCCCATAGCCGCATTGTCTTTTGGACTGAACTTAGTATCAGGCAATACCGCTGGATTCCAGCCACTGACGATTAAACGGCGTGAATCCGGATTGGTTTTAATGTCATGAATGAGCTGGCTGATTTGGTCTATCCCCCGACCATCCGGCGTTTGCCAGCTGCGCCACTGCGCACCATAGACAGGACCTAAATCGCCCTGCTCTGTCGCCCATTCATCCCAAATACTAACTTTGTTATCCTTCAGATACTGGATATTGGTGTCGCCTTTGAGGAACCACAACAGCTCATGAATAATAGAGCGCAGATGACATTTTTTCGTGGTTACCAGCGGAAAGCCCTGGCTTAAGTCAAACCTCATCTGATAGCCAAACACGCTGATGGTGCCAGTGCCTGTGCGATCAGATTTTTTGTGGCCATGCTCAAGCACATGGCGCATTAAGTCTAAATACTGCTTCATGCTTTGCTCTCTTTGCCTGATGTTTTGCTCTGACGGCCTGATTTACTCTCACGGCTATAACCCCAGACAATCAGTCCAAGGCCAGCAACAATCATTGGAATACAGAGCCACTGCCCCATAGACATGCCCAGAGATAACAAGCCTAAATGCGCATCCGGCTCACGGAAGAATTCAATAATAAAACGTGCAGTACCATAGCCCAGCAGGAATAAACCAGCGACGTTACCTGCAGGTGGTTTTTTGCCTTTGTACCATTGCAGCAAAATAAACAGAATGATACCTTCAGCGACCAGTTCATAAAGTTGTGACGGATGGCGCGGCAACATACCGGCATTCGGGAATAACACAGCCCATGGTACATCTGTAGTGCGGCCCCATAATTCGCCGTTGATAAAGTTACCCAAACGACCAAAAGCTAAACCCAGAGGCAGCAGCGGTACAACAAAGTCACCTAGTTCCAGATAACGTTTTTTATTGCGCCAGGCAAACCAGGCCATAGCGGCCATCACACCTAACACACCACCGTGGAAGGACATACCACCTTCCCAGGTGCGGAATAAATACAGCGGATCAGCAATGAAGTTACTGAAACTGTAAAACAATACATAACCAACGCGGCCACCGACAATGACGCCTAAAAAGCCGAAAAACAGTAAGTCACTGACCTGATCGCGGGTCCAACCCGAGCCCCGTTTATCAGCTTGCCGGTTCGCCAACCAGTTCGCCAGTAAAAAGGCAATCACATACATCAAGCCATACCAACGCACGGCGACAGGCCCGATGCTAAAGATCACCGGGTCAATTTGCGGGAATAAAAAGTAAGAGTCCACTATGAAAAGTCCTGTTCTAAGCAATACATCTGCATGGTGCATTCACACCAACGCAGATCCAGATAAGGTCAAACATTGTAACAGCCCTTGGTGCTGTTAAGCACGTAATTGGTTCAGTAGCTGCTTTTGGTCGAGGAAACGCTGTACGTGCAGACGAACTTGTTTTGGCGACTGGCAGGCCAGAATTTCCGGTAGCAGCAATTGCAGTTCAGACATATTCACCCTGCGTAACAACCATTTGATTTTTGCCAGGTTACTGCTGTTCATACTGAATTTGTCATAGCCCATGGCAGCTAAAATCAGTACACCAGCAGGTTCACCTGCCAATTCACCACAAATACTCATAGGCAATTGTAAGCCCTGAGCCTGTAATGACATTTGATGCAAGGCGCGCAAAACCGCAGGATGCATCGCATCATACAAACCCGCTACTCTTGGGTTGTTGCGATCAACAGCCAATAAATACTGAGTTAAATCGTTGGTGCCGACAGAGCAAAAATCAATCTTCCGCGCCAGTTCAGGCAACTGATACATAATGGACGGCACTTCAATCATCACCCCGACTTTAGCTTTAGGTAGCTGCACTTCAGTGCCTGCTAACTCATCCGTCAGTTCAAAAGTAGCCTGTTTGATGAGACGCAGCGATTCATCCACTTCAGCTAAGTCCGAAATCATCGGCAGCAAAATATGTAAATTGCCCTGGCCTATATTGGCTTTGAGCATAGCGCGGATTTGAACCAGAAAAATTTCCGGATGATCCAAAGTTAACCGAATACCACGCCAGCCTAAAAAGGGGTTTTCTTCAATAATGCTGAAATAAGGCAGCGCTTTATCACCGCCCACATCCAAAGTACGCATGACCACGGCTTTGGTCGGATGCGACGCCAGCACTTTTTTATAGAGTTCGATTTGCTCCGCTTCTGTTGGGAAACGGTTTCGCATAATAAAAGGGAATTCAGTACGGTATAAACCAATGCCATCTGTATATGACGGCTGAGCGCTTTCCAACTCTATCGCCAGACCAGCATTGACCATTAAACTAAAAGGCGTACCACAAGCGCTCTGGGC
The DNA here is from genome assembly GCF_003990335.1 of Rheinheimera mangrovi. Lineage (NCBI taxonomy): Bacteria > Pseudomonadati > Pseudomonadota > Gammaproteobacteria > Chromatiales > Chromatiaceae > Rheinheimera > Rheinheimera mangrovi. Next base: position 1,509,546 of record NZ_CP034683.1, on the reverse strand, counting down.
GTTTAAATGCATCTCAGACTGATAACGGGCGCTAAGCTGCGCATCCTCACTGATCAAGGCCTGGTATTCAGCCACTATAGCTTCAGCTGGCCCAACTAAAATCTGACCACGATAGCCATCCACTATCAAACGCTGACTTTGCCAGTGAAACAGCGGCAGCTCGTCAAGGCCCATCACAGCCGGAATGCCCAAAGCACGGGCCATAATAGCGGCATGTGAGTTGACTGAGCCTTTGAGCGACACTATAGCCACCAGCTGAGCACGCGGAATTTCGGCCAGCATAGTGGCGGTGACGTTGTCAGCCACTAACACGACTTTTTCCGGCAATTTATGATGACGCTGCTCAGTGTCGAGCAAATGATTCAGCACTCTTTGACCTAAATCACGGATATCAGTACCGCGTTCGCGCAGGTAGGGATCGTCCATATCGTCAAACTGGCGGGCAAACTTTTCAACCACACGTTTTAGTGCGCTTTTAGCACACCAGCCTTCGTGGATTTGTTTTTCAATTTCATTACCAAGGCTGGCCGCGTCTAATAACTGATGGTAAACATCAAAAATGGCCAAAGCGTCAGGCGGCAAATGCCCCGCCATACGTTCAGCTAAACGATTAAATTCAGCTTTGGTAATTTTGACGGCTTTGTAAAAACGTGACAGCTCTTTTTCCGGATCATCGACTTTTTTCAGCGATATCGCATCAAAGTCACTGGACGGTTCCAGTACAAAACCTTCACCTATAGCTATACCAGGCGCACCGGGTAAACCCAGCAACTGGCCTGTACTTTTTTGCTGTTTTGAATTCTGACTGGCTGCCTGGCGCATTTCTGCGTTCACTAACACAGAGGCCAGCTGCACACCTAAAGTGACCAGAAAAGACTCTTCATCTTCGCTGAAAACCCTCGACTCCCCTTGCTGAATAGTGAGTACACCCAGCACTTTGCGGTGATGAATAATAGGGCAGCCTAAAAAGGCCGAAAATCGGTCTTCACTGACTTCTGGGGTGACTTTAAAACGGGGATGTAAATGGGCTTGGGCTAAGTTGATCGGCTCTTCGCGCTGACCTACCCAGCCAATCAAACCTTCGGAGAAACCAATGGAGATTTGGCCTACCGCTTCAGGATTTAAGCCGTCTGTCGCCATCAACATAAAATGCTGCTGATTATAGTCGGCTAAATAAACAGAACAACACTCTGTCTTCAGAGCATTTTTTACATTCGAGACTAAGCCAGCCAATGCGTTATTCAGTACCGGCTCTTGCGCCACATCCTGCACTATGCGCCTTAACTGGCTCAGCATTTCTAACCCCTTCTGATTAACTTCTCATTTTTTCCATCTCTACGAAGATACGGCAAAGCAATAGGGGCAAACTCTTTCATCACCTTGCGGTACACTTCCCGCTTAAAGGCGACGACCTGACGCACCGGATACCAATAACTGACCCAGCGCCAGTCATCAAACTCCGGATGCGAAGTTTTTAACAGATTTACGTCTTCATCCTTACAGGTCAGGCGCAACAAAAACCATTTTTGTTTTTGCCCTATACACACCGGATTACTGTCCCGCCGAATTAAACGCTTAGGTAATTTGTACCTTAGCCAGTGTTTGGTTACAGCAATAATTTCTACATCTTCAGGCTGTAAACCAACTTCTTCGTTTAACTCCCGGTACATGGCCTGCTCAGGGGTTTCCCCGTCATCAATGCCACCCTGTGGGTACTGCCAGGAATGTTGACCGTATCTCCTTGCCCAAAACACCTGTCCCTGGTGGTTATATATCACAATGCCGACGTTGGCTCTAAAGCCTTCAGCGTCGATCACAAAAACCTCTAGCTTATTTACAGCTGTTGTTTCATCGATTCTTTCATAAAGTCACGACTTCGGCAAATTGTATTTTCTACAGAGTTATCCACAATTTAACTGATTAATTAGCACGCACTGTGAACTTCTACACAGGCTCTGTACATAAAGCTGTGCATAAGGGTGTTTTTATTCTTGAATAACTCATGAAAGCTGGAATAACACACAACCAAAACAACAAAAAAAGCCATAAAAAACATAACGTTACACTGAAAAGATTGCTATTTAAGCAGCGATACAACTGTGCATAACTTGCTTTGCTTGCTTTTTGAACAGCAAAATAAATCAAAAAATGGTAATGTTTTGAAAGACCTGAATCACCGCTGTATTTATGATGCTTTTATGAGCCTGCCACCGCTAAACATAGACGATCTACTCGAACGTTGCACCCTGATTGCGGGCCTGACGTTAGGCCAGTTGGCTGAGCAATGTCAGCTTCAACTACCTGCCAATCTGCAACGGGAAAAAGGTACTGTAGGTCAATTGTTGGAACTGGTGCTCGGAGCCAGCAGTGGCAGCAAAGCTGAACCTGATTTTCCTCATTTAGGCGTAGAACTAAAAACCTTACCTGTGGATCGATGTGGTAAACCTCTGGAAAGCACTTATGTGTGTGTAGCGCCTTTAACCGATGTCGCAGGCTTGCGCTGGCATGAGTCATGGGTCTGTCGCAAACTCAGCAAGGTATTGTTTGTGCCCGTACTGGCCGAACGCACTATTCCACTGGCGGAGCGTCAAATTGGCAGTGCATTTTTATGGAGCCCGGATGCAGAGCAACAAGCATTGTTGCAACAGGACTGGGAAGAATTGATGGAACTGATTGTATTAGGTGGTATTGATCAAATTAAAGGCGCGCATGGCAAAGTACTGCAATTAAGGCCTAAAGCGGCCAACAGCAAAGCGCTAACTTCTGCTATTGGCGCAGATGGCCAACCTATTCAAACCCTGCCCAGAGGCTTTTATTTAAAGGCCAGCTTTACTGCTTCATTGCTGGCCCGCCAGTTTGGTGATTAACTTTGATACTTACCTATAAGCAACTGATAATCGCCACTATCTTTTAGCTGCTGCAAGGCCTGATTAAAAGAGCTCACCTGCTCTGGCTGTACTGTTGATTTACTGAACATCACATAAATAGGTGATTCATCCAGCTTGATGCTATGAGGCTGCACCTCTTGCTCCAGTCCTTTACGCCGGATAATAGCGGCGCCTACAAAACTATCCTCCAGCACAGCATCTACCTGATCATCCAGCAACACAGCGATATTTTGCTCGCTCATCGAAGACTCAACAAACTGTGGCCGCATATACTCGTCGCTATACAAGGCACTAATTTGTTCACCATAATAATAATCGCTGATCAAACCCACCTTGTGTTTTGCCGCCACCATTTCTGCCACAGACTCAAATTTGTATTTGTCTGCATCATCCTTACGAACAAATAATTGGAACTGTTCAGCACGGTAAGGATCGGAGAATAAAGCAAATTCTTCGCGGGCTGGCGTTTTGGATGCACCCAACAGCACATCCAGCTGTCCTTGCCTGAACTGCCCCAATAATTCCTGCCAGGTGCCATGCTGCAGCACCAGTGTACAATTCATACGTCCGGCAACGGCTTGTACTATTTCAATATCCAGTCCACTGGCTTGTTGTTCCAATCCGACATATTGGTAGGGTTCCCAGGATTCAAAACCCAGTTTCAGCTGGCATGGTGCGGCTTTGGGTTCAGCGGGAGTTTCTGCCACTTTAGTGACAGCATCAGGAGTACTAACAGCAGAGGTTTGAGTTTCAGCAGGTTTACAGCCAAACAACAGCAGACAAACTACAGCGCTGCATAGAAAGTGTTGAACGTTCATAAGCGGCCTCTTTATTTTTTAGTGTCTATCCGCTTTGAGCTTAGTGCATCCGGGCAATTTTTCCTCTTACATCAGATACTTTTTGTGTAGGGGCCGTGGCTTGCCCCGGCCCGTCCATCTGCACCACAATGTTTTTGTGTATATTACACCGCGGTGTCATTAGACAGGTGGGTACAAGACTGAAGGGCATCGGATTTGAATTCGAGACGGGCGGGTACAAAACCCGCCCCTACCATTTTTGGTCTGTCAGACAAAACGGCAGCGGAATTGACGGCCTTTGATTTTGCCTTCGCTTAAGCGTTTTAGTGCAGCATTTGCTACATCATTGCGAACAGCAACAAAACTGACCATTGGCAGCACGTTTATTTTGCCCAGTTGATCAAAAGACAAACCCAATTCACCTGTTAAGGCGCCAACTATGTCACCTGGTCTTACTTTATCTTTTTTACCACCATCGATCATCACAGTGCGCATTGGCGCGCGCGCCGGTACAGCATCTTTCGCAGGAAAAGCAGTTAACTCTGCCCACTGTGCTGTTAAGTTCAGCTGATCTTCCAGTGCCGCCAAACGGCCCATTTGTGAAGGAGTCACCAGCGTTAAAGCCAGACCTTCGCTACCTGCACGGCCAGTGCGCCCCACCCTGTGGACATGCACTTCAGGGTCGTTGGATAAATCGTAGTTTATGACCAAAGGCAAAGCACTGATATCCAAACCCCGGGCTGCAACATCTGTTGCAACCATAATCAGGCAACTTTGGTTAGTGAACTGCATCAGCACACGTTCACGGTCACGCTGCTCTAAGTCACCATGCAACGACATCACACTGTAACCGGCATCTGCGAGTTCATCGCAAATATCCTGAGTGTCTTTGCGCATATTGGAGAAAATCAGTGTGGGCTTGGCGCCATGCCAGGACAGGATTTGCTTTAACGCAGCAATTTTATCGTTGGCTTCTACTTCAATAAATTTTTGCTCTATTTCAGTTTGTTCAGCATCTTCAACAAATACCTGCACAGCATCGGTTTTTAAGTGACGTTTTAAATCGTTCACTTTGTCCGGATAAGTGGCTGAAAACAACAAGGTTTGGCGATCCGCAGGCAGAGCGTTCAGAATCACGCCAATATCATCAGCGAAACCCATGTCCAACATACGGTCAGCTTCATCTAATACCAGGGTTTCGACATCCGACAAGTTCAGCAGGTTACGGTCGATCATTTCAAGAATACGACCCGGAGTCCCGACAATAATATGAGCACCATGTTCTAACGAGCCAATTTGTGGACCAACAGAAACACCACCGACCAGAGTTAACACTTTAATATTGTGCTGACTGCGTGCTAAACGACGGATTTCCTGCGCAACCTGCTCAGCTAATTCACGGGTAGGACAAAGCACCAGCGACTGAATGCGGAAACGTTTGACCGCCAGTTTGTGCAACAAGGTCAGGGCAAAAGCCACTGTTTTGCCACTGCCGGTGCGGGCTTTGGCCAGAATATCTTTGCCTTCCAACAGCGCAGGCAAAGCCTGTTGCTGAATAGGCGTCATCTGACTGTAGCCAAGACTCTCAAGGCTTTGTAATAAATGTTCTGCTAAAGGCAGACTGGTAAAAGTGGCGTTGCTCAAAAAATGGGTACTCTCTATTGACACAGAAACTGGCACTGGAAAAAGGGCGCGCACTATAACAGAAGCGCCCACGCCGGGCGAGTATAAATTTTAAGCACTTTTCGCTAGGGTAAGCATCAGGCAAATACAGTGACCGTCTGACGGCTAATGGCCGCTAATTGACCATCGGGTTGCCATAACTTGGCTTCAATATGATGATAGCCATCAGCGCCATGCTCAATACTAGCCAGATAAGACCACCAGTCAGTCGTCAGCGCTTTAGTTTCAGCGCCTTGATGCGGCTGGATAAACTCGATAGTCCAGGTTAACGAACTGGCGGGCGCCGGCTGGTTCAGTAAAGTTAAACTGACCGGAGGCCAGGCGTCGACCAAGGCCAATAACTCCAGCACACCTACAGCTGTACTTTCGCCTTCAGCAAAACGGATAAGCCCACCTAACTCTGTGCCTGTGCCCCCTGAAAATGGCATAACACCGCGCGTGATATGGTAATCAAAATGTCGGGTAAATTCCGGTGCTGGCCCTTGTTTTGGCAATACCATAGCCTTTGTATTAAATTCTGGAACTGTTTCCGCTTTAATCTGATAAGCCGATGGACGTTCAGCACCAAAACTCGCCAGTAGCACTAAAGCCACCTGATCTTGCTGAGTGATCTCGACCATCGCCTGAATAACTGACTTGCCCTGACGCAAAATACGCCGCGATACAGTAGCTGGCCCTGCATTTAACGGAGCGACAAAAGACACGGACACAGAGCGCAGCGGTATTTGTGCAGGCAGCTCTGTGATTAAATGCGCCAAAGCTAAAGCCGACGCCATACCACCAAACACCGCCCTGCCCTGGCCCCATTGCGCAGGGACTTCAATTTGTAGCTCATCTGCCTGTCCGGCTTTAAACTGCTGTAGTACATCGGCAAATAACATAGTTCTGTCCTTTTTTATGCTGCGCTAGCGCAGCCACATCTTATGCTGTAGTGGCTTTTCCGCCAGGAAATGAATATCGGATAATCCGGGCCACTACCGTAGCGTACTGGCGCAAAAAACTGCCGCTGTTATAAGCAATACCATATTTTTTCGCAATAGCCTGCACTTGAGGTGCGACCGTCAAATAATGCAAAGCTGGCATATCCGGAAATAAATGATGTTCAATCTGGCAACTTAAATGGCCGGTTAAAATATGAAACCAACGCGGTCCGGTGAAGTTGGATGACCCCAGAATTTGCCGATAATACCAGTGTCCAGGGCTTTCGCCTTCGCATTGCTGCTGGGTAAAGGTGTGAACATCAGCAGTGAAATGACCACAGAAAATCACAGTGGAGGTCCATAAGTTACGGATAATATTCGCCACTAAATTACCGGCTAACACCCATAACCACATAGGCCCGGCAATCAAAGGGAAAAACACATAATCTTTAAACAACTGACGTGCACCTTTGCCAAAGAAGGCTTTTTTCAAATCCTTGTGGCTGACACTGTTAACCCGATCGGGTTTCTTTTTACCAAAAAATACCCGCTCACCCGCCAGCTCGTGGTAAGACACGCCCCATTGAAACAAGGTGCTTAACACCAGATAAGTGGCAAACTGCCATAAGTTACGCAGGCGCCAGCGGAAGTCGTTACTCAAGCGCAATAAGCCATAACCAAAGTCACGGTCTTTACCAATGATATTGGTGTAGGTGTGATGCTCAAAGTTGTGGGTGCGTTTCCAGGAACCAGCGTCACAGGCAATATCCCACTCATAACGCTTCGAATGCAGCACTGGGTCATTCATCCAGTCGTATTGCCCATGTAAAACGTTATGCCCTATTTCCATATTGTCGAGAATTTTTGCCAACGCCAAAAGCGCAACACCTAAAACCCACAACCATGGCGTAATAAACCCCAGCACCATCAATATGCGGCCTGAAATGGCGCTTAAGCGCTGCGTCAGTAACATACGGCGGATATAACGCGCTTCTTTATTCCCCAACTGACTCATCACACCGGCCTTCACTTGATCCAGCTCAGCAGCCAGCTCCGACAATTGTTGTTCTGTAAGTTTCATTCTGATCCTATAACTCTATCTGCAGGTTGCTATGCGCAGCGCTAATACACAACTGAATTTGTTCAGGACCGTCGCCTGAGATTTGACCTGTGCGTAAATTCAGCACCTGGCCTGATTTTTTTTGACACACACACTGATAGCACACACCTATCCGGCAACCAAAACGTGGGGTTAATCCTTGATGCTCTGCGGCTTGTAACAATGGCACTCCTGCAGCGGCTTCTACTGTTGTTACCTGCCCCAGCTGCATAAACAGGGCTTGTTTGACTGGCCCTTCTGCTGCAGTCACGGCCAATCCAAAAAGTTCGGCATGAATGGCCGTCGATGGCACGCCTTGTTGCATCAAATCGTCCTTGTACTGACGGCTCATAGCCGCTGGCCCACATAGATAGTAATGAGCCTTGATCAGCGAAAAACCGTCTTTCGCTTTTAATTGCCGCACTAAATTCAACCGGCCTGCACTTTCAGTTTCAATCAGTTGCAGTTCAAATAAAGGCTGTTTTGCCGCCAGTAGTTTTAATTCTGTCAAAAAGGCGGCCTGAGCTGCATTTTTAACGCAATAAAACAGCACAACAGGCGAAGTCCAGCAGCGTAAACTGCTTAGCATGGACCAAAGTGGTGTAATACCTGAACCTGCCGCCACCATCACTATGCTCTGTTCAAGCGCAGTATCAGCTTTAGGTTCCAGCACAAAATCGCCCATCGCATCACTGACACTCAAATGAGTCAACTTAGGCATCTCTGCGGCTAAAGCTTTAGTAAACTCGCCTTGAGGTTGAATACGGCAACTGATGCGGATTTGTTTTTGCCGCGCAAATACTGCAGAGGACGAGCTGATACTAAAACTGCGGCTGATATAACGACCTTGATGCAGCATAGTGACCAGAAGATGCTGGCCTGGGGTGAAACCTACCCAGGACGATGCTGGTTCTAACCAGACACTTAACATCTGATCAGTCTCCCAGCCAAAATCAACAATGCGGGCACTGTGATAATCCGGATGCAGCGCAGGTTTATTCCAGTTCAACAAAGGATGCAGGTAATAACCCAGCTTCGGCTGATTCGCCAGCATTAAACTAAATTGGCGATAGAGGCTCTGGCCCCATAAAGAGATCGTTTTGCTCACACTGGTCCTTCCACTTAATTTCAGCGCACAGTTGTACACTAAAAATAAATAAAACACCACTTCATGGATTTAAAAGCCAGGACGAAAAACAGCAATCAATTGAATTAAAACAAATTATTTAAATTAAAAATTTAACAACAAAAACATGGAACAGTGAACAACTGTAACTTTTTAAATTAAAAATCACAGTAAGGCAGGAACACTGAACACAAGCCCTTTGTCTTTGGACAAAGAGGTTGTGGCAGAAACATTAAAGCAGAGTGAGGTTAAGGCCAGAGCTTTACATCAGGGCTTTGACCAAAATCGGCACGTTGTGGCACCACCACACAAAATCTGTGGCCGAAGAGCACCTATTAGTTTAATAAGTGAACAAACAGCTGAGCTGCCTGAAAAGAACTCAGTCAAGGCGTGATAGCGAAGGAATAGTGGCGCTCTTTCAAGCTGTTACAACGCTGAATGAGAGCTTTTCAGGCGATACCGGAGGGCGGGTCCAGAATTGCCGTATATGGCTTGGATGTTCGACTTTTTGTAGCAATAGCCTGGGTTCAGAGCATGGGTTGTCCAGATAAGCATAACGCTCAGCCCAATCAGGATCGGAAGGTAGCAACTGATCACCCAGCGCCTGACTCCAAAATTCACTGGCCTGCTGAATTTCATCCACTTTGCTATCCAGAACAAAATCAGCTAAGCAACTTTTATGCTTACTCTGTTTCCCCTATTGCAGCCGGTTGCTGGCTGCATCACTGTATTCCACTCAAAGCACAACTATTTCGCGCACAGGTGAAAAGCCATAGGTTAGAGGCGTTTTTCCATAAACACACTTAAAGGGTCAAGCAAATAAGAGCCAAAAGGAGCTCTGTACTGATAGCCCAGTTTTTCATACAAACCCAAAGCTTCGGGTTGAGAAATACCGGTTTCAAGCCGAGCCAGCGAGATCTTCTGTTCTACAAGATGAGCTTCCAGCGCTTGCATCAGTTGTTTTGACAGGCCGCGGCCTCTGAATGCATCCAGCACATAAACCCGCTTAATTTCGCCATAACTGCCATCATCATGCATTAGTTTAACAGCGCCACAGCCTGCTAATTCACCATCCAGATAAGCACCTAAAAACAAGACATTAGGTAAAGCCAAAGCGGCAGGGCTTTCCATATGGTTACTTTCAGCCGGGTATAAAGACGCCATATAAGCATCGGATAAAGCCAGTAAATGAGCTGCCGGAGCAGATAAAGGGTCTAAAGCTTCGATGGACATAGAAAGATTCTGCGAAGAATAAAAAGAAGCAGCTATTCAAGCAAAAACTATAGTAAAAAAGCAATGCTTTTAAATTTTAGGCAAGTTACAAGCAGCAAGGTCAGCAGATCTGCTTAACCACAGCCTTTCAGATAACTGCAACTATGAGCTTTGGCATGCTGCTGCAAAACTTCAATAATGCGCAGGTGATCGGCTGAAGCAGCGGACACGACGAAATAGGCATCTATCTCTGCCAGCTTCTTTTGTTTTAAATCGACGACATCAGTTGACTGCCCAGCGGTATAAGCCACAAAAGGTCCCTGATAACTGATCAAATGCTGAGTACGTTGGTGCAAAAATAACTGCACAGCGCTGATACTGTCTGGCATATCGACCAGTTGGTAACCTTGCTGCAGCAATTGCTGACGCTGACCTAAATAATCAAAAGAACGGATAGCGGCCACGGTTTTATCTTGTGGTGCAGTAGAGCTCAGCGAATGACTGTACAGCATCAGTTGCATCGGCATATAAGCGGGTTCGATAAACCTATGTTTTTTGCTGATCGCAGCTGTGGTTTTTATATTAATACTAAAATCCACTTCACCTTGATCTAACAACAGATACATCCGGGCTGGTGTGGTGCAGACAGCCTTTAATTTATAACCTGCCTGAGCAAACAGCCGTCGAGCCAACAGATATCCTTCGCCGCTACAACTTTTACCATCAGCGCTGACCACAAAATCAGGCGGAAAATTATGAATACCCATGCGCAGGACTTTATCTGGCGAGGCCGTTGTTTCAGCCGACAATGAAGGCAGTAAAAATAACGCAAAAACGCAAAGTAGTCTGTGCCGCATAACAGGACTCTCTGGCTTGAGGTCAGAGTCCCTGGACTCTGACCTCTGCAGTATTAAGCTAATACAGCCAAAGCGCCTTCATAAGAAGGTTCATCAGCAGTCTCAGCCACTTGTTCTGTGTATAACACTGTACCGTCAGTGCCAACAACGACGACAGCGCGGGACAATAAACCAGTCAGAGGACCAGTAGAAAATGCCACACCATAGTCGTTGCCGAATGAACTGCGGAAACTTGAACCGTTTTTCACTTGCTCTAAGCCTTCAGCGCCACAAAAACGCGCCTGAGCAAAAGGTAAATCAGCTGAAACACACAACACCGTTGTGTTGCTTAAGCTCGATAAAGCCTGGTTAAAAGTGCGGACTGACGTAGCGCAGGTTGGCGTGTCTACGCTTGGAAAAATATTCAGCACCAGACGTTGACCAGCAAAATCTGCCAGTTTTACATCAGCTAAACCTGCACCTGTCAGAGTGAAATCAGGGGCTTTGCTGCCCACTGCTGGCAGTTCGCCTATCGTCTGAAATGGATTACCTTTTAATGTTACTGTGGCCATGAGTCGGCTCCTTTAGGTTAAAAAATCGGGTCGGTTAAAAAATCAGGGAGTATAGGAAGCACCAAAGCCTTTTTTTGGTTTCTTTGGTTTTTCCTGAGCGGTAATAGCCAACTGATAACTCATCAACTGGCCTTGTTTAATTTGTACGTTTTGAGTCACCCAGTCGGCATTTTGCCACGGATGCCAGAGTTTGAGCTGATAAGTGCCATCAGGAATATCGTTAAAAGTCACCTGACCTTTGCCATCAGTGACCTGCAAAAACGGACTTTCGCCAATATAAATATAGGCCTGCATATAGTCGTGAATATTACAGCCCAAAGCGATAATACCTGCCAGATCAAACACTACTGGCGCTTCAGGTTTGTTGGCATACAACTTCAGCTCAAATACTTTGGCTGGTGAAAACGAATACACATGATGCCGGGTTTTATCCATATTTGGAAAATCAACAGCGGTACCAATTTGATAGGCCGATACAAAAGGAATAAAGGTCAGGTCTTGTTGTTTCACTTCTGCTTTTTTTTGGGCAAAGATTTTATTTGCCGGGTCAAGCAGTTCAACTGCAGCATCTTCCAAGGGTTGGCCTTGCTGATCGGTCACTGTAATTTGCACTGCGGCTATAGCCCCGGTACTAAAACAGAACAATAGACAACCAGATAAAACAGCAGCGAACAAAGTCATTGAATAATCTCCGGGGCAAAGGATATAAAGCTGGTTAAACCAGGATGTGGTTAAACTAAAGCAGTTTAGGCTTATTGTCATTATCTGCCAGAGAAAGCTGCTAAAACTTTGTGAATCACCTATGTTTATCAGCCGCAGCAAACTGCTAGTATCAAAGCAGTAAATCAAATAAGGAACACAGGATGTCCAGGACCCATTGTGCACGTTTTCGTATCAGTCTGCTGACAATGCTGGCTTTCAGTATGCCTGCCCTGGCTTTTGAGCAACTGAGCCTTCATGGTCGCGGAGAATTTTACCTGAATAAACAAAATGATACAGCTCATTATTTAGCGCCATGGTGGCAAAAAGGCACAGGCCAGTTTGGCCATCACACCGATGCAGGCGCTGGTCCACAGTATCTGGTTGCTCAGCTTGAACCCGATTCTGAGTTTTCGGCCACTGTACATGCCCAGTGGCACAGAGCCCCCGAATCTGGTGTTGGCGTCACTGAAGCCTGGATCAACTGGAATCCTTTACCTGTTTCAGGCTACAGAGTACGTGGCAGAGCTGGGGTATTTTATCCGGCCATGTCACTGGAAAACACCGAGCTGGCCTGGACTTCGCCTTATACCAGTTCATTCTCCGCCATTAATAGCTGGATAGCCGAAGAAATCAAAACCAGAGCCGTTGAATTATCTGTTAGCCGCCCCGGCCGTTTTTTTAAATCAGAGCATAGTATTCAGTGGGTAGGCGCATTGTTTCAGGGCAATGACCCGGCCGGATCCATCTTAACCTGGCGTGGTTTTGCTTTGCATAATTTGCAAACAGCTATTGGTGAGCGGGTTGATTTTGCCAACTATCCCAGCATAGCTGTAGGCGGTGTAGTTGAAAAACAACCAGCCTGGGTAGAGCCTAATCGCGAACTGGATCATAAAACCGGCTATTACACGGGGCTGCATTGGCAATATAAAGATCACACTGAAGTCAGGTTGTATTGGTACGACAACAGAGGCGAACCTACGACCTTAAAAGATGGCCAATATGCCTGGGATACCCGTTTTGTCAGTCTGGCTTTGCAACATCAACTGACAGACCATTGGCGGCTGCTGGCACAGTATCTGAATGGCGATACGGCTATGGGACAAAACACAGTAGTCGCCGATTATCGCAGCAATTACCTGATGCTGAACTATCAGCAGGAACAACACAGCTTAAGTGCCCGTTACGACCATTTTGAAGTGACAGATAAAGACAATACACCTACAGATGATAACAACGGCAAAGGCCATAGCTGGACCTTAAACTGGACTTATCTGCTGACAGAACACCTGAGTCTTGCGTTGGAACACAGCAGTTTACGCAGTGTGCAACCGAACAGAACTCAGTGGAATGGCTGGCAGACCGGGGCAAAGCAACACTCCAGCAGCCTGATTTTTGGCTATCGCTGGTAACAGCCCCTAGCGCCTATGATGAGATTACTAAGCAAAGAGTAGGTCAGGATTCGTAATTCTGAGGAGTTTAGATTTAAAAGTCGTGCTTGGCTTCATCAAGTCTGATGAAAAGTAAGAAGCTGGCTATGATGCAGTTTATGCTCATGTATGGTGACCGTGTATCGTTATGATAAACAGCTAAATCACCACAAAAACCTTACAATCCCACACCAATCATTGCAAACAAAAATTAACATATGTTATTTTTTTCTAAAGAAGCACCATTTGTTAATTAAACTTCAATTATGGATAATAGATAAAACTTAAAGGACTAGAAAATGTTAAAAATCTCTACGCGATCTATTCTTTCTTTAGTCATGTTTCTTACTATTGGATGGGGGCCAACTTATTCTTCTCAAGCGACGGAGATTATTGAAGTGGTAGGGCAAGGTATGAGCAACCCACATAACATCTATTGTACAAGTGCCGCATGTTCCAATGTTGCGAATCAGATCTCCGAGGAAGTAAGGCTATTGCAAGCTATGCACGATACTATGCCTATTGACTCTGAATCAATACAGAATGTATTTTTGCAGCGCTCTTGCAGCAAATCAACCTTCACACTGTAAGCAATTCAATTCCCAGCAGTATTGGCCTGATGGGCCATCGTACTTTAACATTAAATTTATGAATATACCTCCTCTGACAAATGGGTGTGGTACAGGTTCACTCTTAGAAGTGGCCGTAGGAGTAATAGCGTCATATTCGGGTCTACCGGGTTTTAGCGGTGACATAAATTCTCCTACCGCAGGTAAAGATTTTAGACCTGCGTGTAATGCGCATGATATTTGTTATGCGTCAAACAGTCATAGAGATGCATGCGATACCTCATTCAATCAGGCAATGAAAGCAGTATGTTCTGGACACGGAAGATGCTTGGAATTTAGTGACTTATATTTTGGCGCTGTAAGGGGTGTAGGAGAAGCAGCTAAAGAGGCAGCTGTCAAAGAGGCTGTTTGTAGAAGTTACAAAGCTGACTTTGTCAAAAACTGTTAATAAAACCGGCTAGAACCAATACAGGGATTCTCTATAATAGAAACAAACTTTAAGCAACTTTCAGTTTTTGCAGTGATTTTTCTAGTGACTGCCATTCTGGTAAGTATTCTGTGGCCAAGAGATGGTGTATCAGAAGGCGATTGGTCTATAACACAAATTAGCGAACTTAGTGAGGTAAGTGAAAGCAAAGAAAGAAATCAGCTTCCTTCGGATGCAGCTAAACGACAGCAAATTGAAGCTGTAAATTTTGCTACCTTTATTAGTCAAATGAATAACGAGCAGCAGAACGCGTATTTGAAATTAAATAATGAGCTTTTTGGCTTGTTAAAATTCTCGAATGAGACTGAGTTCGGTGTGTTGATTCAGAATGGTTTTCCGTTGGTTGCTGATATTGAATTCGCATCAGGCTATAAGATTCAAGAATTGTCTAATATGGTGATGGACGAAAACAGTGATTTGCATACAAAGATTGCAGAACAAAAAATAAACATCAAGGCGGTGAGAGTCGTCAATTTTGTCAATGCGATGCAGCAGGCTGAAAAAATAATAGGATATTACATCCCTGACTATACATTTAATCCTGAAGATCCAGTTAGCATAAACTGGCCAAATGGTGAAACTCCCGAGCAGGTCAAAGAAGCTATGACTGACTTAGTCTTCGCTCATGCAAGTGTAAAATCAGATACAGCGCTTGGGTCTTTAGCAAGAGCACAGTTCAATATGGCGATGCGAGCGTGGAATCAGGAACGACCGGAAGTAAGTGAGTTGGAGCTTAATTATTTCGCCCAAGCCGGCAGGCTTATGCCGCAGCTCGAGATCGATGCCTATATAAGCAAGCGTTACCCAGAGCATTACCAACACTATATCGAACTGAAAATGAACGAGGTGTACTAGGGGCTGTTGAGCTTTGTAGTACAAAAATGAGACGGCATAACAACAGGGTATAATGGTTTCGCCAGAAATCAGTCATACCCAGGGTTGTTATGCCAAGAACCATGTTAACAGATAAAGTCTGGCAGTTGCTCAAGCAACAGATGAAAGCCAGTGGCCGGGTTTACGATAAAAAAGAGCATCGAATGACCTTCGAAGGCATTCTTTTCCGCATGCGTACAGGTTGCCCATGGCGTGATTTACCCGGTGCATTCGGTCAATGGAATACGATATTCAGACGATTCCATTTGTGGTCGAAGAAAGGGGTTTTGAATTTATTATTCAGCAAGTTAGCTTATATGACTGACTCAGAGTGGTTGTTCATCGACGGCAGTGCTGTACGGTCACATCAACACAGTAGCGGCGCAGCGACACAACACGATGAAGCAATAGGCAGAAGCCGTGGCGGACGCTCAACCAAAATTCATTTGGCCGTCGATAGTTATGAATTGCCCGTTTATTTTGAACTTAGCGGTGGCCAACGCAACGACATTGTGATGGCCGAAACGCTGGTCCGTCATGATTGCGGATAAAGGGGATGACAGCGAGACGTTCCGGTCATACCTGAGCAAAGAGAAAGGCTACGTTCCAATCATCCCCCGTCGAAAAGGCAATACGAAGGGCAACAGTGAAATGGATTGGGGCATGTACAAACATCGTCATCTTGTTGAAAATGCGTTTGCCAGAATGAAGCATTTCAGAGCTATTTCAACAAGATACGATAAGTCAGAGCGCAACTACGCATCGATGATTTCATTGGCTTGTCTCATCATGTGGCTGCCAATGCACCGCTGAGTGAAAAATAAACACCAAAGTTCAACAGCCCCTAACCCAGCAGCATCCAAAGCGCCACCGCAAACATTAAACTGGCCGCGATGCGGTTTAACCACTGCACTTTGTTTTGCTGCTGGAAAAATGTGCCTAAAGCTTTACCACCACTGGCATAAAGCAGCATCGAGAGAAACTCTAACAAAATAATAATACAGACCAGCACCAGTAACTGTGGCCAGAACGCCAGTTGGCTGTCTATAAAAGGCGGCAACAAGGCCATATGAAAAGCCCAGCCTTTGGGGTTAGACACTGCGGTGACAAAACCCTGACTAAATAAGGCTCGTCGTGGCATCAACTCGGCTCTGACACCAAGCTGAGGAATAGCTAACTTGCCTTTGGCCCACCACATTTGCCAACCGATATAAGCCAGAAACAAGGCTCCTGCAATTTTAAACCACTGAAACACAGCAGGAAATTGCAGCATCATAGCGGCAACACCACACACAGCCAAAATGGCCACCAAAGCCACACCTAACATTTCTCCCCACATCATCCATAAAGTGCGGCGCACGCCCTGCGTCATGCCCAAAGTCATAGCAAGCGTCATACACATACCAGGCGTGACAGAGACAAATAAAAAAGTCGGAATAAAAGCGCCCATCAAGGCCAGATTGATCATAGCTACCTCATCAATGAAGGTCGCTATTCTGTCTGGTTGTTCAGGCCGCTACAAGAGGCGCAGACTGGCTTTTTATGGCTCTGGTCGCTCCCGCACAAAAACGGCAAAACGAGGTGTGCCTTTATGGGTCAGCCCCTGGTATTGAAAAGTGACTAAACGCCCTATTTCCGGCGGATTTTGACGTTCTGCCACCGTAAAGCCTGAGCCTAATTTAAAACGTCGGCCATCTGGTAACTCCACCAATAAAGCACCCATCATGTCGGTAAACTGGCCTTTACCCGGTAAATGCGCCACCACTCTGGCTTCTGCGTCTTCAAAGAGTTTCAGCTTTTGTAAATGACTGACCCGCCCACTTTGGTAAAGAGCCTCTGCATGATGCAACATCAGGCCTTCCCCACCTTGTGCCACAACCTGCTGCAATAACTCATCAAGCTGAGCTTTTGTCTGCAACTGCTGTTGGGGTAACAACTGCACAAATGCGGTCTGCGGTAATTGCTGTTGTAAAAACTGCAACCGTTCGGTAAAAGTGCCGGGCTGTTGTGGTGCATCAAACACCATTAGCCGAATACCCTGCCAGAGCCCGGCTCCAGAGCTTTGTAAAGCCTGCATCACCTGCTGAAACTGACCTCTGCCGGCCCATAATTCAGCGTCAAGCGCAAAAGCAGGCAGTTGCTTCAGTAACTCGTCTGGCAGCTTAATCCATTGCCCGCTGCGACTGCGCACTTGCTTGCCATCCCAAAAGATACGAACCCCATCAAGTTTTTCACTGATCCAAAAAGCAGACAGCATTCCTTGCTGCTGATAGCTCTGAGCCAGTTGTAACTGGGGTAATGTTTCAAGACCAAAAGCCGGTGCTGTGGCCAGCATAGTCGTACAACACAGCGACAAATACAAAGTTCGCATTGGTTTGCCCTCCTTGTTGTGTTCCTGTTTTAAGTGTAGTTCGTTTCATTTGAAAATAAAGTGTTAACAGAAGTGCACTTCTTTAGTGCTTTGTTGTGCAGGAAAAGCACATCAAGGTATTGATCCTCAAAGAAATCTCACAGAGAGAAGATTAAATTTATCAATATAATCAAACAATTGACATCAGACTGTCATGGCTGGGTACGGATACTGCTTTAGTTCAGGGGCTTGTTTGTTTTTTAGTTTTGGAGTCTGTTATGGTTCAACTTTATTTACGCCAACACCCGCAACGCGATTTGCTGGAACAAGAATTACAGCAACGCTTTTTTCCGGCTCTGGACTCTCCTTGTCAGCTCTGTCAGTTTGTACTGACCTTATCCACCACTTCACGCACTGCTGAATATCAGGCCATGCAGCAACTGGCGCTGCAACAGGGTAAAAACCTCGAGCCACATGAACAAGATTGTAATTTGCAACTGGGCGCCAGTTGGCTGCGCTGGGAGCGACATAATGAATTCTCTACCTATACCTTTATCCGCACTGGTACAGCACCCAGCCTGTTTTGTGATCCGCAGGAATTAGTGCCGGATCATGAATGGTTTGCCAGCCTGCCAGGGCAATTGTTTCGGGTGGTACAGCTGAGCATAGTTCAGCCGGCTCAACTGGCGACACAAGATCCAACACAGCTTTTTGTCAGTGAACATTTAATCAGCAGCATGGTATTTAACGGCAAAGCCAGAATTTGGACCGACTTTCGTAAACACAACGAAGGTGCTGGCCGCATGCTGGTGCTGGATAACGGCTTAAGCCGCAGTGCTTTAGGCGCCTTAGTGCAGCAGTTGTTTGATTTGGGCAACTACCGCAAACTGGCTCTGTTAGCCTGGCCTTACTGCAAGCAAGCACTGCATCAGTTACCACAACAAGAGCAGCAACTGGCGGTCATCACCTCGCGCATCGAACAAAAACAGGGCAATGACGAGCAGTTGCTGGATGAACTGATCCAATTGGCAGCGCAAACAGAACATCAGATTTCAGAAAACAGCAGCAGATTGCAGGCCAGTCATGCCTACTATCAACTGACATTGGACAGGCTAAAAAGTCTGGATGAACAGCCTGTTGAAGGCTTAATGTCGTTGCAACATTTTACCGAACGACGCTTAACACCAGCCTGGCGCACAGCACAGTCGATTTTAAAGCGTCAGCAACAACTGGCCGAACGTTTGGGCCGTTCAACTGAATTGCTGCGTACTCAAATTAACTTAAAGCTGGCCTGGCAAAATCAGACGCTGTTATCGTCTATGGATAAAAGAGCCCACTTGCAGCTTAAATTACAAAGTGCAGTCGAGCGCTTGTCGGTGGTCGCTATCAGCTACTACTCGCTGCAACTTTTAACCAAAGCTCAGCAAGCCATAGTGCACTGGATCCCGCAGTGGCCCGCTAAAACCATAGAGTCCATCAGCATTCCACTGGTGGTGGCTATGGTGCTGTGGTATTTCTGGCATTTACGCAAAAAACTGGCTCAACACTAAAAGACTATTCGCCAAGTGCTGAAATCTCCTCTAGTTTTATACAGATATAAAAAGGGGATTTCATGTTCAAAGCGTTGTTGATAATAGGTTTTAGCTTTAGCTTCTCATTAGGGGCAGAGCAAAACTGGTATCCGGTTGACGTAACGGCAGATGGAAAGCCGCAGCAGTACCAGCCGCTGCAAGAAGTCACTAAAGTATGGCGGCTCTGTGCTCTGTTACCTCATGGCAAAGATCATTATTGGTGGGGCGTGTCCTGGGGGTTAGCGGAAGAAGCCAAACGTCAGGGCGTACAATTAGGCATTTATGAAGCCGGAGGTTATGAGAACTTACCGCGCCAACGTCAGCAACTACAGGATTGTGTCAGTAATAAAGCTGACGCACTGATTATTGGCGCTATCTCTAGCGAAGGTTTAAATGATCTGATTTTACAGCTGAAAAATGCCGGTATTCCGGTCATCGATTTGATTAACGGTATTAAGAGCCCGGCTATTACGGCCCGATCTTCAGTGTCTTTTGCAGATATGGCGGCCAAAAGCATCCAGTATTTGTTAAAACACAATCAGCAACAGAACGCCACTCTGGCCTGGTTTCCCGGCCCTGCTGTGGCTGCATGGGTGCAAGATGCAGAACAGGGTTTAAAGCAGGAATTACAAGGTAGTCCGCTCCAGCTTGTGCATGCTGGTTATGGTGCTACAGACAATTTTTCGCAGGCGACTTTAGTGCGGCAGCTGTTTAGCCATCACCAGCCCAACTATGTGCTGGCCAATGCAGTGGCTGCTGGTGTTGCTCAGAATTTTATTTCAGCCGAAAACCTGACAAAAACTGAAGTGATGGCGTATTACGCCAATCCAGAGGTAGTCAGGCTGATCCAAAGCGCTCAGTTGCTGGCGGCAGCAACTGATTCGCCAGTGATCCAGGCTCGCATCAGTATTGATTTAGCTCTACGGATCCTGGAACAACAACCTTACGCCAAACAAGTCAGCCCGCAAATACGGATTTTGGATAGACAAAGTATTGAACATTTGCCTTTGCAGCAGATCATTGCCCCCAAACAACAATGGATGATCCGACAACCATTAGCGGCTCAAACGCCCTGAGATCCCAAACCTCAGAGCTTAGGACCAAAACATAAATCTCCGGCATCACCAAGACCCGGCACTATGTAAGCTTGCTCGTTCAGATGCTGATCCAAAGCGCCTAACCACAGATAACTGTCTTCAGGCAAATGCTGGCGCAACGCCTCAACGCCTTCAGGTGCGGCAATAGCTGCTGCTACATGCACAGAACGTGGTGTTGCCTGAGCTGCAATCAATTGCCAAACCTTAAGTAAGGACCCTCCCGTGGCCAGCATAGGATCGATTAAAATCAAATCCCGGCCTGTTAAATCAGGCAAAGCCGCGTAATTCATCCGGATCTCCAACTGCTCAGCTGACTCGCCTTCAACACGATATGCGCCGATAAAACCGCTATCTGCATCATCAAAGGCATTAGCGAAGCCCTGGTAAAACGCCAGGCCAGCCCTTAACACCGTCACTAATACCGGAGGCTGTGTGGGCACCGGTATTTCTGTAGTTCCCAATACGGTTTGTACTTCAACCTTATGCACAGGTAGAGTTTTTGCTAATTCCGCCGAGAGTAAAAACCCCAAGCGTTCTAAGTTAAATTTAAAGCGCAGTCGATCTTTTTGGATATGTGGATCGCGCAGTTGTAATAAAATTGGGTGTACTAACCCAGGGTATAAATTCAGTTGAAACAGATTCATCAGGAAGCTCGTTCGCTTAGGGTTAATCCAAGGTTATAGTTTTTTTCCTGCAGGACGCAACCTGTTCCACCACACTGAGCTTGAATTTATAACAGCAGACGCCATAACTGCATTATCAAAGACCAAATGGAGCACTGTCTGTGCCTTTATTGTTTTTAGCCTTGTTGACATTCGTGGTGTTGGCCGCAGTATTTTTTTCGCCGGTCTGGAGGGCGTATCGCCGGGAAAAAATTCAGCAGCAGCCTTTTCCTGCCGCATGGCGCCAAATTTTAAAGCAGCGCATGCCCTACTTTCGCGCCTTACCTGCCGACTTACAGCTACAACTGAAAAAGCTAATCCAGGTCTTTGTCGCAGAAAAGCAATTTATTGGTTGTGCTGACTTGGTGGTCACTGACGAAATGAGAGTGACCATAGCGGCTCAGGCCTGTTTGTTGTTATTAAATAAGCCCCCTCATTATTATCCGAAACTAAAACAAATTCTGATTTATCCGGCTGCTTTTGTCGTGCCCACAGCGCAATCCGATGCAGCGGGAGTTGTTAGCGAAATGGCGCAGGTACGTTTGGGGGAGTCCTGGCAAACCGGCCAGATTATCTTGTCCTGGGTTGATACCTTAAAGTCAGCAGCAATCTGCAACGATGGCCATAATCTGGTGATCCATGAATTTGCACATCAACTGGATCAATTAAAAGGTCAGGCAACTGGTGCGCCTTTGCTTCGAAGTACCGAAGCTTATCAACAATGGGCAGAGGTTTTATCTTATGAATTCGAACAACTGCAAAAGCAATTGGCGCTTGGCTTACCGACCTTGTTTGACGCCTATGCAGCCACCAATCCGGCAGAGTTTTTTGCAGTGATTTCAGAGGTGTTTTTTGAACAACCTGACCTATTTGCAGCTCAACACGGCGCTTTGTATCAGCAGTTACGTTCTTTCTACGCGCTGGACCCGTTAAGCTGGGCTCAAACCCACCCTGCTTTACTGCATCAATCATAGAAAAAAGTCGACCCGACTGATGGGTTGCGTAATAATAGCGGCCATTTTTTAGCAAGCAGCGGATACACAAACAATGCAAATCACTAAAGACACTGTGGTTCAGTTCCACTACACCTTATCAGATGAAACTGGCGTATTAGAAAACTCCAGAAGTCAGGACCCGGTTTTATACCTGCAAGGTCATGGCAACCTGATTGAAGGTTTAGAAAAATCAATGGAAGGCCATCAGGCTGGTGATAAATTTAACGTCACTTTGGCTCCGGCCGATGCCTACGGTGAGCGCACTGAAGATTCCATTCAAAGCGTTCAGGTCAAACACCTGATGGGCGCAAAAAAATGGAAGCCAGGTATGGTGGCCGTGGTGAATACCGAACAAGGTCAACGTCAGGTCACTGTGGTTAAAGTAGGTATGTTTAAAGCTGAGGTGGACACCAACCACCCGTTAGCTGGCAAAACCTTAAGTTTTGATATTGACGTGATTGATGTGCGTGCAGCGTCAAACGAAGAAATTGAACACGGCCATGCGCATGGCGTTGGTGGTCATCACCACCATTAAAACTGTGTTTGGGTGAAGTATTCAGTTCAGCAACTTTGTTACTGAACTGAATTAAACCTTGTCCTCTGGCTATGCTTTCGTTAGATTAACAATATGTTAAGGAAAAATCTAAGGCGCAGCTCAGATGCGATTTGTCCTGGTTGTTGTGGCACTGCTGCTCAGTAGCACCGGCGTAACCAGTCCCTCGAAACCTCTACTGAACTGGGCAATCAACACTGCACCTCCTTTTCATATTGTCGGAGGCCTTTTTGATCAACAAGGTTTGTGTGATCAACTGTTAAGTAGTCTCCAACAGCAATTACCCGAAACAAAGCATCAAGTGTTACTGATGCCTCAAACCCGCATTCATCAGGCACTGAATAAAAGGGAAAAGTTGTGTTTTCCTTGCATGATCCACAGAAGCCAACCTACTAAAACTGCGGTTTTTAGCACCCCCACTCATTGGTACAGACCACAAGGCGTTATTACCCGTCAGGCGCTGGCGAATCATCTGACACAACAGTTCAGCTCCCCACTTGAACTGACGCGGTTGTTGGAAGCAAAGACCTTTAAACTTGGGCTGGCAGCGGGTCGCAGATACGGCGATCTGGAACCGCTACTGGAACCTTATCGAAAAAGTGAGTTAATCCGCTCAGGTGATGATGGACCTGTGGCTTTACTGAAAATGATTCAGAGTGGCCGCATTGATTTCACTCTGGACTACGACATAGTCCTGACCTATCTGAATAAAACGGCACCGGAACAAGCCAAAGGGCTGGTTTATGTGCCTATCGCCGAATTACCTCTGCCCATTGCCGGGGCTGTTGGCTGCAGTAACAGTGATTGGGGCAAACAACAAATTGAACTCATTAACAGTGTGATACCCAAAGTTCAGGCCGATCCTGCCTTCCGGCACAGTCTTGAATTATGGTTTGACGGCAGGGTTTTAGAGCCGACCTTGAAGTCAAAAGCAAAGCCAAAGCAGTAAATGGAGATAAATCAGTATGTTTGAACCACAAACTTCACTAAAATTCAGCTGCAAAACAAGCCTATACCAGTTAAAATCGAATGACATGGCAGATGCCTGAACTCATGGATAAGAACTTGTCATCCCCACCAGATTTTAATCAAATGCAATTTGATAACTACCGTGACGAAAGACCGTCAGAGCAACCTGCGCCGGTGATCAAACACAAGCGTCGTAGCCTGATCCCCTGGCTACTTATTTTGTTGCTGCTCTCTGGTGCAGCACTGGTCGCTTATGAGCTGCACACAGCACATTATCAATCAAAAGAAATCAGCCTTTACGCCAAAAAACTAACCTATCAGCTGCAATCTGGTGCCACTGATCAGGTGTCTTATCCGATAGCCGGGCCTTTTGATCAACGGTTAGGCTATTCCAAGCTCTCTAAATTTATTCCGCGTTTAACGCAAAGTAATTTTGTTGTAGAACAACAAGCCGCATTTTCATCTGAACTGCTGTTTTATACCCAGTTAGGTTTTTTCCCGCCCTACCGTGAAAAAGCTCAGGGTGGTTTATTAATCGGGGATTGCCGCAACGAAGAACTGTTTTCATTTTCTCATCCGCAACGGGTCTATAAACATCCGGCTGATGTGCCTGCGGTAGTACGTAACAGCTTGTTATTTATCGAAAACCGTAAACTGCTCACCTCACCAGCCCGATCTAACCCGGCCGTAGACTGGCCACGTTTTATGATGGCGGCAGTGTCTCAGGTGACTAAAGTTCTCAATTTAGAGGGCCAATCTGCTGGTGGTAGTACGCTCGCCACTCAGATAGAAAAATACCGGCATTCGCCACAGGGCTTAACTCAGAGTTTTACTGATAAATTTTTACAGATGGTGTCAGGCTCAGTACGAGCTTATCGCTATGGTGCAGACACCTCTTTAACCCGTCATGAAATTGTGCTGGATTATCTGAACTCTGTGCCGCTATCGTCCGCTCCGGGTTTTGGTGAAGTGCATGGTGTAGGTGATGCACTATGGGCCTGGTTTGGCACAGACTTTGGCCGGTTTAATCAGGTTTTAAATGCTGAGCCTACAGAGCAGAATAAAAGTCTGAGAGGTTTGGCTTTGCGGCAGGTACTGGCACTGATGATAGCGCAGCGTCGGCCATCGTATTATTTGTTACAAGGTCACGATGATTTAGAAGAGCTGACCAACAGCCATTTACGTGTGCTGGCCAATGCCAATGTGATAGATAAAGAACTAGCAGATTCCGCCATGTCACAACGTTTATTGTTTAAAGGCGGTAAAGCGCCTGGGATTAAACAAGATGCCCAGACCCTGAAAGGTATCAATGTTGCGCGTGGCCGTCTGGGTAACTTACTGAACCAACAGCTGTATGATTTAGACCGGCTGGATTTAACCGCCAAAGTGTCTTTGCATCATGAACTGCAGCAAAAAGTCAGTCATTATCTGAACAGCCTGGCCTCCCCTGCTGTAGCAGAGAAAGTAGGGCTTTTGGGCGAGAGGTTATTAAGTGCGACCAATACCGACAAAGTCACTTACAGCTTTACACTGTTTGAAAAAACACCGGGTGGCAACAGAGTAAGGGTGCAAACCGACAATACCGATCAACCTTTTGATTTAAACGAAGGCAGTAAGTTGGAGCTGGGGTCTACCGCCAAGTTACGTGTATTGACGACCTACCTGGAGATAGTCGCTGAACTGCACGACTCCTTTATTGATGAGCTGCCGGAAAATCTGCTCAATCTGGAAATAGCTCCAAACGATAATTTAACCAGCTGGGCAGCCACTTATATGGCGCACACAGCGGACCGCAGTTTACCGAAAATGCTTGATGCAGCCTTGCAACGCACCTACTCTGCCTCTCCTTCTGAGCGCTTCTTTACCGGTGGAGGCTTACAGGTTTTTAATAACTTCCAGAAAAAAGAAGACAGCAGAGTTCCAACAGTGCTGGAGTCGTTAAAAGAATCGATCAACCTGCCTTTTGTACGCATCATGCGCGATATAGTGGCCTACAGCAGTAGCTACCAAACCGCAGGCAGTACCTCTTTATTACTGAAAAACGACAAAGACCCTCGTCGTGAGGATTATTTACGCCGTTTTGCTGATAAAGAAGGCAGCTCTTTCCTGCAACGGTTCTGGCGTAAGTATCAGAAGAAAACTGAGGAAGACCGCTTAAGTACTTTTTTCGAAGGCTTAAAACAAACACCAGACCGTCTGGCGGCAGTGCACCGTTATTTATTGCCAGATTCTGACTTTGCAAAATTCAGTGCCTTCTTACAGCAGCGCCTGCCAGAAGAAAACCTGACAGTGAAAGATATTGATGAACTGTACAACAAATACGGTCCGGGTAAATTCAGTCTGATGGATCAAGGCTATATAGCTCGCGTCCACCCGCTGGAGTTATGGTTACTGAGCTTTATGCAACAAAACCCGCAAGCCACCTTTAAGGAAGCTGTTGACGCATCAGCTGACCAGCGCCAGCAAGTGTATCGCTGGTTATTTAAAACTTCACATCGCAGCGCCCGTGATACCCGTATCCGCATAATGCTGGAAGTAGAAGCCTTCCTGGATATTCATCAACGCTGGAAGAAACTTGGTTACGCCTTTGACCACCTGGTGCCTTCACTTGGCACTGCCTTGGGTAGCTCAGGCGACAGACCTGCCTCTTTAGCCGAGCTGATTGGTATTATTCAGAATGACGGTATGTTGTTACCTACAGTACGAGTGGACCAACTGCATTTTGCCGCCAATACACCTTATGAAGTGAAATTAAAATATCAGCCACAGGAAGCCAAAAGAGTGATGAAACCTGAAGTCGCCAGAGCGTTGCGCTATGCCTTATCACAGGTTGCAGATGGTGGCACAGCACGTCGTTTACAGGGCTCATTTACCAAAGTGGATGGTTCGCCTTTACTGATAGGTGGTAAAACAGGTACTGGTGACAACAAAATGGCCACTCAGGTTATTCGGGGTCGCACAGTACAAGCCACCACCATTAACCGTACCGCCACTTTTGTGTTTTATCTGGGTGATAATCACTTCGGCACCCTAACCGCTTTTGTGCCGGGTAAAGGCGCTGAAGATTTTAGTTTTACCTCAGCCTTGCCACTGCAGGTGCTCAAAGGTATGGCTCCTATTCTGAACCCTTATATCCAACAAGGTCAGCTTTGCCGTTAATCAAGGGGCAGAGTCAAAGACTCTGACCCCGCCAAATACCTTTCGGGAAATGTTCTTCTAAAAAGCCAGCCAGTTCAGCTTGTGGAATGGGTCTGGCTATCAGATAACCCTGCGCTATATCACAACCCTGCTGCCGCAATAGCTCCAGTTGTTCCCGCGTCTCGACCCCTTCAGCCACAACCTGCAATTGCAGCTTTTGCACCATAGCAATAGTAGAGGCGATAATTTGAAAGTCAGCAGCGTTTTCTAACATGCCGGATAAAAAGCTTTTATCAATTTTAATGCAGTCCATCGGCATCTTTTTCAGATAGCTCAAGGACGAATAGCCGGTACCAAAGTCGTCAATGGCAAAATGAATGCCCATGGCTTTAATTTGCAACATAATGTTCAGCATAGTTTCAATACTTTGCACCAGAGTCCGTTCTGTCAGCTCCAATTCAAAATACGATCCCTGCAGCTCGTACTTGTCCAATAACTGTTTTAGTGTCGGGATCAACTCCGGGTCAACAAACTGCTCAGCCGACAAGTTAATCGCAATACGAAACTGATGCCAGCCACTGTGCAGCAAAGCCAGGCACTGTTGCATACATTGTTCAATAATCCAGTAGCCTAACGGAACTATCTGTCTGGATTGTTCCAGCACAGGAATAAACTCGTCAGGCGGAACCATACCCCGTACCGGATGACGCCAGCGGATCAAGGCTTCAAAACCATACAGGGCACCTGTTGCTATGGTCATTTGCGGCTGAAAACTGACACTAAACTGATGTAATAACAGGGCATCTTTTAAATCCTGCTCCAGTAAAACCCTTTGCTGTACCCGCTGATACATATCCAGATTATAGGCCTGAGCACCATTGCCGCCATTGAGTTTCACCTCATGCATAGCTAAATCGGCCTGGCGGATTAAATCATCAGCCTGCGCAGGGCCGGTTGCACTCATGGTCAGGCCAATACTGGCCGTCATCACAAAGTTTTGCTGATCTATGGTCAAAGGCTGCTGGATCCGCTGCAATATCTGACTGGCTAAGCGAAAAGGCGCATCCAGGTCTGTCAATTGAGGCAACACAAAGACAAACTCGTCGCCACCAAAACGGCATAATAAGTCGTTCGTACCACAGCAATCTTTTAAACGCAGAGCCACCAGTTTTAATAACTTATCTCCCTGAGCATGGCCTAAGCTATCGTTGATGCGTTTAAAGTCATCTAAATCGACAAATAGTACAGCGAGAAACTTATTCTCCGCACTTTGACTGGCCAGCATGCGTTCCAGTTGATACTGCAACATATTCCGGTTCGGCAGCGTAGTCAGCAGATCATACATCGCCACTTTTTCCAGCTCATTGGTATGCTGCTCAACTTTATGGTTCAGCAGTTCCAGCTCAACACTCAGCTCTTCGGCGGCATGACGCAACAAATCCACTTCATCCGGCCACAGGCTGGCCTGAAAATGACTTTGCTGACGAAAGCCTGCATATTGCTTTTGTGACAATAAAGGCAAGGCTTGGCTAAGTGTTTTAAGCCTTCGGCTGATCCGGCTGGTGATCAGATACACCAGCAACACCATACAGCCAAACAAAATAACTGAAGTGATAAGTAACTGCCGGCGATAACCATTATTGGTCGCAATAAAATCGCTGATATTGTCAACCACAGCCAGATACACGCCTTTGCTTTGCATTTCAAAGGCCGAGATCAGATATTGCTGACCGTTATACTGCAACTCGAGCCCTTTGTTTAACGCCAGATCAGCCTGCTGATCGGAAACCATCCGCAACAGCGCTTTGAGTAATTCAGGGTTGGAGCTGGATATCAGCTCACGGTTAATTTGTCCTGCGGCAGTTTTGCTGGCACGAATTAATGCCACATCGGAATTCAGGCTATGATGCAAGGCCGATAAAATATCCACCAAAGTGGTGGTCACAGTCATCACCGCGACTTCACCTGAGCGGTTTAATACCGGCAAACTGAGTTGTTTGACGCAATTCACCACACATAAATTGATAGTGGATGGACTTTGTTCTGTCAGCACCTTTTTGATTAAAGCGGGCGAGAAATAAGGAGTTTGTTGCCCGCTGCTGAATAGCAGTTGCATATTGCTGTCATGCAACCAGATTTGCTCTACATTCAGGTGCAATTGCATATTGGCGCTTTGCTCGGCCAAGCGCTGAATAAAATCAGAAAAATCATCGTGCTGGCTAAGCTGCACCAAATCAGAAAAACTTTCCAGCCAGACCCGCAGTTGCTGCTCAATAATGCTGTTTTGCTGCAGATATTGCTGACGCGCTGATTCACGTTTCACCTGCTGCTGCCGGTCAAATTCTTCGCTCATCCGCATCAAACCCAGACTGGTTTGCAGTACCGTCATGCAAAGTAAAGCGCTGATAGTCGCCAGCAATATTTTCCAGGGCAAACTAAATACAAAAGGCCGCATAAAAATTAAAACCAGTACATCAGTTGCATAGCCCACATTTGCCAGTATTCAGATTGATTGTGCTGCAGATCAGGCATTACAGGATAGGCCAGACGGGCCGTTCCCTTCACCCAATGATGTTCCATAGTTAAGCGCAGATTATCTTTAATATCGTAAGTCAGGCCAAAAGTTAACTCGTCCTGATAACCAAAATAAGCTGGTACTAACCCCCCTGTACTTTCAGAAAATTTACGACCACTACGATCGTCTTTATCTAAATCAAACAGATCCACACTCAGCAAAGCCCAGGTACGGGGCAACAGATTGTAACGGCCCTGCAGATACCAGCCCTGACTAAAGCTGTTACGCTTAAATCCCGGAGCATAAAAATCAGTGATATCCATCCGCTCCTGCACCCACTCACTGCTCAGCTCCCAGTACTCTGCAGCATAGCGACCATTAAACATCACCCTCTGCACTGTCATAGCACCATCGCTGTAATAATCCTGATCGGCTTTTTCGTAGCTAAAGTCAGAGTCCAGTAAAGACACGCCCAGCTGCCAGGCTGACTGTTCAGGCCGCCAGAACAGACTGGCCTGATGCACATAGTCTTGTTCAGCATCACCTTGCGCCAAAGTGCTCAACAGAATTTGGCTTTGCTCTTTACTTAAGTTCGTCGAGCCCCAGCTCCAGTTCAGTTCAATTTCACCTATGCTGGTATTACGGGTGACTTTAAAAGCCAAACCATCACTGCCGACGGCAATATCGCGAAATGAATCAAAATAGACAGATTGCGGCAGCACTATCGCGTTGCGGGTAAAAGGCACATCACGGGTCGCTGAATAGAGCCAGTGCTGATTTTTAAACCGGCCGATAAACATATCCAGCTGCCAGTCAAAATCATTGTGCAAGGTCCAGTCTAAAAACAGATAATCCAGCCGGGTGCCTTTGACATAACGACGCCCCCCATCCAGATACACCACTTGCCCTGCCAGACGCAGATTGTCCGACAAAGCCCAGGACATATTGACACCCAGATCGGTAAGTTCTGCAGAAATGCTGTCGTCCAGATTGACGAAATTAGTTTCAGGTGCCTGAATAAGGCCCTGCGAAACAAAACCATGCCATTGCACTTTATCTGCCTTTAGCCCGTCTGCCTGCGACTGCAATGAACAGCCCAGTAGCAGTAAAAGGCATAGTTTACTGCGTAACACGAATGACTTTAAGCTTGGATAGTTCATCTGGATTCTCAATATAGCCGATAGCACCTGCGGTATTTGCTACCATTTCACGCATTTGTTGCTCTGAAGTCAGCACTACCGGTGCTGAGCCTAAACCTGAATAAGTAATTTTTTGCCAGATCCTGTCCAACTGATAAGGAAACATTTGTAGTTTTTCTTTGGCAAAACTCTGGTGTAGCGGACTTTTTGCAGACAATACAAATACTCTGACCGCAGTACCGTCAGGCCAGTTTTGTTGCCGCATTGAATAGATACCGCGCAACTGAGTGACCGTCAGTTGGTCCATGGGCACGGCTGGGTGAGTTACTACTTCTGTTGCTAAGGCCGAACAAGCCCAAAGCACAGAACCAGCAACAACGAACTTGGTTTTCACGTCTTTCATATTCCTCAGGGCAGAAGCATGTGATGTCGGTATAAAAGATCACTGATAAACCGGCATCAAGCTCAGATCGTCCGGGCTCAGTATAGTAGCAGTGGTTAGGATTGTATTGTAAGGAAGAAAAAAAAAGCTGTGTTTTCAGTAGAATGAGAGCATTGAGGAGGAATTGTCCCCCTCAATGCGACAGGTATTAATAACGTGGACTAACTTCAAATACAGTTAAGCTGCCACTGACTTCATTCGCCATTAACAACAAAGCCTGACCTGTAGCGCTGTCTGCCGCAGGTACAAAAACCAGGCTTTCAGGACCTAAGTCACCGGCTTGCTGGTAATCACCACTGACTTCAGCAGGCACAGCATCGCCGTCAATTTCATAGACAGCGTCAAAATTACGGTTGTGAAAGTAATCAACAAACTTTGTATCGTACGGGTTGCTGATATCGTAAACAAAAATCCCACTCAAGCGCTCAGTGCCAATAAAAGCATAAGTTTTATCACCAACCTGACCAATGGTCACAGCTTCAGGTTCCGGACCTTTATCGTCCGAACGGCTATCCCCTTCAACTATAGTGTGATTGGTGTTAAATAACTCGCCATGAACACCTGAACTGATGCGTTCAAAATCAGAACCACTGTCAAATACCTGATTACCGTTTTGATCCCAGATACTAAAAGAACGGGCACCGTAAGCGTAAAGAGCATCGTATTCACCATCAGCATTCAGGCCCATTGCTTTGGATACATTCAAACGACCCAGGCCATTTGCTGAATAAAATCCTGCCTGTAATGCAGTTAAATCCGCTGAGCGCTTTAAGCTACTGACTCTGCCCTCTTCACTATATGCGTCCCAGTCACGCGCATCCCCTTCATTCGCACTAAGGATAAAAGTAGCGCCTTTCCAGTTGTAGCTGGCTAGCGTATCTGGTTGATACATACCATACACACCAGGATAAGTGGTCAGCGTTACCCCATCTCTGTTACTGACATCTACAGCATTTTTTTCCTGGCTGTAGTCTTTAAAGCCTAAAGCCACAACCTTAGTGATTTCTTTTCCGGCTAAATCCACTATGGCCAGTGCGTTATTTTCCTGCAATGACACAAAAGCTTTTTTACTGTCACTACTGACCGTAATGTATTCAGGTTCTAAGTCCTGCGCCACAGTTGTACCGGCAGGTGCGGCGAACTTCACGCCCTGCGCCGCCAGCTTAGCCTGATCTGCGTTAAAAGCAGTAAATGCTAATAAAGTAGCCTGGTCAGCCGCTACACCAGCAGTGATGTTAATAATGCCGATAGAACCTTCAGGATCAACACTGTAATCGGATTCAGGCTCAGCTTCGTTTGCGACCAACAGCATGCTGCCATCCGGAGTAAAGGTTACCATATCTGGTAAAGCCCCTACTTTCACTGCTTTAACAAATGCCGGAGTTGCGGCGCTGATATCGTAAAAAAGCACAGCACCAGCGGACGATTTCACTTTATTTTCTGCAGCTACAGCTAGAAGATTGCCTGAAATGGCGATGGAGTTGGCAAAACCTAAGGTCAAGGTTTCATCTGCGCCACCGGCATTTTTCACCATGACAGTTGCAGGCATAGTCAATGGCGTACTGGTTAAATTGTTAGCCGTAATTGCATCTGTCAGTGCTGTGCTTTTAATGCCTGAAGCATCCAGAATTTCCACTTTGTTCGCTGCACCGTTGACAACAAAAATACGCTTGGACGCTTTGTGATATTGAGTAATTTCAGCTGCGCCGGCGCCATAGGTACCAGTAACAAAACGAGCAACAGCTTTAGTGCTGATCCCTGTCTGAGCATTTTGGCCCGGAGTTCCAGGCGTGCCAGGCTGTCCTACTGCACCACCAGGTCCTGCTGGTCCTGCTGCACCATCATCACCATCCAGCGTACAACCAGATAAACCTAAAGCTATGGCCGAAGCCACTAAAGTAAGACGTAGCGCAGAAAATTTCATTTTTAGTAAAGTCCTGTTTTATATAAAAAATCAGGCCTTACCCTAAAGTTGGCTTATGACGCTTTAGTGACGAATGTATGAAAACTTGATGAATAAGGGGCAAACAGCCCCTTTGCCGTGCCCAGCTTAATATGCAACACAAAAGCGCGTGTTGGCATGCTGGTTTTGCTCAGCTTCATCCAGCATAGCCACCGCATAATCCGCCGTCGAAATACGGCTTTTACCTTGCTCGTCTGTCATTAACTGATCCAGGCCTAAACGGAACTTACCGGTTTTTTCACCTGGAAAAATCTCAGCGGCTGGTGATAAGTAACTCCAATTTTGCTGACTCTGTGCTTTAAGCAATTGCAGCGCCTGATACGCACCTTGTGCCGAGCCCAGATAAGCAGCAGGGAAATCAGGGCTATCGAGTAAAATCTGGCCCGGCGCATACTCAAGAGATGCAGCACCACCAACCAGCAGTAGACGAGGCACTTTTGAGTTGATACTGGCTTGTAAAATTGACCGAAAACCCTGCATATAATAAGCAGCCACATCAGCATCTTTGTGGCCACTAAAAGCACTGATCACCAGCTCCACCCCACTTACAGCTGCAGTCAGGGCAGCAGTATCCATTACATCCACTTTGTGAATTGTTAAGCCAGCTGAAACTTCTACAGCTTCAGGACGGCTGACCAGAGCTTTCACCTGATGTCCCCGGCTTAAGGCTTCTTTTGTCAGCGCTGAACCAATAAAACCAGAAGCACCAATAATAGCGATATTCATAACATCTTCTCCGTTTGAGTGAATAGCGCTTATTATCCGGACTTATTGATTTTAAAAAACACACCAATACATAATTCACTGTTATTAAATGAGCAACAATAAACGCTATGCAATTGTCCGATATTGATTTAAACGCCGTGCCTGTATTTCTGGTATTGGCTCAGGAGCGCAGCTTTACCGCAGCGGCTGAACGGCTGGGTTGCGCTAAAACCAAAGTTAGTTTGCAAATCAAGGCTCTTGAGTCCAGGCTTGGTGTTGCCTTGTTTCGCCGAACTACCCGACTGGTGAGCCTGACTCAGGCCGGAGAACAGCTGTACCAGCACTGCTTGCCTTTACTGCAGCAATTAAATCAGCAATTGATGGAAGCCCAAAGCTCAGAGCATAATCTGAGTGGGACTTTAGTGATCAGTGCACCTGAAGACTACGCCCATCAAGTGCTGGTGCCAGCCTTATTAGCATTTCGTCAACACCACCCAGCCTTAACTTTTGAATTAAAAAGCAGTGATCAAATCAAAGATTTGGTTAAAGAAGGCATAGATTTATCCATCAGAGCGGGCTGGCTGAAAGACTCCAGCCAAAAAGCTATTTCTTTAGGTAGTTTTGAACAATGGTTAGTCGCCTCTCCTGCTTATCTGCAACGCCATGGCATGCCGGCACATCCCGCTGAGTTACCGCAACATCATTTTATCTGTTTTAGTTTATTGCCATCGGCATTGCATTGGACCTTCAATACAAAATCTGAAGAAGTGCAGGTGCAGATGCGCAGCCAAATCAAAGCAGGATCTACAGGCTCGGTCACTGCTTTACTAAAAGCCGGAGCAGGACTTGGAGTCATCACAGACTACAGTGCAAAACGACTGATAAAACAGGGTGAACTGCGGCAGGTCTTACCCCAATGGCAACTGCCTAAAGGTGGCATCTATGCTGTCTATCCGCCAGGTCACTTCCGCCCTGCCAGAGTAAGGCTTTTTGTTGAATTTCTCAGAGAGTGGTTACTAAACAACAACTATTGAGCAATGAAGGCGAATAAAAAAGGGCCCGCTAAGGGGCCCTAAAATCACCAGGAACAGTGATGCATGCAACAAGTTTAAGCCGCTTTAGAATGCAGGCTTAACTTTGCAAAAGTGTGACAACATAGCGAAGCTTTAGTGAAAAACAACAAGAAAAACAAATCTTAAATCAAGGATTTACCTTAGCCTGCTGAATTTGATATTTATCTAATAACAACTGCCATTCCTGGTCCGCAGGCATCTGCCGGATCACCTGTTGTAAAAATTGATACAGCTGTGGTTCAGTCTTGCTGAGCATAAAACGTCGCTGGATCACATCATGTGGGGTCGTGGCGACATGAAAATGCCTGGCATGTTCACCGTGACTGAATTTATAAGACAAGGTCGAAGAGCTGATAATAGTAAAATCCCCCCTCCCCAGCCTGAGCATATCCAGTACATAATCCTCTTGTAAGGTATCCACACGTTGTATAGTTCCGGCCGCAACGGCTTCATCTATACCTTGGTATTTATAGCCTTGTGAACCAATAAAAATTTTGCCGGTTAAATCGGCCAGGTCTTTATCTCGCACTGGTTTTCGGGCATCTGAAACAAACATATCCTTGTCGTGTAAAAAAGGCGCTGTAAAAACCATTTTATCGGCCAAGGGTTTAAACCAGCCAGGCTGGACACCAATCACTACATCGGTAAAAGGCCCTGCCAATAGGACATCCAGACGCTTTCTTGGCATCAGTTCAGTTGTAAACTGATAGCTATCCGTTTTGTGGTTCAGATAGACCGCCAGATCAAAATACAAACCACGCTGCTCTCCCCAATCAATCACATAAGGAGCCTTTAAATGGTAAGTCAGCAACAATACCTGCTGCTTTGAAGCTGCGTGGCTATTCGTCAGAACAGAACTCAGTAACACCAGACAAAATCGAACCCACATAACCACATATCCAAAAAAAACATTGGTTTGAGACTAGATAAGTTTTTGCCACAGAGCCAGCCTACGAGCAGTATCCAGAGTAATTTTGCAGCTATGAATAAAGATTTAAGGAACAAATAACACTAAATAGCCACAGCTGCGGTTCAGACTGTGGCTATGCAGAAGTAAAGTGCGGGGTTATTTGCTTGTCAATAATTTCGCTACAGCCTCACCAACAGCGGCTGCAGATTGCGGATTCTGACCTGTCACTAAACGCTGATCCACCACCACTTTGCTCTGCCAGTTGGCAGCAGCGCTGTAGCTGGCGCCACGTTGCGTCAATTGATCCTGCAAGGAGAATGGCACCACTTTCGTGAGTTTCACCTCCGCTTCTTCAGTGTTGCTAAAGCCCGTCAGTTGTTTTCCGGTAATTAAGTAGCTGCCATCTGCCAGTTTAATATTCAATAATGCCGCAGGGCCGTGGCAAACTGCCGCCACTATGCCGCCGCTCTGATATAAATTTGCTGCAAACTGTTGTATTACCTTGTTTTGCGGAAAATCCCACATAGTGCCGTGGCCACCGGCAAACAATACAGCTTTATAGTCTGATGCCTTTAAATCAGCCAGCTTTAACGTCTGTTGCAGCTTCATGTTATGTTTGCTATCCGCCATAAACCACTGATTGACCGTATCGGCTTCTGCCAGACTGCGCTCATCCACTGGCGCTTTACCGCCAGCAATACTGGCAATATCCACTGCAATACCTGCGTCCTGTAGTTCTTTATAGGGATGTGTTACTTCACCTAACCAGTAACCGGTTTTTTCACTAGTGGTCCCCATTTGACTATGGCTGGTCACGACAATCAGTACTTTATCTGCCGCCATAGTCAAAGTGCTGCTTAACGTCAGAGCGACTGCCAGCCCCAGTTGTATCACGCCTGTTGATAATTTCATTGCTTCACCTTTTTACCTTAGATTCTGCTGTAGAGTTTATGGTGCTTAGTGTGCAGCAAGGCTAAAATACAAAGAAGTGAATTGATTTAATAATAGCTATTCAAATTATGAATATTAAAAGCAAAGATCTGAATTTATTGCTGCTGTTTAAAGTGCTATACGAAGAACTGAATGTCAGTTCGGCAGCGAACCGACTTAATTTGAGCCAACCCGCGCTGAGCCACAAATTAAATAAGCTACGTCAGGAATTTGCCGATCCGCTTTTTGTCCGGGCAGCCCGGGGTTTAACAGCTACGCCTAAAGCCATCCGCATCAGTGCTGAAATATTACAGCTGGTGTCTTCACTGGAAGGTTTTTATCAACAGCAAAGTGGCACTGATTTTTTAACTCAGTCCGACCGGCTGGTGATTTACAGCACCGACTACATCGAAAGTTTACTACTGCCCGATCTCGTGGCGTTATTAAATGAGCAGGCTCCGCAGGTACAGTTGGTCATGCGCCATACTCAGGGCGTATTACCTAAACAACAGCTGGAACGGGGCGACTGTGATATCGCTATCGCTGGTTTTTATCGTGATCTGCCGGAAAGCTTTTATCAGCAAAAACTACAGACCGAAGATTTTGTGGTACTGCTGCGTCGTCAACACCCGCTTGCGCAACAAGCTCTGAGTCTGGAAGACTATTGTCAGGCACGTCATATAGTCACAACTCTGACCGGAGATCTGGACGGCCTGGTTGATCAGGAATTAGCAAAGTCTGGCTTAGCGCGTCAAGTCTGCGCCGGGCTCTCTGGTTTTTTATCACCAGCTCATATAGTGAGCAAAAATAATGTGCTGCTGACCTGCCTGAAATCAGTGGCAGACATAGCACAAAAGGCCATGCCTGATTTACTGATCACAGCTTGTCCTGTGCCGCTACCTAAGGTACAAATCAGTCAGGTTTGGCATTCCAGAACTCAGGATGATCCTTTAAGACGTTGGTTGCGTCAGCATATTCATCAGTTGCTGGTCCGAAGCTAAGCGCCCTCCTTTGTTGTGTAAAATCTGGTAGTTAAATTGACCTTCTGTAATTTGCTGCCAGTATTAAGATCCCTAGATCTTCTGTCATACACATTTTTATGAAACAAAACCTGCTGTTGTTATGTCTGCTGCTGTGCTCTGCTTCGCTTCACTCTGAAGTGCTTTGGCAAGACTTTCGGGTCAGTTACTTAACAGGCAACCATTACCGCTTAGGCGACAACAATCGTGATATTTATACCTTTGAACACGCTGCGGCCACCAGTTGGGGCGACAGTTTTTTTTTCCTCGACCATATCAGGCCAGATTCCGGTGATGTAGCCAATTATGCCGAATGGGCCCCGCGCTGGAGTTTCAGTAAACTGGGGCTGGCAGAGGCAAAGTGGGGCTTGATCAGCGATGTAACGTTCGCCACTACAGTCGAAATGTCAAGCCAGACTACGCATCTGCTCTATGGTGTAGGTTTTAATCTGGACATGGCTCAGTTTCGCTATTTTCAGGTCAATCTTTACCGGCGCAACAATGAAAAACGCAGCGACAACTGGCAAACCACCATCACCTGGGGTTTACCTTTTGCACTGGGCGATCAGGAGTTTTTATACGATGGTTTTCTCGACTGGGCCAGCGCAACACAAAACCATAATGCAAATCTGAATATGACATCGCAACTGAAATGGCTACTAAGTAAAGCGTTGAACACTGAAGATAAAATTTATCTTGGGTTTGAATATGTGTTGTGGCTGAACAAATTTGGTGTCAAAGACCGGCCGAACTTACGCAGCGACGAATACAACCTGAACCTGCTGTTGAAGTGGCATTTTTAACAAGAGGGCGATATGAACTCTGTATCATTAAGAACCAAACTGATTTTATTAGCTTTTTGCCCGGTTTTTATTCTGGCTCTGGTACTTATTAGCAAAGCCTACTTTTCCGCTCAACATGAAGCAGAGAACCGAGTAATGCATCTGCGCGATTCATTGTATGCAGAGCGTAAACAGCAATTAGACACCCTGCTGGAAATGGCCATTACAGCGGTAAGTGCTGCTGCAGACGACGACAGCAAAAAAGCCATATTGCGCAGCCTGCGTTATGAAAACGGTAAAAACTACTTTTTTGTTTATGACCTGCAAGGAGTTCAGGTGGTCAGTGCCGACCTACCGGAGCGTGAAGGCAAAAACTTTCTCGACAGCAAATCGCCTGAAGGCCGCTTTTTAGTCAAAGAATACATAGAGGCAGCCAAAAAAGGCGGCGGTTACATTAACTACAACTGGCCAAAACCCGGCAGTACTGTGGCCGCACCTAAACTGGCAAAAGCTGTACTGCTGGGTGAATGGGTACTGGCGACAGGCTTTTATATTGATGATCTGGAGCTGATGCTGCAAAAACAACGAGAAGTCACAGAACAACAAATTTACGCTGATTTACTGTCAGATGCTCTGATCACTCTGATACTGGTGGCTTTGGTGATTTTTATCGGCACTTTATTTGCCAAAGCTATTTTAAAACCTCTACTGAATGTGGTTCAGGCCATGCAGGATATAGCGTCGGGCGAAGCCGATTTAACCAAAAGACTGGACGCGTCCATCGGCCATGAATTGGGCGCTTTAGCTCAGGCTTTTAACCAGTTTTCCGGCAAAGTAGCCACCTTGGTCGGGCAAGTGCAAAGCTCAATGCGTAGTCTGGGCCAATCCGCTGAACACTTAGCTGCACTAATGCAAAAAACAGAAGCCGGTGTTGCACAGCAACACAGTGAAAGTGATCAAGTCGCTACTGCGATAAATGAAATGTCCGCCACAGCAGAAGATGTTGCCAAAAGCGCCAGTCAGGCTGCACAAGCTGCCAATCACGCCGAAACTCAGGTGCATGAAGCTAACGTCAAGTTGCACAGAGCCATCTCTGTGATCGGAGGTCTGGAGCAACAAGTTCAGCTGGGCGTTTCTGTGATCGACAAAGTTGGCGACGACTCCAGAAATATCGGCGCTGTGTTGGATGTGATCCGATCTATTGCGGATCAAACGAATTTGTTAGCCTTAAATGCAGCTATTGAAGCCGCGCGGGCAGGTGAACATGGCAGAGGTTTTGCCGTAGTTGCTGATGAAGTACGCACTCTGGCAGCCAGAACTGCCAAAAGTACAGATGAAATCAATCAAATGATCGTTTCTTTACAGCAAGGTGCAGAGCAGGCGGTTCAGGCCATCAATGAAATTAAACACCACAGCCAGAATACAGTGCAACAGGCCCAGCAAGTCGATGCTGCGCTGCAGGAAATCCAGCACTCTGTATCAACTATTAATGATATGAACAATCAGATCGCCAGCGCCGCTGAAGAACAAACTACAGTGTCAGAGATGATTAACAAAAATGTGCACCAAATCGTGGTCATAGCTCAGGAAACCTCAAGTGATACCTCAGAATCCGCAGCCATTAGCAAAGAGCTGATGCATTTATCAGATCAACTGAATGCAGAAGTATGTCGTTATAAAATTTGACTGTAGATCCGGGAGCTGAGTAACAAAAGCAGCCGGTTTAAGGCTGCTTTTTCATTACTTACTCAACAATAATTTCAAACAAGCCACGCATATTGGCCTTCGCTGCATCTGAGCGTAACACAGCAGGATTGGCTTTATATTCAGCAGGATTGCTTTGACCAAAACCTACAGTTTTAAATCTATTGGCATCCACCTCTTCGAGGATCAGGAAAGCTTTGATTGACTGAGCGCGACGCTCGCTCAACGCCTGATTGTATTCAGCTGTACTGCTGGCTGAAGCGCAAGCTGCGATACGCAGACGGGTCTGCGGGTTCGCCTTCAGCGTCTGCACAGCTGACGTAAAATAGCTTTGGTTTCGTTATTTAATTCTGCAGTGTCAAAATTAAAATGCACATCTTTGAGCACCAGCACTTCGGCTTCATTTACCGGTGTTTGCACCACGGCAACAGACTGTACACTACGCACAGCTTCAGGAGCCGCAGAGGCAGCGTAAGTGGACTGAGTTTCGCCAAATCTAAGCATTAAGCCCAAAGAATACATATCTACATTACCGCTGTGGGCAATCAAATCATCCAAGCGATACCGCTCAGCTTCCAGTCGCACCGTCAAAATAGGCGAAATATTGTGCTGCAAACCCACGCCATATTTGTTTTTTGTATAGCTGCCATCTTCGTCATAACCCGTGACATCGACCAAACCATTGCTGCTGTAGGTATTTGCAGTTTCGTTTTGAGTCACGCCAATACGGGCAAAACCAGAGAAATCTTTGGTAAAAGACATAATGCCGACTAAATCAAGGTTCCAGCCTAACAGCTTGGTTTTACCGCGAAAATCAGTGGCTGGCGTAGTGTTTGCTAAAGTGTGAAAACCGCCAATATTAAAGTAACCACCTTCTACCGCCAGATAAGGATTGAACTTATAACCGACAAAAATTTTGTATCCTTCACTGCGGCGATCTTCTAAAACAGAGTTCAGATTAAAACCCTGGCTTTCCAGATCAGCGCGTATAGTATCCTGCTCTATTCCAGCCACAGACTTACCAAGGTTCATACCAGCAGACCAGCCATTTTCTTCAAAATTGCTGTAGTCCATCGCATATGCTGTGGGTAACATCAGCACAGATAAAACGGCTAAAACCAAAGGCTTAAGGCGTATTTGTTCCATTAGCCATATTTAATTCCTCTGCATTCCATCAAAAGATCACAAGCAAGGTACTGAAAAAGCGCCTTATCTGACTACAGTATTAGCTCTGCCAGCATGAACCTCACCTGAAGTGCTTACCTAAAATAAAACAAAGCATGCTGATCGTCTGCGAAACCAGAGCAAAAGCTGAGTGATCCCCTCACTCAAGCCTGCGCTAACGGGCAATATATCCTTTGGTACCGTCTGTGTAGACAATCACTTCATCCCAGATTTGACCATTGAGCTCCACTTCGCCGGAACGACTCAGCTCAAAACCTGGTTGCAAGGTATCCAGTATCGGCGCCTGTGCATCGGGGTGAGTGCGTATCTGCACAGTATTTTTGGTCACCAAATTACCGCCAGCTCGTTTGACCTGAAACTCCAGTCGGCTAAAGCGGACGTAATCAGCCGCTTTAATATATGCCCTGATACCTTTGGGACCCCAAGGTTGGGTTTCCAGCCAATCGCTGTCTTTTACAGTACCAGTCACATCCATCTGAAAGCCTTGTGCCAGCTCCTCTACCACAGCAGCTTGCTCAGAAGGGGCGGCATAGAGTTTGACCGGTTGAGGCAAGTTATGACCAAAAGGAGCCAGTTTTTTCTTTTTATCCAGCAGCACAGGATTTGCTGTCATCGTCAGTCCTGCAGGTGTCAGCTCACTTTTGCCAGCCTGACGTTGTACTTCAGCCACCACAGCATTTAAATCAGCAGGGTTCCCCGCTATCACTTTTACGCCGGCAGCAGTTTTATAAATCAAGGTAGGAAAAGCAAAAGTACGGTCCTGAGCATAAGGACGAAACTGGTAAGTTGTGCTGGTCATCACTGCATTGTTGTATTGCACAGCACGTTGAGCTTTAGCTCCATCAGCCACCTGCCCTGCTTTGCCGCTAAAACCAGCTGCCACAGCATCCGCAGTACGATCCGTGACTACTGCAGGAGCTTGTCTGGCGGCTACAGGGATCCAGCGCAGTTGCACTTGATCGGTAAGATGACGGGTATCATTAAATAACTTTTGGCTCCAGCCACATTCTGTGCTGTAAATAACATAAATAACCTTGTCACTGGCTTTACCATCTGCAGCCCAAATAGCGTTCTCAACAGTCCCAAGTAAAGCAGAACTTTGTGCAGCATCAGTAATTTGTAACTGCCGCCCTCTGTCCAGCGCTTTCACTGGCAAACTCAAGCTGGCAAAAAGAATGAGAAAACCTGCAAAGAGTACTAAATGTCGCATAGCATCGACTCCTTAAAAACAGAAATTCAGTGCATTGATAAACCCAAAACAACACAACCAGCCTGGGTTGACCCGCTTATTTATTAGACAAAATACCATACCTTATTTTTGAGTTCTGATACAACAGGCACAGCGGGCATGTGCTGCTAAGCGATAAAACGGAGTTGGGCTCTGTAGCTAAAAGCAAAACGCCCATCTGTGTAGTACAAAGATGGGCGTAAAGAAACCGGCCAAAAAGTGGTGTTAAGCAGTCGCAGTGCTCTTTTTATTGTGCGCTACAACAAGTCCGATCAAACCTATCACAGCAACGACCACACCTATAGGTTTGCTATATGCTGCAGGTAAGTTCAGGCCAATGCCAGCCGTTGCTATGTAGGCCACAGTCATACTGGTGCCTATCACCGCAGGAACACTGGCAATCCAGTGAAAAGTGCCACGATCAAACAAGTACTTCGTTGCCAGCCACAATACGCTGGTGGATAACAACATATTGGAGAAGGCGAAATAACGCCAAATCAACGAGAAATCCAGCATCGTCATAAAGTAAGCAATAGCTAAAATTGGCACGGACAACAGCAGTCTGTTGCGTAAACTTTGTGGAATATTAAAAGCATCCACTATGGTTAAACGTAATGAGCGGAAGGCTGTATCACCTGAGGTGATAGGAAATACTGCCACAGCCAGAATTGCCATCACACCACCAAAAACGCCCAGATAACTAGTCGCGATATGATTCACCACTAAGCCAGGACCACCCTGAGCCAGCATAGCTTTTAACTCAACATAACCACCAGGAAAGGCTGCAATACCAGCCAAAGCCCAAACACAGGCCACTATACCTTCACAGACCATGGCACCGTAGTAGACAGGACGAACATATTTTTCATTGGTTAAACAACGGGAAATAATAGGTGCCTGAGTAGAGTGGAAACCACTGATAGCGCCACAGGTAATAGTTAAAAACAGCAGAGGCCAGATCGGAGCACCATCAGGATTAGGTGTTAAAAAATCATGTTCATGGTGACCATCAAAATAAGCAAAAATATCAGCAACCTGTGGTAAATGAGGCGCTTCCATTAATAAAGCACCCGCTATTAGGGTTGTCATCACTATCATTAATACACCAAAAGCCGGATACAACTTGGTGATGATTTTGTCGATGGGCAGCAGGGTTGCTAAAAAGTAGTAGGCTAAAATCACTAAGACCCAAAAGGTATTGCCTGCTAACAAAGTGTCCTCAAAATAAGACAAATTACTTAAAAGCCCGGCCGGGCTCATAATAAACACCACACCGACAAAAAACAGCAGCATGGCGGTGAATACAAGCATAACGCCTTTAAAAACAACGTTGTAATAATGACCGGCTATTTCAGGTAAGCTTTTGCCGTCTTCTTTGATACTCATCACACCGGAAAAATAGTCGTGAACTGCGCCACCGATAATATTACCAATCACAATCCATACCAGCGCCACAGGACCATAAACAGCACCTAAGATAGGGCCAAAAATAGGACCTACCCCGGCCACGTTCAGAAACTGGATCAAAAAGGCTTTCATCGGACTAATAGCTACATAATCCACGCCCTCACTAAAACGCTCCTGTGGGGTAATAGCTTTAGGATCTATGCCAGCCTGTTTTTCAACAAAGGGACTATAGAATTTGTAGCCAAGGATAAGTATCGCAATACTGACAAAAAAGATAAGCATAAGGGTAGGTTCCTTTTATTCTCACAGGCTTGTTGGAGGTCGTCATTGCGACCCCCTTAATAAACCGGCATACCATAGCATGGCCACATCAGATGTGACATTAGCGAATAGTCGATAGAGCACGCGCTGCAGCTGGGCTATCAAGTAGTCTAGTCAGCATTGAAACCTAAAGCCTTTCCCCGTCATACAGTTGCTCCACCTGGGTTTGATGCTAAATCCCTATCAACGCAGAAAAAACGACGGAGATTTATGCTGACTTTGTGGCAGCGGAAAAATTTCAACTACAGCCCAACGTCAGTTTATGCGGGTTAAGTTGCATTGCAATATAGAGGATCGCCAGTTAACTTCAATTGACTATAAATACAACAATTTGGATGCCACATGAAAAAACCTGTTATTTCACTGCTAGTTAGTCTTGTGCTTTGCAGCGCAAGCACCAGTGTTTTTGCTGAAAAAATTGCACTGGTTGGTGGCAGGCTGATCGACGGCACAGCTGAAAACCTGATCCGAAACAGCGTGATCCTGATAGACAAAGGCATCATTCAGCAAGTGGGCTCAGTCGACACCCTCAGTGTGCCAGCAGATTACAAAATAGTGTCCACCGAAGGACAAGATGTATTACCTGGTTTATGGGAAAGCCATGCCCATATCCAGCTAACGGGGCACGCCAACTATGTGCACTGGCAAGCCAAATACAAAAGCCGTTTTGCCGATGAAATTATGCCTGCCAGTTTAGTGCAGTTATTGTTGG
Source organism: Rheinheimera mangrovi (assembly GCF_003990335.1). NCBI lineage: Bacteria > Pseudomonadati > Pseudomonadota > Gammaproteobacteria > Chromatiales > Chromatiaceae > Rheinheimera > Rheinheimera mangrovi. The sequence continues at coordinate 1,464,985 of NZ_CP034683.1, read as the reverse complement.
CCGGAATAACCAGCGTGCGTGATTTAGGTGCGCCGCTTGAAGATACTCAAATCATCAAAGCTAAACTGGCTGCAAACGAAATCCCCGGCCCCACTTTGTATGCCTCTGGCCCATTTTTGCAATGGCAGGTTGATGACTGGCAAAAAAGCTACCGCTGGGCAGTGAAAGATAAAAGTGACGCGATAAAAAAGGTCAATCAGTTAGCCGATGCCGGTATGGACATAGTTAAACTGATTGATCAGGACGACATGCCTCGTGAAGTGGCGGAAACTATAGTGCAACAAGCTCACAAACGTGGGTTAAAAGTTGTCGCACATTCACATAAACCTAATGAAATTCGCCGCGGAGTAGAAATTGGCGTCGATAACTTTGAACACACAGGCCTGACCACAGCACCAGGTTATCCTGATGACGTGCTGACCGCCATTAAAGAGCGCACAGGCACAGGCATGTTTAAAGGTCTGCTGTTTTGGACCCCTACAGTGGAAGGTTTGTGGAGTTATCAGGATACAGTTAAAAATCCTGAGCATTTAGACAATACCTGCTGGCACAGAGGCTTAAAGCCAGACACTATCGCCGATATTCAGCAATCTATTAAAAAACCCGGCCATTTGGGGTATACCCAATTAGTACCACTACGTAAACCCACGTTAAAGCGCAAAATTGAGCAGTTAAAAGATACCGGAGTTGTGATGTTGGTCGGGACTGATGTCGGCATTCCGATGAAATTCCATTGCCAGACCACCTGGCATGAAATGGCGGTTTGGGTAGACGATTTTGGCTTTGACCCTATAGAAACCATCAGAGCAGCGACGTACTGGCCAGCCGTAATGATGGGTGTGCAGGATAAATACGGCTCAGTAACGCCCGGCAAAGTAGCAGACATTATTACTGTTAGGGGTGACGTGCTTAAATATATGAACCTGTTACAACACGTTGATTTGGTGATGAAAAACGGCGTGATCTATAAACAAAATGGTCAGGTGATTGAAGAAGCGCTGAAGCGTTAGGACACACAGCCTAGAGACATTCTAACGCGGGTTGCGCCAAATTCTGCGGCAACCCGCAGCTCACTTGATCGGTAAATAAAGGTCGGTTACTGCCTGATGCTGTGGTACATCAGGGAAAAAACGAACCCGCTCAAAAAACAATGGAAAGTCCCGCAGCTCTGCTTGGGTTTCCTCAAGCCAGACCGAATACAAATACCGTACAACCTGCGCTAGCTGTTCATCTGAACCTGTATGACGGATCATAGCGCAAGGTCCTGCCGGAATTTTCTTCAGTACTATAGCTTCGGAGTTATCAGCCAAATCGCCATCGAATTCACAACATAAATCAAAGCGGTAATCTGCAGCTGGAACTGTCGCAGGATCCTCGTACACCAGATTAAAAGTTCGGCTGACTGCCGGTGTCAATTTCTGACTTTTCCGCCAGTTTATAAAACGCCTGATGCTGTGCATCAGTTGATCAGGTGCGCCTTTGTGTTCAAAAACTGCCACTGAAATGCCAGGAAAATCAATGCGCTGTACTTGATACGCCAGGGGCTCTGTCATAGTTACTCCTGCCAGGTCACTCAATACTTTGTGCTGTTGTTGCCAATAATCCCAGTCTGGAGCTTTTCGAAAACTGCTTGGACTCTGCCCGCTGAGTTGCCGGAACGCACGCGAAAAAGACTCCGCATTTTCAAAACCCGCCTCAAAAGCAATATCGGTCACAGTCAGTTGAGTTCTGAATGCCAGCTGGTAGGCTGCTTTTTTCAGTTTTAAGCTGCGAACAAGAGCAAAAGGACTGATGCCAAAACATAAACTAAACTGGCGATGAAAGTGATACTTGGATAAATGAGCCAGCTTGCTCAGCGCCTCAATATCCAGAGCGGTATCTGTATTGGCTTCAATAAACGCCAATACTTTTTGTAGTCTTTGCCGATAATTAACCACTCTCTGATCCTGCGTTAGGGATAAAACAACTAAATAGTACCCAATGAATCACGGCTTTACCTGACCAAAGTTGCTGTAAAATCAATTGACTGCGCTTTGATGCGACCAGGTAAACAGCTTCTGGCTGGTTTTATTGAGTTATTTTTGATCTGGCAGTTCCGGAATACAATCCCGTAGCAGAGTGGTTTATGCAAAGAGCCCCAGCCCGGAGTAACAAAGAGTAGTTTGGTTTTCACTTGAGTTTGACGCTGTGCAGGTTTTTGGCACCACATCAAAGTCAAAGGGCGGCACCGGATGATCTGTCAGAACAGAACCAAAAAACTGTTTCTGCAATTCCAGTCAGAGACATAGGTTTGCATTGCAGTTCTAAGGTTTTTTACGTACTTAGTTAGGGGTCAGCAGGCCATTAATCTTGGCGTACTGCAGCAACATAATAGTTTTACCGTCTTTAATTTCACCAGTGCTAATCATCGAATAAGCCTGCTCAAAATCCAGTTCCAGTACTTCGATATTTTCCTGCTCATGCGCCAGTCCACCGCCTGCGGACA